>CAUPMS010000007.1:0-183669 GCA_963512445.1 uncultured Ralstonia sp.
ACGTGGTTTATATCGATAGCACCCGGGGAATGTGGGGTTTATATAACGTGCTATAAACCCTCGATTTTTCGGTCTGATTGAGGGGGCGACCGCCGCTCTGGCGGTCGCATGGCATTTGGAGCCCGAGTACCGCCAACGCTTGTCTCTATGCGCCTGATTACGTTGTTTCTGTTGCTGCTGTTGCTTGCCATCCAGTACCCGCTTTGGCTGGGCAAGGGCGGCTGGCTGCGCGTGTGGGACATGCAGAAGCAGGTGACCGCGCAGAATCAGCGCAATGCTGAACTGAAGCAGCGCAACACCAAGCTTGAAGGCGAAGTGAAGGATCTGAAGGAAGGCACGGGCGCCATTGAAGAGCGCGCACGCTATGAGCTGGGGATGGTCAAGGACGACGAAGGCTTCGTGCAATTTGTCGCGCCGGCGCCGAAGACCAGCGACACCCCACCGCCACCGCCACCTCCTGCAGGCCAGCAAGGCCATCACTGAGCCTGCTATGTGAGCGCATCCTGGCTGAGGCGCTCGTCTTCAAGACAATTTCCCGGATCTACCAGTAGTACGGATAGCCCCAGACGGGCGCGCCGTAGCCCACGCCCCAGCCGTCATGGCGGCGCCATCCGCTGCCGTAGTACACCGAATAGCCCCCGTAATACGGATACGGTGCGTAGTAAGGTGTGACTGCGTAGGCGCGCGCTTCAGCGTCCCGTTTGATGGCTTGATCGGATTCGCGCAGCGCCTTGGCGTTCAGCGCATCCAGCTTGTTGCGTTCTTCCGTCGACAACGGTGCCGGTGCCGCAGCTCGCTTGTCGTCCGACAGGCGCGCGGTGTAGGGCGTACCACCCGGACCACGCGGGACCGCAACGCACGCCGACGCCAGCAGCGCTGCCGCCATCGGCAACGCCAGCGCGCCGGTACGGGGCAGATTCAATGATCGCAATAACCGGGTAGCAGGTTCAGACATGGTGCGCTCCGCAAGACGCGGCAGATGACGAAACAGCCAGTTTAGAGCGTGGGCGGTACCGGTCAGTGCCGCGAGCTACGCTTCTTCATACTATGTCGCTGTGCTCAATGGCGCTGGTCGGACGCGCCCTGGATGCCTTGCGCGACGGTCTCTTGCGCGAAGAGCTGCGCACAATCCACAGCGTCGAAGCTGTAGTGCTGGCCGCAGAATTCGCAGTCGATTTCCACCTTGCCGCGCTCTTCCAGAATGCTGTCGACTTCGGGTTGGCCGAGCGTACGCAGCATGGAGCCCACGCGCAGACGCGAACACGAGCAGCGGAAACGCGGGCTTTGCGGCTCGAACATGCGGATGCCGGCCGCTTCCATCTCTTCCCAGTACAGGCGTTTGATGAGCGTGTCGATGGGCTGCTCAAGCAGTTCTTCACGGCGCAGCGTCTTGCCGAGTTGGCAAACGCGTTCCCATGTGTCGAGGTCCTGCTCCTGCACGTCCTTGTGCAGCGGTTGGCCGGTCTCGCCCACCTGCGCGGGCGCATGGCCCGTGCGGCCTTCCATGGCGCCGCCATACGAAGGCAGGCGCTGCAGCAGCATGCCCGAGGCGACCCTGTTGTCAGCAGCCAGCCACAGGCGCGTGTCAAGCTGTTCGGAGCTTTGCATGTAGTGCTCAAGCACCTCGGTAATGCTGGCGAGCGGCCCGTTTTCGTCCGACAGTGGCACGATGCCTTGATACGGCTGCTGGCCCGGCAGCTTGTCTTGCGGGTCAAGTGTGATGACAAAGCGGCCGTTGCCGTGCACGTTCACCATGGCGGCCAGCGTGGCGTCATCGGCAATCTCGGCGCCTTCGGCGATCTTGGCGGTGGCGCGCATCGACAGGTCGGAGTTGCACTCGACGACCAGCATGTGCACCGGGCCGTCGCCATGCAGTTGCATGACCAGCGCACCGTTGAACTTGAGGTTGGCCGACAGCAGCGCGGCGGCGACCATCATCTCGCCCAGCAGCGTGCTGACCGGGGCAGGGTAGCGGCGGCGGCTCAGCACCTCTTGCCACGTTCCTTCCAGGCGCACCAGTTCACCGCGCACGGGCGCGGCGTCAAATACAAATTTCTTCAGCTCGTCAGTCATCCATCGATCCGTTTCAGTTGCTGCTTGTACATCGCCTGGCGCACCGCGTACGTTTCGGTGTTCAAGCGCATCTTGGCGATGTCGTCTTCCGTCAGTTTGCGCACGGCCTTCGCAGGCGCGCCCAGAATGAGCGTGCCATCTTCGAAGACCTTGCCTTCGGTGACGATCGCACCCGCGCCCACCAGGCAGTTCTTGCCGATCACTGCGCGATTGAGCACCACCGCCTGGATGCCGATGAGCGAGCCTTCACCGATCGTGCAGCCGTGCAGCATGGCCTGGTGGCCGATCGTCACGCGGTCACCGATGTTCAGCGGGCAGCCCGGATCGGTGTGCAGCACCGAGCCTTCCTGCACGTTGCTGGCCTCGCCCACGGTAATCGGCTCGTTGTCGCCGCGGATGACGGCGCCCGGCCACACGCTCGCGCGCGCTTTTAGCTCCACGCGGCCGATGACGGTCGCTTCCGGGGCCACGTAGGCGTTTTCGTCAATGGTCGGGGCAACGTCGCCGAGTTGGTAGAGGGCCATGCGATCGGTCTCCAGAATCTGCCTCAGTGGGCCAGTAAGTGCCAGTAAGTGGGGAAAAAGCGCGCGTCTTCAAGCTTGCCGAGCGCGGCAGGCCGATGCGTCGAATTAAAATGGCGGAAAGTCCAAATTGTACGCTGATGACCGCTTCACAGCCTTACCCCCAACCGCCCACCGACACGCTGCGCCAGGCCGCCCTGGCCGCGCTGTGTCTCACGGATCCTTCCAGCAAGGTGGACGCCACGCTGCGCCTGGGCGAACGCGCCCAGAGTGCCGACGGCGCAAGCTGGGGCGCTGAAGACGTTATCGCCACGCCGGCAAGCGGTGTCCCCGGTCGGCCAGACGCGCCGGTTCTCGTGCCACCTGCCGCAGTTCCGCGCCGTCGTGCGATCGATACGCCGCGTGGACGCGCTGCGCTGCTGCATGCGCTCGCGCACATCGAATTCAACGCCATCAACCTCGCACTGGACGCCGTGTGGCGCTTTGCCGGCATGCCGGTCGCGTTTTATCAGGACTGGACGCGCGTGGCGGCAGAGGAGGCGACGCACTTTTCGCTGCTTTGCGCCCATCTGGCCACGCTGGATTGCCGCTACGGCGATCACCCCGCCCACGACGGCCTCTGGCAGATGACGGAGAAGACCGCCGCCGATCCGCTCGCGCGCATGGCATTGGTGCCGCGCACGCTGGAAGCACGTGGGCTTGATGCCTCACCGCCGATCCGCGCCAAGCTGGCGCAGGCGGGCGATATGGCGGCTGCCGGCATCCTCGACGTCATTCTGCGCGACGAGATCGGCCACGTGGCAATCGGCAACCGCTGGTACCGCTGGCTGTGCGAGCGCGTCGGGCTGGAGCCCGTGCCGACGTATCGCAAGCTGGCCGAACAATACGGAGCGCCGCGGCTGCGCGGGCCGTTCAACCTTGAAGCTCGTCGTCAGGCCGGTTTTGATGACGACGAAATCGCCGCGCTGGACGCCGCGTTCTAAGCGCCACGGCGTTGTCCGTCCGCCGCTATAATCCTTGGAAAAAGAACGATCGTTCGATTTAGATTCGGTGACGGAAACCATGGACTCCACCACGCAGCCGGCCACGCGCCAGGCCTCCCGCTCGACTGACTTGCCCGTGCGCGGCTTGCGCTATCACATCCGCGAATGGGGCGAGCCCGGTGCACCCATCCTGTTCCTGTTTCATGGGTGGATGGATGTGTCGGCGTCATTCCAGTTTCTGGTGGATGCACTGCGCGAGCGTTGGCACATCGTGGCGCCGGATTGGCGTGGCTACGGCCAGACTGCCCGGCCCACCGATGCCCCCGGTGTTGAGAGCTATTGGTTTGCCGACTATGTGGCCGACCTCGAAGCCATCATCGATCACTACCAGCCAGAAGGGCAGGTGACGCTTGTCGGCCATAGCCTGGGCGCCAACGTGGTCTGCCTGTACGCGGGCATCCGGCCTGAGCGCGTGCGGAGGGTGGTCGATCTGGAGGGGTTCGGCATGTCAGCATCGAAGGCGTCGCAGGCCCCGCGCCGCTATGCGCGCTGGCTCGATGAGCTGAAGGACAAGCCGCGCCTGAACACCTATGCCACCGTTGAAGACGTCGCCGCGCGCCTGCAGAAAACCAACCCGCGCTTGCCCGCTGACAAGGCGGCGTTCCTGGCGCATCACTGGTCGAGCCAGAACGCCGATGGCCGCTGGGAGATCCTTGGCGACCCGGCACACAAGATCATCAATCCGCAGCTCTATCGGCTGGACGAGGTGATGGAAATCTGGCGCCACGTGACTGCACCCGTATTGCACGTCGAGGCGGTTGATTCGCCCACGCTGAAGGCCATTGCCGGCGATGTGCCGTTGCCCGAGTTCAAAACGCGCTTTGCGGCGTTTCCTGACTTCCGGGAGGTATTGATCGCGGATGCGGCGCACATGCTGCATCACGATCAGCCTGAGCAGGTGGCCGCGCTGATCGAGGAATTCTGCTTGCAGCGCTGAAGCCCCGGGGCTCAGCCGAGAAACCGTTGAGTGACGCCGGGCAGCGGCAGGATGCAGGTTTTCGAACGGCTGATCATCATGCGGACTGCATCGTCGTGAGGTCCAGGTAGCCGCGATACGCCGCGACCACGCCCAGCAACGGCACGCGGGCCCGGACGTTGAAGTGGATGCGTTCGCCGCTGCCGGTTTCCTCGGCCAACACGGTAGGCCGTAACCATGCGGGGCAGGGGATGCCGAGGAAGCGCAAGCCTTCCAGGCGCATCCGCAGCACGCCGTGCTCGGCTTCCAGCGCAAAGACCAGACGTACCGCGCCGAGCCGCTCCATGATGCGTTCTTGATGCAAGAACAACGTTGAGCGCATCGTGTGGCGCGGGAAATGGCGCGTCCAGGTTTCTTCCGTGGCGGCGGCGTCGAGCGTGAAACGGATCGGGCCGCGCGTTGGCGTACGCGGTGTGCGGATGCACCACGCGAGCCAGCGTGCCGCGCGCGAGGCGGGCGGTTCTGTTTCGACTTCACCGTGCAAGGTCACGCGCCCGGTCATTCGATGGAACGTCTGCACCGCCGGCGCCAATTGCGCGTACTGCCCGCCGAGTACGGCTTCGTAAAGGGAAGATGCACGCATGCGGACGACTTAGTCCGCCGTCACATGCAGCTTCGTCTGCAGCCCAGCGTCGTTGCTCGAATGCGTATGCACGAGCGCCTTGTCCGGATTCGCGTAGCGATAAGCGCGGCGCAGCGCCATCGCCACCTCATGAAAGCCTGACAGGATCAGCTTCTGCTTGTTCGGATACAGCGCGATATCGCCCGCCGCGAAAACGCCCGGTCGTGAGGTTTCGTATGCCGTGGTCTCCACCGTGATGCGGCCGGCGCGCATGTCCACGCCCCAGTTGGCGATCGGGCCCGGTTCGGAGACCAGGCCGTACAGCGCGATCAGTTCATCGCAGGGCAGAACGGTTTCGCCTTCGCGCCCGCGGATGGCCGCACCGGTGAGCGTGCCGTCGGGCGTGCTGTCCAGGCGGGAGAGCATGCCGAGCACGAAATCCATTTCACCGGCAGCAACGGCGGCACGCATTTCCACAACGCTTGCATCGGCCGCGCGAAAACCTTCTCGTCGATGCACCAGTGTCACGCGCGCTGCCACTTTGCGCAACGCCAGCGCCCAGTCGAGTGCGGAATCTCCGCCGCCGGCAATGACAACGCGCTTGCCCGCAAAGCGGGCGGTGTCGCGCACGGCGTAGTGCAGATGGCGGTTTTCCAGCGCGGCTGCTTCAGGCAGGGCCACGCGTTGCGGCGCAAACGCGCCGTTGCCTGCGGTGACGAGTACGGCCGCGCAGTCGAACACATCGCCAGCACTTGTGGTGACGCGAAAGCGCCGGCCGTGCTCTCCCTCCAGCGTCTCCACGGTTTCAGCGCGGCGGCCGCACAGGATTGGGTATTCGAACGGTGCGCATTGCGCCATCAGCCGATCAACGAGTTCTTGCGCCGTGCACGACACCAGCGCGGGGATGTCGTAAATCGGTTTTTCCGGATACAGCTCGGTGCATTGACCGCCCGGGCGGTCCAGTGCATCCACCAGCACGCACGACATCCCGAGCACCCCCGCCTGGAACGCCGCGAACAGACCCACCGGCCCGGCGCCCACGACAAGCACGTCGATGCGTTGCTCCAGGGGTTGGGTGGAATCAGCGGGGAGGGGGGCGGCGGATGTCATGACAAAGCGCAGAGAACGAAACAATGTGGCCACTATAGCCTGCAGCAAGCGGCTCGCCGCAAACACCGCCACGAGCAGTCGGGTCTTCCGGATGCCGTTCCGTGGTGGGGTGAAGGTCCCCGGTTGCGCGCCGCAGCAGTAAAATGGCGAGATGCCGAACATTACCGTCGCCTCTGCCCGAAACGCCGATCTGCACTGTCATTCCACGGTGTCGGACGGCATGCTCGCGCCGCACGAAGTGGCCGCACGCGCTGCCGCCCACGGTGTGACGCTCTGGGCGCTGACCGACCATGACGAAGTGGGCGGTCAGGCCGCAGCGCGCGAAGCAGCGGCGGCGCTGGGCATGGCCTATCTCTCGGGCGTGGAGATTTCCGTCACATGGGCGGGGCGTACGCTGCACATTGTCGGCCTGGGCATCGATCCGGGCAACGCTGATCTGGTGCAGGGCCTGGAACGCACGCGCTCCGGCCGCTGCGCGCGCGCCGAAGACATCAGCGCCGCGCTCGCCAAGCTCGGCATCGAAGGCGCCTACGAAGGCGCGCTGAGCTACGCCGGTAACCCCGACATGGTCTCGCGCACGCACTTCGCGCGCTTCCTGGTCGAGCATGGCCATTGCCGCGACATCCACGAGGTATTCGACCGCTACCTTGGCGATGGCAAGCCGGGCTACGTACCGCACCGCTGGTCGCGGCTGGCCGACGCCATCAGTTGGATCAAGGGCGCTGGCGGCGTCGCGGTGATGGCACATCCTGGCCGTTACACGCTGTCGCTGGTGGAGCACAGTGCGCTGTTCGACGAATTCAAGGAACTGGGCGGCGAGGGCGTCGAAGTCATCACCGGCAGCCATACGCCCGATCAATACGCTTTGTACGCCGACGTGGCGCGCCGCTATGGCCTGTTGGCGTCGCGCGGTTCGGACTTCCATGGCCCCGGCGAAGGTCGGGTCGAACTCGGTACGCTGCCCCCGCTGCCCGACAACCTGACGCCGGTGTGGAGCCGGTGGATGTCGTAAGCCGCAAGCCATCAGTCTTCGCACCCGCCCGCGCCAACATGTCCCAGTTCTTCCAGATTCACCCGACCACGCCGCAAGGGCGCCTGATCCGCCAGGCGGCGGACATCATCCGCGCTGGCGGCCTGGTCGCATTGCCCACCGATTCCTGTTACGCGCTGGCCTGTCACCTCGATGACAAGTCGGCCGTCGAGCGCCTGCGCCGCGTGCGCGGCATCGATGAAAAGCAGCATCTTGCGCTGATGTGCCGGGATCTTTCCGAGTTGGCCACGTTTGCCCGTGTCGACAACAAGCAATACCGCGTGGTGAAGGCGGCTACGCCCGGCCCGTTCGTGTTCCTGCTGGAAGCGACCAAGGAAGTGCCGCGCCGGCTCTCGCACCCGTCGCGCAAGACGATCGGCCTGCGCGTGCCGGAACACCCGATTCCCTTGGCGCTGATGGCCGAGCTGGGCGAGCCGCTGCTCACTTCCACGCTGCAACTGCCTGGCGACGACGCACCGCTCAACGAAGCCGAGACCATCCGCGAGCGGCTGGAAAAGCAACTCGAACTCGTCATCGACGGCGGCCCGGCCCCGGCCGAGCCCACCACCGTGATCGACCTGACCAGCGGCGAGCCCGAACTCGTGCGTCTGGGCCGGGGCGATCCGGCCCGCGTCGGCTTGTAGGCGAGCACTTGGCGAGTGTTTCGGTGGCGCCGTGCCGCCACGCGTGCTTGCTACAATAGCCCGCCTATGGACCCCACACTCATCCAGAACATCGCGGTTTACGCGATCCCCGTCCTGTTTGCCATCACGCTGCATGAGGCCGCGCATGGCTATGTCGCCAAGCATTTCGGCGACGATACGGCCTATGTCATGGGCCGCATCAGCATCAACCCGCTACGGCACATTGATCCGATCGGCACGATTGCGATGCCGCTGCTGCTGTATTTCGCGACCAAGGGCGCCTTCGTTTTCGGCTACGCCAAGCCGGTGCCGGTTCGCTTTGACCGCCTGCGTGATCCGCGCTGGCACGGCATGTGGGTGGCGCTGGCGGGGCCGGCCACCAACTTTGTCCAGGCGATCCTCTGGGGCGTGTTGGCTGTGCTGTTTGCCGTGGGCGGCGTGAACGAGCCGTTCCTGATCGGTATGGTGCGCGCCGGCATTCTCGTCAATATGGTGATGGCGGCGTTCAATATGTTTCCGCTGCCACCGCTCGACGGCGGGCGCGTGTTGGCTGCGCTGCTGCCACCGCGGGCCGCACTAGGTCTGTCGCGCATCGAGCCGTTCGGCTTCTTCATCGTGATGGCGTTGATCATCTCCAACGTCATCACCAATGTCTGGATGCGCCCGATTATGGCGCTCCTGTTTCAATTGCTGCAGTGGATTCTGAGCCCGCTGCAGATGCTGTTTTCCTGAATTCCTGAGTTTTCAACTCCACTTCCCACATGTTTCCTGACCGCGTTCTCTCCGGCATGCGTCCGACCGGTGCTCTGCACCTGGGGCATTACCACGGCGTCCTGAAAAACTGGGTCCGGCTGCAAGCCGAATACCCGTGCTTCTTCTTCGTCGCCGACTGGCACGCGCTGACCACGCACTACGAGTCGCCCGAGGTGATCGAGGAATCCGTGTGGGAAATGCTGATCGACTGGCTGGCCGCTGGTGTCGATCCGACGCAGGCCACGCTGTTCATCCAGAGCCGTGTGCCCGAGCATGCCGAGCTGTTCCTGCTGCTCTCGATGGGCACGCCGCTGGGTTGGCTCGAACGCGTGCCGACCTACAAGGATCAGATCGAAAAGCTCAAGGAGAAAGACCTCTCTACCTATGGCTTCCTCGGTTACCCGCTGCTGCAGGCTGCTGACATCCTGATCTACCGCGCTGGCTTCGTGCCCGTAGGTGAAGACCAGGTGCCGCACGTCGAGATGACGCGTGAAGTCGCCCGCCGCTTCAACTATCTGTACGGTCGCGAACCCGGCTTCGAAGAGAAGGCGCTGGAAGCGGCCAAGAAGCTCGGCGGCAAGCGCGCCAAGCTGTATCTGGAACTGCGCACGGCCTACCAGGAGCGCGGTGAAGACGAAGCTCTGGAGCAGGCCCGTGCCCTGCTGGCCGAGTCGCAGAGCCTGTCGATGGGCGACCGCGAACGTCTGTTTGGCTACCTGGAAGGCGCCCGCAAGATCATCCTGCCTGAGCCGCAGGTGCTGCTGACCGAAGCGTCCCGCATGCCCGGGCTCGATGGCCAGAAGATGTCCAAGTCGTACGGCAACACGATCCGCATGCGCGAGGACAAGGAAACCGTCGAGAAAAAGGTTCGCACCATGCCGACTGACCCGGCTCGCGTGCGCCGCACCGATCCGGGCGACCCCGACAAGTGCCCGGTCTGGCAACTGCATTTGGTCTACTCCGATTCGGACACGAAGGAGTGGGTGCAGAAGGGCTGCCGCAGCGCCGGCATCGGCTGCCTGGAGTGCAAGCAGCCCGTGATCGAAGGCATTCTGCGCGAGCAGCAGCCGATGCTCGAGCGTGCCCAGAAGTACATTGACGATCCGTCCCTGCTGCGCGCCATCATCGCCGATGGTTGCGACAACGCACGCAAGGTCACGCAAGAGACCATGCGTGAGGTGCGCGAGGCGATGGGCCTGACCTATAGCTGATGGGCCGCTGATGTCTGCTGTCGCATTGGATCCGCATACGCTCGCAGCGCCTTCACCGTGGGTGACGCGTTGGGCGGCTGAACTGCCGGCTGGCGCGTCGGTGCTGGATGTGGCCTGCGGCAGCGGCCGTCACGCACGCTGGCTTGCCGCACGCGGTCTGCGTGTGACTGGCATCGACCGCGATGCGGCAGCGCTTGCGGGTCTTTCGGGGATCGTCAAAACCATCGTCGCCGACATCGAGGGCTGCCCCTGGCCGTTGCCTGCCGGGGCCACGTTCGACGCCGTTGTCGTCACGAATTACCTGCACCGGCCGCTCTGGCCGCAGTTGCTGGCGGCTGTGGCGCCAGGTGGCCGGCTGATCTACGAAACCTTCGCCGTCGGAAACGAAACCGTCGGGAAGCCGTCCAATCCGGCATTCCTGCTGGCGCCGGGCGAACTGCTCGATGCCGTGCGAGGCCAGTTGCGCGTGATCGGCTACGAAGACGGTTTTCTCGCGTCGCCCAGAGACGCTTATGTGCAGCGGGTTTGCGCGGTTAGCGAACCTGCCGGGGCGGTTGCCACGCGCTACGCACTTTGAAGTTGCTGAGGACGGGGGCCGCATTTGTCACCTGAGCGTCTCTTGGCGGGTCTCAGATGTGGCGAATCCGTTCCGACGATCCGGTACAATCCGACTGTTTACGTTCACGCTTTTGTCTGCTTCCGAAACCATGATCCAGATTTCCGGCAGTCTCGTCGCTATCGTCACGCCCATGCACGAGGACGGCAGCCTTGATTTCCCGTCCCTCCGCAAGCTCATCGACTGGCACATCGCCGAAGGCACCGACGGCATCGTGATCGTTGGCACCAGCGGTGAATCCCCGACCGTCTCGGTGGAAGAACACCGTGAGCTGATCCGCGTGGCGGTCGAGCAGGCCAACAAGCGCATCCCCATCATCGCCGGCACCGGGGGCAACTCCACCACCGAAGCGATCGAACTGACGGCCTACGCCAAGCAGGTGGGTGCCGATGCCTCGCTGCAGGTCGTGCCGTACTACAACAAGCCGACGCAGGAAGGCATGTACTTGCACTTCCGCAAGGTGGCTGAGTCGGTTGACCTGCCGGTCATCCTGTACAACGTGCCCGGCCGCACCGTGGCCGATATGACGGTCGAGACCATGCTGCGCCTGGCCGAGGTGCCGGGCATCATCGGCGTGAAGGAAGCCACCGGCAACATCGACCGTGCCGCGCAGCTCATCAAGGGCGCGCCGGCGTCGTTCAAGATTTACAGCGGGGATGATCCGACTGCCATCGCGCTGATGCTGCTGGGCGGTCACGGCAACATCTCCGTGACGGCCAACGTGGCCCCGCGTGCCATGCACGAGCTGTGCGCTGCCGCCATGCGTGGTGATGTGGAAACGGCGCGCCGCATCCACATGCAGTTGCTGTCGGTGCACAAAAATCTGTTCGTCGAGGCGAATCCGATTCCCGTCAAGTGGGCTCTCCAGGCCATGGGCAAGATGGAGGGCGGTATCCGCCTGCCGTTGACGCCGCTGGCACCCCAGTATCACGAGGTTGTGCGCGCATCCCTGAAGGATGCCGGGCTGCTCTCCTGATTGTTTCAAGGCGCTTCTCAGGCCCTTAAGCCATCGTTCTCATCTGAAGGATCGCAAGTCAATGAAACTGCACCAAACCCGTCGCGGGGCTGTGGCGACGTCCGCTCAACTGTTGCTGGCCGCGCTGTCGGTTGCCCTGATTTCCGGTTGCGATACCGTCAATGAGGTGATGCAGCCGGACCGCATCGATTACAAATCGCAGGCCAAGAAGGGCCCGACGCTTGAGGTCCCGCCCGACCTGACCGGCATCCAGGCTGACCGCCGCTATGCTGCACCGGATACGGGCACGACCACGCTGTCGGCCTATACCTCGACGGCACCCAAGGTCACGACGCCCGGCTCGGGCACCGAAAACGTGCTGCCTGCCGTGTCCGACATGCGCATCGAGCGCGACGGCAATCAGCGGTGGCTGGTCGTGAAGACCACGCCGGACGCCCTGTGGCCGCAACTGCGTACGTTCTGGCAAGAACTCGGCTTCCTGTTGGTGATCGACTCGCCCGAGACCGGCATCATGGAAACCGACTGGGCTGAGAACCGCGCGAAGATCCCGCAGGACATCATCCGCCGCACGGTGGGCAAGGTGTTCGATGGCCTGTATTCGACGTCCGAGCGCGACAAATTCCGCACCCGCATCGAGAAGGGGCCGAACGGTTCGGTCGAGGTGTACATCTCGCACCGCGGCGCGCAGGAACAGCTGGTGGGTTCATCCAAGGACCAGACCGTATGGACGCCGCGTCCGGCCGATCCGGAACTCGAAGCCGAGTTCCTCTCGCGCCTGATGCAGCGCCTGGGCGCCAGCAAGGAAGCCGCACAGCAGAAGCTGGCGCAAACGCAGGCTGCGCACCCGGTGGAAGCGGGCGCGAAGGCGACCGAGGGCGTGCAGGCTGTGCGCGCCGCCGGCCCGTCGCTGTTGACGCAATCGAATGGCCAACCGGCCCTGCAGGTGCCGGAACCCTTCGACCGCGCCTGGCGCACTGTGGGTCTGGCGCTGGATCGCGTGAACTTCACCGTGGATGATCGCGACCGCACGCAAGGCGTGTACTTCGTCCGCTACGCTGATACCCGTGCCGAAGCCAACGCACCTGGCTTCTTCTCGCGCTTGTTCTCGGGCACCAAGATTGAAGACCTCAAGCGCGCCAAGCGCTACCGCGTGGTGGTCAAGGATGCCGGCACGTCGTCGACGGTCCTGGTGCAGAACGATGACGGGTCCGCGCAGACTGGCGACATCGGCAAGCGCATCCTGTCGCTGCTCGACGAGCAATTGCGGTAATCCGCGTCATGCAGTACGGCTGCCTGGGTGGGCGATGACACTGAGATTCGCCAGCCTTGGCAGCGGCAGTGAAGGAAATGCGCTGCTCGTCGAATCCGCGAGCGGAGCGACGTGCACGCGCATCCTGCTGGATTGCGGATTCGGTATCCGCGAAACCGTCCGGCGGCTCGAACGCCTGGGCTGCACGCCGGAATCCCTCAACGCTATCCTCGTTACGCACGAGCATAGCGACCACGTTGGCAGCGCCTATGCGGTTGCCGCCAAATTCAATATCCCTGTCTGGACCAGCCACGGCACGTATCGCGCCACCGAGAACCTGCGCGGCGCCGATCGCGCGGCCGTGCGCTTCTGCCGCGCCGACGATATGTTAAGCATCGGCGATCTGCAGGTCTTGCCGTACACCGTGCCGCATGACGCGCGCGAACCGCTGCAGTTCGTCTTTCACGATGGTGCGAGGCGCCTGGGTGTGTTGACTGACGCCGGTATGTTGACGGAATACCTGTGCGCGCACCTAGAAGGCATGCACGCGCTCGTGCTCGAATGCAATCACGACCGCGAAATGCTGGCCAATTCAGCTTATCCGTGGTCATTGAAGCGCCGTATCGGCGGGGATTTCGGCCATTTGGCCAATGACATTGCTGCGGCGATTCTAATGCGCGTGCACCACGACGCGTTGCACACGGTGGTGGCTGCGCATCTGTCGAAGCAGAACAACACTCCGCTGCTGGCGGCGCAGGCGATTGCCGTGCCAATGGGCGCCAGCGTTGAAGACGTCCCGATTGCGGATCAGGAAGAAGGCCTGCTCTGGCGCACCGTTTGAGCGCAAGTGGCTGGGCAGTGTCTGCTTGTAAGATTCAGAAACAACTTTGAATGGCAGTCGGGTGGCGCAATTGCTGCCTCTGGGGTTGCTGCCTAAATCATGTGCATAAAAAAAGCCGACCCGAAGGTCGGCTTTTTTGTCTCGCGAGAAGCGCGATTATTGCTTAGCAGCCGGAGCCGAAGCGTCAGCAGCCGGAGCCGAAGCAGCGGCAGCCGGAGCAGCAGCAGCGTCCGAGGCAGCCGGAGCAGCAGCAGCCTCCGAAGCGGCCGGGGCTGCAGGAGCAGCAGCGGCCGGAGCCGAGGCTTCCGGAGCAGCAGCCGGAGCAGCAGCTTCTTCCTTCTTACCGCAAGCAGCCAGAGCCACAGCAGCCATCAGCGAGGCGATCAGGAGAGACTTTTTCATTTTTTCGATCCTTAAACTGAATATGGAAAGCGGACAACAGAAAGGGCGATGAATAATTACCGGTAATTATCGCTCAGGTACTACACCTTCTTCTATGCTGGCAGCTAAGCCGCACGAGGGCTGCTCGGCCTGCAAGCTAGCGTCGGATTATAGCGATCTTTACCTACCCTGTGTAGGTGAGTCTGGCCTGACGCACGTACGATTCAGACGCTTTTGTAACGATCTGTTTCAGTGGGGAATCATCGCTGCGCAGGTCCGGCCAACCTCAGCCAGCCTTCTTCGTACCATGCGTGCAGCGTATCCATAAGATCCGGCAAGTTGGCAGCAGCATCGACCGATGCAGCCCCCGCACGACGCGCGTCCGCCAACGCGGAGAGCCACGCAAGCAGCGTTCCCGATGGCTCGAAGGTATCGCCGTTGATCCAGAAGCGTTGCGCGTCATACAGTGCCTGCGTGCGCGCATCGAGCACGATGCCTTCCTTGCGTGCTCGGGCCGTGAAGCGGGCGAGCGGCAGGCGAGGTTGCGTGACGAAATCGACGTAATCCTTGGGTTCGGACAGGTACGCGCCAAGGAATTCACCCACGAGTTCAGGCGTCCAGCGCAGTGCATTGAGCTTCTGGGCGAGGGCCTTGACCATGGCGGCCGGCAGTTCGCCGGGGCGGTCGGTGGGCTTCTGATCGGGATCGGCGTAGCGGCCTTCGAAGTTGGAGTCGTCTTCCAGTGTTTGCGACAGGAAACCCAGGAAGTGGCCCGCCAACTCGCGGTATGAGGGGGATCGGAAACCGATCGAATAGGTCATGCAGTCACCCTCAGCCACGCCGTCGTGCGCGTAGTGCGGAGGCAGATAGAGCATGTCGCCGGGCTCGAGCACGAATTCCTCTTCGGGCTGGAAATTGGCAAGGATCTTGAGCGGCAGGTCGGGCACGAGCGTGAGATCGTCCTGGGCGGAAATCCGCCAACGGCGCTTGCCGTGGGCCTGCAGCAGGAACACATCATACGAATCGAAATGCGGGCCGACACCGCCGCCGTCGGTGGCGAAGCTGATCATCACATCATCGAGCCGCGCGTCGGGAATGAATCGGAAGCGCTGCATGAGCGCTTCGACGGTCGGCTCGACGAGATTCGCACCCTGCACGAGCACCGACCAGTTGCGCGTCTTGCGCGAGGGCAGCGGGCGCTCGTCGAATGGGCCATGGTTGAATGACCAGCGCCCGCGCGATTGTGCGATCAGGCGGGATTCGACATCGGGGCGCTCGGCCAGGGCCAGCACACGTTCGGGCGACAGCGGAAAGTGCAGCGCACGCATCTCTTCGGGCGACAGCGCTTGACGGATCAGCAGTGGTTTTTTCTGCCAGTGCGTGCGCATGAAATCGCGTGGCGACAGGCCGCCAAGCAGCTGTGCCGGATGCCCCGCCGGAAGAGCGGGTTGGACGCCGCCATCGGCAGCGTATAATGGGACTTCGTTCATGGAGTGCGCAATTGAAAATCGCGAAGAATACGGTGGTGTCGGTGGCTTACAAACTGTCCGACGCGCAGGGCAACGTCATCGAGGAATCCGATGAGCCGATGGTGTATTTGCACGGCGGCTATGATGGCACGTTCCCCAAGATCGAGGAAGCGCTGGACGGCCAGGAGCAAGGCTTCGAGACCAAACTGCAACTGGAACCGGACGACGCTTTCGGTGACTACGACCAAGAGTTGATCAAGATCGAGCCGCGTGACCGCTTTCCGGAACCGCTGGAAGTCGGCATGCAGTTTGAGGGCGTGCCCGAGGATGGTGACGAGGAAGATGCCATCGTCTACACCGTCACCGACGTGGCGGAAGACAAGGTCGTGCTGGACGGCAATCACCCGCTGGCCGGCATGGCACTGCGCTTCGAGCTGAAGGTGACCGAAGTGCGTGAAGCCACCGCTGAAGAAATCGAGCACGGCCACGTGCACGGCGAAAACGGTCTCGAAGTGGTGGACGAGGACGAAGACGACGACAAGCCGCACACGCTGCACTGATCGGCGAATCTATCCAGATATGAGAACGGGAGCTTCGGCTCCCGTTTTTCATTGCGCGGGTGCAGGCGTGATTTCCGGTGCCGGGGCGGGGGTGTTGTCGATGCGGCGGCTGCGGATGTGGAAGAGCGGCGTGCGGCCCGGCGTGACGGACACTTCCAGCCAGCGATCTAGCACCGGCGAGCCATAGGTGCGTGCGCGCATGACGTGCGGATCGGGCCGGCCGTCTTCGTCCTTGAGCGGTCGGTCGAGCATGAAGGTCTGGCTCGCACCGTGGATGAGCAGCACCGCACCGTCGTAGTCACGCGTAAGCGTGCGTAGTTGGCGCTTGAGTGCCAGATAACCGTCATGTGAGCGGCGGCGCAGCAGACCGTCGAACAGGTTGGGCGCGCGGCGGCGTTCCCAACCGTCTTCAAAGAGCGGGTCGGCCTGCATCATGACGACCACGCCAGCCATTTTGCGTTGGCGCGCAACGGCAAAGGCACGGGCGAGCCATTGGCGATTGGCTTCGAGGCGGTCTTCGTATTCGCCGTTGCGGCCGCCGGCGGTTTTGTAGTTGTTGTTGTCGCCAGGCACGTTGAGGGTGACGAACAGCACGTCGTTCATCGTCCAGCGCGTGTTCTCGCGGTAGCTGCGGAATTTGGCCTGATCGGACTGGCGCATGACCGTCATGGTGCGCTGGCCGAGCGTGTTGTCGTCGGGGTAGAACAGTTCGCGCAGGCGCAACAGGCGCTCCACCGGGTCGAAGCTGCCGGCGGCGGGGCGCTGGCAATCGCTCCAGTCGTGGTCGCCCGGGATGTAGATGACGGGCGCGATCAGGCTGTCGAGCAGGTCGTGGCGTGCTTCGAGCAGCGTGTCGGAACACGATTCGTCGCGGCCCTTGAGGTTGCCCAAGTGGACGACGAAGGCCGGGTGTTCGGCGTCAATGGCGTCGAGCAGTGCGCGTGCGGGGGCGACATCTTCGGCGTGCTCGGGCACGTTGCCGATCACGGTGAAGGTGAAGGCTGCCGGCGCGTCAGGCGCAGGTTTCGCTGTCTTGGGTGCGGCCGGTACGGCCGCTGGCAGCAGCATCGCCAACATCATGGCGATGCATTGGAGCGTGCGGGAAGCCGAACTGTGCCGGGCCATCGGGGTCAGGCGGTTGGGCTCGCCAGCGCCTTGAGCCGGTACAGCGCGTCGAGCGCTTCACGCGGCGTCATGTCGTCGGGATCGATGCCCGCGAGGGCGTCGGCCAGAGCGGCGCGAGGCGCTTCAACGTCGGCATCATCTTCCTCGTCGACGGGTGTATCTGCTGCGAGCGCGAAGAGGTCGAGCTGCGGTGTGGCGCCGGTGTCGGCAGAATGCTGCTCCAACCAGGCCAGCCGCTTGCGCGCCGCACGAATGACCGGTTGCGGCACACCTGCCAGCTGCGCCACCTGCAAGCCGTAACTCTGACTGGCAGGACCTTCCTGCACGGCATGCAGGAAGACGATGCCGTCGCCGTGTTCGACGGCCGAAAGGTGCACGTTCGCGGCTTGTGCGAACTCCTGCGGCAGTTGCGTCAGTTCAAAGTAGTGCGTGGCGAACAGCGTGTGGCTGCGGTTGTGCGAGAGCAGATGGCGCGCGATCGCCCACGCCAGTGCCAAACCATCGAACGTGCTCGTGCCACGGCCGATCTCGTCCATCAGCACCAGGCTGTTGGGCGTGGCGCGGTGCAGGATGGCAGCGGCTTCCGTCATTTCAACCATGAAGGTCGAACGTCCGCCGGCCAGATCGTCGGCCGCGCCGATGCGTGTGAAGATGCGGTCGATCGGGCCGATGGTCGCAGCTTCCGCCGGCACAAACGCGCCCACGTATGCGAGCAACACCACCAATGCGGTCTGGCGCATGAAGGTCGATTTACCGCCCATGTTCGGGCCGGTGATCAGCAGGAGCTTGCGCGCATCCTGCAGGACGCAGTCGTTAGCGACGAACTGTTCGACCTGCTGTTCGACCACCGGATGGCGCGCGCGCGTCAGCTCAATACCCGGCGCATCCGTCAGCATCGGGCGCGACCACGACAACGCATGCGCGCGCTCGGCCAGCGTGGCAAGCACATCGGCCTGCGCCAGCGCGGCAGCAATGCGCTTGAACTCGGCCAGATGCGGCAGCAGCTTCTGCAGCAATGCTTCGTAAAGGAGTTTTTCGCGCGACAAGGCGCGATCCTGAGCGGAGAGCGCCTTGTCTTCAAATGCCTTCAGTTCGGGCGTGATGTAGCGCTCGGCGTTCTTGAGCGTTTGGCGGCGGCGGTAGTCATCGGGCACCTTGGCCGCCTGACCATTGGTGACTTCGATGTAGAAGCCGTGCACGCGGTTGTATTCGACGCGCAGATTGGCGATGCCGGTGCGTTCGCGCTCGCGGGCTTCCAGGTCAACGAGAAACTGACCGCAGTTCTCCGAGATGTCGCGCAGCTCATCGAGATCGGCATCGTAGCCGCGGGCGATGACGCCGCCGTCGCGCACCATGGCCGCCGGTTCAGTCATCACGGCGCGCTGGAGCAGGGCGTGGGCGTCTTCCGGCAGCGTGAGGGCTGCGTACAGCTCGGCCAATAGCGGGGCCGTATCGTTCTCAGCGCTCTGCGGCAACTCTTCGCGAATCTCGGGCAGGCGCGCAAGCGTGTCGCGCAGCGAGGAAAGATCGCGTGGGCGTGCACTCAGCAGCGCAAGCCGCCCGGTAATGCGCTCCACATCCGACAGCGTGCGCAGCGTTGCGCGCAGCGTCTGCCAATCGCTGCCGAGCAGCACTTCAATGGCCTGTTGCCGCGCTTGCGGCACCGCGCGATCGCGCAGCGGGTGATGCAGCCAGTGGCGCAGCAGGCGGCTGCCCATGCTGGTGGCGCAACTGTCGAGCAGCGAGAACAGCGTCGGCGATTCCTGCCCGCGCAGCGTCTCGGTCAGTTCCAGGTTGCGGCGCGTGGCGGTGTCCAGGCCGATGAATTCGCTCTCATGCTCGACGGTCAGGCCGATCACGTGACGCAGCGACTGGCCTTGCGTGGCCGCCGCGTAGTTCAGCAGTGCGCCGGCAGCCGCCAGCGCGGCCGTCAACGTTTCCGCGCCGAAGGCAACCAGGCTCGCCACGCCGAGTTGTTCGCGCAGGCGGCGCGTGCCGGCTTCCACGTCGAAGTGCCAATCGGGCAGGCGTGTGCGTGCAACGTCGACCTGGATGACGTTGAGCGTCGCATCGTCGGCCAGCACTTCGGCGGGGCGGATGCGTTCGAGTTCGCGGTCGAGCTGGTCGGGGCTGCATTCCATGACGCGCAGTTCGCCGCCGACGAGGTTGAGCCACGCCAGGCCGATCAACGGCGCCGCGCCGCGCTTGCCCGGCAGGTGCGCAATGGCCAGCAGATGGTTGTTGACCTTGTCGGAGAGCAGCGCGGCGTCCGTCAACGTGCCCGGCGTGACGACGCGTACGACCTTGCGCTCAACCGGACCTTTCGTGGTGGCGGGGTCCCCAATCTGCTCGCAGATGGCGACCGACTCGCCCAACTTGACCAGTTTGGCGAGGTATTGCTCGGCAGCGTGGAACGGGATGCCCGCCATGCGGATCGGGTGCCCGTTGGAGCTGCCGCGCGCGGTGAGCGTGATATCAAGCAAGCGCGAGGCGTTCTCGGCGTCTTCAAAGAAGAGCTCGTAGAAGTCGCCCATGCGATAGAAGACAAGCGTGTCGGGATGCCCCGACTTTAGACGCAGATATTGCTGCATCATCGGCGTGTGCTTGTCGAACGGGCCGTATTTTGGGTCGATCTCCAGAACCGGAGTGGAGTGTTCAGCCATGCGGTGTCAATGCGTGGCGCACGGCCCGATTTAATCCGATTGGGTTAATCCGATTGGGCCGCACGCGGAAGGTGTTAAGTCGCGCAATTGTTGCACACCTGCGATGCAGCTTCACTGCACGTCGTCAGCGAGCCGGGCTTCGAGAAAATCCAGAAAGCACGCAATGCGCGAAGCCAATTGCGTATTGCGGTAGTACACCGCGTGAATGGGCTGCAGCACCTCCACCGTGGCATCCGGCAGCACCTGCACGAGATCGCCTTTGCGCCGGTCTTCGGTGGTCATGAAATCGGCCAGGCAGACGATGCCAGTGCCGTGCAGTGCGAGTTGGCGCAGGGTTTCACCGCTGGACGCCTTGAGCGTGGGCTCGATACGCAAGCGGTCGCCGTGCGGGCCGCGCAGGGGCCAGTGGTTTAGCGATTCCGGCTGCATGAAGCCGAGCAGGGCGTGCTTCTGCAAGTCATTCACACTGCGCGGTCGGCCGTGCGTTTTCAGATAGGCGGGGCTTGCCAGCACACGCAGGCGCCGGGTGCCGAGTCGCCGTGCACGCAAAGTGGAATCGCGCAGCGTGCCAATGCGGATGGCCACGTCGGTGTCTTCTTCCAGCAGGTCGATGATCAGGTCGTTGGTGTTCAGTTCCAGTTCGATCTGCGGATACTGTGCGCGGAAGTCCGGCACCAGCGGTGCGACCACATGCAGCATGAACGGCATGGCTGCGTTCACGCGCAGGCGGCCGGCAGGCTGCTGGCGGCGCAGGGCGATCTGCTCCTCGGCCTCGTCCACGGCGGCGAGGATGCTGCGCGCCTGGGCCAGAAACACCGTGCCCTCGTCGGTCAGGGACAGCCGGCGCGTGGTGCGCGAGAGCAGGGTGGTGTCCAGCTTCTCTTCCAGGCGGCGCAGCGCGCGGCTCACGCCCGACACTGTCTGGCCGAGCTGCTCGGCCGCGGCCGTCACGGAACCCGTATCCACCACGGTGCGGAAGGCGAGCAGTTCTTCGAGCGTCGTTTTCATCGTCGATTATCAATTTCAGATCAAAAGAATTCTGCCAAACGCTCTGTTTTTTGCAAAGATCGGGCGATACGATCGTCACTTGGCGCTGGTTTAGATGCGCAGCCGCCTCGCTTTGCGGGGTTATGCCCGCTCAAGATTGGTGAGCCGCCTGCCGATAGACCAATCGGATCCCTAAAAATCATCGTGGAAACGCGTTTGCGCAAACGGCGCTGCGCGGCTCCGCATCCGGAGACTCTGGAATGAGCAAGCTCAGCTTTCGGCAAAAGCTTTGGCTGCCGCTGATCATCAGCCTTGTCGCGCTGACCTTGATCTCGGTATTCAACGCATATCAGGCGCGCGAGATCCGCATGGAGGAGCGCAAGAATGACCTGATCAGCGTGACCACCATGGCCCTGAATCTCGTCAAGCAGTACGACGATCTGACCAAGAATGGCGCGCTGACCAAGGATGCCGCGCAGCAACAGGCGCTCGACCGCTTCAAGGCGCTGCGCTACGGCAAGGACGGCTACTTCACCATCACCAACTCCAGCAACGTGGTGGTGATGCACCCGATCAAGCCCGAGTTCATCGGCAAGGATCAATCCGGCTTCAAGGATGCGCAGGGCAATGCCGTCTACGTGGGCCTGACCAACGCTGCCAAAGATCCAAAAGGCGGATTCACCAGCTATGTGTGGGCGAAAGTCGGTGGATCGGAGCCGGTGCCCAAAACCGCCTTCGCGATGCGCTATGAGCCGTGGGACTGGGTGTTCTCGACCGGCGTCTACATGGACGACATCAACGCCGCGTTCATGACGTCGCTGTATCAGACCGGCGGCCTGCTGGTGCTGTTGGGGGGCTTGCTGTTGTTGCTGGGCAGCGTCGCCAACCGCGGCCTGCAGCGCACGCTGGGCGGCGACCCCGCCTACGCAGCCGAGGTGGCCAACCGCATTGCCGGCGGCGATCTGACGGTGGAGATCGCCACCCGCGCCGATGACAACCACAGCTTGCTCTACGCCATGAGCCGCATGCGCGGCGCGCTGGTGCAGACCATCGGCCATATCAAGGGCGCCTCGGAAACCATCGGCACTGCCACGCGCGAGATCGCCAGCGGCAACCTCGATCTGTCGTCGCGCACTGAACAGCAGGCTAGCTCGCTGGAAGAAACCGCCTCGGCCATGGAAGAGTTGATGTCGACCGTGCAGCAGAATGCCGACAACGCCCAACAGGCCAATCAACTGGCCGCGTCCGCCTCGGATGTGGCCGTGCGCGGCGGCGATGTGGTGACGCGCGTGGTGGAGACCATGGGGTCGATCAACGCATCGTCGCGCAAGATCGTCGACATCATCGGTGTGATTGACGGCATCGCTTTCCAGACCAACATCCTCGCGCTCAACGCCGCTGTGGAAGCTGCCCGTGCCGGTGAACAGGGCCGCGGTTTTGCGGTCGTTGCTGGCGAAGTGCGCAGCCTTGCGCAGCGCAGCGCAGCCGCCGCCAAGGAGATCAAGGGGCTGATCGACGATTCCGTCGTCAACGTGGACGCAGGCAGCGCGCTGGTGGAAGAAGCCGGCACGACCATGCGCGAGATCGTTGCGAGCGTGAAGCGTGTGACCGATATCGTTGGCGAGATTTCGTCCGCGAGCCAGGAACAGCGCTCGGGTATTGAAGAAGTCAGCCACGCTGTCACGCAGCTCGACGACGCCACGCAGCAGAACGCCGCGCTGGTGGAGGAGGCCGCCGCAGCCGCACAATCGCTGGAAGAGCAGGCCATGAGCCTGACGCAAGTGGTCGCGCAATTCCGCCTGGACGCGCATGCGCTGCGCGCTCCTGTCATGGTGGCCAAGGCCGAGCCGGCTGTCGCACCGGTCAAGTCTGTCGCAGCCGCAGCGCCGGCGGCACCCAAGAACGAGGCACCACGCCGCGAAGCCACCAAGCCGAGCGCCGAAGCCGCCAAGCCCAAGCTCACGTCGCGCAAGGCGCCCGTACTGCGCAAGGCCGCTGTCAAGCCGGCCGCGAAGCAACCCGCCCAGCAGCCCGCGCCGGTTGCCGTGCCCGCCAGTCTTGCCAAAGCCAAACCGCTGGTCGCTGCCGGCGACGATTCCGATTGGGAAACGTTCTGATCGGTTGAGAACCTATGCACTGAGCGCTGGGCCATCGATCCGCTTGGCCCAGCTTTCCACCTCACCGCGCGCGAGGCGGCCTTCCACCAGCTTGCGCCATGACGGCGTGAGCGGCAGCGCCAGCATGTCGGTCAGCGCCGCACGGTCGAGCATGTTGCGGTAGAGCACCTCCAGCACACGCGCCAGCGGCCATTGTGGCCATGGGCGCGCGAGCCATTCGAGCGTATCGCCCGCGCGCAGCGTGCCGCCTTCCAAGACCCGGTAGTACCAGCCGGTGCGGCCTGTGTGTTGTACGCGGCGTGCCATGTCGCGCACGGGGTTGTCGTGCGTACTGAAGCGATCGTTGAGCTTCCAGCACGGCTGGCGCAATTGCGACACTTCCAGCACGACGCTGCCCGCGCGCAGGCGGTCGCCCACACAGATGTCCGCTTCGGTGATGCCTGCCGTGCTCATGTTCTCGCCAAAAGCGCCGGGCTGGGCGAGCAGCGGCTGCGCGCCGATGTCCGCTTGCCAAGCCGCGTAATGGTCGAACGGGTAGTGGTGGATCGCCTTGTCGGGGCCACCGTGCACACGCAGGTCGCCTTGCTCATCGCCGACGATGCCGTTGATGCCCACCTCCACCGCATCGCTCACGGGGCGCTTGTCGATGGCACTGCGTGAGCCCGGGCGCGTGTAGTCGACTGCGCGGCCGGTGAGGAGGGTGTCGATGCGGACAGGGCCGGGCAGCGTCATGCGGCCTCCGCGCGATCCAGCCACGCAGTGAAGACCTCCCGCGCGCGTTGCGCCAGGCGTTCCGCAACCGCTGGCACTTGCGCACGCAACGCTCGCGGGTCGATGCCCGCCGCGCTGAGTTCCGCCGCGTGCCCGATCAGCCACGCTTCCAGTTCAACCAGATTCGCCTCCAGATGGAACTGCAGCCCCAGTGCGTGGTTGCCGATGACGAAAGCCTGCTCCGCGCAGACCGCCGTGAACGCCAGCCGTTGTGCACCGGGCGGCAGGTCATAGCGATCGCCATGCCAGTGCAGCACCGGCGTGCCGTCGGCCAGCGGCGCGAGTGGGGAGTCGGCGCCTTGCGCGGTGAGCGTGATGGGCGCGAAGCCGATCTCTTTGACGCCCATCGGTTTGATGGCTGCACCCAGCGCCCGCGCCATCAACTGCGCGCCCAGGCAGATGCCTAGCAGTGGTTTGCGCGCAGCCAGCCGTCGCGCAATGGCTTCGGCTTCGTCGCGCACAAACGGATAGATCGCATCGTCATACGCGCCGATGGGCCCGCCCAGCACGATCAGCAGATCCGCAGCGGCCATGTCGTCGGCAGGTACGGGCTGCACGCCCACGTCCACGTAGCGGACCGTGTAGCCGCGCGTTTCCAACAGCGGCAGCAGGAGGCCGAGATGTTCGAACGGAACGTGGCGCAAGGCGAGGGCGGTTTTCATGGTCGGCAAGGAAGGGTGAGGGCAGAAGACATTGTGAAGGACGGGCAACGTCGGCAAAACCCGCGCGGTTGGCGAGGATTTGTTGTTCGCCAGATTACGGATGCGAAGTGCAACCGCCCGCGATAAAGAAAAAGCCCGCTTCGCGCGGGCTTTTTTGTTGGCAGCAATCTGCGATCAGGCTTCAGCCTTCGACCGCGAGAACGGCGACGTGATCTTGATCATCTGCACGAAGGCCTTCGGGTTGCCGGCCAGGATTTCGCCCTGGTCGAGGTAGCCCGATTCGCCGGTGTAGTTGCCCACCAGGCCACCCGATTCGGTCACCAAGAGTGAGCCGGCGGCCATGTCCCATTTGCTCAGGCCTTGCTCGAAGAAGCCATCGAGGCGGCCGCTGGCCACGTAGGCGAGGTCCAGCGCGGCAGCACCTGGGCGACGCAGGCCAGCGCAGTTTTCCGTCATGGTGGCGAACAGGCGGGTGTAGTCGTACAGGCCTTCCATGTCGCGATACGGGAAGCCGGTGCCGATCAGGCAGTCGGCCAGCTTGTCGCGGCGCGTGACGCGGATGCGGCGGTTGTTCAGGAACGCGCCGGCGCCCTTGGAGGCGGTGAAGAGTTCGTCGCGCGTCGGGTCGTACACCACGGCCTGAGTAACGATGCCACGCTGCATCAGCGCGATCGACACGCCATATTGCGGGAAACCGTGGATGAAGTTGGTGGTGCCGTCCAGCGGGTCGATCACCCAGACGTTTTCGCTGGCGGTTTCGCCGTCGGCCCAGGATTGGCCCGACTCTTCCGCTAGAATCGCGTGATCGGGGTAGGCAGTCTTGATGACTTCGATGATCGCCGCTTCAGCGGCGCGATCGACTTCGGTGACGAAATCGTTGTGTTGTTTGCGCTCGGTGCGCAGGCTATCGACGTCGAAGGACGCGCGGTTGATGACGGTGCCGGCCTTGCGAGCAGCCCGGACGGCGATATTGAGCATCGGATGCATGAGGAATCTCCGCGCCAGCGCGCCCTTTTTCGAAAAGGGCGGCAGGCGAACAACACAACGAATTGTAGAAGAACGAGCGGCGGGCCAATCACACGATCCTGCCCGCCGTCAAAAGAGTGGCCGTATTGTATATGAACCCCGCCCCCGGCGCCCCGCGAATTGCGCCAATGAGCACATCGAACACCACCCCCGCCGACCCTGAAACGCTGCGCCAGCGCGCCGCGCGCTGCCGCTTCGTGCTGGTAGAGACCAGCCACCCTGGCAATGTCGGCTCCACGGCACGCGCCCTCAAGACGATGGGGTTTGGCGAGCCCGGCAGCTTCGTGCTTGTGCGCCCGCGCGAGGCCCCCGGTCTGTCCCACCAGTCCCACGCTGATGCCGTTGCCATGGCAAGCGGCGCGGATGACGTATTGGCCGGTGCTCGCGTGGTCGACGACATTGGCGAGGCGCTGGCTGGCGCGTCGCTCACCATTGCGCTGACGGCCCGCCCGCGCGAATTCGGCCCACGCCGTATCGGCCCGCGCGCCGCAGCGGAAGAGGTGGCTGCATTGCTGGCCGCGCCCGATGCCACCGTCGCCTTCGTCTTCGGTAATGAACGCTTCGGCTTGCCCAACGAGGTGGTGGACCGCTGCCATGTCGTCACGCACATTCCGGCCAACCCGGCGTACGCATCGCTGAACCTGTCGCAGGCGGTGCAGTTGATTGCGTATGAAGTGCGCATGGCGCTGCTGGCCGACACCGGCACCGGTGACACCCGCATGGAAGGCGTCGGCTTTGTCGGCGAGCCTGCCACTGCGGAGCAGATCGACGGGATGTTCGAGCACCTGGAGCAGGGCCTTGTCGAGATCGGTTTTCTCGACCCCGCCCAGCCGAAGAAGCTGATGCCGCGCCTGCGGCGTCTGTTTGCCCGCACGCAGTTGGAGGCCGAAGAGGTCAACATCCTGCGCGGGATGGCCAAGCGCATGCTTGGCCGTCGTGCCGAAGCGGTCACCCCGCCCACGGGCGCAGCCGACGACTGTCGCTGACCGCCCTGAAAGTCGCCGGTTGCTGATGAAACAGGGCGGCATCCCTATGCGTGTCGGGCTAAAACCCTTGCCGTGGTGCGGTAAGGGAATGCCTTACACTGCCCTCAGCGCACATCGATGCGCGGCAGTTTCATAACGATCCACACACGAACCAAGATGTTCACACGCATTCGCGAAGATATCGGCGCCATCATGGAGCGAGACCCGGCCGCACGTAGCCGCTGGGAAGTGCTGACCTGCTATCCGGGTCTGCACGCTGTCATCGTCCATCGGGTCGCGCATGCGTGTTGGCACGGCGGCTTCAAGTTGCTCGGGCGGTGGTTCTCGCACCTCGGGCGCTTCCTGACCGGCATCGAGATCCACCCCGGCGCGACCATCGGCCGGCGTGTGTTCATCGATCACGGCATGGGCGTCGTGATCGGCGAGACGGCGGACATCGGCGACGACTGCACGATCTACCAGGGTGTGACGCTGGGCGGCACGTCGCTGTACAAGGGCGCCAAGCGCCACCCGACGCTCGGCAAAGGCGTGGTGGTGAGCGCGGGCGCCAAGGTGCTCGGCGGATTCGTCATCGGGGATGGCGCGCGCGTTGGGTCCAACGCGGTGGTGCTCAAGCCAGTGCCGCCGGGCGCAACGGCGGTTGGCATTCCGGCGCGCATCATTGAGCGCGATGTGGCGGCCGAGGCTAAGTCTGCGCTCAAGCAGGAGTTCTCGGCCTACGGCATTACGCCGGATGCGGATGACCCAGTGTCACTCGCGCTCAAGCGGTTGATTGACCACAGCGAGCTTCAGCAGGAGCGTATCGAGTCGATTCTCTCTGCGCTCGATCGCTTGGGCGCGCACCTGGAGAACTCGCCGAACGATCCATTCGACGCGAGCGAGCTGAAGCGGATGCTCAAGTAAGGAAGGGCGGGTGGTGCGGCTTATGCGGCCACTTGCTCGACCGTCAGAGCGCCGTTTTCCAGCTTGAGGAAGCTGCCTCTTTTGTCACTCGGCTGCGCCTGATCGAAATCCCAGTCGGAAAGTACCCAGCGTTCGCCGCTTGGCTCGTGGTGCAGTTGGGGGCGGTGCGTGTGGCCGTGGATCAGCGTGGGTGTGCCGGCGGCCTTGAACAGTGCATCGACGGCTTCGGGCGCCACGTCGCCCATCATCGCGGCGGCGCGCGGTTCACCTGCTACGTTGGCTGACATGGCGCGGCCGGCTTCGCTCTCGGCGCGCATTTTCTGCGCGATCTGCAGCCGCCAGCGCAGCGGCATCGTGAGGAAAATCCGCTGCACCCAGCGCTTGCGCGTCCAGTGGCGAAAGCGCATGTAGGCAGCGTCGCGTGTACAGAGGGCGTCGCCGTGAGCAAGCGCAATGCGCTGGCCATCATCGGTTTCGAGCACTGTGGGGTCGGGCAGCAGCGTGGCATGCGCGGCCGTCAGGAAACGCTTGCCGAGCAGGAAGTCACGATTGCCGTGCATGAACAGCACGCGCGTGCCCGCATCCGCCAGTTCGGCGAGCAGGTTGGCGGTGTGCCGGTGGAACGGATCGGCCAGCTCTTCATCGCCGACCCAGTATTCGAAGAAATCACCCAGGATGACGAGTGTGCGTGCCTCGCGTGCGCGCGTGCCCACGAAGCGCTCGAATGCGGCAGCGGTGGCCGGCATGCTGGCCGTCAGGTGTAGATCCGAAATAAAAAACACCGGCCCGGAAACCCGGACCGGTGTCTTCAGCGCGGATGCCAGTGAGGCGTGCGCCGCGTCGATCATTCGATCACTTCAGCGCTTTCGATGATCACGTCTTCCATCGGTACGTCCTGGTGGAAGCCGCGGTTGCCCGTGCGCACGCTGCGGATCTTGTCGACCACGTCCAGGCCTTCGGTCACCTTGCCGAATACGGCGTAGCCCCAGCCTTGCGGCGTTGGCGAGGTGTGGTTCAGAAAGTCGTTGTCGACCGTGTTGATGAAGAACTGCGCGGTGGCCGAGTGCGGGTCGTTCGTGCGTGCCATGGCAATGGAGCCTCGCTCGTTCTTCAAGCCGTTGTTGGCTTCGTTGTCGATCGGGGCGCGGGTGGGCTTCTGGCTCATCTTCTCGCCCGGCTCGAAGCCGCCGCCCTGGATCATGAAGCCCTTGATGACGCGGTGGAACACCGT
Source organism: uncultured Ralstonia sp. (assembly GCA_963512445.1). GTDB lineage: Bacteria > Pseudomonadota > Gammaproteobacteria > Burkholderiales > Burkholderiaceae > Ralstonia. The sequence goes on from CAUPMS010000007.1 coordinate 28,487, forward strand.
GCCGTTGTAGTGGCCGTCCTTCACATAGGCGACAAAGTTGGCGACCGACTTGGGTGCCTTCTCAGCGTCCAGTGCAAGGGTGATGTCGCCGTGGTTGGTGTGCAGCTTGACTTGGGTCATGGTGAGTTCCTTGGGGGGATGCGAAATACGTTGTTTGGGCGTTGCCGGAGCGTTACTTGGCGACGACGGTGGCCGATTCAATCAGGATCGGCTTCACGGGCACGTTCTGGTGCGGGAATTTGGTGGTGGTCTCCACCGCCTTGATCTTGTCGATGGTGTCGGTGCCATCGACGACCTTGCCAAAGACGGTATAGCCGTAACCGTCCTGACCAGGGTAGTTCAGCATGTTGTTATCGACCACGTTCACATAGAACTGCGCGGTGGCGGAGTTCGGGTCCATCGTGCGGGCCATGGCGATCGTGTACTTGTCGTTCTTCAGGCCGTTCTTCGATTCGATCTCGACCGGCGGGCGCGTGTCCTTCTGCTTCATGTCGGGCGTGAAGCCGCCGCCCTGGATCATGAAGCCGTCCATCACGCGGTGGAAGATCGTGCCCTTGTAGAAGCCGTCCTTCACGTATTGCAGGAAGTTGGCGACCGTCTTGGGTGCCTTGTCCGGATACACCTCAACGGTAAAGTTGCCCATCGACGTCTTGAACTGGACGCGCGGTGCGGAAGCTGTAGCTGCCGTGGCTGCGGTGGCGGTTACGGCCAGTGCACACACGAGCCCGGCAAAGAGGGAGCGAATACGGAGCATGGTCAGAAAGAGAGAGCTTGGGGTGGGAAAAGCGGGATCGGCCGCGTCTTCTTATTGACGCTTGGCCGGCTTGGCACTCACGCCGCTGGCTGCTGGCAGCGTGGTGGTGGCGGGTTTGGATGTCGGGTGCACGCCGGGCAGATCGGGCAGGGCATCCAGGCGCGCACGCGCGGTGGCGTTCTTCGGGTTCAGCTTGATCGCGTTCTGGTACGACTGCGCGGCCAGGCGAACGTAAACATCGCCAAGGTTGGATTGCGCCAGCGCGTTTTCCGGCGCAACGCGGTTCGCCATGATCAGGCTGTCCCGGGCGCGGAGCAGTTCACCGCGCTCGGCGTACAACGCCGCCAGGTTGATGTACGGCTCGGGCAGTTCCGGGAAATCCTGCGTCATCTGGCTGAACGCGACGATGGCATCGTCGGCGCGGCCCAGGCCGGCAAGTGCTACGCCGCGCTGGAAGCGGGCCTGCGCGTTGCGCGGCTGTGAGGCGACGTCCTTGTCCAGTTCGGCCAGTGCCTGCGTGTATTGCTTCTTGGCCAGCTCGTCGTCGATGCGCTTCTGGCGCGCGACCTGCGGCGCTTGCTGCGTGCTGGGCATCAAATCGGCCGGCAAGGCAAAGCCGGCGGTCTGGGCGAGGGCCGGTGCCGCCGACACGGCGAGCAGGCAAGCCAGGGTTGCAGCGGTCTGACGCAGCGGTCTGTTCATGAGAATCGGTTCCGTTATACTCCGCCGCATTCTAACAAACCGTCTTTGTGCGCAGCAGCGGCCGTGCGCACCGGGAAGGGTTCTTGACGGGGAGCATGCCAGGCGCGTCGGCAGGCCGCCCCGTCAGCGCAGTTCCGGTAAGATATGCCGCTAGTTTTGCAGGCGCCGCGCCGGCGCCGATTGCCTCCAATTTAGTCCGCCCGCAACGTTGTATCTCGCGTGCGCGGCGCGCTGAGTCTCCCGACACCGCTTCATGGAATCACTCAAGATCTACAACACGCTCGCGCGTGAGAAACAGACGTTCGTCCCCATCGAGCCCGGCCGCGTGCGCATGTACGTGTGCGGGATGACGGTGTACGACTACTGTCACGTCGGGCATGCGCGGGTCATGGTGGTCTTCGACATGGTGCAGCGCTGGCTGCGCGCGGCTGGTTACGACGTGACCTATGTGCGCAACATCACCGACATTGATGACAAGATCATCAAGCGTGCGGTTGAGAACGGCGAGACGATGAGCGCGCTCACCAACCGCTTCATCACGGCCATGCACGAAGACGCCGATGCGCTCGGCGTGCAGCGCCCCGATCACGAGCCGCGCGCCACTGAATACGTGCCGCAGATGCTGAGCATGATCGGCAAGCTGCAGACCAATGGCCTGGCCTATCAGGCCACCGATGGCGACGTGAACTACGCGGTGCGCAAATTCCCTGGCTACGGCAGGCTTTCGGGCAAGTCGCTCGAAGACCTGCGCGCCGGCGAGCGCGTGGCCGCCAACGACGCCAAGCAGGATCCGCTCGACTTCGTGCTGTGGAAATCCGCCAAGGCAGACGAGCCGGCCGAATCGCGCTGGGCGTCGCAGTGGGGCGAGGGGCGTCCGGGCTGGCATATCGAGTGCTCGGCCATGAGCTGCGAGCTGCTTGGCGAGCATTTCGACCTGCATGGCGGTGGTGCCGATCTGCAGTTCCCGCACCACGAAAACGAGATCGCCCAATCCGAGGGCGCGACCGGCAAGACGTTCGTCAACACGTGGATGCACAACGGTTTCGTGCGTGTGAATGACGAAAAGATGTCGAAATCGCTCGGCAACTTCTTCACCATCCGCGACGTGCTGAAGGTGTACGACGCTGAAGTCGTGCGCTTCTTCATCCTGCGCTCGCACTATCGCAGTGACCTGAACTACAGCGACGCCCACCTGGACGACGCGCGCCACGCGCTTACGCGCCTGTACACCGCGCTCAAGGATGTGCCTGCGGCGGCTGGTGCCCAGCCCGACTGGAACGAGTCGCACGGCAAACGCTTCCTTGAGGCGATGAACGACGACTTCAACACGCCGGTCGCCGTGTCGGTGTTGTTTGAGCTGGCGAGCGAAGTGAACAAGACGCGCTCGCCCGAGCTGGCCAATCAACTGGCGGCGCTGGCTGGCGTGATGGGCCTGCTAGGCCGTGATCCGCACGCATTCCTGCAAGGCGGCGTGACAGCAGACGGCATGGACGCCGCAGAGGTAGAAGCCCGTATCGAAGAACGCCGCGCCGCCAAGGCTGCCCGCGACTTCGCCCGCGCCGATGCCATCCGCGCCGATCTGCTGGCTGCCGGTATTGTGCTGGAAGACAAGCCGGGCGGCGTGACCGAGTGGAGACGCGCATGAACGCGGTGGCCAAGAAAGCCAACGTAGTGCGCAGCACCGCCGCCAAGAAAATGCCGGCTGTGAAGGCGCCGGCTGCCAAGAGGGCAGTCGCCAAGAAAGTCGACGGCGCGACGAGCAGGACGGTCGTCGCCAAGACGACGACCATCAAGGCCGGAAAGGTGTCCACCAAGGCACCAGCCAAGCGCGCGCCTGCGAGCAAGGTGCCGCTGCCCGAAGCGCTCGCCACCAACGAGACGTTGCCTGTGCCGGCAGAAGTGGTGCTCTCAGGCCCACCCGAGTACTGGCAGGAAGCTTGCGCTGACCTCATGAAGCGCGACCGCATCCTGCGCAAGATCATCCCGACGTATGGCCCCGCGCACTTGGCTTCGCGCGGCGATCCGTTCGTCACGCTGGCGCGGTCGATTGTCGGTCAGCAGATTTCCGTAAAGGCTGCGCAGTCGGTGTGGGAGCGTGTGGTGGCGGTGTGCCCTAAGCTGGTGCCCACGCAGTTCCTGCGTGCCGGCCAAGAGAAGCTGGCGGGTTGCGGCTTGTCCAAGCGCAAGGCGGAATACATCCTCGATCTTGCTGACCACTTCCGCAACGGCACCGTCCACGTCGCCAAGTGGGCCGAGATGGAAGATGAGGATGTGATTGCCGAGCTGACGCAAATCCGAGGCATCGGTCGATGGACGGCAGAGATGTTCCTGATGTTCAACCTGATGCGCCCGAATGTGCTGCCGCTCGACGATATCGGGCTGATCAACGCAATTTCACAAAATTATTTCAGTGGTGAGCCCGTCACTCGCAGTGAAGCACGCGAAGTGGCCGCCAACTGGGAGCCGTGGCGCACCGTGGCCACTTGGTATATGTGGCGCAGCCTCGACACCGCGACCACCTATTGAGCCGTTAATTTCGATGAAACGCGCAGCATGAACCGGCACAATCAACCGGTGGTCAAAATCCGGTAGAATGCGCGCCTTCAAGAGCCTTCCAGAAAATCCATGAAAACAACCTTCCTGGAGTTCGAGCAGCCGATCGCAGAACTAGAGGCGAAGATCGAAGAACTTCGTTTCGTTCAAGACGATTCCGCTGTCGATATTTCTGAAGAAATCTCCCGCCTGGCCTCCAAGAGCCAGCAGCTCACCAAAGATCTGTACGCGAACCTGACGCCCTGGCAGGTCGCGCAGATCGCCCGGCACCCGCAGCGTCCGTACACGCTCGACTACGTCCGCGAAATCTTTACCGACTTCCACGAATTGCACGGCGACCGCACCTTCGCGGACGACCTGTCGATCGTTGGCGGTCTGGCGCGCTTCAATGGCCATCCGTGCATGGTGATCGGTCACCAGAAGGGCCGCGACACCAAGGAGCGCGCGCTGCGCAACTTCGGCATGTCCAAGCCCGAGGGCTACCGCAAGGCCAAGCGCCTGATGGAGCTGGCCGACAAGTTTGGCCTGCCGATTTTCACGTTTGTCGATACGCCGGGCGCATTCCCGGGCATCGATGCGGAAGAGCGCGGCCAATCCGAAGCCATCGGCCACAACCTGTTCGTGATGGCTGGACTGAAGGTGCCCCTGATCGCCACCATCATCGGTGAAGGCGGTTCGGGCGGTGCGCTGGCCATTGCCATGGGCGATTCGGTGATCATGCTGCAGTTCGCCACGTACGCTGTGATCTCGCCGGAAGGCTGCGCATCGATTCTGTGGAAGACCGCCGAGAAGGCGCCCGAAGCCGCCGAGGCACTGGGCCTGACCGCACACCGCCTCAAGGCGCTGGGCCTGATCGACAAGATTGTCAACGAGCCGCTGGGTGGCGCGCACCGCGACCCGAAAAACATGGCGACGATGCTCAAGCGCGCGCTGGCTGAATCGCTGCGCCAGTTCCAGGGCATGAAGACGTCGGAACTCCAGGCGCGCCGTCACGAGCGTCTGATGGCTTATGGCAAGTTCAAGGAAACCGAAGGTCGCTGATTCGTCAGCCCTGCTGGTCAACAAGGTCGCACAACGCGTTGCCGCGTGTGCGGCCTTTGTTGTTTCTGGCGAGGCCCCGATGCCGGTGATGCCGACTGTGGCGATTGCGCTGTCGGGCGGGCGCGATTCCGCCGCGCTGCTGCATGCATGTGCTGCGTGGCGCGATGCGGGTGCCCACGCGCGTCTTGTCGCCTTGCATATTCACCACGGCTTGCAGGCCGATGCCGATGTCTGGGAATGCGCCTGCGAACGCATGGCGCAAGCTGCTGGCGTTGCGTTCCGTGCGCGCCGTGTCCGCGTGGCTGTCGATGCAGGGCGGGGCGTGGAGGAAGCGGCGCGTGAGGGCCGCTATGCAGCGCTGAAAGCGCTTTGCGCAGAGATCGGCGCCTCCGTTCTGCTGACCGCACATCATCAAGACGACCAAGCTGAAACCGTGCTGCTGCAATTGATGCGCGGTGCTGGTCTTGATGGTCTTGCTGCCATGCCGATGGCTCGGGCGGGCGCTGTCACATTACTGCGCCCGTGGATTGACGTGCCGCGTAGTGAGATCGAGTTGTACGCGCATACGCATGCCCTCACGTGGGTCGAAGATTCCTCAAACAGTGATGCACGCTACGCGCGCAATGCGCTGCGGCCATTGCTCTTGGGCATGACCAGTCATTTCCCTGCATATCGGGAATCGCTCTCGCGCAGTGCGGCACATCTGGCGGATGCAGCCGCATTGATTGACGAGATTGCGCGGGCGGATTTGACGCAGGTCGCTTCGGCTGATGGGCTATCGGTGGCAGCGCTGATTGCGCTGTCCGCGCCGCGTCAGCGTGCAGTGTTGCGCGCATGGCTAGCCGAAGCAGGCATGCGCGCACTGTCGACACGCCGCCTCGACGATCTGCGCATCCAGCTGACTGAAGCCCGCGATGACGGCGCGTTGTGCATTGCTTTGCCGACAGGGCAGATCAGACGCTACCGCGGTGTTGCATGGATCGAGGCCGGTGCCAACGATGCATCGGAGCCGGCTGCTATCACCATCGGGGTGACGCAGTTCGATCCGGCGCGTTCGGCCGATCAGCGTGTGAACCTGGACGCATGGGGTGGGGTGCTGCTGTTTTCGCCCGTGACGAGCGATGGCATCGCAGCGCAAACCTTGCGAGCGCCCTTGTCGCTATCGCCCCGCCGCGGTGGTGAACGCATCGTACTGCGCCCCGGCGGGCCATCGCGGGCGCTCAAGCAGGCGTATCAGGAGGCCGGCATTCCACCTTGGGAGCGCCGGCGTCTACCGTTGCTCTATGCGGGTGAAACGCTGGTGTTTGCCGCCGGGCTGGGAATGGATCGGGCGGCCACGCACAACGGCCCAGGTTGGCGGGTCACGTGGTCTGCGGCCCTTGAAGGTGCGCCCTGACACACATCGTCGCCGGCGGATTGCTTGCCGATCGTTGCAAATTGCTGTATTTTCAAAAGCTTTTGCACCGCTCCGCCTCCTCCTGATCTTTCCAAGATGGCTCTCATCGTTCACAAATACGGCGGCACCTCGATGGGTTCGGTTGAACGCATCAAGAATGTCGCTAAGCGCGTTGCCAAGTGGCACCGTGCAGGTCACCAGATCGTGGTCGTTCCGTCGGCCATGTCCGGCGAAACCAACCGCCTGCTGGGTATGGCCAAAGAGATTTCGGCCCAACCCGACCCGCGTGAACTCGACATGATTGCCTCGACTGGCGAGCAGGTGAGCGTGGGCCTGCTGGCCATCGCGCTGCACGCCGAAGGCATCGACGCCCGCAGCTACACCGGCTGGCAAGTCCCGGTGAAGACCGATTCCGCCTACACCAAGGCCCGCATCCAGTCGATCGACGACGAGCGCGTGCGCACTGATCTCGATGCTGGCCGCGTGGTCGTCATCACCGGCTTCCAGGGTATCGACAGCGAAGGCCATATCACCACGCTTGGCCGTGGTGGTTCGGATACCTCGGCCGTGGCGGTTGCCGCCGCGCTCGAAGCCGAAGAATGCCTGATCTACACCGACGTCGACGGCGTATACACGACCGACCCGCGCGTGGTGGACGACGCTCGCCGCCTGGACAAGATCACCTTCGAAGAGATGCTGGAAATGGCCAGCCTCGGCTCGAAGGTGCTGCAGATTCGCTCGGTGGAGTTTGCCGGCAAGTACCGCGTGAAGACCCGCGTGCTGTCGTCGCTGACTGACCCGCTGATGTCGCTCGACGTCGAGATGAACTCGGGCACGCTGATTACTTTTGAGGAAGATTCGAACATGGAAGCCGCCGCCATTTCCGGCATCGCCTTTGCCCGCGACGAAGCCAAGATCACCGTGATCGGTGTGCCCGACAAGCCCGGCATCGCTTACCAAATTCTGGGCCCGGTTGCCGACGCCAACATCGACGTCGACATGATCATCCAGAACCAGTCGGTCGAAGGTAAGACGGATTTCACTTTCACCGTGCCGCGCGGCGAATACCAGCGTGCCCTGGCGATCCTGAACGACAGCGTGAAGGCGCATATCGGTGCGGCCAGCGTGTCGGGCGACCCGAAGGTGTCGAAGGTGTCGGTGGTGGGCGTGGGTATGCGCTCGCACGTGGGCATCGCAAGCAAGATGTTCCGTACGCTGTCGGAAGAAGGCATCAACATCCAGATGATCTCCACGTCGGAAATCAAGATCTCGGTGCTGATCGATGAGAAGTACATGGAGCTGGCCGTGCGCGCGCTTCACAAGGCGTTCGAGTTGGATCAGGCCTGATGGACTGAACTGGCACCGGATGGCCGGGGTGGCGACCCCAGGGTGCCCCACATTCTCACCGCGTGTCATGCGGTTGTCGTTGACCGGGTGGGGTGAAGTGGCTAGAATACGCGCTTCGTTGCACGGGCTCCTTCGTGCGACGCAAGTTTGGGAGACGTGGCCGAGAGGTCGAAGGCACTCCCCTGCTAAGGGAGCATCCGGGCCAAAACCTGGATCGAGGGTTCGAATCCCTCCGTCTCCGCCAGTTTGGCGCTTCTCGCGGGAAGCGCATCTAACAGGCGGATGCGAGTCGAGCTGACGTGACGGCTCGCATTGCACTGCACGTCAAAAAGCCCGCATGGTTTGCGCCATGCGGGCTTTTTCTTTGTCTGCTGCTTTGGGTGCTTCGTGCACGCTTCGCGTGCATGCGCCATCCGAAGATGGCACACACGCATGCGTCAATGCATCAGCCTTGGCCGACGCTTTCCGGCACCCCTGCGGTCACGTTGAAGCCGCAGTCGACGTAGGTGATCTCGCCGGTCACGCCGCTCGACAGGTCCGACAGCAGGAATGCGGCCACGTTGCCGACCTCTTCGATGGTGACGTTACGGCGCAGCGGGGCGACGTCTTCCATGTACTTGAGCAGCTTGCCGAAATCCTTGATGCCCGAGGCCGCCAGCGTCTTGATCGGGCCGGCCGAGATGCCATTGGCGCGGATGCCCTTCGGGCCTAGCGCGCCAGCCAGATAGCGCACGCCGGCTTCCAGCGAAGCCTTGGCCAGGCCCATCGTGTTGTAGTTCGGGACGATGCGCTCTGCGCCCAGGTAGGTCAGGGCGAGCAGCGAGGCATTGGGCGAGAGCATCGGCAGCGCCGCCTTGGCCAGTGCCGGAAAGCTGTACGCCGAGATGTCGTGCGCGATGCGAAACGACTCGCGCGACAGGCCATCCATGAAGTTGCCGGCAATCGCTTCGCGCGGCGCAAAGCCGATCGAGTGCACCAGGCCGTCGAAGTGGGCCCAGTGCTGGCCGAGGTCTTCAAACACCTTGGCGATCTGCTCATCGCTGCCGACGTCGCAGTCGAAGATCAGCTTGCTGTCGAACTCGTTGGCGAATTCGGTAATGCGGTCCTTGAAGCGTTCGCCGACGTAGGTGAAGGCCAGTTCTGCGCCTTCGCGCTTGCAGGCGTTGGCGATGCCGTAGGCGATCGAGCGGTTGGACAGAAGGCCGGTAATCAGAATGCGCTTGCCAGCGAGGAATCCCATGGTTTCTCCGTACAAATGTGGGGCAACGTCGCGCCCGTATGTTGCTGTGGCCACTCGTCACTGCGGTCACGCAGCAGCGGTATCCGGGCACGAGGCAATGAAGTCGGCGCGATCATACCGGAAAGCGCAGCGCGGCTCTGCATTTGCGCAGTGCCGCACAACCCATGCCCACCTTGTCAATGCGGGACGATCCCCGGGCCGGATTTGATGGGAATACCGCGTGAGGGCGTTAGAATCGTCTGAAACAATTTTTCACACGGCGATCATCGGACCGACGCATGCAAGGACAAAGGGGGCAAGGGGCGCGATGAGCGTGCACGTTGCGGCACACAAGCGATTGATGATGGCGCTGGCCTGCCTGCTGGCGGCTATCTGCGCGACACCCGTCTGGGCGGCGCACGGTTACGCCGAATACGGCGATCTGAAATACCCGGCAGGTTTCTCCAACTTTGCTTACCTGAACCCCAAGGCGCCCATTGGCGGCGTGCTGCTGCTGGGCAATCCTGATCGGCGCACGAGCTTCGACAAGTTCAATCCGTTCACTATCAAGGGAACGTCTGCGCCGGGGCTGAACCAGCTTGTCTTCGAAAGCCTGCTGATCACGAGCTGGGATGAAACCGCCAGCGGTTACGGCTTGCTTGCCGATGATGTGACGGTCGCCCCCGACGAGCTTTCTGTCACGTTCCACATCAACCCGCGTGCACGATTCTCCAATGGAGACCGGGTGCGCGCGTCGGACGTCAAATACTCCTACGACATGCTGATGGGCAAGGGCGCGAGCCCGGCCTACCGCAGCATGACTGCTGACGTCGTCAAGGTGACGGTGGTGGACGCTAGCACCATCCGCTACGAGTTCAAGCGCAAGAACAAGGAACTGCCGTTGATTGTCGGCGGGCTGCCGGTGTTCTCGCCAAAGTGGGGGAAGGGCAGCGGCAAGCCTGATGACCCGGACGGTGGCAAGGATGTCGCGTTCGATAAGCTCACCTTTCAGGACCCGCTCGCCAGTGGTCCGTACGTGATCGAGCGCTTTGATCCGTCACGCGGCATTACCTTCCGTCGCAACCCCGACTACTGGGGCCGTGAACTGAACGTGCGCCGTGGCTCGTTCAATTTCGAGCGCATCCAATACAAGCTCTACAAAGACGAAACCGCCCGCCTGGAAGCCTTCAAGGCCGGCGAGTACGACGCCATGGTCGAGTACCGCGCCAAGAACTGGGCCAAGAGCTACGTCGGCGTGAAGTTCCGCAGCGGCGAACTGATCAAGAGCGAATTCCCGCATCGCAACGGCGCCGGCATGCAGGGCTTTGTGATGAACCTGCGGCGGCCGTTGTTCCAGGACTTGCGGGTGCGCAAGGCGCTGGCGCTGGCGCTCGATTTTGAATGGCTCAATCGCCAGCTTTTCTACGGTGCGTATCGCCGGCTTGACAGCTACTTCGCCAACAGCGAACTGGCCGCATCGGATTCGCTCACGGGCATGCCCGGCAAGGGCGAACTGGCGTTGCTGGAGCCGCTGCGCAGCAAGCTTGACCCGGATGTGTTTGGCGTATTGCCCGCGCCGCCTTCCACGGATGCCCCCAGTTCACTGCGCGACAACCTGCGCCAGGCGCGTCGCCTGCTGGCCCAGGCTGGTTGGACATACTCCGACGGCGCGCTGCGCAACAGCAAGGGCGAGCCGTTCGTCTTCGAGATGCTCGACGACGGCGGGGCCATGAGCCGCGTCATGGCCGCATATGCGCGCAACCTTGAGAAGCTTGGTATCCAGGTCAACCAGCGCATGACTGATTTCGCGCTTTACCAGAAGCGGCTGGAAGAGTTCGATTTCGACATGATCTCGCTGCGCTTTCCCGATTCGCAAAGCCCCGGCAACGAACTGAAGGATCGCTTTGGTTCCGCTGCGGCTGATGAAGCCGGCTCTGACAACGTGATCGGCCTGAAGTCGCCCGCCGTGGACGCGCTGATCGACAATGTGCTGCGTGCCGACAACCGCGACGAGCTGGTCACCGCTTCCCGCGCGCTTGACCGCGTGCTGATGGACGGCTGCTATGTGATCCCACACTGGTATTCGGCTTCGCACCGCGTGGCTTATAACAGGAACCTGATGTACCCGGATCGCCTGCCGTATTACTACTCGGCCGAAGCCTGGGTACTGACGGCCTGGTGGCGAACGCCGGAATCCGGCCAATCGGCTGCCAAATGACTGCATCGGTGACACCATGTTTGCGTACCTGATCAAACGGCTGCTGCTCCTGATCCCGACGTTGATTGGCGTGATCACGCTCACGTTTGTCGTAATCCAGTTCGTGCCCGGTGGCCCGGTCGAACAGATGATGATGGAGATGAAAGGGCACGGCGCGGCGGGTGGCGAGGCCAGTGGTGGTGGCGCTTTTGACTACCGCGGCCGTCGCGGCGTCGACCCAGAGAAAATCAAGGAAATTCGCGCGTTGTATGGCTTCGACAAGAGCCCGGCCGAACGCTACTTTCTGATGCTGGGCCGCTTTGCGCGCTTTGACCTGGGCGAGAGCTACTTTCAGCACCGCAGCGTGTGGGATCTCATCAAGTCGAAATTGCCGGTATCGATTTCGATTGGGCTGTGGACGTTCTTCCTCACGTATTTGATAGCGGTGCCGCTGGGCATTGCGAAGGCGGTACGGGCGGGCAGCCGGTTTGATCTGGTGACGAGCATCGTCGTGCTGGTCGGTTACGCCATCCCGGGGTTCGTGCTGGGTGTGCTGTTGCTGGTGCTGTTTGGCGGCGGCACATTCTTCCAGTGGTTCCCGATTCGCGGCATCACGTCCGACAACTGGGATCAACTCAGCCTGCTCGGCAAGATCACGGATTACCTCTGGCACATCGCCTTGCCTGTGACGGCCTCGGTGGTGGGCAGCTTTGCCGTGATCACCATGCTGACTAAGAACGCGTTCCTGGAGGAGATCCGCAAGCAGTACGTGCTGACCGCGCGCAGCAAGGGCTTGTCGGAGCGGCGGGTGCTGTGGAAGCACATCTTCCGCAACGCGCTGCTGCCGCTCGTGACGGGCTTCCCGTCGGCCTTCATCGGCGCATTCTTTACGGGGTCGCTGCTGATCGAGCAGTTGTTCTCGCTCGATGGCATGGGCCTGCTGTCGTATGAGGCAGTGATGCGGCGCGACTATCCGGTCGTGCTTGGCACGCTGTACCTGTTCACGCTGATCGGCCTGGCTGCGCGGTTGATTTCCGACGTGTGCTACGTGCTGGTTGACCCGCGCATCCATTTCGGCTCGGTTGGGCGATAGGGCCGGTGACCATGACCCAGTATTCGCGCACTTCTGCACATTCGTCCAACACGGCGGCACCGCATGCGGTGCGTCACTCGCCCTCGCCGCTCAAGCGTGCGTGGCGCCGCTTCAAGCAGCATCGGCTGGGTTACTGGAGCCTGATCCTCTTTGCCGTGCTGTTTGTGCTCAGCCTTGGCGCCGAGTGCATCTCCAATGACCGCCCGCTGGTGGTCAAGTACCACGGCAACTGGTACTTCCCGATCGTGAAGACGTACCCCGAGACGACCTTCGGCGGCGATTTCCCGACACCCACCGACTACCTCGATCCGTTCATCCGCGACAAATTCAAGGCGCCGGGCAGCTTTGCCATCTATCCGCCCAATCCGTATTCGTATGAGACGCTGAACTATTTCTCGAGGGAGCCCAACCCGGCGCCGCCCTCGGCGGAGAACTGGCTCGGCACTGATGACCGTGGACGAGATGTGTTTGCACGGCTGCTGTATGGCTTCCGCGTATCGGTGCTGTTCGGGCTGGCGCTCACAGTACTCGGCGTGTTGGTCGGTACGCTCACCGGCGCGCTGATGGGTTTCTTTGGCGGGCGCTTTGACATGGTGTCGCAGCGGTTGATTGAAATCTGGAGTTCGATGCCGGAGTTGTACCTGTTGATCATCTTCGCGTCGATCTTCACGCCCAGCCTCGGGCTGCTGATCATCCTGCTGTCTTTGTTCGGCTGGATGAGCCTGTCGGATTACGTGCGCGCCGAGTTCTACCGCAACCGCTCGCTCGACTACGTGAAGGCCGCGCGGGCGATGGGCCTGTCCAGCTGGCAGATCATGTGGCGTCACATCATGCCCAACAGCCTGACGCCTGTGATCACGTTTCTGCCATTCCGCATGAGCGCAGCCATTCTTGCGCTGACCAGCCTGGATTTCCTTGGCATGGGCGTACCGCCATCCACACCGAGCCTCGGTGAGTTGCTCGCGCAAGGCAAGGCCAACCTGGATGCGTGGTGGATCTCGCTGTCGACCTTCGTGGTGCTCGTGCTGACCCTCGTGCTGCTGACTTTCATGGGCGACGCGCTGCGCGACGCTTTTGACACGCGCTTGTCGTTCGCACAGCTGCGCACGCGCCAAAAGCCAGTGGGGGTGAAATGACCCGCGTTGACTTGCGTTCCTCCGCGCCCAAGCACGGCGGCCCGCTGCTGCAGCTGGATAACCTGTGCGTGCATTTCGAATCCGAGCACGGTGAGACGACGGAAGCCGTCAAGCATGTCTCGCTAGACCTGCATGCCGGTGAGCGTTTCGCGCTGGTGGGGGAGTCGGGCTCTGGTAAATCCGTGACCGCGCTGTCGATCATGCGGCTGCTGGCCGACGCGCAATACAGCGGCCGCATCCTCCTTGAAGGCCGCGACCTGTTGGCCGCCAGCGAGCGCGAGATGCGTGGCCTGCGCGGTGCCGATGTCGCCATGGTGTTCCAGGAGCCGATGACGGCGCTGAATCCGCTGTACACCATCGGCAACCAGATCGTCGAAACACTGGAACTGCACGAAGGCCTGGACAAGCGCGCCGCCAAGGCACGCGCGATCGCGCTGCTGGAGCGCACCGGCATCACCGACGCGCCGCACCGTTTTGGTGCTTTCCCGCACCAGCTCTCCGGCGGCCAGCGCCAGCGCGCGATGATCGCCATGGCGCTCGCGTGCTCGCCCAAGCTGCTGCTGGCCGACGAGCCGACCACCGCGCTCGACGTGACCGTGCGCATGCAGATTCTGCAATTGCTGCGCGAGCTGCAGGCCGAGTTCGGCATGGCCATCATGCTGATCACGCACGATCTGAACATGGTGCGTGCCTTTGCCGAGCGCGTCGGCGTGATGGAGCAGGGCGTGCTCGTTGAGACCGGTGACACCGCCATGGTGTTCGCCGCGCCTAAGCATCCGTACACCGTGCGCTTGCTGGAAAGCCGCCCACAGCGCGATGTGCTGCCGCTGGTGCCGCTCGCGCCAGTGCTGCTCGAAGCCGACAAGTTGACCGTCACCTATGAACGCCATCGCCCTGGGTTTGCGGGCTGGTTCCGCACCGATCCGTTCACTGCGGTCGATGCCGTGTCGCTGCAACTGCGTGAAGGCGAAACGCTTGGCATCGTGGGTGAATCCGGCTCGGGCAAAACGACGCTCGCACAGACGCTGCTCGGTCTGCAAGCGGCCAAGAGTGGTGACTTGCGTTTCCTTGGCAACTCGCTGCTGCGCATTTCCCGAGACGAGCGCCGTGCCGTACGCGCGCGCATGCAGGTGGTGTTTCAGGACCCGTACGGCTCGCTGTCGCCGCGTATGACGATCGAGGAGATCGTCGGCGAAGGGCTCGCGCTGCACCAACCGCACGTCAACGCCACCGAGCGCCGCCACCGCGTGATTGAGGCTCTGCGCGAAGTCGGCCTGGACCGCACCGCGTTGGGCCGCTATCCGCACGAATTCTCGGGCGGACAGCGCCAGCGCGTCGCCATTGCCCGCGTGCTGATTCTCAAGCCCCAGTTGCTGGTGCTTGATGAGCCGACTTCGGCACTGGATGTGTCAATCCAACAGCAGGTGCTTTCGCTGCTGTCAGCCCTTCAGAAAAAATACAACTTGTCGTACTTATTCATCAGCCACGACCTTGCCGTCATCCGCGCGATGTCACATCGCGTGGTGGTGATGAAGGATGGAAAAGTGGTGGAAGAGGGCGACACGGAAGCAGTGTTGGCATCACCCTCCCATCCTTACACTTGCAAGCTGATGGCGGCTGCCTCACTCATTCCTTCGCGGGATAACCCGTAAAATCCGCCGTCTCTGCCCCAGATCAGAGCAGCTTTGATGCGCTGTTTTTGTAAGAATGCGCATCTAGAGTCATGTCTAAGTACCTGATTTTCATGTGGATTCCATAGAATTTGTAACGACCTTTGACAAGTCAAAGTGTCACTTTTATCATCCTGCGAGATTGTTTTAACAAGATTCGGACTGGTCTCATTTGCAGCGGCATATGTCGGCTGCATCATTACGAGTTTCCGAGGGAGAACCAATGCAGCATTTCGTACTTCATTCCATGGCGCGCCTAGCGGTAGGGGTTGTGATCGGCTGCGGCGTGATCGTGTCGAATGCAGTACATGCTGATACGGTTTTCAAGGACACGGAAGTCCGCGCCGACCGGGCCGACACCAAGCCTGGCCTCATCTCCAACGTGATGAGCAAGACTGGCGACGTCGTCATGAATGCCCTGGGCATGATCGGCCTGCGTTACCGTTTCGGCGGCAACACGCCGGAATCGGGCCTCGACTGCAGCGGCTTCGTCCGCTACGTCTTTAACGACACCTTTGGTTTCCTGCTGCCGCGCCGCGCTGTGGAAATGAGCCGTGTCGGCACCAGCGTCGATACCGCTGAGCTGCGCCCCGGCGACTTGGTGTTCTTCAACACCATGCGTCACACCTTCTCGCACGTCGGCATCTACATCGGCGACAACAAGTTTGTGCATGCGCCGTCCACCGGCAGCAAGATCCGCGTGGACGACATGACGGCCTCGTACTGGGTGACCCGCTACAATGGCGCCCGCCGTATCGAAGGCAACTCCGGTGCCGCGATCAAGGACGGTGCCGACAACTTTGTCGAGCAACTCAAGCGCGTCGACCCGAGCGCCGCCGGCAAGCCGCTGGCAATGTACGGCGGTTGATTTGCTGTCATTCGATAAAGAAAAGACCGCCGCGGCGGTCTTTTTTGTTGCCTGCTGACACAGGCGTCAGCGCGGCGGCAGCGGGGCGCCCACGATAGTCTGCGTCAGATGCAGCTTTTCCCGCAGCAACGGCATGGCGGCCTGGGCGGCCTGTTCGCCGGCCAGGATCGCCTCGTTGCGCGCGGTAAAGTCGCTGCCCTTCACGAATGGCAGCGACGGCGTGATCACCACATCGGCTTGGGCCAGCTCCGTCTTGCTGATGCTCTGGCCCATGATGGCCGTCGTTTGCAGCAGCATGCTGGCCTGCCCGGATACAGCCTGACTGGATGGATCCGCCGAGATATTTACCGCAATCACGAACGTTGCGCCCATCTGCTTGACGTAGGTGACAGGCACCGGTGCCACCAAGCCGCCGTCCACGTATTGGTGGCCGCTGATCGTCACCGGCTGGAACACGCCCGGAATGCTGCACGACGCACGCACCGCCTGGCCGGTGTTACCGCGCCGGAACAGGATGGGCTTGCCGCTCGCCAGGTCTGTCGCCACGATGCCCAGCGGAATGTGCATCTGCTCGATGGTTCTCTGCTTGACCAAGCGGTTGATGTATTTCTCCAGTGCCTCGCCCTTGAGCCAGCCGCCGAAACGGGTGCCGAACGGCAGCGCCCAGTCGGCAATCATGGCCTCGTCCATCTTGAGCGCCATGCGGTTCATCTCCAGCCCAGACATGCCCGACGCGTAGATCGCCGCCACCACGCTGCCGGCGCTTGTGCCGGTAATGAAGTCGATCTGGATACCTTGGGCCTCCAGCATCTTGATGACGCCGATGTGCGCGAAACCGCGCGCGGCACCACCGCCCAGTGCTAATCCGATCCGCACGGGCTGTGTGGCTGGTTGTGCCGTCGGCGGCAGTACGGCTGTGGGCGGCGTGACGAGTGTGTCAGTCTTGCCGGACGAGAAGCCTGTCACGGTACAGGCGGAAAGCACGGAGGCGCCGGCGGCGCCCAGGAAGAGGCGGCGTTGCATGAGGAGGTTGGGGCGGTTCAATATGTCGCGCAGTTGCATTCAGGTGCGCTGCGGCTGGCTGCCATTGTGCCAAAGTTCAGGGACAAGGCAGCCAGGTGAGCAGGGCACGGTTGCTATAATTTCGGTTTTGATAAAGGCCGCTCGCGATCCCTCTGGGTCTCATCATGCGGCCTTGTTCGTTCAGCCATTCCTATGACACAGCGCGTCCGCACTCGTTTCGCTCCCAGCCCCACAGGCTTCATCCACCTCGGCAACATCCGCTCGGCACTCTATCCGTGGGCCTTCGCGCGCAAGATGAAGGGTGACTTCATCCTGCGCATTGAAGACACCGACGTGGAGCGCTCCAGCCAGGAGGCCGTCGACGTGATCCTGGAAGCGATGGACTGGTTGGACATGAACATCGACGAAGGTCCGTTTTATCAGATGCAGCGCATGGACCGTTATCGCGCCGTGGTCGCGCAGATGGTTCAGCAGGAACTGGCTTATCCGTGCTACATGAGCACGGAAGAACTCGACGCCCTGCGCGAAGCACAACGCGAGCGTGGCGAAAAGCCCCGTTACGACGGCACCTGGCGCCCCGCACCCGGCAAGGTTCTGCCGACGCCGCCCGCCGGCGTGCAGCCCGTCATCCGCTTCAAGAATCCCATCGGCGGCGGTGTCGTGTGGGATGACGCCGTGAAGGGCCGTATCGAAATCTCCAACGATGAACTCGACGACCTCGTCATCGCGCGCCCGGACGGCACGCCCACGTACAACTTCTGCGTAGTCGTCGACGACATGGACATGCAGATCACCCACGTGATTCGCGGGGACGACCACGTCAACAACACGCCGCGCCAGATCAACATCCTGCGCGCGCTGGGCGGTACGCCGCCGGTCTACGCGCACTTGCCGACCGTGCTCAACGAGCAGGGCGAGAAGATGAGCAAGCGCCACGGTGCCATGGCCGTCACCGGCTACCGTGATGCCGGCTACCTGCCCGAAGCCATCGTCAACTACCTTGCCCGCCTGGGCTGGGCGCACGGTGACGCCGAGATCTTCTCGCGTGAGCAGTTCATCGAGTGGTTCGACCTCGAGCACCTGGGCAAGTCGCCTGCGCAATACAACCCTGAGAAGCTCGCCTGGCTGAACAACCATTACATCAAGCAGGCCGACAACGTGCGCTTGGCGGAGCTGGTGAAGCCGTTCATCGAAGAATTGGGCGGCAAGGTTGATGGTGGCCCGGTGCTGGCCGACGTGATCGCACTGGTTAAGGACCGCGCCAACACGCTGCGTGAAGTCGCGCAGGCCGCGCTGCTGTTCTACCGCACGGATCTGGTTGTCGAAGCGGAACTCGCTGCGCAGCACCTCACCGACGATGTGCGTCCGGGCATTGCCGCGCTGGCCGAGAAGCTCGGCGCGCTCCCCGAGTGGAAGCGCGAGGCCATCGGTGCCGCTTTTAAGGAGGTGCTCGCGGCGCACGGCTGGAAGATGCCAAAACTGGCGATGCCGGTGCGTCTGCTGGTGGCAGGGCAATTGCAGACCCCGTCGATTGACGCGGTGCTGGAACTGTTCGGCCGCGACGTTGTTCTGCGTCGTCTGGCGGCGTGATGTGTGCGGCGCAAAAAATTTTGCGAAAGGGTATTGCCAAGCGCTAAATACTTCCCCTATACTCTTGTTTTCGCTGCAACACGTAGCGAATTGCAGTAAGAAGCAAGCAGTAAAAGGTAGTATCCAGGCAGTACATCGGGGCTATAGCTCAGCTGGGAGAGCGCTTGCATGGCATGCAAGAGGTCAGCGGTTCGATCCCGCTTAGCTCCACCAAAATGCCGGAAGATTCGATTCAAAAAAATAAATTTGAAAAGAAGCTTCCAAAGCGCAAAGAAGTTCGTTATAGTAGCGGACTTCGCAGCGTAAGACAGAAAGCGTTGCAAAACAGTTTCTGTCCCCTTCGTCTAGAGGCCTAGGACATCACCCTTTCACGGTGAGTACAGGGGTTCGAATCCCCTAGGGGACGCCAAAACAAGAGCTTAACCAGAAGCTCATTAGCAAAGCCAGTCTCTAGCTGGTTTTGCAACCGACACGGAGCGGTAGTTCAGTCGGTTAGAATACCGGCCTGTCACGCCGGGGGTCGCGGGTTCGAGTCCCGTCCGCTCCGCCAAATCAAAACCCGCTGCTTGCAGCGGGTTTTTCTTTTTCGCTTTCCAATTCAATTCAAGTCGATCAAGTTTGATGCTGCTTTAAAGCGGGTGGAGATGGCTCGCTTTAATCAGCAGTGCGGCTTACGCGATTGAAATAACTGACCAGCAGCGCACCGGCCACCATCAAACTGAGTCCATTGGCCGCCCAGAAGCCGGCTGCGCCACGCAGCGCGATAGCCGTGTCTCCCACTAGCCCAAATCCGAGCACATAGCCGCCGCCCAAGCCCAGGCCCCACAGCGACAGCGCGTAGATGACGGTCGGGATCAGAGCGATTTTGTACGCGCGCAGGATGAACGCTGTCATGACCTGCAGCGCATCGAACATCTGATAGAACGCGATGAAGGGCAGTAGCGGCACTGCGATGGCCAAGACCGCTGTGTCGTGTGTGTAGAGGCTGACCAGCTCGCGTCGTAAGAGCAACACAGCCGCGCCGACGATGGCTGCGCACGTCACCGCCAACTTGATGCCGTTCAGCGAAATGCGCCGAGCCGCTGCGCGATCACGCGCGCCGATTGATTGGGCTGCCAGCGTTGACGTCGCGATCGACAGAGACAGTGGCACCATGTACGCCACTGCACCTAGGTTGGCAGCAATCTGGTGCCCGGCCAGTACGACCGTGCCCATACGTGCGATGAAGATCGCCATCAACGTGAATGACGTGATCTCGATCAGGTAGGTGAAGCCCATTGGCACGCCCAGGCGAACGAGCGCCCATAGCCGGGCGCGATTCGGCGGCGAGTAGTGCGTGAAAATCGCGAACGGCTTGTAAGCCGGATTGCACGTCAGGATGGCGGCCGCTGCCACAAACCACAGCCAGCTGATGATCATCGAGGCAAGTGCGCAGCCCGGACCGCCCATCGCCGGCATGCCCATGCCGCCATAGAGGAACAGCGCGTTGAGTGGAAACTTGATGACGAGGCCGCCGAGCTGCAACACGGTCACCATCACCGGGCGAGACAGCGCGTTGTTCAGCGCAGAGTAGATCCGGAAGCCGAGCGCTGCGGGCAATGCGAGCGCTTCATAGCGCAGATAGGCGGTGGCTTTCTCGGCGAGTTCTGGCGTTGCGTCTGCCAGTTGCAGTAGCGGGGCGGGGAACCAGAGGATCAGCATGCCGATGGCTGCGAGCGCCAGCCCGAGCCAGACAGCTTGGCGGACTTCCTCGCCGATCTCCCCGTGCTTCTGCGCGCCATAAAGTTGCCCGGCAATGGGTGAGAGTGCCTGTAGCACGCCCATCAGGCTGATGTACACCGTCACGTAGATCGACCCACCCAGCCCGATTGCCGCGAGGTCTGCCGCGGAAGCGCGACCGGCCATGGCCGTATCGAGCACGCCAAAGGCGATCACGGCCAACTGGCCGATCAGTACCGGCCAAGCCAGCGCGGTAATGCGGCGGACGTCGGCGACAAACATGTGGGGCGCGACCGAAGGTGTTATTGGCGTAGCTTGCGTCGGTGTGTGGTTGCCGGGGTGGGCGGCGGATGCGTGGCGGCGGCGGCTTCAGTCAGGCGGTACATGCGGAAGTGCTCGTCGCGGTCAGCCGGACGGCGGCCTTCCCAGATCAGGCGCCATTCGTAGTTGGAGACGCTCGTCGGCGCGCCGTAGTCGTACGGGTCGTGGCGCAGCAGGACGTCGCAGTTGTCTTCGGCACTGCCAAAGCGGATGTGGCCGAAGTATGCGAACGAGGCAAGCTGCGCATCGCCCATGCGGATCGGCTGCACGCATGTGTAAGTGCGCGGCAGCGCCAGCGCGGCCGACTGCGCGACGTCGCGATATGTTTTGGCGTAATTGATGGTGGGCAGCCACAGCGTCATCATCAGCACCCACATCAGCGTGGTGCCGGCGGCCGAGATCACCACTGCGCGCCAGATGGCCTTGGGTGCGCGCGACGTGCGCCAGATAACGATGAGCACCCACGCCGCCGTCACAAGTAGCGCGCAAGCCAGCGCAGTCCAGCTGAACTCGGGGCGATAGCCCGGCACGATGCGGTACACATTGCGCGCAAGTTGCGGCGGAAAGCCCGTCATCTTGGCGATCCACAGCAGCCATAGCGTGCCGCCCAGGATGGTGAAGGCCAGCAGCGCAAACCAGTCGATCGCGCTGATCGCACCGCGCTTGAGTGTCGGCAGCGCGAAGGTGGCCATCACGGCCATCGGCGGAATCAGCAGCAGGAAGCCATCGTCGCCGGGGTGGGGTTGCATCAGCAGCAGGACCAGCTGGGGCAGCAGGACGGCCAACGGCAATGTGATATGCGGAGCAGTACGCATGCCGCCCCAGCTCTTCCAGGCCCATGCGGCCAGCGGCCAGACCGGCCAGGCGAACAGCGGCAGGTTACGTGCGACAAAGCCAAGCGAATGGCCGGTTGGGCCCGCGTATTGGCGGCGATCAAAACGCGCCCACTCGCGGACATAGGTCACGGCGTCGGTCGGATTATTTGCCAGCAGGTAGACCATTGCCGGCCAGAACCAGCCCAGCACGAGCGACACGGGCAGCGCCACCGTCAGCAGCGGACGCAGCGGCAGCACGCGCGTGGTGCGCGCGGTGATCAGCACGGCCACCGTAATGGCCAGTGGCAGAATTGGTCCGCCCGCCAATGCCAGACAGCCGATACCGATGCCATAGATGAGGCTGCCGTGTACCGGCTTGTCCAGCGCACGGATCAGGCCATACATCGCGACTGCCACGAAGCACAGCGCCCCGACCAGCGGCGTTGTCTCGTGGCCGCGCTGTGCCAAGCCCACACAGGCGAGGAAGATCAGCAGTGCGCCATCGGCTAGCGTACGACCGTAGTCACGCGTATTCGGCTGGCCGCCGAAGACGAATTCAAACGGTTGAACTTCTGCGCGGCGACCGAGCAGGTAGGCGCCATACCAGATGCATGCGCTGGTGACGAAGAAGAAGAGAGCGGTTGCCAGGCGCGATGCATCCGCCGGGCCCAACCATTGTCCGAACAGGCGAATGAACGCGCCGCCAATCCAGAACACCAGCGGCCCCGATTGCACGACCGGGCGCCCGACGATGTTCGGCATCAGCCAGTCCTGCGCGTTGCCGGTGGCCAGCGTCCACATCGCGCCGAAGCCGGCGGCGTCTTCGTTTTTCCACGGGTCGCGCGAGAACAAGCCCGACAGGCCGTAGATCACGCAGATGGCGAGCAGCAGCCAACGCGGCAGCTCGCGGGTGGCGGCAGCAGTCAGGCGGATGCGCGAGACGCGGGTGGTGTTCATCGAGTGTCAGACCGGGCGAGCCCAGCCGGGGTTGCATAGCGACGTGCGGATCGTAAAGAGGGGCCAGAGCAACAGCCCGCCAATTTGCCGAGAAACAAAAAAGGCAGCCGGAGCTGCCTTTTTTTGACCAGTGAGACGGGCCATTTGGTGAGCCGTCTCCGGCGCCGGTATTACTTGGCAGCCTTGCCGATCTTGCTGCCGAACTTGTTGCGGAACTTTTCGACGCGGCCGGCCGTGTCCAGAACCTTCTGCTGGCCCGTGTAGAACGGGTGCGATTCAGACGAGACTTCGATCTTGGCCAGCGGGTATTCCTTGCCGTCCAGCGTGATCATTTCCTTGGTCTGGATCGTCGAGCGGGTGATGAACTTGAAGTCGCTGGACATGTCCTGGAACACGACTTCACGGTAATTCGGGTGAATGCCTTCTTTCATGATGGGCCCTGGGGTAGAGGTAGCCAATTCGCGGCGCGCTTCAGGTGCTCACATGGTAGAGCACCGTGCGACCAGCCATCGAATCACTTGCCGGGTGGAGAAACGAGGATTATGCCAGAGAAACAAAGGCTTGGGCAACGCGCTTGCCGCAAAATCCGTCGTTCCGGAGCATCGAAAAGTGACTTGTAGGGCTTATTTTGATCAAGGCTTAGCGAGACGCTTGATCGTGAGCACGCCGTGGCCGTCCAGGTCCATGGTGCGGGTGTCGCCAACACGCAACGAGGTGTCGAGGTTGCGCGCCCAAGTGTCGACGCGGGCGGGGGCTTCGGCGTCGGGGGAGGGCTGGAATCGGTGCAGCGTTACGCCGATGGAAAGCGTCTGGAATTCGCCCGACACGACCATCGGCCGCAGGGTGACGTCCACGCCGGTCTTGGCCCAGCGGTGGCGCATGAACTGGCAAGTGGTGGTGTCGCAGCCGAGCGGGATTGTGTCGTCGGGCAGGCCGGCGGCGAAGCGCTCCTCCCATTCCTTGCGCGGCATCGACCCGCCGACGTCATACGTATGGGTGTGTTCGAGCAGTGCGACATGCTGACCGGTGGTGGGCGT
Source organism: uncultured Ralstonia sp. (assembly GCA_963512445.1). GTDB lineage: Bacteria > Pseudomonadota > Gammaproteobacteria > Burkholderiales > Burkholderiaceae > Ralstonia. Next base: position 51,925 of record CAUPMS010000007.1, read on the forward strand.
GTCGGCCGATAACGTGACGCGTTTGGTTTCCGATTGCCCATCGAATTGCGCGGTTACGCTAAGGACCACAGGCACGGCGGGTTGCGCCCACGCGGTGCCCGCAGCGAGGCAACAACCTAGCAGCGTTGCATGAAGTGCGTGGCGGATCGTCATGACAGGAACCCCTCCTGGCGTTGCCCAGCATGCAGCACGCGCCGTGCCGGGTCTTGCAGGTAGAAGGCCTGCAGGAGCGCATACAACGATGGCAGCGTTTCAAGCAGGGCCAGTGGTTCGACAAAGAACACCTCGGAGGCCACCGCAAAGAATTCGGCCGGATGTTGCGCGCCGTAGGGATCAAGCAGCGAGAGGATCGGATCGTCGCCCCACCGGTGTTCCGATACCTGATCGCAACGGTCGGCGAAGGCATCGTATTCAGCGTAAAGATCATCGGCCCATTGCTCTCGGTCAACGTTGGCGTGCAGGCGCGACGAGAACGCCGGGATGCCGTCCGACTCGCCATTGAGCATGTCCAGCTTATGCGCGAATTCGTGCACGACCACGTTGTAAGGCTGCGCGCCCGGTTCAGCCAATGCGCCACCGAGTTCGATGTCCTGCCACGAGAGGATGACGGGCCCGTGCTCCCATGCCTCGCCGGCGGCTTCTTCGCGCACGTCGTGCACGACGCCGTCTTCGTCCATGACTTCCTTGCGTATGACGAACTCGCCGGGGTAGATGACCACGCCGCGCCATCCGCCATACCAATCAATGCCAAGCTCCAGAATCGGCACGCTGGCTTGTACGGCAATGCTGATCACCATGTCGTCGGTGAGCGGCAGATCGTGCGCGGTGGTGAATTCCTTTTCAGCGATGAAGAGCGTGGCGGTTTCACGCAGGCGCGCGAGGTCGGTGTCGGACCAGTCGAGCAGGAATGGCAGGCCGTCGAGCGCGCGTGACCACAGCGCGTCAGAGATTGCGTAACGCGTCAGGCGCCGCGTGCGTGTGCGGCCGGATAACCAGCGGAGGACGGACGAAAGCATGCGTCCAGTATATCGGCCGCCGCCTGCGGCTCTGCGGCGCGCGCTTTCGCCCTGATGCGCGATCAGGCGACCGACAACAAGCGCGCACCGCGCTGATTGGCAACGTACACGGCCTCGGTGCGGCTGCGGACTTTCAGGCGCCGATACAGCGTGCTGATATGCGCCTTGGCTGTCGCCTCGGAGATGTTCAGCATGCGGCTGATGGTCTTGACCGGATGCCCGCGCGAGAGCAGCACCAGAATTTCGTACTGCCGCGGCGTAATGCCGAGCAGTTTGGGATCGGTCTGCGGATCCCCGGCCAGCGCCGGGTTGGGCGTGCCGTCCAGGCGCGATTCCGGCAGCAGGGCGCTGGCCGGAATGTATTGCCCACCCACCAGCACCAGTTCCAGCGAAGCCGCGATGACCTCGCCCGGCGAATGCTTGAGCGTGTAACCGGACAAGCCCATCTGCATGAGCGTGCGGATGATGTCAGGAGACTCGGATTCGGCCAGCACGACCACGTGACGCGCGTGCGGCCGATGCATGATCTCGCCGATGGCCGACAGCTCATCGAGATGCGGCAACGGCAGACCGATCACAAGAAGACCGGCGTCGGCATTGGTTTCGATGGCATCGAACATCCCCTCGTCGGGTTCGACGACTGTGACGCCGGTGACGCCCTTGAGCGTCCGTAGCAGGTGCGCAATGCCCGTACGCACCAACGGATGGGCTTCGATCAAAACAGTGTTCATCGTTGTTCTCGACCTGTTACCGATCTTGCGAACATCCTTGTCGCCCAGGCGAGATACAGGCCGGAGCAGACCCCCGTTCCGAATCATTTTAGTGGCGGAAGTCAAAAATGACAGCCGCCGCGGCCATGCCTCGGGACCCTCGTTGTCGCGTCCTGCCTACTGTAGCCCAGCGTTTGCCAGGGCGCGCAATTCGCCCACCGGAAAGCCCGCGCCCGATAACAGCGGTTTTTATGGCGACAGCTGTTTCAGTCGCGACACAAAAATCGCATGCCACGTCGGGTCGGTTGGTTCTCCGTGTGGAAAATATCCCGTTAAAACAAGGCATTAGCCATCATGGCTCAGATGTCGCTCCACACCCGTCGGGGAGGAGCGAGCCATGCCGAAAATCGCGCAGCGCTGTGCTCGACGTTTGCCGTTCAGGTGGACGGTCGAGAAGACCGGAGTGGCCGCGAACCGCGCGGCCATGGTCGTTATGGCGTCCGCGCTCGCAGTAGACGGCGGCCTCATGGTGCGGCGTGCAATCACGCTGCTGGTCGCCCTTCGAAGCGTTCTCGCCGATGCGTTGCCGGCGCGACTCACCTTCGGTCTTGTTCCCACCCGCGCATTCGATCCATCCACCGGTTCTGTCGTGTCCGTGCTCTCGGACGGCGAACTGAGTACGTCGCATGCGTGGCTTAACAATCCAACGGCGACGGGGCTGGCGCAATCCCCACGGAAGTGGGGTGTGCCCCCGTTGTGCGGGTCGGCAGACCTGGATGCCAGCGGCCGCGACAAGCTCTGGCTAGACGCCGTTGCCCGCCATGCGACGACGCATGCACCAAAATGTGGCGCTTTCGCAACGTGCGCGGCCCGGGCCAACACGGCGATTATTCAGCGGTTTCGTGCTCCGTCCCCCGGCGGGCACTCTTTTCTCAATGGCCATCCGTGAAGGGATCCTTATGCAAGCCAACCTGACTGCGTTCGCAGCGCTAGCGCCCCCGGTTCATCGGGGTGCCCGCAGCTAACCTCAGCGCATTGAACCAAGTACTGGATGGATTGGACGTCGAGCGAGGGGGCGCAGCATCCAAGCGACGCCCCGCCGCAGATCGGAATGAAAGCAATGCGATCAGACTCAGGCCGGATGCAGCGGATGCTCGGCCCGAATGCCGTGCTTTTGCATCAGCCGGTACAGCGTTACGCGAGACACAGCCAGCTCGCGCGCCGTCATGCCCATGTGGAAGCCATTGCGGGCGATGGCCGTGCGGATGGCGTCCGATTCGGCGCCTTCGCGTGCCTCTTCCAGCGTCTGCCCCGATACGGATGCGTAGCCTTCGAGATGCAGATCGGCGGCGGAGATTTTGCGGTTGTCGGTCATTACCAGCGCGCGGCGCACGCGGTTGATGAGTTCGCGCACGTTGCCTGGCCAAGGGTAATGCATCATCGCGTGCAACGCGCAGGGTGTGAAACCACGGATACGGTGCGAGGCCTCGCTGGCGTGCTGGGCGAGGATGTGTTCGGCGAGCAGCACGATGTCGCTGCCGCGCTCGCGCAGCGGCGGCACCGACAAGGTCAGCACGCACAGTCGATGAAACAGGTCGGTGCGGAATCCGCCGTGGTGCTGCGCAGCTTCCAGATCCACGTGCGTTGCCGAGATGATGCGGATGTCCAGCGGAATCGCCTGATGTCCGCCCAGCCGCGTGATCGTGCCTTGTTGCAAGAAGCGCAGCAGGCTGACTTGGCTCTCCAACGGCAGGTCGCCGATTTCATCGAGGAACAGCGTGCCGCCGTTGGCGTGCTCGACCCAGCCGATATGACGCTGATGCGCGCCGGTAAACGCGCCCTTTTCATAGCCGAACAGTTCCGACTGGATCAGGTGCGGCGGAATCGCGCCGCAATTGATGGCGATGAACGGCCCGCCGGCGCGCGACGAGGCTTCGTGAATGGCCTGGGCGGTCAACTCCTTGCCGGTGCCGGACTCGCCCGCTATGAAGGCCGGCGCGCTGTTCTGCGCGACCTTGCGGATGGCGCGGAACAGGCCCGTGCATGGCGGGGCACTCGCCCAGCATGCGCGCATGATTGGCCTTGGGCGCTGGCGTGGCTTCCTGCGCGAGCGATGCCATACCCCAGGCATGACGCAGCGAGTACGCAGCCTCGTCCGTACGCAGCGGCATCTGCACGTAGTCGACGCAGTAATCGCGCACGAGCTGGCGCACGCGGTCATGGTTCAGCATGGCCGGCGGCAGCGCGGCCACCCAGCCCACATGCGGCACCTGCATGCAGCGCTCAAGCAGATCCAGCTCCGCAGCTGAAAAAGCGCTTCCGAAATCCACCAACCCCGCTTTGGGAGCCCCATCGCGGATCGCGCAGCCCAGTTCACGCATCGACGTTACGCGTCGCACGTGCCAGTCCGCGCCCAGAATCGTCTCGTCGATCTCCCCCATCCCTGCGCGTGACGCCACTACGACGGTTCGGCACGCGGCAGTACATTCTAGCGACTCTTCGCGCATGGTTTCCCCGTTCGATTTTTGGTGTAGTTCGTTCATTGCCCGAGGCGACTCGGCCAAGGCAGGCTTGCAGTATGGTTGCCGGGTTTCTCTTTTGCGATGACGTTTTAGGACGAGGGAAGCAAACGGTTGCGCGGGCCGGCATGTAATGCAAATGAACTAGCAAATTTCACAAGGCTGCAGCGAAAATCCACTGGAAAAACAAGTAGTTGACACAGCAATAAAAAAGCGCACCACAGTGGGTGCGCTTTTCTGGATACGGGCAGGAGACTTAGCCGCCGCGTCGCATCATGTCGAAGAACTCGGCGTTGTTCTTCGTCGTCTTGAGTTTGTCGAGCAGGAACTCCATCGCCTCGACTTCATCCATGTCGTGGATGAACTTACGCAGGATCCACACCTTTTGCAGGATGTCCGGCTTGATCAGCAGTTCTTCGCGGCGCGTGCCCGACTTGTTCAGGTTGATGGCGGGGTAGACGCGCTTCTCGGCAAGGCGACGCTCCAAGTGCACTTCCATGTTGCCGGTGCCCTTGAATTCTTCGTAGATCACGTCGTCCATGCGGCTGCCGGTTTCGATCAGCGCGGTGCCGATGATGGTGAGCGAACCACCTTCTTCCAGGTTACGTGCGGCACCAAAGAAACGCTTCGGGCGCTGCAGCGCGTTGGCGTCCACACCGCCGGTCAGCACCTTGCCCGAGGTCGGTACCACGGTGTTGTAGGCGCGAGCCAGACGCGTGATCGAGTCCAGCACGATCACCACGTCTTTCTTCAGTTCGACCAGGCGCTTGGCTTTTTCGATGACCATTTCGGCCACCTGCACGTGACGCACGGCCGGCTCATCGAACGTCGATGCCACCACTTCGCCGCGCACGGTGCGCTGCATTTCGGTCACTTCTTCCGGGCGTTCGTCAATCAGCAGCACGAACAGCTCGGCTTCCGGATGGTTGGTCGCGATGGCGTGCGCAATGTGCTGCAGCATCACGGTCTTGCCCGATTTGGGCGACGCCACCAGCAATGCGCGCTGGCCGCGGCCGATCGGGGCAATCATGTCGATGATGCGGCCGGTGATGTTTTCTTCGGCCTTGATGTCGCGTTCGAGCGTGAGCGGCTTGTTCGGGTGCAGCGGCGTCAGGTTCTCGAACATGATGCGGTTCTTGACCGCTTCAGGAGGCTGGGTGTTGACCTTGTCGACCTTGACCAGTGCGAAGTAGCGCTCGCCGTCCTTGGGCGTGCGGACTTCGCCTTCAATCGTGTCGCCGGTGTGCAGATTGAAGCGGCGGATTTGCGACGGGCTGATATAGATGTCGTCGGTGCTGGCCAGATACGAGGTTTCCGGCGAGCGCAAAAAACCGAAGCCATCGGGCAGCACCTCAAGCGTGCCGTCACCGAAAATCGTTTCCCCCTGTTTTGCCTTCTTTTTCAGGATGGCAAACATCAATTCCTGTTTGCGCATGCGCTGCGCGTTATCGATCTCCAGCTGCCCCGCCATTTCCAGCAATTGGGACACGTGCAAGGATTTCAGTTCTGTCAGATGCATAGACGAAAGGATGGGAAGAGCCCGAACGGGCAGCGAAACGGGAAAAAGCGGGGAGGGGGAAAAGGTCGAGCGAACGCTCGGAGAAACAGATTGGCTGCAATCTTAGCACAACGCTGGCGAGCTTCCAGGCGGAAGTGCGCCAGCGTGCGTGAGGGCAACGCGAAGGGTTGCGCGCAGCCGAAAAAACGGCTTACAGGTGGCTGTCCAGGAATGCAGTCAGTTGCGACTTGGACAATGCGCCAACTTTCTGCGCGGCCACAGCGCCGTTCTTGAACAAAATCAGCGTCGGGATGCCGCGAATGCCGAACTTGGCCGGCACGCCCTGGTTTTCATCGACGTTGATCTTGGCGATCTGCACCTTCTCGCCGTAGTCCTTGGAAACTTCGTCCAGGATCGGGGCGATCATCTTGCACGGACCGCACCATTCAGCCCAGAAATCGACCAGCACGGGTTTGTCGGACTTGAGCACGTCTGCCTCGAAGGACGCGTCGCTCACATACTTGATCTGTTCGCTCATGGCGGGAACCTCTGTTATTTCGTAAAAGCTGGCGACGTGCGCCGAACCCATACATTACACGATTACACGAACCGGCGTGTATTGGGACCACTGTCGGCGCGGGTGCTGCTGATATAGTACCGAAGCCTCCATTTTCAACCGATTCAACCGTTGATTGTGGCTATCACGCCGATAGCCGCGGGTCTTCGTCTTCCGGTTTATCGCTACATTCCCACGCATGCAGACGCTTGCCTTCGCGCCTGGCCCAGCATTCCTTTTCCGTGCCGCCGACGCTGCATGGCGCTTTTTGGATGCGCATGCGCAATCCTCCGGTACCGCCACGATTGTCGTGCCGACGGCCGCGCAGATTCCGGGCGTGCGCGGTGCGCTGTATGCCAGCGCGCAAGCGGCCGGGACGCCGCGCTTGCTGCCGCGCATTTTGACGTTGGGACATTGGCTGCTCGATTTGCCGCCGGAAGCGGGCTTGCCCGCTGCGCGCACGCCGCTCTCGCGATTGCTGGCGGTGCAGCAGGCACTCAAGACGCAGGCATGGCTGCGTGAAGCTCTCGGCGCGCAGGACGATGCCGCGCTGTGGGGCGCAGCGCAGGTGCTTGTGACGGTATCGGATGAGTTGTCGCAGCGTTGGTTGACGCTGGACGCCGCACACAGTGGCGCAGATGGGCGGCCTGACGAGTTGGAGTTGGCGTTGGCCGAGGCGTTGGAGCGCACTTACGCGCAATTGTCCGAACGCTTTCTGGGTACCGAGTCGCGCATCGTGCTGACGTTCTGGCGGTTGCTCTCCGGCGCGGCAGACCCGATTCCGATGCGGTTGCGTGCCATGCGGCGCCTGCTGGACGAACTGCACGGGCCGATCGTGTGGATGAGCCCGACTGACCCCGAAGCCGTCGATCTGGATTTCCTGCAGCGAGCCGCCGAACGCGTGCCGGTGCTGAACATCGGTTACGACTGGAATGCACCTGAGAGCGGTGCATCCACGGCACCCTCCACACACGCGGATTTTCGCGATCTGCTATTGCATGCCTGGCCCGAGTGCGCCACGTCTGCACGGGCGACGGACGATGATTCCGACTCGCAGATTCCCGCACCAAATCTGCGCATTGCCGGCGCTGCCCGCTTTGAGGACGAAGCTGCGTTCGCGGCGCATACGCTGGTCGACTGGCTGAACGCGGGGCGCCGATCATTGGCGTTGGTGGCGCAGGACCGCATCGTCGCGCGGCGCGTTCGCGCGCTGCTGGCGCGTGTGAACGTACCCGTGCGTGACGAGACCGGCTGGAAGCTCTCCACGACGCGCGCCGCTGCGGCGCTCATGCGGTGGGTTGACGTGGTGCAGGGTGACGGCGATACCGCGGCGCTGCTTGACCTCATCAAGAGCCCGTTTTGTTTGCGCGATACCGACGCCGGCACCGCCACGCCAGCGTGGGTTGCTGAACTGGAGCGCCGCGTGCGCCGGCATAACGTGTCGGGTGGCTGGGGTCGATTGCGCCGGCTGGTTGCGGATCGCCAGGCCGACGATGCCGAGGGCGAACAGAAGGTCAGCCGCCTGGCCGGTCGCCTGGGCGTGCTGGCCGATGAAGCCGCGCTGTGGCGCCGCGCCGGCAGTGCCACGCTCGACGCTTGGGTGACGCTGCTCGCGGGCACGCTTGACCGTCTGCACATGCGCAGCGGCTTACAGAACGATGACGCTGGCCGTCAGCTGCTCGATTGGATTGATCGGCTGCGGACATCTGTACATGGCAGCACTGATGCGGGTGCGCGTTTTTCGCTCACGGAATGGCGCGCATTGTTGTCGATGCTGCTCGAGTCGGCGGTGTTCAGCGAGCCTTCACCGCCCGCAGATCGGCGTGTTGTGATCTTGCCGCTGAACGGTGCACGCATGCGGCGCTTTGATGGCGTCGTGGTGGTGGGTTGCGACGATGCGCAGTTGCCATCTGCGCAGCCGGAGTGGCTGTTCTTCTCAAACGATGTGCGCCGCGAACTGGGCTTGCCCGACCGTGCGCAGCGCTTTGCGCAGCAGGCACGCGACTTGGCCGAGGTGCTGCTCAATCAGCCCGACGTAGTGCTGACCTGGCAACGCCACGGCGGACGCGGAGAACCGCATCGCCTTTCCGGCTGGCTCGAACGCTTGCAACGCCGGTTGGCGGTGAGCAGCGTACGCATCGATACGTCGGTCGTGCTGCCCACCCTGCAGACGACGAGCCAACCAACCGACATGCCCGCGCCTACTGCGCCGACGCTAGTGCCATCCACGCTGAGTGCGGCTGCATATAACAGCCTGCGCCGGTGCCCATACCAGTTTTTCGTCGGGCGCATGCTGCGGTTGGGTGAGCTGGACGAGGTGTCCGACGAGCTGGAGAAGCGCGACATTGGCGAGATCCTGCACGCGATCCTGCATCGCTTTCACCGGCAGTTGCTGGAGGCGCCAATGCACGATCCTGCCCATCGTCAGGCGCTGCTGCAGACCATCACCGACGAACAATTCGGCCCGCTGCTGGCCGAGGACGGCAATGCGCTGCGTTTTTATCGGCGCTGGCAGGGCGTGATGCCGTCGTACTTGGCGTGGCAGGCCGCGCGCGAAGCGGAGGGCTGGCGCTTTGAAGCAGGCGAAGTTGATGTTGATACGTCGATCATGCTGCATGGCGAACATTCGGAGCGCCCGTTGCGCCTGCGCGGCCGCATTGATCGCATCGACGTGCATGACGAACACGGCGTGGCAGTGCTGGATTACAAGACGCAATCGCACATGGTGCTGTTGCGTCGCGCCAAGACGCCGTCTGAGGATTGCCAGCTTCCGTTCTATGGCGTGCTCGATGCGCGTGCAGAGTCGGGTGGCTGGGTTTCGCTCGATGGCGAGGCGCGCGGTGACAAGCGCGACGTTGTGCTGCCCGACTTTACGCAAGTCGTCGACTGGTTGATCGAACAGATGCAAAAGGACATGACGGCCCTCGCGGCCGGCGCGCCGCTGCCGGCGTTTGGCGATGAATCGGCATGCCGTTACTGCGCGGCGCGCGGCCTGTGCCGCAAGGGGTATTGGACTGAAGGTGCGCCTCGCGAGCCGGAGGGTACGGCATGAGTGATCACGCCTACGAACGCGACGGCGCAGCCGTCTCGCCCGAAGCCTTCTCGCGCGCTGCGTGCGATCCGCTGCGCTCTGTCGTGGTGGAGGCGTGCGCAGGCAGCGGCAAGACGTGGTTGCTGGTCACGCGCATGTTGCGTTTATTGCTGGCAGGTGCGGCGCCGTCGGATGTTCTCGCTATCACTTTCACGCGCAAAGCGGCCGAAGAGATGCGCCAGCGTTTGCTCGACATCCTTGCGCAACTTGCCAGCGTCGATGACGAGCGTGTGGTGCGAGAACTGATCGCGCGCACGGTGGATGAAAGCGATGCGCCAGCGCTGGTTGAAACCGCGCGTGGGTTGTATGCGCAAGTGTTGGAATCGCCGTCGCGCATGGCGATCGATACATTCCACGGCTGGTTTGGGTCGCTCTTGCGCGGGGCGCCGTTGTCGTCGGGCGTGCAGCAGGGGGCGTCGTTGCGCGAGGATGCCGGGCGCTTGCGGCGTGAATCCGAGGCCCCGTTCTGGCGCGGTCTGCTGGCCGAAGGTCACGCTGATTTGCGCGCCGCATATGAAACGCTCGCCGATCTGGTTGGCGATTTTCAGGCCGGCCGCCTGCTTGATGCGATGTTCCATCAGCGCAGCGATTGGTGGGCGTACAAGGCGCAAGCGGGCGGGCATCCGTTGGATGCGTTGGACGCGTTGCTTGGTGACGATGCGACAGTCGATCCGTTGATCGAGGCGCTGCAAGATGCGGCCTTGTTGGCTGACATGCTGCGCGTGTCCGGCTGGCTGGGGCAGGGCGGCGCCGCAGAGGGCAAGCGCGCGGTCACGATCGAATCGGCGGTTACCGCAGCACGTGCGATGGATGTGTCGGACGAAGTGGCCCGCGCGCAGGCATTCGATACGTTCTTCGCCGCCTTCCACACGCAGGCTGGCAAGGCGCGAGCCTGCAAGCCGACCAAGGCGCTCATCAAGGCCATCGGTGACGACCATGCGCAAACGCTGGTGACCCTGCATGCCTCGCTGTGCGAAGCATTAACCACGGTCCAGGCCCGCCGCCAGGAAGCGCAAGTGCGCGCCGTCAATGCAGCATTGTTTGCTCTGGGCGATGCACTCATCGACCGCTATCAGGCCTACAAGCGCCAGGCGCGCGCGATGGACTTCACCGATCTCGAATGGGAAGCCGCGCGCCTGATGCAGCAAGAAGACACGGCCGCCTACCTGCAGGTGCGGCTCGATGCGCGCTACAAGCATCTGCTGCTCGACGAGTTTCAGGACACGAACCCGATGCAGTGGCGCATCCTGCAAGGCTGGCTGGCCGGTTATGCAGGCACCGGCACGCAGCCGAGCGTGTTTCTGGTGGGTGATCCGAAGCAGTCGATCTATCGCTTCCGTCGCGCGGATGCACGGTTGTTCGACGCTGCGCGTGAAATGCTGGTCGCTGAATTCAATGCGACCGTGTTGCGCACCAACCGCACGCGTCGCAACGCGCCGGCTGTGTTGGAGTGGGTCAATGCCGTGTTCCTGCAGGCACGTGCGCGTGGCGACTATCCCATCTACGCCGAGCAAAGCACCGCCGTGGACGCACCCATCGGCCAAGCGCTGCTGTTGCCGCTGGTGCCTGTGCCCGAAGCCGAGCAAGCCGACGAAGCCGCCCCTCGCGATACGCTTACCGAGCCGCGCGAAGAGGCTGGCGATTCGCAGCGCTACGAAGAAGGCTGTCAAGTGGCCGGCTGCCTGCGCACATTGCACGCCAATGAGCGCATTCGCGAGGGCGGCATCGAGCGCCCCGTCCGCTGGAGCGATTTCCAACTGCTTGTCCGCCGCAAGCGCTACCTCGCCGATTACGAACGTGCCCTGCGCGATGCGGGCGTGCCATATCTGAGCCCACGCCGAGGGGGGCTGCTGGCCACGCTCGAAGCGCTGGATCTGTGCGCGCTGCTCGATTTCCTGATGACGCCGCAGTCCGACCTATCGCTCGCGCATGTGCTGCGCAGCCCGGTCTTCGCCGTCACGGACGCTGACCTCATCGCACTTGCGCAGTTTGGCGAGGGCGCGGTCGCGTTGACATGGTGGGAGCGCTTGACCGCGGTGGCCGACCAGACTGATGGGGCGCCAGCCTTGCGCCACGCGCATCGCGCGCTTTCGCGCTGGCTGGCCGTTGCGCCCACGCTGCCGGTGCACGATCTGCTTGATCACATCGTCTACACCGGTGAGCTCAAACGCCGCTATGCCGAACGCGCGCCTGCCGCCAACCGCGACCAGGTGCTCGCCAACCTCGATGCGTTTCTCAAGCTCGCGCTCGACCTGGACGGCGGCCGCTACCCGAGCCTGCCGAAGTTCATGGCCGAGCTGCGCGCCATCCGCCAGGGCGACGACGAAGAGAGTCCCGACGAAGGCGTGCAAGGCGGTCATGACGACACGGATGCCCCGGATGCCATCGACGCCGAAGTCGCCAGCGAAGGCCTGGACGCCGTGCAGATCCTGACCGTGCATGCCTCGAAGGGGTTGGAGGCGCCATTTGTTGTGCTGCTCGACAGCCACCACAGCGATGCGCGTGTCGATACCGCTGGCATTCTGATCGACTGGCCGCCCGGCGCGCAGGCGCCCGCGCATTTCTCCGCGTTCGGCAAGACGTCCGAGCGCGGCCTCGCACGCGATCCTCTCTTCAAGCAAGAAAGCGCCCTCGCCGAGCGAGAGAACTGGAACCTGCTTTACGTGGCGATGACGCGTGCGCGGCAAGCGTTGATCGTTTCTGGCGTTGCGAACAAGCGGGATGCCGCGGCAGCGCAGTCCCCCGATGAGGGTGATGCGCCCGAAGTGGACGGCAAGGCGAGCTGGTACACGCTGCTCGCCACCGCGGGCGTTGCCTCGCCTGCGCCGGTGCTTGATGGCGCTGCCGATTCGACTGTCAGTGCGGTAGGGGCAGAGGCTGTCTCGTACCACGACTTCCGCACACCGCTGACGGTGACCGTGCGAGTGGGTGCTCTTGGCGCTGCGGCTGAGAGCCCCAACGATGTCGTGTTCGACCAAGGTGCTGTCGCGCAAGGCCAATTGCTGCATGCGGTGCTTGAGCGCCTGACACGCCGTGGCTTGCCCGAACAGGCGCCCGATGCGGAAACCATCGCGCGCTGGTTCAGCGCGACCGGCGTCACCCAAGCCGACGCCACGCGTGCCGCCGACGCCGTGCGCCGGATGCTCGCCGCCGATACGTTGGCGCATGTCTTTGACCCCGCACGCTTCGATGCCGCGCACAACGAGATCGAACTCTTCGGCCCGGACGGGGCACTGTTGCGCATCGATCGCCTGATCGAACGTGGCAACGAGATCCTCGTGATCGACTACAAGCTGCGCCTGTTGCCGGTTGAGCGCGCTGCCTACGCAGATCAATTGCGCGGCTACGTAGCGGCCGTCACGCCGATGTATCCCGGGCGCACCGTGCGCGCCGGTGTGGCCACCGCGCAAGGCGAATGGATCGATCTGGAAACGTTGCCGAAGCCAGCTAAGGCGTCACACGACGACAGCCAAGGCGCGCTTTTCTGAGGCGGGCGGCACAAAAAAAGGGGGAGGGTGATACGGAGGGGGAAAGAGAAGAGGGGACGAGCCTGACCCTCGGCACTGGCGGAAAACGGCTGTGGCTGCTTCGTTCCCGACCTGACCAGGTTGACCGCGCCACCATGCGAGGAGGCCCGTCCGACCGGCATTGTAACCGACTCGCACCTCATCTACGTATCTGCTCTTGAATATCCTTGCAATTCGCACGGCGCGCACGGTGGTTGACCCCTCCGAAACCGCGTCGGAAATCCACCTCGCTTTGCTACAATCCGCCGCATGAGTTATCAAGTGCTCGCCCGCAAGTGGCGCCCCCGCGATTTCACCACGTTGGTCGGTCAGGAACACGTGGTGAAAGCGCTTACGCATGCGCTCGAACAGCAGCGCCTGCACCACGCCTACCTGTTCACAGGCACGCGCGGTGTTGGCAAGACGACGCTGTCGCGCATCCTGGCCAAATCGCTCAACTGCGTGGGTGCGGACGGGCAGGGCGGCATCACCGCGCAGCCGTGCGGCGTGTGCCGCGCCTGCACCGAGATCGACGCCGGGCGCTTTGTCGATTACATCGAGATGGACGCCGCCTCCAACCGTGGCGTCGACGAGATGGCGCAGTTGCTGGACCGCGCGGTCTATGCCCCCACGAGCGGCCGCTTCAAGGTCTACATGATCGACGAAGTGCACATGCTGACCAACCACGCCTTCAACGCGATGCTGAAGACGCTGGAGGAGCCGCCCGAGCACGTCAAGTTCATCCTCGCGACCACCGATCCGCAGAAGATTCCGGTGACTGTGCTGTCGCGCTGCCTGCAGTTCAACCTCAAGCAGATGCCGCCGGGGCACATCGTCTCCCACCTCGATCGCATTCTCGGTGAAGAGGGGATTGCCCACGAGCCGAACGCGCTGCGCCTGCTGGCTGCGGCTGCTCAGGGTTCGATGCGCGATGCGTTGTCGCTCACGGACCAGGCCATCGCGTACAGCGCTGGAGAGGTGAGCGAAGTCGCCGTGCGCGGCATGCTCGGCGCGATTGATCAGAGTTATCTCGTGCGCCTGCTCGACGCGCTTGCGGACGAGAGCGGAGCCGGGCTGGTCGAGATTGCCGACGAGATGGCCGGGCGTAGCCTGAGTTTTTCGGGCGCGCTGCAGGACTTGGCATCGTTGCTGCAGAAGATCGCGTTGGCGCAGGTTGTGCCTGCTGCTGTGCAGGATGACTGGCCCGAAGCCGACGATGTACGTCGCCTGGCCGAGCGTTTCGATGCGCAATCGGTGCAACTGTTCTACCAATTTGCGAACCTCGGCCGCAATGAGTTGGCCTTGGCGCCGGACGAATATGCCGGCTTCACAATGACGCTGCTGCGCATGCTGGCGTTCCAGCCCGGGCAGTCGGGCGGGGATGCAACGCCGCCTTCGGGCGGTGGTGGCGGCAAGCGGGCGATGCCGTTGGCGGCTGCGCCGGCCGCATCGGCGCGTCCAGTGGTAACAGCGACTGCACCGGTGGCAGCGCCGGCCGCCCAGGCTGCACCGGTGGTTGTACGTCCGGAGCCGGTGGTTGAGACGCCGCGCGCGACGTATCCGGTAAGCCAGCCGGCCCCTGCGCCCGTTGCGGCAGTTGCGCAGACGCCGGCTGCACCGGTGCGCCGCTCGCCGGCCATGGAAGCGTTGGCCGCTGCGCGCCAGGCATCGACCCGTGGTCGTGGCGGTGCTTCGGCGCCTGCCGCGACACCGGCGGCTGCGCCCGTCGCCCGTCCTGCTGTCCCCGCTGCGGGTCCGCGTCCGAATCCTGTTGCAGCGCCGGCATCTCCGCCGCCGCGCCGTGAACAGCCGGTTGCGGCGGCCGCACCTGCCGACGATGGCCCGCCGCCCTGGGATGAAATGCCGGGTGAGTTTGCTTCGCCGTCGCTCGAAGAGATGGATGCGGCGTTTGCCGGTTGGGATTCGGCTTCGAGCGCACGCCCTGGCGCACCGGAACCGGCAGCACATCCCGCACAGATCGAGACACCGGTTGCTGTGCCCGCGCCAGCCAAAAACGTCGCGCCGGAGCCTGTAGCGGCCGCTATGCCCCCTGATTTGAGTGCCAGCGGCCTCACCACATTCGACGGCGACTGGCCTGCACTGGCGGCGAGCCTGCCGATACGCGGTCTGGCGCAGCAACTGGCTTACCAGAGTGAGTTGGTGGCCGTGGAAGGCGTCACGATGCGCCTGCGCGTCCCACTGCCCCCACTGACCGAAGCCAGCGTCGTCGAGCGCCTAGAGGCCGCACTGACGGAACACTTCGGCACGCCCGCTCGCGTGGTGTGCGATATCGGCGCTGCGCGCGCTACGGCCGCCGCCGTGGATGCAGAGCAGCGCGCCGAGCGTCAACGCAATGCCGAACACGCCATCGCCGCCAACCCGTTTGTGCAGGCGCTGGTTCGGGACTTTGCCGCCCAGGTCGTTCCCGGTTCGATCCAACCGCACGCGCACTGAACCCCATTTCACGACTGAACATTGAACACCGGCGCGCCTACCTGAGCGGCGCGCTTTGCATGACCCCATTTCAAGGAGCTACGACCATGATGAAAGGCCAGATCGCCGGGCTGATGAAGCAAGCCCAGCAGATGCAGGAAAACATGAAGAAGGCGCAGGAGCAGCTTGCTCTGATCGAGGTGGAAGGCGTGTCCGGCGCCGGCCTCGTGAAGGTGGTGATGACCTGCAAGAACGACGTGAAGCGCGTGTCGATCGACCCGAGCCTGCTGGCCGAAGGCGAGGACAAGGATCTGCTGGAAGACCTGATCGCCGCCGCGTTCAATGATGCCGTGCGCAAGGCCGAGGCCACCACGCAAGAGAAAATGGGCTCGCTCACCTCTGGTCTGGGCGGCATGGCCGGCATGCTGCCGCCGGGCTTCAAGCTGCCGTTCTAAGCAACGCCGATCAGGATCGCACCATGGTGCTGGAATCCGCGCTGCTGCACATCAAGCCTGGCCAGGAAGCCGCCTTCGAGGCAGCCTTCGGCGAGGCTCGCCACATCATCGGTGCGATGCGGGGTTTCGTTTCGCTGTCGCTGTCGCGCTGCATGGAGAGAGCGAGCGATTACCTGCTGCTGGTGCAATGGCGGACGCTGGAAGACCATACGATCGGCTTCCGGCAATCGGCCGAGTACCAACGCTGGCGCACACTGCTGCATCACTTCTATGATCCGATGCCGGAAGTGCTGCATCACACGACGGTTCTGGAGCATGCGTGATGCGTAACGCTCCAGGCACGCCATCGGCGCTGCAGATGCTGGTTGAAGCCCTGCGCGTGCTGCCGGGCGTAGGCCCCAAGTCTGCCCAACGGATGGCGTATCACCTGATGCAGCACGACCGCGAGGGTGCGGCACAGTTGGCGCAGGCGCTGTCCGAGGCGACGGAATCGATTCAGCATTGCAGCCGCTGCAATACCTTTACCGAGCAGGACGTTTGTGAAACCTGCCTGGACTCGCGTCGCGATGCGTCGGTGCTGTGCGTGGTGGAAACGCCGGCCGATCAGATGATGATCGAACAGACGCTCACCTATCGCGGCCAATACTTCGTGCTGATGGGGCGGCTTTCGCCGCTGGACAACATCGGCCCGAAAGAGATTCACCTCGAACGCCTGCTGGCCCGCGCGACCGATCCCGCGCTGGGCGGGCCGTGCGCCGAGGTCATCCTCGCCACCAACTTCACCAGCGAAGGCGAGGCGACTGCCCACTACATCGGCGAAATGCTCAAGGCGCGCGGCATCAAGGCGACGCGTCTGGCGCGCGGCGTGCCGGTGGGCGGTGAACTGGAATACGTGGATGCGGGCACCATCGCCCGCGCGGTGCTGGACCGGCGCCAGCTCTGACCGCCGGAACGCTTCTCAGAACTCAGCGTGAACGCGCGCCCCGACAATCGATACAGGGCCGCGATCCCGGTTGTACGCGGGGTTGACGACGTATTGGTAATTCAGACCGAGCGTGAGGTGTTTGATGACCGCCACGTTGTAGTACAGCTCGGCGATACGCTCGGTGCCGTAGTTGAGCGCGCCATCTCCAATCAGCACACCCAGGCCGCCGGCCGCAAAGTATTGGCGCGCCGCGCGTGACAAGCCATTCACCACCACGGCAGCGCCGAATGTGTCGTTCGGACGGCCCCAGCGCGTGCCCTTGAGCGAGAGTCCGGCCGACACCGATTGGTTGATGTCGGTGAACTCGAACGTTTCCTTGCTGCCGTCATTCATGCTGGCACGGGCGAAAACGCCCAGGTCATCCGTCACTTCCTGCTCGACGTTCACCGCGACGCCGGGGCGCCAGCCGAGTCGCCTTACGAGACCTGTGTCTGGCGTGCTGCCAGTCTGCTGCGCGAGGTTGACGGCATCGCCATAGCCGCCCATGCGGCCGCGCGTTGCAAAGGCCAGCAGCTTGACTTTGCCGGGGCGGCCGAACCAGTTCTGGCGCGCTTCGAACTCGCCCACCCATTGGTATTGCTTCCACGTTGTGTCGATGGTTTCGCTGTTGGGCACCTTCGATAGCGCGAAGAGCCCCCCGCGCAGCGTCCACCATGATTGCGTCCATTCCACTGCGAGGCCGTGCGTGTAGCCCCAGGCGTCGGCCGCATAGTCGAAGGCGCCGGCATCGACGACGGCCCAGTTCAGGAAATCGCCGCGCGGATCGTGTGCATAGGTGTTCGTATCGAAGATGTCGACCACCGAGAATTTGCCGACAGTGATGGTCAGGTTGTCGGCCGAGCGGCTGCCGGCAAGCTGATTGGGCCCCGACTCGACGGCCTGCTGTTCGCCGCCCAGGTCGATGACCTGTCGCAGAAACAGCCGCGGCAGCTTGTGATAAGGATCGGTCTTTCCGACCTTGTAGGCCTCCGCGCTGGGAAACCCAGCCACGCCCACCGTGTTGTTCAAGCCGAAGCCCTGGTCGATTTCCGGGTTGGCATACAGCTCGGCACCCTTCCAAAGACGCACGCCGAGGTAGAGCGTGACGTCGACGGTTTCCTTGTTGTCCTTGTCGGGCGTCAGGCTGTTGGCACCGCTATAGGGTGCGCGGAACGAGGGATGCCATTGCGTCACGTTGGTGAACTGCCCGTGGATGTTCCAGCGTTCCGGCTCGGGAATGTCTGCGCGGGGCGCATCGGCGTCGGCGGCCAGCGCAACGCTTTGCAGCCCGACTGCCAGCATGATGGCAATGAGCGCCCGTCGAGCGGGCTTGTCACACTTGACTTGACGTTGCAGGGAGATGGATTCGGGGCAAAGAGACGGCAAAGGCATGAGGCAATAGAGCGGGCAGCCGCTAGAATTCCAAGCTTGTGCGCTGGGGATAGGCAAAAACTCGATGATAGTGAACGTCGGGTCATGACCAACCGATGAAAACGGCGCCTATCTGTACTGACCTGTCGCATTTTCCCGACTTTGCCTGACGGCCCTGCCCACGATGAACCTCGCCCGCTTCGATCTTGTCACCCTCGGCCTGTTTGTGGCGGTGGCCCGGCTGGGCAGTATCTCGGCCGGGGCACGGCAAACGCATTTGGCTGTGGCTGCGGCAAGCAAACGGATTTCTGACCTGGAAGCCGCCGTGGGCGCGCCGTTGCTGTATCGCCATGCAGCAGGCGTTGAACTGACGGAGGCCGGGCAGGCGTGTTTTCGCCATGCCGTTGGCATCCTGCAGGACGTCGAGCGCATGGCCGGCGCACTGTCAGACTTTGCCGCCGGCACGCGTGGGCTGGTGCGCGTGTGGGCCAATACCTCGTCGATCACCCAGTTCCTGGCCGATGACCTCGCCGCCTTCATGCTGGCCAATCCGGCCATTCGCATCGCGCTGGAAGAGCAGGACAGCGGCGATATCGTTGCCGCGCTGCGCGAGAACCGGGCCGACCTGGGCATCTTTGCTGCCGGTACACCGTGTGAGGGGCTGCAATCGTTCGACTACCGTGAAGACGACCTCGCCTTGGTCACGCCGCGCGGGCACCCGTTGGCCGGACGCAAGCACGTGCACTTTGCCGATGCCGTGGATTTCGATTTCGTCAGCCTTCCGCCGGGCACGTCACTGGCCGCACAACTGGTCGAGGAGAGCCAGCGTCTGGGCAAGCCGCTGCGCTTGCGCATCCAGGTGCGCAGCTTTGAAGCCGTCTGCCGGATGGTCGCCTCTGGCCTGGGCGTGGGCGTGCTGCCACGCATTGCTGCGCAAGGGCATGTGTCGAGCCTGCCGGGTGCGGGCCTCGCGCTGGTGGCGCTGCAAGACGAATGGGCGCATCGCCGTCTGCTGGTGGGCGTGCGTGACCCCGATGCGCTGACCAGCTCCGCTCGCCTGTTGATGACGCATCTGCTTGGCAACCCCGCCGCGCTCTGAATTCAACGTTCTCTATACGCTCATGCCGACACAGGTTTTGCAGGACATCCGTGTACTCGAACTCGGGCAACTGATTGCCGGGCCGTTTGCCGCCAAGACGCTTGCAGATTTTGGCGCGCAGGTCATCAAGATCGAGCCGCCGGGGCAGGGTGATCCGCTGCGCAAATGGCGGATGCTGCATGAGGGCACGTCGGTCTGGTGGGAGGCGCAGTCGCGCAACAAACAGTCGGTCTGTGTCGACTTGCGCGTGCCTGAGGGGCAGGACGTTGTGCGAAAGCTGGCTGCCGAAGCCGACGTACTGATCGAAAACTTTCGCCCCGGCACGATGGAGAAATGGGGGCTGTCGTACGAGGCACTCTCCGCCATCAACCCGAAGCTGATCATGCTGCGCGTGTCGGGCTACGGCCAGACGGGCCCCAAGCGAGACGAACCAGGTTTTGCGGCGATCGCAGAGGCGATGGCAGGCCTGCGCTATCTGACGGGCGAGCCCGGCCGCCCGCCGGCCCGTGCTGGGCTGTCACTGGGCGACACGATTGCCGGGTTGCATGGCGCGCTGGGCGTGCTGCTGGCCCTGTACGAACGCGATGCGCGCGGCGGCAAGGGGCAGGTGATCGACGTGGCGTTGTATGAGTCCGTCTTCAACCTGACGGAGAGCCTGCTGCCGGAGTACTCGGTATTCGGCGCGGTTCGCCAGCCGGCTGGTGGGGCGTTGCCGGGCATCGCGCCATCCAACGCCTACCGCTGCGCCGGCGGCGAGTACGTGCTGGTCGCCGCCAATGGCGACAACATCTTCCGCCGCCTGATGCAGCACATGGGGCGACAGGATCTGGCCGACGATCCGGGTCTGGCCCGCAACGACGGCCGCGCCGCGCGGGCGGACGAAATCGACGCCGCCATCAACGCCTGGACGGGCACATTGCCCATCGCCGATGTTCTGGCCGCGTTGCATGCGGCCGAGGTGCCGTGCGGCCCGATCTACACCATCGCCGACATTGCCGCCGACCCGCATTACCGCGCGCGCGGCGTCATCGAAACTGTGCGCGCGCAGTCGGGTATCGATGTGGAGATGCCGGGCGTGATGCCCAAGCTCTGCGGTACACCGGGCGCCGTGCAGGCGAGCGCGCCGCGCCTGGGGCAGCACACGCGCGACGTGCTCCGCCGCCACGGCCTGACCGACACGCAGATCGACGCGCTCGCTGCGCAGGGTGTCATTGCAGAAGCTGCATCGCCCAATAGCTAGGACCATCCCGCATGTTGCGTGGCAAATCGTTGCGATAGACTTGCCGCCAAGGCAATCAATGCCGTAAAACAACGCTTTTGAGGAGGCGAGCATGGGGACACGAGGCATCGGCCGCTGGGCAACATGGATGGGCACCGCACTGTGCGCGGTGAGCCTGCTGGCGGTGAGCCCCGCCGTGCTGGCTCAGGGTAAACCTGAGAAGAACAAGATCACTATCGCGGTGGGCGGCAAGGCGTTGTTCTACTACCTGCCGCTGACGATTGCCGAGCGCCTGGGCTACTTCAAGGACGAAGGCCTGGATGTTGAAATCGTCGACTTTGCCGGTGGCGCCAAGGCGTTGCAGGCCGTGGTGGGCGGCAGCGCCGATGTGGTGAGCGGTGCGTACGAACACACGCTGGTGCTGCAGGCCAAGGGCCAGATGTACCAGGAGTTCGTGCTGCAAGGCCGCGCTCCGCAGATCGTGCTGGCCGTCAACAACAAGACGATGCCCAACTACAAGTCGATCGCCGATTTGAAGGGCAAGAAGATCGGTGTGACGGCACCGGGTTCGTCGACCAACATCATGGTCAACTACGTGCTGGCGCGCGCCGGCATCAAGCCGAACGAGGTGTCGATCATCGGTGTGGGCCCAAGCAGCGGCGCAATTGCCGCCGTGCGCGCAGGCCAAATCGATGCCCTGGCCAACCTGGACCCGGTGATGTCGATGCTTACGCAGAAGAACGAAGTGCGCGTCGTTTCCGACACACGTACGCTGGCCGATACCAAGGCGGTCTTTGGCGGCAACATGCCGGCCGGCTGCCTGTATGCGTCCACCGCGTTCATCCAGAAGAACCCGAACACGACCCAGGCGATGACCAACGCCATGGTGCGCGCGCTCAAGTGGCTGCAGAAGGCGGGGCCGTCGGACATCGTCAAGACCGTGCCGGAAGCCTATCTGCTGGGTGACCGCGCGCTGTACCTGGCCGCGTGGGACAAGGTGCGTGAAGCCATCTCGCCGGACGGCACGATGCCGGTTGACGGTCCGGCCACGGCGCTGCGCACGCTGTCAGAATTCGATGCAGAGGTGAAAGGCAAGCCGATCAAGCTCGACCAGACCTTCACCAACACCTTCGTGCAGAAGGCCAACGCCAAGTACAAGTAATTTCCACAGGCTTTCAGCAACGCGCCCGGTTTCGCCCGGGCGCATTGTTTTTGGACCGCACGCCATGTCCCATTCCGCGCTTTCGTTCGATCAGATCACCTGCACGTTCATCTCACCCGGCAGTTCTCCAAATCGACCGGGCCAGCGTTACACCGCCGTGCAGAACACCTCGCTGGAGGTGCAGGCCGGTGAGTTCGTCTCGGTGGTGGGCCCGACGGGCTGCGGCAAATCCACATTGCTGAATCTGGCGGCGGGGCTGTTGCAGCCGTCTTCCGGGCAGGTGCGGGTGTTCGGTGAGCCGCTGGTGGGCATCAACCGTCGCGCCGGCTACATGTTCCAGGCCGAAGCATTGATGCCATGGCGCAGCGCGCTCGCCAATGTGATGGCTGGGCTGGAATTTCGCGGCATGCCCGACAAGGAAGCGCGTGACTTGGCGATGTCGTGGCTGGCACGCGTGGGTTTGGCCGGGTTTGAAGACCGTTATCCGCATCAGCTTTCCGGCGGCATGCGCAAGCGCGTGAGCCTGGCGCAGACGCTGGTGCTCGACCCCGACATCATCCTCATGGATGAGCCGTTTTCCGCGCTCGACATCCAGACACGCCAGTTGATGGAGAACGAGGTGCTGGACCTCTGGGCTGCCAAGCGCAAGGCTGTTCTGTTCATCACGCACGATCTGGACGAAGCCATTGCCATGAGCGACCGCGTGGTTGTGCTGGCGGCCGGCCCCGGCACGCACCCGATCGGCGAATTCGTGATCGATTTGCCGCGCCCGCGCGATGTGGCGGAGATTCGTGACCAGGCCGGCTTTGTCGATCTGCATTCGCGTATCTGGGATGTGCTGCGCGAAGAAGTGCTCAAAGGCTATGCGCAACACCGTCGCGTAGCTTGACCTGAATCTGATCGATCGTACTCATGGCTAATCGTTCGCTTTCCCCATTCGCGCTGCGCACCTGGCAGCTTGGCCTGCTGGTCGTCACGCTGGGCGTGTGGCACTTCGCCACGCGTTCGCAGGAGGCCGCGTTCTTCTTCGGTGAACCGCTCATCGTTGCCCAACGCATCTGGGCGTGGTTCGTGACTGAAGGCGATATCTATCAACACCTCGGCGTCACGTTGGCCGAGACCGTGCTGGCGTTTGCCATCGGTACGGCGACGGGCCTGGGTGCCGGGTTGTGGCTTGCATTGAGCCCGGCGGCCTCTGCGGTGCTCGATCCGTACATCAAGGCCGCCAACTCGATGCCGCGCGTGATCCTCGCGCCGATCTTTGGCGTGTGGTTCGGGCTCGGTATCTGGTCGAAGGTGGCATTGGCGGTGACGCTGGTGTTCTTCATCGTCTTCTTCAACGTCTACCAGGGCGTGAAGGAAGTGAGCCCCGTTGTGCTGGCCAACGCGCGCATGCTCGGCGCATCGCAGCGGCAACTGCTGCGCTTCGTGTATCTGCCGAGTGCGACGAGCTGGGTGTTTTCGTCGCTGCATACGTCAGTGGGCTTGGCGTTCGTCGGGGCGGTGGTGGGGGAGTATCTCGGCTCCGCACGCGGTGTCGGTTACCTGATCCTGCAGGCCGAAGGCACGTTCGACATCAACACCGTGTTTGCCGGCATCGTCGTGCTGACGGTATTTGCGCTGGTGCTCGACTGGTTGGTCGGCCTCATGGAAAAACGCCTGATGCGCTGGCAGCCCAAGAGCGGCGAGACTGAGAAGCTCTGAGCGGAAGCGCCAACGACGCGAACGTCACATCGACCCTGTAGGGTTTGGGGTTACTCGGCACGGTCATGCAACTAGACGGTCGGTCTACTACAATGCAACCCACCATGAGCAAGCACCCCGAACCCGTCACCGCTGAAGGCGCCGAAGCCCGGCACGACACCCGCGACCGCATTCTGGACGCCGGTGCTGAGTTGATTCTCGGGCGCGGCTTCTCAGCCGTCGGGCTGGCGGAGATTCTCGGCCGCGCGCAGGTGCCCAAGGGCTCGTTCTATTACTACTTCGGGTCCAAGGAAGATTTCGGCGTTGCTATGCTGGAGCGCTATTTCCAGGACTACGATGCTGGCGTCGTCAGCCTGTTCAGCGACACGCGCATCACCGCGCGCGAACGGTTACTGCGCTATTTCATGGCCTGGATCGATCTGCACGAGCGCAGCGCATGCGAAGTCACCTGCCTGGCGGTCAAGCTGTCCGGCGAGGTGTCGGACTTGTCGGAGCCGATGCGCAAAGTCTTGTCGACGGGGATGACGCGCATGGTTGATCGCATCGCCAGCGCCATCGATGCAGGCATAGAGGATGGCTCGCTGGCGCCTGTGCATGATGCGCACCACCTGGCCGAAGGCCTGTACGCCATGTGGATGGGCGGCGCGCTATTGGCGAAGGCGCATCGCACAGTTGCAGCGTTCAAGAGCTGCGTGGCGCAAACTGAAATTCTGCTGGCCAAGCCTAAACACTGATCACACCAGAACCCATTGCCGGCGAGGCATGTTCCTCGCTTTTTCTTTGTCTCCGGTTCTAGATGACCGGTCGAATAGATTTTTTTCCAGGAGCTGATATGACCCAACAACTGCTGTCCCCCGTCCAGACCGGCCGTACGACCCTTGCCAATCGCGTCGTGATGGCGCCGCTCACGCGCTCGCGTGCCGGCCAGCCGGGTGACGTGCCGACCGAACTGAACGTGACTTACTACGCGCAGCGTGCCACCGCGGGCCTGATTGTCACGGAGGCGACGCAAATTTCCCGCCAAGGCCAGGGCTACGCCTGGACGCCGGGCATGTACACCGACGCGCAAGAAGCCGGCTGGAAGACCGTGGTAGACGCAGTGCACGCCAAGGGTGGCCGCATCTCGCAGCAGCTCTGGCACGTGGGCCGTATTTCGAACACGCTGCTGCAGGAGAACGGCCAGGCGCCCGTCGCGCCGTCGGCCATTGTCGCCAAGGGCGCGCAGAGCTTTGTCGTGCAGCCCGACGGCACGCCCGGCAATGTGCCGACCAGCGAACCGCGTGCCTTGGCCACGGAAGAAATTCCGGGCGTGATCGCGCAGTATCGCCAGGCCGTGTTGCGTGCACGCCGCGCCGGTTTCGATTTCGTTGAAATCCACGCCGCCAACGGCTACCTGCTGCACCAGTTCCTGTCGACTAACAGCAACCAGCGCACCGATCAATACGGCGGCTCGCTGGAAAACCGCGCACGCTTGATTCTCGAGGTGGTCGATACGGCCATCGCCGAGATCGGCGCCGAACGCGTTGGCATCCGCCTGTCGCCGCATTTCGTCGCCCACGATATTGCCGATGCGCAAGCCGAAGAAAGCGCGCTGTACCTCGCGCGCGAACTGACCAAGCGTGGCATCGCCTATCTGCATATCGCCGAGCCGGATTGGGCGGGTGGCCCCGAGTTGACCAACGATTTCCGCCGCCAACTGCGTGACGCATTCAAGGGCACGCTTATCGTGTGCGGCCAATACACGGCGGAAGAGGGCGAGCAGATGATCGCGTCCGGTCTGGCCGACGCGGTGGCGTTTGGGCGTCCGTTCATCGCCAACCCTGATCTGGTGGCGCGTTTCCGTGCCGGTGCCTTGCTCAACAAGCCGGATCGCGCGACGTTCTACGGCGGCCAGGAAAAGGGCTACACCGACTATCCGACGCTGGAAGAAGCCGCCTGATAACCGCTGCGCCAACGAAAAAGCCGCGCAGGTGATAAACCTGCGCGGCTTTTTCTTCAGCGGCGATAGGGCTTACGGCTGAATGACCACCTTGCCCGTCACCTTGCGCGCCGCCATGTCCAGCAGCGCCTGCGCGGTCTGCTCGAGCGGATAGCGTGCCGAGATATGCGGGCGAATCTTGCCTTCCTGCAT
The DNA here is from genome assembly GCA_963512445.1 of uncultured Ralstonia sp. Classification (GTDB taxonomy): domain Bacteria; phylum Pseudomonadota; class Gammaproteobacteria; order Burkholderiales; family Burkholderiaceae; genus Ralstonia. The sequence continues at coordinate 77,359 of CAUPMS010000007.1, forward strand.
CCAGCCGAGCATTTGCATCATGTTCGCCAGATTGGCCTTCGGCTCGCGGCGTGCAAATTCACCCCAGAACACGCCCACCAGCGACGCGCCCTTGAGCAGCGCCAGGTTCAGCGGCATCTTCGGAATCTCGCCGTTGGCAAAACCGACCACCAGATAGCGGCCGCGCCAGGCAATGGAACGGAAGGCCGGTTCTGCATAAATGCCGCCGACCGGGTCATAGATCACGTCCGGGCCCTTGCCGTCCGTCAACTCCTTGATGCGCTCGCGCAGGTCTTCGGTCGAATAGTTGATGAGCGCATCGGCGCCGTGGTCCTTGCAGACCGCGAGCTTCTCGTTGCTCGACGCCGCAGCGATCACGCGCGCACCGATGGCCTTGCCGATCTCGATCGCCGCCAACCCAACGCCGCCGGCCGCGCCGAGCACCAGCATCGTCTCGCCGGCCTTCAGTTGCCCGCGATCGACCACCGCATGGTGCGACGTGCCGTAGGTCAGCGTGAATGCGGCGGCGGTGTCGAACGCCATGCCCGGAGGCATTGGCATCACCACCTTGGCCGACGTCTTCACCTGCGAGGCAAACGCGCCTTGGCCGAGGAAGGCGATTACATGGTCGCCGGCCTTGAGGTGCGACACACCTTCGCCCACCGCGTTGACCACGCCAGCCACCTCCGAGCCCGGCGTAAACGGCAGTTCCGGCTTGAACTGATACTTGTTCTGGATGATCAGCACGTCAGGAAAATTCACCCCCGCCGCCTTCACGTCGATAACGACTTCACCGGCGCCCGGCGAAAGGTCCGGCAGCGTTTCGATCACCAGCGATTCGGGCGGGCCCCAGGTCTTGCAGACGACGGCTTTCATGGTGTGTCTCCTCAACAGTCTTGCGTTGGATTGTTCGCCATCTCGCATGCATTGCACGCGATTTCGTCTGGCAGTGTAACCGAATAAAAGCACGGTCGTTCGATTTGCCGCGATGCGATGCGTCGGGTGGCTTGTCGATGCATTTTTGTAAGCGCGTAGAACGTGCGGGTGACCACGATTCGGGAACGTTGCTCGGTTACAATCCGCGCCATGCATATTCTCATTGCCAACGACGACGGATATCTCGCGCCCGGGCTCGCGGCGCTGCATCGCGCGCTGAGTCCCCTCGGCCGCGTGACGGTGGTCGCACCGGAGCAGAACCATAGCGGTGCGTCGAACTCGCTCACGTTGCAGCGTCCGCTTTCGGTGTTCGAAGCCACCGAGGGTGCGCAGAAGGGCTTCCGTTTCGTTAACGGCACGCCGACGGACTGCGTGCACATCGCGCTCACCGGCATGATCGAAGAGAAGCCTGATTTGGTCGTCTCCGGTATCAACCAGGGTCAGAACATGGGCGAAGACGTGCTGTATTCCGGCACCGTCGCCGCCGCCATCGAGGGCCATCTGTTCGGTATTCCGTCGATTGCGTTTTCGCAGGCGGACAAGGGCTGGACGCACCTCGACGCCGCCGAGCGCGTCGCCCGTGAGGTGGTCGAGCGCTATCTGTCCGATCCGCTGGAGGGCCCGGTCCTGCTCAACGTCAACATCCCAAATCTGCCGTACGGCGAGCTGGCTGGCTGGCGCGCGACGCGTCTGGGCAAGCGGCATCAATCGCAGCCGGTGATTCGCCAGGCCAATCCGCGTGGCGAGCCGATCTTCTGGGTGGGCGCCGCCGGCGATGCGAAGGACGCCAGCGAAGGCACCGATTTCCATGCCGTCGCGCATGGTTTTGTCTCGCTGACGCCGCTGCAGCTCGACTTGACCGACACAGCCCAACTGCGCACCGTGCGCCGCTGGCAGACGCCATGATCGCCACGGTGGCCCATGTCTGAACGCCCGCGTGACCGGCGCTTTCCGTTGACGCTCGACGCAGTGGTCGAGCGCAAACCTGTGGAACGCCAGCGGGAAACGCGCATCTCGTCGGGGGTGAGCGCTGTGTCACGCCCCACGCCGGTGCGTGCGGCATCCGTCGAGCGCGCATCAACCGCATCCGCTTCCACGCCTTCGCCTCAGCGTGTGGCCGGTGTCGACGCTGCGGTCGGCGCGGTTGCAGCGAGCGCGGTGCAGGCGCGTACGGCGGCAGCGCATGCAGCGGCCGGCGGTATGGCGTCGGACCGTGCGCGTCAGGCATTGGTCGGTCGCGTCCAGGCTGGAGGTGTGAGCGACAAGCGCGTGCTCGCCGCAATCGGCACGGTGCCGCGCCATCTGTTTGTCGACGCCGGCCTGGCTTCGCAGGCATATGAAGATTCCGCATTGCCGATCGGCCATCAGCAAACGATCTCGAAGCCGTCGGTGGTTGGGCGGATGATCGAGCTGTTGTTGAGCGGAAGGCCCGGTCGCGCTGGCACCGGCATGCCGCTCGCACGCGTGCTGGAAATCGGTACCGGCTGCGGCTACCAAGCGGCTGTTCTGGCGCAGCTATCTGATGAGGTGTACTCGATCGAACGCGTTCGTCCGCTGCACGAAAAAGCCAAAGCGAACTTGCGGCCACTCCGTGTGCCAAACATCCGTCTGCACTATGGCGACGGCATGCTGGGGTTGCCGAAGGCCGCGCCGTTCGATGCCATCATCCTGGCGGCGGCGGGGCTGGAGGTGCCGCAGGCGCTGCTCGACCAGCTCACAGTCGGCGGGCGGCTGATCGCCCCGGTGGCCACCGACCGCAATAGAGGCCCTGCGCAGCAGCTCGTTCTTATCGAGCGCCGCAGCCGCTTCCAGTTTCACAGTACCGCGCTTGAAGGCGTTTTCTTTGTCCCGTTAAAATCAGGAACTGTTTAGCATGTTCATTTCCCGGAGCTCCATGAACCGTCCAAGCCCCGCACGCGCAGGCCGGCTCGCCGTGGCGATGGTGTTGGCCGCACTACTGGCGGCTTGCGCATCCTCCGGCAACCAAGCCCCTGTTCTCGACCGCACTTCGCGTGGCGGCAGCACCAGCGCTACGTCGCAAGAGCCTCCCCCGCCCGGCTACTATCGGGTCAAGCGTGGCGATACCTTGTACAGCGTCGCCTTGCGCAACGGCCAGGCGCCGCGCGATCTGGTGGCCTGGAACAACATCGCCAACCCGAACCAGATCGAAGTCGATCAACTGTTACGTGTTGTTCCGCCGAACGCGGATGTCAGCAGCAGCGGGGCCGTCGTTACGCCGGTTCGCCCGGGCAACACGAGCACGCAGCCGGTTGATTCCACGCCGGCCACGCCGCCGGCAGCGTCGTCCAGCGCTCCTGCCGGGGCAACCGACAGCGCAATCTCGCTGGCCTGGCCGGCACGCGGCTCGCTCATCAGCCGTTTCGATGACAAGAGCAACAAGGGCATCGACATCGGTGGTAAACGCGGTGAAGCGGTGGTCGCTGCCGATGATGGAAAAGTGATCCACGTTGGACCCTTGCGTGGGTACGGGAATCTTGTCATCATCAAACACAACGACACGTTCCTGACCGCCTACGGCAACAACGACAAGGTTCTGGTCACCGAGCAATCCACGGTCAAGAAAGGGCAGAAGATCGCCGAAATGGGCAGCACTGATGCGGATCGCGTGAAGCTTCATTTTGAAGTGCGCCGCAACGGTAAGCCGGTCGATCCGATGCGCTACTTGCCGCCTCAATAGAGGAATGCATGCCGCGCCAGAAAGCCGCCACGCCCGTCACCCCCGCCGATGACACTGTCGACGCTGCTGTAGAGGGCCAACGCACCCAAAACGGGCGCGCTGGGCGGCGTGCGCGGGTTGCGGCGCAGCCTCCTGCTGAAGAAATCGAAGTCGTCGACGCGTTGATCGACGATGCACCTGCTTCCGAATCTGCCGATCTCAACGACACGTCTGACAGTGCCGACGAGCCGGACGAAGAAGAGGAAGAGGGTGAGGAGGCCGAGGAGGCCGCGCCCGAAGAGGATTTCCGCAAGGTGCTGCAGGCCGAACTGGCCGCCGACACCGTTCAGCACTATCTCAATCGCATCAGCATCAAGCCGCTTCTGACGCCGGCCGAGGAGCTGCACTTCTCGACGCTGGCCAAGGCGGGTGAATTTGCTGCGCGCCAGGTCATGATCGAGCGCAACCTGCGCTTGGTCGTGAGCATCGCCAAGGGCTATCTGAACCGCGGTGTGCCGCTGCTCGATCTGATCGAAGAGGGCAACCTTGGCCTGATGCACGCGATCGAGAAGTTCGATCCGGAACGCGGGTTCCGCTTCTCCACGTATGCAACGTGGTGGATCCGCCAGAGCATCGAGCGCGCGATCATGAATCAGGCGCGCACGGTGCGTTTGCCGGTGCACGTGATCCGCGAACTCAATCAGGTGCTGCGCGCCAAGCGTCATTTGGAAAAGAGCGGCGTGGATGGCCGCGACGCGAGTCTCGAAGACATCGCTCACCTGCTCGGCAAAACCACGGACGAGGTGCAGGACGTGCTCTCGCTCAACGAGCACACGACCTCGCTCGATACGCCGTTTGATCTCGATCCGGGCACGAGCCTGCTCGATTTCCTGTCGGATGAGCATGGTGCTTCGCCGGATCAGGAGGTGGCGCATCGTGAGCTGTCGCAGTTGATGAAGTCGTGGTTGGCGCGCTTGTCCGATAAGCACCGCTACGTGGTTGAGCGTCGCTTTGGCCTCAACTACATCGAGCCCGCCACGCTAGAAGAATTGGCCGCCGAGATGGGCCTGACACGCGAACGCGTGCGCCAAATCCAGCAGGAAGCGCTGGTCAAGCTCAAGCGGCATTTTGCCTCGCAGGGCGTGCGTAAGGACGCGGTGCTGTAAGGCGCCGCTGTTCTCGCTCTTCTTCTGTTCACTTTCAGTCGTTTCGCAGTTCCAGCAGCATCGGTTGATGGTCCGATGCCTGCGTGGTGCTGTTGACCTCCACGCGTAGCAGGCGCGGTTTCAGCGGTTCGCTGATCAGCACAAAATCACACGCGTAGGCTGGCTCGGTCCAGCCGATGCGGTCGTGCACGCCGAAGGTCGGCGGCTGCGGTGTCGCGCCGTGCGCAACTTCCCATGCGTCGTGCAGAGTCGGTTCCCGCGTGAATGGCACGGTCGCCAAGCGCTTGGGTGTGGAATCCGGCTTGCAATTGAAGTCACCGCAGAGGATCGTTGCCGCGGTTTGCGCCAGCGGGCGGAAGGGGCCGCTTTCGGGCTCCGGGCCGAGTATTGATGGCTGATTCGCACGCGCGCAGCCTTCCGCGTGGATCGCCCGTAGCGCGTCGATTTGCGCGAGCCGTTGAAGCTCCGAGTAGTACTCCAGATGTGTCGTGACGACGCGCAGCAGGTCAAACGGCGCCAGCACGATCACCTCGATGGCCATGCGCGGCATGTACGGTGTGGCATCGGGCGGGCACGGCAGCGTGTGGCGCATGACGTACTGCACGGGCAGACGTGTGGCGATCGCGTTGCCGAAGCGCTGCACATGCGTGCCGTTGCGGCGCTCCAGCGCGAAGCCGCCGATCACCGTGTACTCGGCGCCAAGCGCATCGGCGAGTTCGCCCCATTGATCGGGGCCGGGCTGCCCGGGCAAGTCGCTGAAACCAGAGGTGACTTCCTGCAGGCACAGCACATCGAATTTCGCCATGTCGCGCGCTTGCGCGAGTTGGCGCGTGAGGCTTACGCGCCCGTCTGCGCCACGGCCCCACTGGATGTTCCACGTCAGGATGACTGTGCCCATGCTGGTCCTCCGGTGTCTTACAATGCGGCCCTTATCCCCATTTTGCCCAGGCTCGCTCGTGTCTCAAGCTGCACCCAACGTCACGCCTTCCTATCCTGATTCAGCAACTGCCGCGCCGACCGCGCCGGCGGCCAAGCCGCGTGGACGCAGAAAGCCAGAGATGCCCGTGGCCGGCCCGTTGGACATCGTCTCGCTCGATGGTGAAGCCCGCGGCATCGGCCGTCTGACCAATGAGGACGGCACGTCGGGCAAGGTCGTCTTCGTGGAAGGTGCACTGCCAGGCGAGCGGGTGATGTACCGTAGCCACCGCGTGAAACCGTCGTACGAGCAGGCGAGCGTTGTGAGCATTCTGCGCCAGTCTTCTTCGCGCGTGACGCCGCAGTGCAGGTTCTTCGGTGTGTGCGGCGGTTGCTCGATGCAGCATCTGGATTCACGTGCGCAGGTCGCCATCAAGCAGCGCGTACTGGAAGACGATCTGTGGCATCTCGCCAAGCTGCGTCCGGATGTCGTGTTCCGACCAATCGCCGGCCCCGATTGGGGCTACCGTTATCGCGCGCGTTTGACTGTGCGTCACGTGGCGGCCAAGGGCGGCGTGCTGGTGGGCTTTCACGAGCGCAAGAGCAGCTACGTGGCCGACATGACATCGTGCGAGGTGCTGCCGCCGCATGTGTCAGCGCTGCTGGTGCCGCTGCGCGAACTGGTAGGGCGTCTGTCGATCGTGCAGCGCATGCCGCAGATCGAGTTGGCAGTCGGTCAGGATGTGACTGCGCTAGTGTTGCGCAATCTGGAGCCGATTACCCCTGAAGACGAGGCTGAACTGCGAGCCTTCGCGGATCAGCACAACGTCCAGTTCTGGCTGCAGCCCAAGGGGCCGGACACGGTCTATCCGTTCTATCCACTCGAGCGCACGCTGACATACACGCTGCCCGAGTTCGGTATCACCATGCCGTTCAAGCCGACGGACTTCACGCAGGTTAATCACCAGATCAACCGTGTGCTGATGTCGCGTGCGTTGAAGTTGCTCGATGCGCAGCCAGGCGATCGCTTGCTCGATCTGTTCTGCGGCATCGGCAACTTCACGCTGCCGATGGCCACGCGCGCCCGCGAAGTCATGGGCATTGAAGGCAGCGAGGCCCTGACGACGCGAGCGTTTGCCAATGCTCAGCACAACGGCTTGGACGCGAAGACGACGTTTGCGTGTCGCAATCTGTTCGATGTGACGGCGGATGATATCGCCGCGTTGGGCAAGTTTGACCGCTGGCTGGTCGATCCTCCGCGCGAAGGTGCGCTGGCTGTGTCGAAGGCGCTGGCCGAGCTGTCGCAGCGCGGCGGTGAGGCGGCCGATCTGCTGCCGAAGCGCATCGTCTACGTGTCGTGCAATCCGGCAACGCTGGCGCGCGATGCGGGCTTGCTTGTGCATGAAGCCGGCTATCGGCTGGCCGGTGCGGGCGTGGTGAACATGTTCCCGCACACGTCGCACGTGGAATCGATGGCGGTATTCGAGCGCGACTGACACGAGCGATTCCGTATCTCGCGGACAAAGAAAAACCGGCGCACCAAGCGCCGGTTTTCTATTTCGCGCCATTGCAGGCGCCGCGGCTTAGTTTCGGTTGCCGCCGAAAATCCCCAGGATTGCCAGCAGGTTCGTGAAGATGTTGTAGACGTCTAGGTAGATCGCCAGGGTGGCGGTCACGTAGTTGGTCTCGCCGCCGTTCACGATGCGCTGCACGTCGAACAGGATGTAGGCGGAGAAGATCGCGATGGCCAGCACCGAGATCGTCAGCATCATCGCCGGCAGTTGCAGCCAGATATTGGCCACCGAGCCGACGATCAGAACCAGCACGCCCATGAACAGCCACTTGCCCAGGCCCGAGAAGTCACGCTTGCTGACCGTGGCCACCGTCGCCATTACGCCGAAAATGATCGCCGTGCCACCAAACGCCGTCATGATGAGCGACGCGCCGTTCGAGAAGCCGAGGATCATGCCGATCAGCCGCGACAGCATCAGCCCCATGAAGAACGTGAAGCCGAGCAGTAGCGCCACACCCAAGCCGCTGTTCTTGAAGCGCTCAATGGCGTAGAAGAAGCCGAAGGCCACTGCCATGAAGATGACGAAACCCATCAGCGGGTTGCGCCCCATCAGGTTGAAGCCGGTAGCGACGCCGATCCACGCACCGAGGATGGTGGGGATCATGGAAAGCGCGAGCAGCCAATAGGTATTGCGCAGCACACGATTGCGGACGGCCAACGCGCCGGCGGTGCCGGAAGCGCCAAAACCGTACGTGTTGAGTTGGTTGTCCATGCGAACTCCTTGGGTGAATGACATTGCAGACAATGCGACGACGCACAGAATGTGGCATCCGAAGCGGGCTTTTGCAAGCCACATCGTCCTTACTTGGAGGGGGCAGCATGCCATGCGGTTCCGGCATCCGGTGGGCAATCGCGACGGAAAATGCCCTTCGCAGGTGACTTCCTGTGCTCTCGGTAAGGAGATGCTAAGGCGTTTTCATCAGTCCGACGGCGGGTTTGGTGTGAAGTGACCTTGGATTTGCTTATCTTCGCCGGCGTGCGTGGCATCGGGTTGCACCGCTTGACATCCAATCCGGCTGCGCCCCGTGTTAGAATCTAACGTTTATCTTTCACGTAACACCTTCATTTTTTGGAGTTTTTAATGGCGATCGAACGCACCCTCTCGATTATCAAACCGGACGCTGTGGCTAAGAATGTCATCGGCCAGATCTACGCCCGTTTCGAAGGCGCAGGCCTGAAGGTCGTCGCAGCCAAGATGATCCATCTGTCGCGCGCTGAAGCTGAGCAGTTCTACGCCGTGCACAAGGAGCGCCCGTTCTTCAAGGATCTGGTGGACTTTATGATCTCGGGTCCCGTGATGGTGCAAGCACTGGAAGGCGAAAACGCAATCGCCAAGAACCGTGACCTGATGGGTGCAACCGACCCGAAGAAGGCTGAGAAGGGCACGATTCGCGCCGACTTCGCTGACAGCATCGACGCCAACGCCGTGCATGGTTCGGATGCTGCTGAAACGGCTGCCGTGGAAGTCGCTTTCTTCTTCCCCGGCCTGAACATTTACAGCCGCTAAGCGTCAACACTAGACTGGGATTGGTGGTTTCGGGTTGCAAGTCATGAGCGATGTGGTGAATCTCCTCGATTTCGACGCACAGGGTCTTCTCGCGTATTGCGAGAGCCTGGGCGAGAAGTCGTTTCGCGCCAAGCAATTGCAGCGCTGGATTCACCAGTCGGGCGCGTCCGATTTTGGCGAGATGACCGATCTCGCCAAGTCGCTGCGCGAAAAGCTCGCGACCCGCGCCAACATCCAGGCGCCGGCGGTCATTTCCGATCACCTGTCGTCGGACGGCACGCGCAAGTGGCTGGTCGATGTGGGGCAGGGCAATGCCGTCGAGACGGTCTACATCCCCGAGGAGGCGCGCGGCACACTGTGCGTGTCGTCTCAGGCGGGATGTGCCGTCAACTGTCGGTTCTGTTCGACCGGCAAGCAAGGGTTCTCACGCAACCTCAGCACGGGCGAGATCATCGGTCAGCTCTGGATGGCCGAATTCGCCATGCGCAAGCAGCTTGACCGTGGCCCCAAGGATGACCGCGTCATCACGAACGTTGTGATGATGGGCATGGGTGAGCCGCTGCTGAACTACGATGCCGTGGCGCCGGCTCTGCGCATGATGCTGGACGACAACGCGTATGGTCTGTCGCGCCGTCGCGTAACTGTGTCCACCTCTGGCGTGGTACCGATGATGGACCGCTTGGCGCGCGATGTGCCCGTAGCGCTGGCCGTGTCGCTGCATGCTTCCAACGATGCGCTGCGTGACATGCTCGTGCCGCTCAACAAGAAGTACCCGCTGGCCGAACTGATGGCTGCCTGCCGCCGCTATCTCGAGTTCGCGCCGCGTGATTTCATCACCTTCGAATACTGCATGCTGGATGGCGTCAATGACACCGTCGAGCACGCTCGTGAACTGCTGCGCGTCGTGGCCGACGTGCCGTGCAAGTTCAACCTGATTCCGTTCAATCCCTTCCCGGAATCCGGGTTGAAGCGCTCGAACAACGAGCAGATCCGCCGTTTCTCGCAAGTGCTGCTGGACGCCGGCATTGTCACCACCATCCGCAAGACGCGTGGCGACGACATCGATGCGGCTTGCGGTCAGCTCGCTGGCGAGGTCAAAGACCGCACGCGCTTAGCCGAGCGCGGCAAATTCGGCAAGATCGTCGAGATCCCGGTGGTCGGGGCCGATTCCACTCACCGCATGGGTACCGCATGAAGCGTTGGTCGACTGCTGTCAGTCTGGTCTTTGCGCTGGCTGCCGCCGGGTGCGCATTGTCGCCGCCGGTCCAGACACAGACACGAGAAGTCACGACAGTCCCCGATCAAAAGGCCGACGCCGATCGCCGGGCCGCGATCCGATTGCAGCTTGCAACGCAATACCTGGAAGCCGGCCAGAACGCGACCGCGCTTGAGGAAATCAAGAACGCCATCGCGATCGATCCCAACGTGCCCAATGCGTATCACATCCGGGCGCTGGCTTACATGAACCTCGGTCAACGCGAGCAGGCTGACGAGAGTTTTCGCAGCGCTCTGGCCGCAACGCCGCAGGATGGCGACCTGCTGAACAACTACGGCTGGTTCCTATGTTCGCAGGGTGGTAAGCCCGATCAGGGCATGACCATGCTGCGCCAGGCCATCGAAGTGCCGGCTGCTGGCAGTCCGGCCAAACCGTGGACGAACCTGGGTGTGTGCCAGATGCGCCAGGGCGATCTGGACGGTGCGGAGAAGAGCCTGACGCGCGCCACCTACATCGACGCAAACAATCCGCTGACCAACCTTACGTTGGCGCAGTTGTACTACAAACGCCGTGAATATTCGCGCGCCATGCCGTTTGTCGAACGTGTGAATGGCCGCAGCAATCCGACGGCTGAAAGCTTGTGGCTGGGTGCTCGTATCGCGCGCCGCGTGGGCGACACTTCGCAACAGAACGCATGGAGCGCGCAATTGCAGCGCCGCTTCCCCAATGCGCCCGAAGAGGCGGCATTCGAACGAGGAGCATGGGATGACTGACCGCGACGTGGCAAGCGCCGCCGACTTCTCTCACGGCGCGGTGCCTGCCCCGAATCCGCCCGCTGCTACATCGCCGGAGCGCGACGATGCGCTGCGCGAGATTGCCGAACGCTTGCGTACCGGCCGCGATCGCCAGCGCCTGACGGTTGACGATCTGGCCACGCGCTTGAAGGTGGCGCCTGGCAAGTTGTCGGCGGTGGAATCTGCAGATGTCAGTGCATTGCCTGACATGACGTTCACCAAGGGTCTGATCCGCGCCTATGCGCGCGCCTTGCAGGTCGACGTCGATGACCAGCTTGCGCGGTTGAACGCGCGTGCGCCGGTCACCAACATTGGTTTGCGGCCCGAAGGCGGGCTGGGTGAATCGTTTTCCGATAAGCCGAGTTTCGCCAAGCGCCGCGGTGGTGGCGCTCGCTGGCTCATCGGCGTGCTCGTTGCTGTGGCGGTGGCCGGCGGTGCGTTGGCCGGTATGGACCGCTTGAAGCAGTGGTTTGCCACGCAGACGGCCGCCACGCAAAACGCCGAGTCCAGCACGAAGGACACCTCGACCGCCGAGCAAGTCGCCCCGGCACAAGCGGCTCAAGCGCCAGAGCAGGCGCCATCGGAAACGCCGGCCGCCTCGATGCCGACACCGCTGACGCCTGTTACGCCGGCTGCTCCGGCCTCGGGTGTGGTGACTGCGCCGCTGGCACCGCCTCCTACCCTGCCGCGTTCGGACAACGGTGCCGCCCCGGTACCTGCGGTAGATGTCGCAGGTGCCAAGCCGGCCGCCATCAACGTTGATGCTCCGGTTGCTGCCTTGCCGGCGGCAGCCGTCAAACCGGTTGAGGCGACGGCCGGCGGCGGTACGGTTTCGGTCCGCTTCTCGGGTTCGTCCTGGTACGAGATCAAGGACAAATCCGGCAAGACGCTCGCCAGTGGTATCTCCAAAGAAGGCGACGCGCGTGATCTGACTGGAACGCCGCCGTTCAAGGTCGTCTTTGGCAATGCCGAGGCAGTTGAATCGCTGGCTGTGGGGGGGGCGTCTGTCAATCTTCAGAAGTACGCCCGCAATCGCGTGGCACGGGCCACGTTGCCCTGAACCGTTTTGTAAATGGCGCGCTGCCTGATTGGGCGGCGCGCCTTGTCTGATCATGGAAATCTCCACGCCTCTCGATTGCGCTCCCGCCTTGGTCGGTCCGCTGCCGCGCCGGAACTCGCGCGCCGCGGAAATCCGCTGGGGCGACCGCGTTGTGCACGTGGGCGGCGACGCGCCGGTCTGCGTGCAGTCGATGACGAATACCGACACGTCGGACGCAATCGGCACCGCGATCCAAGTGAAGGAGCTGGCGCGCGCTGGCTCCGAGCTGGTGCGCATCACGGTAGATACACCAGCCGCAGCCGCTGCGGTGCCTGCCATCCGTGAACAGCTCGACCGCATGGGCGTGGATGTGCCGCTGGTCGGCGATTTCCACTACAACGGCCACAAGCTGCTGCAGGACCATCCCGAATGCGCGCAGGCGTTGTCTAAGTACCGCATCAACCCAGGCAACGTCGGGCAGGGCGCGAAGCGCGACACACAGTTCGCGCAGATGATCGAGATCGCTTGCCGCTACGACAAGCCGGTGCGTATCGGCGTGAACTGGGGCAGCCTCGACCAAGATCTGCTGGCCCGCATCATGGATGAGAACGCGCAGCGCGCGACGCCGTGGGATTCCCGTGCCGTGATGGTCGAAGCGCTGATCACTTCGGCGATCCAGTCCGCGCAGAAGGCTGAAGAGCTGGGCTTGCCCGGTAGCCAGATCATCCTGTCTTGCAAGGTCTCGGCGGTGCAGGATCTGATTGCGGTGTACCGCGAGCTGGCGCGTCGTTGCAATTACGCGCTGCACCTTGGCCTGACCGAGGCCGGCATGGGCAGCAAGGGTATCGTCGCTTCTACGGCGGCGCTGTCGGTGCTGCTGCAGGAAGGCATCGGCGACACGATTCGCATTTCCCTCACCCCGGAGCCGGGTGCGCCGCGCGAGAAGGAAGTCATCGTCGCGCAGGAGATTCTGCAGACCATGGGCCTGCGCAACTTCACGCCGATGGTCATCGCGTGCCCGGGTTGCGGGCGTACGACCAGTACGGTCTTCCAGGAACTCGCGGCGCGCATTCAGTCGTACTTGCGTGAGCAGATGCCGATGTGGAAGGAACGGTACCCCGGCGTTGAAGAGATGAACGTTGCAGTCATGGGCTGCATCGTCAACGGCCCAGGTGAGAGCAAGCACGCCAACATTGGTATTTCGCTGCCGGGTACGGGCGAATCGCCGGCGGCGCCGGTGTTCGTTGACGGCGTGAAGGTGAAGACGCTGCGCGGTGAGCGCATCACAGAAGAGTTTCAGACGATCGTCGACGAATACGTGCGCACGCATTACGGCGCGCAAGCCGAGACGACGGCATAAGGCTTCCGAATACGAAGCGACAAGCTGGCCCGCAGAGGTGGTCGGCTTTCAACGTGACATCATGAGCGATACACAAAAACAACGCGCGCAGAAGATCGCCGGCGTCAAAGGCATGAACGATCTGCTGCCTGGCGACGCCCCGCTGTGGGAGCACTTTGACAACGCTGTGCGCAGCATGCTGCGTGCCTATGGCTATCAGCAGATCCGCACGCCAATCGTCGAGCAGACGCAACTGTTCGTGCGCGGCATCGGCGAGGTGACGGACATCGTCGAAAAGGAGATGTACACCTTCACCGATGCGCTGAACGGTGAGCAACTCACGATGCGCCCGGAAGGCACAGCCGCCGCTGTGCGCGCCGTGATTGAACACAACCTGCTGTACGACGGCCCGAAGCGATTGTGGTACACGGGCCCGATGTTCCGCCATGAGCGTCCGCAGCGCGGCCGCTATCGCCAATTCCATCAGGTGGGCGTGGAAGCGCTGGGCTTTGCCGGCCCGGATATCGACGCTGAAGTCATTTTGATGTGCCAGCGCCTGTGGGACGACCTCGGCCTGGTTGGCCTGAAGCTCGAGCTGAACTCGCTGGGTCAGGCGGAAGAACGCGCTGCGCACCGAGCCGATCTCATCAAGTACCTGGAGGGTTTCCAGGACATCCTCGATGAAGACGGTAAGCGTCGTCTGTACACCAACCCGCTGCGCGTGCTCGACACGAAGAACCCCGCGTTGCAGGACATGGCCGCCGGCGCGCCAAAACTGATCGACTATCTGGGCGAAGCATCGCGCGCGCACTTTGAAGGCGTGCAGAAGCTGCTTAAGGCAAACAACATTCCGTTCACGATCAACCCGCGTCTGGTGCGCGGGCTGGATTATTACAACCTCACCGTGTTCGAGTGGACGACCGATAAGCTCGGTGCGCAGGGCACGGTGGCCGGTGGCGGCCGCTATGACCCGCTGATCGAGCAAATTGGAGGCAAAGCAGCGCCCGCATGCGGCTGGGCGATGGGCGTGGAACGCATCATCGAGTTGCTGCGTGAAGAAAGGCTTGAGCCCGATGCGCAAGGTTGCGACGTCTACATCGTCCATCAGGGCGACGAGGCACAGGTGCAGGCACTGATTGCGGCGGAGCGGCTGCGCGATGCTGGGCTCGATGTCATCCTTCACGCCTCGCCGGAAGGGCGTAACGGTAGCTTCAAGTCGCAGTTCAAGCGCGCCGACGCAAGTGGCGCATCCTATGCGGTTATCATTGGCGACGATGAAGTCACCCAAGGCGTGGCGCAGATCAAGCCGCTGCGCGGCGATCCGGCTGCGGATGCTCAGCAGACCGTGCCGTCCGACCAGTTGGTCGACCGCCTGATCGATGCCATGGTGGCGAATAACGACTAACCGCGGCGACTGACTTCGGCAATGAGCCGCCGCGATTCACTTCCAATATTCAAGCTCTGCAAAGCATGGCCTACGATCTCGAAGAACAGGAACAAATAGAGAGCCTCAAGCACTGGTGGCGCGATAACGGCAACGTGATCACGTGGGTCGCCATTGTGGTGCTGCTGGCCGTGGCTGGCTGGTTCGGCTGGAAGAACTGGCAGCGCAAGCAGGCGGGCGAAGCGTCCGTGCTGTACGAGCAGGTACAGAAGGCCGCTGATGGCAAGGATGCTGAGAAGATCAAGCGCGCCGCCACCGACATGGAAGACAAGTTCGGCGGTACGGCCTACGCACAGATGACCGCACTGGCTGCAGCCAAGGCGCTTTACGAAGCCAACGACGCGGCCGGCGCCAAGGCGCAGCTGCAATGGACGGTTGATCATGCGCGCGACGATGAGTACAAGGCGCTCGCCAAGCTGCGTCTGGCTGGTCTGTTGCTTGATGAGAAAGCCTACGATCAGGGCATCGCGCTAGTCTCCGGCGATGTTGCGCCGGCGTTTGCCGGGCTGTACGCCGACCGTCGCGGCGATCTGCTGGCCGCGCAGAACAAGAACGAAGACGCCCGCGCCGCCTACAAGCTGGCGCTGGAGAAGTTTGGTCCGGCCGACGCTTCGGCGCGCCAGATTGTGCAGTTCAAGCTGGATGCCCTGGGCGGCGCTTGATCGGCGCAACCCGTGCAATTCAACGCATAACAAAAGGATCCCGATTTCATGATTCACGCACTTGAGCAGGGTGGTGTCGCGCGCGGTGTCGCACAGGCGGCACGCGTGGCAGTGCTGGCACTGGCGGCGACGGCTGTCCTTGGCGGTTGCTCGCTGTTCAGCAGCAAGAACAAGCATGAGCCCGCCAAGCTGAAGGAGGTTCAACAGGTGCTGACCGTGCGCCAGGCGTGGAGCGTGAGCGTCGGCAAGAGCGGCCGCTACGTGATGCAGCCGGCGGTGGCAGGCAACAATGTCTACGTGTCGGCAGCCGGCGGCACCGTGACGGCGCTGGATGGTGCCTCGGGCCGCACGGTCTGGCAAGGGAAGGCGGATGTGGACCTGACCTCCGGCCCCGGCAGCGACGGCACGCTGACGGCCGTGGCAGGTGAGAAGGGCGCCGTCATCGCATTCGACGAGAAGGGCGCGCAGAAGTGGAAGATCGCCGTCAACGGTGAAGTGCTGACAGCGCCGCTGGTTGGTCAGGGGCTGGTGATCGTTCGAACGACAGATGGCCGTGTCCTGGGCCTGGACCCGAGCAACGGTGAACGCAAATGGATTTACCAGCGCTCTCCGTCGGCTCTGAACCTGCGTAGCAGTCTGCCGATGGTCTTTGCCGGCGACAACATCCTCCTCGGCTTTGCCGGCGGCAAGCTGGGTGCACTGTCGGCCAGCAATGGCGCGCTGCGTTGGGAAGCTGCAGTGTCGTACCCGCGTGGCGTATCGGAGATCGAACGCTTGAACGACGTGACTGGCGCACCGTCGATCAACGGTTCGCAAGTGTGTGCCGCCAGCTTCCAGGGTCGCGTGGCGTGCTTCGATATAAGCACTGGCGCTCCGCGTTGGGGGCGTGATTTCTCGTCGCCGACCGGTGTCACGCAAGATGACGGCGGGCTGTTCGCCGCTGATGAGAAGTCGGTGGTCTACGGCTTCAATGCGCAAAACGGTGCAGACCTGTGGAAGAACGACGCGCTGCTGTGGCGCGATCTTGGCACGCCGCTGGCGTTTGGCCGCGCGATCATCGTGGGCGATTCCGAAGGTTGGCTGCATTTCCTCTCGCGTGATGACGGTAAGTTTGTCGCCCGCGTGAAGACCGACAGCAGCGCGATCGGCGCGGCGCCCGTGGTGGTCGGCCAGACGCTGGTCGTGCAGACTCGCGGCGGCGGCGTCTACGGCTATCTGCCGAAGTAACCTCGGTCGCCTCGGCCCGGATGGGCTGCGGCGGCACACGCATCACATCGGGGCGGCGTCGCCGCTTTGAACTTGCGCCCGCGTACCCCGCGGGCGTCTTGCATCTGTGCCATCCAGGCATTCAGCCGTGCAGATGCCAACCGCAGTTGCAATAACCAGAATTTGCCGTGGCGCCATTCGCGTGCGGCACACAAGCATGAAACCAGTCATTGCCCTCGTGGGGCGGCCGAATGTCGGCAAATCGACCCTCTTCAACCGTCTGACGCGCTCGCGTGACGCGTTGGTCGCGGACATCCCCGGCCTGACACGCGACCGTCACTACGGTGAAGGCCGCGTCGGTGAGCGTCCGTTCATCGCCATCGATACCGGTGGCTTCGAGCCCGTCGCCAAGGAAGGCATTGTTGCCGAGATGGCCAAGCAGACGCGCCAAGCTGTGGTCGAAGCCGATGTCGTGATCTTCATCGTCGATGGCCGCCTGGGGTTGGCGCCGCAGGATCGCGTGATTGCCGACTACCTGCGCAAGACAGGACGTCGCATTTTGCTGGCCGTCAACAAGGCTGAGGGCATGCGCTATACCGCCGTCGCCAGCGATTTCTATGAACTCGGTCTGGGCGATCCGGCGGCCATTTCTGCTGCACATGGCGATGGGGTCAACGATCTGGTGGCAGAGGCACTCGATCTGGCGTTTGCCGAGCGCCCCGAGCTTGCCGAGGCAGCCGACGCGCACGACCACGGTACCCGCATCGCCATCGTCGGCCGCCCGAACGTCGGCAAGTCGACGCTGGTGAACGCGCTGATCGGCGAAGAGCGCGTGATCGCATTCGATATGCCGGGCACCACGCGCGATGCCATCTACGTGGATTTCGAGCGCAACGGCAAACCGTATACGCTCATCGATACGGCCGGCCTGCGCAAACGTGGCAAGGTGTTCGAGGCGATCGAGAAGTTTTCGGTGGTGAAGACGCTGCAGTCCATCGCCGACGCGAACGTGGTTGTGCTGATTCTCGACGCGCAGCAGGATATTTCCGACCAGGACGCGCATATCGCGGGGTTCATCGTCGAATCCGGCCGCGCGCTGGTGATCGGCGTGAACAAGTGGGATGGCCTCACGGGCCATGCGCGTGATCGCATCAAGCACGATATGGAGCGCAAGCTGCAGTTCCTGTCGTTTGCCAACGTGCACTACATCTCCGCCAAGGAGCGCACAGGCATTGGCGCGCTGATGAAGTCCGTGGATGCCGCTTACGCTGCCGCTATGGTCAAGCTGCCGACCCCCAAGCTCACGCGCGTGCTGATGGAGGCGGTCGAGTATCAGCAACCGCGTCGCGCCGGCGTCTCGCGCCCGAAGCTGCGCTACGCGCACCAGGGCGGCTCCAACCCGCCGATCGTGGTGATTCACGGCAATGCGCTGTCGAATATTCCCGAAACCTATCGCCGCTTCCTGGAAGGGCGTTTCCGCGAGGCCTTCCAACTGAAGGGCACTCCGCTGCGGATCGAATTTCGTACGAACAAAAACCCGTACGCCCAATCCAACGATTGAGCGTCGCACGGGCGGTGCTCGACGGCGGGAGCGTGTGACGCGGGGGCATTCGAACGGGGGATCACCAAAAAGGCCGAGCCATTTCATATGGCGGGGTCATTGGTTTTCCGTTTGCTTTCCCCGATTTCTAGGGCTAAATTCTCGAGACATGGCGCTTGGTGTCCACAAACCCAGGCGCCATTGGCGTCATTTGGACGCGTCTGGCTGACTCTTTTGACGAACTTTTTTTGCGTCGCCTGCTTGAACCCGGGCTTCCTAGCCCCATAACCCATCACTAAACCTATAAATCTGGAGTGTGCCATGAGCAACAAAGGGCAATTGCTACAAGACCCGTTTCTGAATGCGCTGCGTAAGGAGCATGTGCCGGTGTCGATCTACCTCGTCAACGGTATCAAGCTGCAAGGCAACATCGAGTCGTTCGACCAATACGTCGTGCTCCTGCGTAACACCGTGACGCAGATGGTGTATAAGCACGCGATCTCCACCGTGGTGCCGGCCCGTGCCGTGAATTTCCGCGTGGACGAAGCGCCTGACGCCTGATTCTGCCTCGCTCCCGCCGCCATCCGCGCGGCGGGACGCACCCACCCTCAGTTTTTCCCTTCTTTATTTTCCCGCTTGGCATCCCATCCCACCTCCAGCCCGGAGCCGACCCGCGCCATTCTGGTCGCAGTCGATTTCGGCAAACACGATTTTCAGGAAAGTCTGAGTGAACTGGCGCTGCTGGCGTCGACCGCCGGCTCCGAGCCGGTGCGCGCGGTCACGGGCAAGCGCTCCAGGCCAGACGCATCGCTGTTCATCGGCTCAGGCAAGGCGGAGGAAGTGAAGATCGCCGCGGACGAGGAAGACGCGGAAATCGTCATCTTCAACCACGCGCTGAGCCCTGCCCAGCAGCGTAATCTCGAGCGCTTTTTCGGCCGCCACGTGGTGGACAGGACGGGCCTCATCCTCGACATCTTTAGCCAGCGCGCACAGAGCCACGTCGGTAAGGTGCAGGTGGAACTCGCGCGCGTGCGCTATCAGGCGGCACGTCTGGTGCGGGCGTGGAGCCACCTGGAGCGTCAGAAGGGCGGGGTTGGCCTGCGTGGTGGCCCTGGCGAGCGCCAGCTCGAACTGGATCGCCGGATGCTGGATGAACGGGCCAAGCGCTTATCGTCCGAGTTGGACAAGCTGCAGCGTCAGCATGACACGCAACGCCGTTCGCGCAGCCGCAACGATGCGTTTTCCGTTTCGCTGGTCGGCTATACCAACGCGGGCAAGTCGACGCTGTTCAATGCGTTGACCAAGGCACGCGCCTACGCCGCGAACCAGTTGTTCGCCACGCTGGATACGACCTCGCGCCGGTTGTACCTGGAAGGGTTGGGCAACGTGGTGCTGTCGGACACGGTCGGCTTTATCCGCGATCTGCCAACGCAACTGGTGGCCGCCTTCCGCGCCACGTTGGAAGAAACCGTGCACGCCGACGTGCTGCTGCATGTGGTGGACGCTGCCAGTACCGTCAAGCATGAACAGATGGAACAGGTCGATCGCGTGCTGGATGAAATCAACGCCAGCGGCATCCCACAGATTCTGGTGATGAACAAGATCGACGCGGCTGAGGAGTTGCGTGCCGCCGGCCCGCGCATCGAGCGTGATGAAACCGGTGCCGTACGGCGCGTGTTCGTCTCAGCCATCGAAGGGGCGGGGCTGGATCTGCTGCGCGAAGCGCTGGTCGAGACCGCGATTCGCCTGCGTGAGCACCCTGCGTCGCATGGCGGCGATTTCGATCCGCGTTTCGACACCCGCCGTGATTCACTGCCGGCGCACCGTGGCGAACTGTCGCAAAGCTTGCCGAGCAGCGGTTCTTCCGCCAAAGGTGACGAAGAGGGCTGATAGAATGCCCCGTTACTCCTTCGCAGTCAGACAATCAGGACAAGCCCGACCGCTCATGCCCGAGATTTCGACCCAGTCTTTTTCCATGGCCTCGCCGCATCCGGCGCGAGGTTTGTGGCACCGCTTGCGTGTGCTGCTTTCGCTGAACGACCCGCGCTGGGGTCGCGGCGATGACAATAACGCCGAGCACGAAGACAAAGGCGAGCCGAAGCGCCAAAGCAAGCCGCCCCAGGATGGGCCGCCCGATCTTGATGAGTTGTGGCGCGACTTCAATCGCCGCCTGAACAACCTGTTCGGCCGCAAGGACAGCGGTAATGGTAATGACGGCCCCACGCCGCTGCGTCCGGGTAATGGCCGCGCTGGTTCGGGCCTTGGTGTCGGCGTGCTGCTGGCAGTGCTCGTGGGCCTGTGGCTGGCCAGCGGATTCTTCATCGTGCAGGAAGGTCAGACCGGCGTGATTCTGCAGTTCGGCCGCTTCAAGTATCAGGCAACGCCGGGTATCAACTGGCGCCTGCCGTATCCGATCGAGTCGCACGAGATCGTCAACCTGTCGGGTGTGCGTACGCTTGAGATCGGTCGCACGACGCAAATCAAGGATACGAACCTGAAAGACTCGTCGATGCTCACGCAGGACGAGAACATCGTCGATGTGCGCTTCTCGGTTCAGTACAACATTGCCAACCCGGTCGATTACCTGTTTTACAACCGCACGGACCGTGGCGGCGATGAAGAACTCGTGACGCAGGCGGCTGAAACGTCCGTGCGCGAGATTGTCGGGCGCAACAAGATGGACGCGGTGCTGTATGAGGGGCGTGATGCTGTCGGCCGCAATCTGGCGGAATCGATTCAGCGCATCCTGTCGGCGTACAAGACCGGTATCCGCATTCTCAGCGTCAACGTGCAGAGCGTGCAGCCGCCCGAACAGGTACAGGCCGCATTCGACGATGTGACCAAGGCGGGTCAGGACCGCGAGCGTGCCATCTCCGAGGGTCAGGCTTATGCCAACGACGTGGTGCCGCGTGCCAAGGGTACGGCTGCACGCCTGGGTGAAGAGGCCCAGGGTTACAAGGCCCGCGTCACGGCGCGTGCAGAGGGCGATGCGGCCCGCTTTGCCTCGGTGCAACGCGAATACGCGAAGGCGCCGCAGGTCACGCGCGACCGTATCTATCTGGAAACCATGCAGGACATCTACGCCAACTCGACCAAGGTGATGGTCGATCAAAGCAACGGCAGCCTGCTGTATTTGCCGCTGGACAAGCTGATCGCGCAAACGCAAGGCGACACGTTGCGTCCGGCCGCCGCGCCGGGTACCTCTCCGCAGGACAGTGGTTCTGCGCAGGGCGTGCCGACTCCCTCCAATCCGTCACCGGCCAATGACGCAGACTCGCGTTCGCGCGAAGCACTGCGCAACCGTGACCGCGATTCGCGCTAACAGGAGGGGCACTATGAATCGTCTGATTTCTGCCTTCGTGGCGCTGGTCATTGCCCTGGCGGTGTTCTCGTCGGTGGTGTTCGTGGTGGACCAGCGGCAGTACGCCGTGGTGTTTGCCTTTGGTGAGATCAAGCAGGTCATCAAGGAGCCGGGGCTGCATTTCAAGCTGCCCCCGCCGCTGCAGAACGTGGTGTTCATGGACAAGCGTCTGCAGACCATCGATGTAGCCGGCGCCGATCGCTTCATCACGGCCGAGAAGAAGAATCTGCTGGTTGATTGGTTCGTGAAGTGGCGCGTGGCTGATCCGCGTCTGTTCTACGTGAGCTTTAAGGGCGATAACCGCCTCGCGCAGGACAGCATGACGCAGAAGATCAACTCCATCGCCCGCGATGAGTTTGCTCGTCGCACGGTTTCCGACGTGGTATCGACAGATCGTGAAGCGGTGATGCAGAGCATTCTCAAAGGCGTGCAGGAGTATGGCAAGTCGGTCGGCGTCGACATCATTGACGTGCGTCTGAAGCGCGTCGATCTGTTGGCCAGTGTGACCGAATCGGTCTACCGTCGCATGGAAGCCGAGCGTAAGCGCGTGGCCAACGAGCTGCGTTCCACCGGTGCCGCCGAAGGCGAAAAGATCCGCGCCGATGCCGATCGTCAGCGTGAAGTCGTGCTGGCTGATGCCTATCGTGACGCGCAGAAGATCAAGGGTGAGGGCGATGCCCGTGCCGCTGACATCTACGCCGATGCGTTTGGCCGCGATCCGCAGTTCGCCGCGTTCTGGCGCTCCATGGAGGCGTATCGTGCGTCGTTCCGCGATCGCAGGGATGTGATGGTGTTGCAGCCGAACAGCGATTTCTTCAAATACATGCGCAGCCCAAATGGCGGTAACTCGGGCGGTGGCTCGGCGGCAGCGCCAGCTGCCCAGACGGGGCGCCATCGCTAGTACAATGCGTCGCTGATCGTATTTGAGGCGGACAAACCCCGGCTTGCCGGGGTTTTGTTCGTTCGCCACCCGCATCCCATGGAAGAGTCACTCCCCACCGTTTTGCTGGCAGCGTGCGCGCTGGTCCTCGTATTCGAGGGCATTCTGCCGTTCGTGGCGCCGCGGGCTTGGCGCCGTGCCTTCCAGGCGCTGACCGACTTGCCTGACGAAAAGCTGCGCGTGATCGGCCTCGTGTCGATGGCGATTGGGCTGATCCTCCTGCGGTTGCTGCATCGCTAGCCCACTTTCTGCGTTTTTACGAATTTCCGCCGTACCAAGACTCCCGAGCGAGACCGCCATGCCGACCAATTGGCTGCTGCCTGAATCCATTGCCGATGTGCTGCCTTCCGAGGCGCGCAAGATTGAAGAGTTGCGCCGCCGCATGCTCGACCTGTTCCGCACCTACGGCTACGAACTGGTCATGCCGCCGATGCTGGAATACATCGAGTCGCTGCTCTCCGGCACCGGCCACGATCTGGATCTGAAGACTTTCAAACTGGTTGATCAGCTCTCTGGCCGCACGATCGGTCTGCGCGCCGACATCACGCCCCAAGTCGCACGTATCGATGCCCATTTGCTGAACCGCGCCGGCGTGACGCGCCTGTGTTACGCCGGTTCGGTGTTGCATACGCGTCCGAGTGGATTCCACGTCACGCGCGAGCCGCTGCAGATCGGAGCAGAAATCTACGGTCACGCAGGTCTGGAAGCCGATCTGGAAATCCAGGAGTTGATGCTTGCCGCGCTGTCGGCCGCTGGCCTGGCGGATGTGCGGCTGGACCTCTGCCACGTTGGCGTGGTGGCGGCGCTGCTGGAGCAATCGCTGGTTGCCGCTCGCATTCAAGACGACCTATTCGCGGCGCTCGCCGCCAAGGATGTGCCCGCCCTGCGTGCCATCACGGCCGATTTGCCGGTGACGCAGCGCGATGCGATCAACCTGTTGCCGTCGCTGTACGGCGGTGTTGATGTGCTGGAGCGTGCGCGCAAGCAGTTGCCCGCGTTGCCCGCCATTGGCCGCGCGCTGGACGATCTGGCCACGCTGGCCGAACGTGCAGGCGGTGCGACCGTCAACATCGATTTGGCTGACCTGCGCGGCTACCAATACCACAGCGGTGTGATGTTCACGGCCTATGTGGCGGGCGTGCCGAATGCCGTGGCGCGTGGCGGCCGGTACGACAAGGTGGGCGAGGCCTTCGGCCGTGCTCGCCCGGCAACCGGTTTTTCGTTGGATCTGCGCGAGGTCGCCGGCATCTCGCCGGTGGAAGCCCGCGCAGCCGCCATCCACGCGCCGTGGTCCGGTGATGCCAGGCTGCGCGGAGCAATTGCCGCCCTGCGCGCCGCTGGCGAAATCGTCATCCAGTCGCTGCCAGGCCATCCGGAAGACCTGGAGGAGTTTGCCTATGACCGACAACTCGTGGAAGAGGGCGGTCGCTGGATCGTCAAGCCCCGCAACGCTTCTATCTGAGGCTGTTGCATAACGTTGTGTAAATACCCGGTAATTTCAGGGAAGGCCCTGGCAACAAGGGTAGAATACGTTTTTAACCCATCTGCAAATTCAACATGTCCGCACCAGCAGTGAGCCAAGGACGCAATGTCGTCGTCATCGGCACCCAGTGGGGTGACGAAGGTAAAGGGAAAATCGTCGATTGGCTGACCGATCATGCGCAAGGCGTGGTTCGTTTCCAGGGCGGACATAACGCGGGCCATACCCTCATCATCGGCGGCAAGAAGACGATTCTGCGTCTGATCCCGTCGGGCATCATGCGCGATGGCGTGGCGTGCTACATCGGCAACGGTGTGGTGCTCTCGCCCGAAGCGCTGTTTAAGGAAATCGACGAGCTGGAATCGGCCGGTGTGCAGGTGCAGAACCGTCTGCGCATCTCGGAAGCGACCACGCTGATCCTGCCGTACCACGTTGCCATCGACAAGGCGCGCGAAGCTAAGCGCGGCGCTGCCAAGATCGGTACTACCGGTCGCGGGATCGGTCCCGCATATGAAGACAAGGTTGCTCGCCGCGCGTTGCGCGTCCAGGACCTGTTCGACCCGGCCTACTTTGCCGAGCGTCTGCGCGAGAACCTGGACTTCCACAACTTCGTCCTGACGCAGTATCTGAACCACCCGGCGCTGGACTTCCAGCAGACGCTGGACGAGATGCTGTCGTACGCCGACCGCCTCGCCCCGATGGTGACGGACGTGTCGGCCGAGCTGTTTGCCGCCAACGCCGCTGGCAAGAACCTGATGTTCGAAGGCGCGCAGGGCACGCTGCTCGACATCGACCACGGAACCTATCCGTTCGTCACGTCGAGCAACTGCGTGGCCGGTAACGCTGCCGCAGGTGCGGGCGTCGGCCCGGGCCAACTGCATTACATCCTCGGCATCACGAAGGCGTATTGCACGCGCGTGGGTTCCGGCCCGTTCCCGAGCGAGCTGTATGACGCAGATAATCCGGCGCGTCAGGACCCAATCGGCGTGCGTCTGGCCAACGTTGGCAAGGAATTCGGCTCGGTCACGGGTCGTCCGCGTCGTACCGGCTGGCTGGACGCCGCCGCGCTACGTCGTGCTATCCAGATCAACGGTGTGTCGGGTCTGTGCATCACCAAGCTCGACGTGTTGGATGGTCTGGAAACCCTCAAGCTGTGCGTTGGCTACATGCTTGATAGCAAGGAAATCGACATCCTGCCGCGCGGCTCCGATGCAGTGGCTCGTTGCCAGCCGATCTACGAAGAGTTTCCTGGCTGGAACACCTCGACCTTCGGCTTGAAGGAATGGGGCGCGCTGCCCGAGACCGCTCAGGCTTACCTGAAACGCGTCGAAGAAGTGGCCGGTATTCCGATTGCCATGATCTCGACCGGCCCTGATCGCGACGAGACCATTCTGCTGCGTCATCCATACAAGGACTGACGCGCGCTGGTCCCACGCAGTTAGCTTGCTCGCCCGGTAATTCGCCGGGCGAATTTGCATGGAGCGCCGTTTTTCATAGAACACGATAGCGGCAACTCACGCCGCATTTACGATACGAAGAGGAACACCATGAACCAGCCGATCAACGACGACTCGCACTTGTGGGTATCTTGGGATGACTACCATGGCCTGATCGAGCGCCTGGCGCTCGTCGTGCATGAGTCGGGCTGGAAGTTCGACAAGATTCTGTGCCTGGCGCGCGGCGGCTTGCGTGTGGGCGATCAGCTCTCGCGCATCTATGACTTGCCATTGGCTATTCTCGCGACCAGCAGCTATCGCGAGGCGGCTGGCACGCAGCAGGGCGATCTCGATATCGCGCAGTACATCACGATGACGCGTGGCGAGTTGTCGGGCCGCGTGCTGCTGGTGGATGACCTGGTGGATTCGGGCGTCACGCTGGAGCGCGTGGGGCGTCACCTGAAGGAGCGCTATCCGGCCGTGACGGACGTGCGTACCGCCGTGCTGTGGCACAAGGGGTGCTCGAAGATCAAGCCGGACTATGCTGTGCAGTTTCTGCCAACCAACCCGTGGATCCATCAACCGTTTGAGGAATACGATACGCTGCGCCCGCATAACCTTGCGGCGTGGATCAAGCGTGGCAAGGCGCGCGCGAACGGAAGCGGTGAGGCGCTGGGCGTTTAAGCCGTTGGTCGATTGCGTCGAGGCGCGAATGGAGTGGCGTGTGCGGCTTGCGTCGTGCGTGCCACTTCGGTAACCTGATGCCACGGGCTGCAACGTTGGCCCTAAACCCGCGTACGGATTGGCTTTGCAGGATATGTCCAATACGAACTGCGCGGTTGATCGAGGCGTGGTGTGTCGTTATGGATGCACTGGGCCTCGAGCCCACCCAGCGTTTGGGGCAGGTGAGGTCAGTGATCCTGGCTTGGCCCTGGCGCGATAGCCAAGACACAATGCACGTCGCCCTTCGCGGAATGTCGCGTCAGTTAGTGAACAACAGCAATCTGGTCGTGGAAAAGAAAAACGGCGCAACTTGCGTTGCGCCGTTCCTAAACTCTGGTGCCCAGGAGAGGACTCGAACCTCCACGGAGTTACCCGCTAGTACCTGAAACTAGTGCGTCTACCAATTCCGCCACCTGGGCCGGTGTGCGTGTACCGAAGCTGTAATTATTACGGGATCCTGCGATCCTGTCAACACTCTAGAAGAAAAAATTGAATCAACCGACTTATCCGATCCCGAGCCGCGAGGAAATCCTCGGTGTGCTGCGCACGTCGGGGTCTCCGCTGTCTGCCACCGATATTGCCAAGGCCTTGTCGGTCACGCGCAAGGAGCACGACGGTTTTATCAAGCGTCTGACCGCCATGGAGCGGGATGGTCAGATCGAACTCAACCGCAAGGGCCATTACGAACTGGCGCACCAGCCCAATTTCATCGAGGGTCGGGTGATCGGCCATCGCGACGGCTTCGGCTTCTTCGTGCGCGATGATGGTGAACCCGATATTTTCCTGCCCGAGCGCGAGATGCAGAAGGCCATGCACGGCGACCGCGCCCTGGTGCGCGCCGTCGGCTACGACCGTCGTGGGCGCTCGGAAGGCCAGATCGTCGAGATTCTGCAGCGTGCCAACAAGCGCGTTATCGGCCGGCTGCTCTCAGAGGGCGGCACGTTGGTGGTGGCGCCCGAGGACAAGCGCCTGGGCCGCGATATCCTGATCGCGCCCAAGGGGCAGGGCAAGGCCAAGGTTGGCCAAGTGGTGAGCGTGGAGATCCTGGAGTATCCGGACCGCTACGTGCAGCCAATTGGCCGCGTGGTCGAGGTGCTGGGTGAGATCGACGATCCCGGCATGGAAATCGAAATCGCGGTGCGCAAGTATGGCGTGCCGCATGAGTTTTCCGAGCCGACGCAACGCGAGGCAGAAGCGTTGCCCGACATGGTCCGCGATGCCGATTTGGCGGGCCGGATCGACTTGCGTGATGTGTCGCTCGTCACCATCGACGGTGAGGACGCGCGCGACTTCGATGACGCTGTCTACGCAGAGCCGGTCAAGATCGGCCGCAGCAAGGGCTGGCGTTTGATCGTGGCGATTGCCGATGTGTCGCACTACGTGCGCCCCGGACACCCGCTCGATGCTGACGCAATTGATCGCGCGACTTCGGTCTACTTCCCGCGCCGCGTGATCCCGATGTTGCCGGAGAAGCTCTCCAACGGACTGTGCTCGCTGAACCCCGAAGTGGATCGACTGTGCATGGTCTGCGACGCCGTCATCAGTGCCAAGGGCGAGATCAAGGCTTATCAGTTCTATCCGGCGGTGATGCATTCGAAGGCACGTCTGACCTACAACGAGGTCTGGGCGATCCTGTCGAACGTGAAAGGCCCGGAGGCGGCCAAGCGCGCATCGCTGGTGCCGCATCTGCAAGACCTGTACGAGCTGTATCAGACGCTGCTCAAGGCGCGCCGCGAGCGTGGCGCGATCGACTTCGACACCACCGAGACGTACATCGTCTGCAATGCGCAAGGCAAGATCGAGCAGATTTTGCCGCGCACCCGCAACGATGCGCACCGGCTGATCGAAGAGTGCATGTTGACGGCCAACGTCTGCGCGGCCGAGATGCTGGAGAAGTACAAGCACCCGGCGCTGTATCGCGTGCACGCCGGCCCGACTGAAGAAAAGCTGCAGGCCCTGCGCGCTTTCCTTAAAACCAGCGGGCTGACGCTGGGCGGCGGTGACAAGCCGCAGGCGGCCGATTACGCCGAGCTGATGGAGAAGATTGCCGCGCGTCCTGACGCGCCGATGCTGCAGACCATGCTGCTGCGCTCGATGCAGCAGGCGGTCTACAGCCCGGACAACATTGGTCACTTCGGTCTGGCGTATCCAGCATATGCACACTTCACCAGCCCGATCCGCCGTTATCCGGACTTGCTGGTGCATCGCTCTATCAAGGCGATCCTGCATCGCACGCGCTATGTGCCGTCACTGGCACCGGGCGTGCAACTCAACAGTGCGCTGTCGCCCAAGGCGCGTCGTTTGCAGGCCGATGCTGAGAAGGGCGTGCCCGCAGCCGTTGTCAACAAGGCCAAAGCCGAGGCGATCTGGAATGAGTTGGGTGTGCATTGTTCGGCCAACGAGCGCCGTGCCGACGAGGCTTCGCGAGACGTTGAGGCCTGGCTCAAGTGCTACTTCATGCGTGACAAGCTCGGCAACGAGTTCTCTGGTACCGTCAGCGCGGTCACTTCGTTCGGCATCTTTGTTCAACTCGACGAGCTGTACGTGGAAGGCCTAGTGCACGTGACCGAACTGGGCAGCGATTACTTCCAGTACGACGAAGCCCGCAACGAGTTGCGCGGCGAACGCACTGGCATCCGCTACCGCCTGACCGACCGCGTGCGCGTGCAACTCCTGCGTGTTGACCTGGATGCGCGGAAGATGGATTTCCGTCTGATCCAGGAGCCTTCGCCCAAGACCCTGCGCCCGGCCAAGGTGACCGGCGCACCGGAAGCCACGGCTAAGCGTCAGCCAGCGGTTGCCACGCCGGCGCCGCAGGTTGGCCGCAAGAAACCGCGCCAGTTGGCGGCGCTGCTGGGCGGTACGGCCAAGCCGGAAGAATCGTTCGACGAGACGCTTGATCGCGTTATCGAAGAGCAGCCTGTTTTTGAGCCAGGCGCCCGCGCACAGCCCCCGGGCCATCCGCATGCCAAGCCGGCGCGCAAAAAGCAGACGGCGCGTGGGACCAAGCCCAAGAGCGGTGCCAAGACTGCCGCACCGCGCAAGGCGGCAGGCAAGGCCCCGCGCAAGCCGAAGGGGCGTTAAAACGGCTGAGGGGCGAGGGCAGACGGGTACAATCGCGCCATGTCTAAATCCAAGCTCCTCATCGGCTTTCATGCCGTAACCGCCCGACTGCGCCACGGCGCGAAGTCGATCGACGAAATCTATTTCGAGGCCAACCGCCGCGACCGCCGCATGCAGGATTTCCTGAAAGCGGCGGAAGCAGCGGGCGTGCGCCTTATTCCTGCTGACACCGACCGCCTGCGTGGCATTGCGGGCACCGACCGCCATCAGGGCGTCGTTGCCAAGGCGGAATCGCTGTCGCTCGCGCTGAATCTCGACGAACTGCTTGACGGTATCGAAGGCACGCCGTTGCTGTTGGTGCTCGACGGTGTGACCGACCCGCACAATCTCGGCGCTTGCCTGCGTGTGGCCGATGCGGCAGGCGCGCACGCCGTGATTGCGCCGAAGGATCGCAGCGTCGGGATCAACACGACGGTAGCCAAAGTGGCCAGCGGTGCCGCTGAGACCGTCCCATACATCACCGTGACCAACCTGGCGCGCACGCTGCGCGAGCTGCAGGAGCGTGGCGTGTGGGTGATTGGCACGGCCGATGAAGCCGAACAGGATCTCTACCAAGCGGATTTCAAGGGCCCCATCGCCATCGTGATGGGTGCCGAGGGCGAGGGCATGCGGCGCCTCACGCGCGAAACCTGCGACGCGCTGGTCAGCATTCCGATGGCCGGCAGCGTGGAAAGCCTGAACGTGTCGGTGGCCAGTGGCGTGTGTCTGTTTGAAGCAGTGCGCCAGCGCGCAGCGGCACCTGCCAAGAAGGGATGAGCACGGAACCGACGGCCGCATCGGATGCGGCTGCATTGGCTCAGGCTCACGCCTGGGTTAAGGCCGCGCAGCACGTCATGGTGTTGACGGGCGCGGGCGTCTCAGCCGAATCCGGCGTGCCCACGTTTCGTGATGCACTGACCGGCTTGTGGTCGCGCTTCAACCCTGAAGACATGGCCACCGAGGCCGCGTACCGAAAGCACCCGCGCATGGTGTGGGACTGGTACCAGCAACGGCGTGAGCGCGTGCTCCAGGCACAGCCAAATCCTGCGCATCTGGCCATTGCTGCGCTGGCTAAGCGCAAGACGGTGACGCTCGTCACGCAGAACGTCGATGGCTTGCATCAGCGTGCCGGCAGCGAAGGTGTGATCGAACTGCACGGCAATCTGTTCGCCAACAAATGGCTGGGCGGATGCGGTAAATGCGATATCGCCACGGCCGAGCCGGGCAGGCCGCCGCGTTGCGCGACGTGCGGTGCGATGCTGCGCCCGGGCGTGGTGTGGTTTGGTGAGCAGCTCCCGCTGGTGGCAAACTACCGCGCCGAAGAGGCAGCCAACACGTGTGACGTGTGCCTGGTGGTGGGCACGTCCGGCATGGTGTATCCGGCGGCCGGGCTGCCGGGCTTAGCCAAGGACCACGGCGCAAAGGTGATCGTCGTGAATCCGGAGCCGAGCGCACTGGATGCAACGGCTGACTTGGTGATCCATCAGCCAGCGGGCGTGTGTTTGCCCGCCATGCTGGGATAACGCCCGGCTGTCTCCTTAAGCCGCCACGCGCAGCGGCTCAATCAACGCTTCCAGCTTGATCGCATCCGCTGCAAACAGGCGGATGCCCTCAGCCAGCTTTTCTGTCGCCATCGCATCGGCGTTCATGTGCCAGCGGAACGATTTCTCATCAGCGGGCAGGCGCGCGATGTTGGCGGCGTTTGCGTTGTCCGTGGAAAGCTTGCGTTCGACCGGCGCGTCGGATTGCTGCAGTTGGGCGAGCAGATCGGGGCTGATTGTCAGCAGGTCGCAGCCGGCCAGTTCGACGATCTGCGAGATGTTACGGAAGCTCGCGCCCATGACTTCGGTCGGATAGTCGAACTTCTTGTAGTAGTTGTAGATGCGCAGGACGGACTGAACGCCCGGGTCATTTGCGCCGCCTTGGGCGATTGGGTCCCAGTTGGCACCAGCGTCTTTCTTGTACCAGTCGTAGATGCGGCCGACAAAGGGCGAGATGAGCTGCACGCCCGCTTCCGCGCACGCCACGGCCTGCGCCAGCGAAAACAGCAGCGTCATGTTGCAGCGGATGCCTTCGGCGCGGAGTTGGTCAGCCGCACGGATGCCTTCCCACGTCGATGCAATCTTGATCAGCACACGCTCGCGTGCGACGCCGCGCGCTTCGTACAGCGAAATCAAATGCTTGGCCTTGGCGACCGTCGCTTCCGTGTCGAACGACAGGCGCGCATCGACTTCAGTCGACACGCGGCCCGGAATGATCGACAGGATCTCGCAGCCGAACGCCACCAGCACGGCATCGATGATGTCTTCCACACTGTCGCTGCGTGCATCGCGCACAGCCTGCTCCAGCAGCGGGCGGTACTCGGCCTTCTGCACGGCCTTGAGGATCAGCGACGGATTGGTCGTTGCATCGTGCGGCGCATACGCGCGCATGGCCTGAAAATCGCCCGTATCGGCGACGACGGTGGTGAACTGCTTGAGTTGATCGAGCTGAGTCATGAAGCGAGTCCGGAATAGGTTCAAGCGACGTTCCAGCGTTGCGCCGGAGGTGGGAGGATGAATCGATTGTACTCTGCACGTTTGCCTCCGCCAGCCGGCCGAGAGCCGTCGTATTGATCCGGTACACTACCGGGTTTTCCGACCTCGACCGAGTTTTTGCGATGACGCAGGATGAACTGAAGGCACTGGTGGCGCAGGCCGCCGCAGACTACGTATTGGCCAACATGCCCGAAGGTGCGGTACTGGGTGTCGGCACCGGCTCGACGGCCAACCTGTTCATCGACGCCATGGCGCCGCACAAGGCACGCTTTGCCGGCGCGGTGTCCAGTTCGGAGGCTTCGACGCGCCGCCTGCAGGGCCACGGCTTCACGGTGCTGGATCTGAACGAGGTCGATGCCATTCCCGTGTACGTGGATGGCGCTGACGAAATCGACGCTTCGGGCGCGATGATCAAGGGCGGCGGCGGTGCGCTCACGCGCGAGAAGATCGTTGCCTCGGTCGCCAGCGTGTTCGTGTGCATTGCCGACGGCAGCAAGCTGGTCGAGACCATGGGCGCTTTCCCGCTGCCGGTGGAAGTGGTGCCGATGGCACGTGCCGCCGTAGCACGCCAACTGGCAGCGCTGGGCGGGCAGCCGCGCCTGCGCATGACCAAGGAAGGCCAGATCTACAAGACCGACAACGGTAATGTGATCATCGACGTGGTGGGCCTGCGCATTGCCGATCCAAAGGGCTTGGAGTCGGTTGTCAACGATATTCCGGGCGTGGTGACGGTCGGACTGTTTGCCAAGCGTGGCGCCAACGTGCTGCTGTTGGGTACTGAAGCGGGTGTGCAGCGTCGCGATTTCTGATTGCTGTCTACACGTGGTTGAAGAAGCTGCTCATGCAACTGGGCAGCTTTTTTTATGTCCTTTGCTTCACTTTGACGTACACATTGTGAAAAGTGATTTGTAGGCGCAGGTTTGTGTCAAACCAGTGATTGAAAGCAGGCTTAAGTGAGACGCGAAGTGGCCGATAAGGCGGATACGCGGCAGCTCAACTGCCCATCCGAAGTCGTCTCACCTCTCCCTCTCATGAAACTCGCAATCAAACTTCCCCTGGCCTTTGCAGCGGCGCTGTTGCTGATGTTTGCCGGGGCCATCTATGGCATCGCATCGCTCAGCCATTCCATCGTCGAATACAACACCACGGTGCAGGCGCGCGTGGCCGACGAACGCGCGGTGACGAAGATGCTCGTGACCTTCAAGACGCAGGTGCAGGAATGGAAAGACACGCTGCTGC
This sequence comes from uncultured Ralstonia sp., assembly GCA_963512445.1. Lineage (GTDB taxonomy): Bacteria > Pseudomonadota > Gammaproteobacteria > Burkholderiales > Burkholderiaceae > Ralstonia. Next base: position 110,170 of record CAUPMS010000007.1, read on the forward strand.
GCGGTGAAGACCCTGTCAAGCTGGACAAATACTGGGGTGCCTTTGTCAAGGGCGAACAGGCGGTCACGGATCAGGCCAAGGCCCTACAGGCCTCGCTGCCGCCGGGCAAGAGCCGAGACCTGATCGCTCAGTTCGCTACCGCGCACGTGGCCATGGGCGTGGGCTATCGCAAGGGGCATGACATGTTCGTGGCCGCATCGTTTGACCCGACAGTGGGCGACAAGGTAGTCGCGGGTGTGGACCGCGAACCGGCACGCTTACTGGACGAGGCGGCGCAGGAGATCGCAAAGGAAAGCGCAGCCGTATCGGCCAAGACCGCGCAGACCGCACATATCGCGCTGGTGGTCAGTGTCGTGCTGATGCTGGCGGCGTTCGGGCTGGGTTTGGCGGGCGCGTTCCTGTTCAGCCGCTCGATTACACGGCCGTTGTCGCGCGCCGTGGACGTGGCCAGCGCCGTTTCGCATGGCGATCTGGCCAAACCGTTTGAAGCGCGCGGCACCGACGAGATTGGCCAATTGCTCATCGCGCTCAAGGAGATGCAGACCAGCCTCGCCAGCGTGGTGAGCGAAGTGCGCCGCAATGTCGAGGGTGTGGCCTCCGCTAGCTCCCAGATCGCCTCGGGCAACTTGAGTTTGTCATCGCGCACGGAAGCGCAGGCGGCCTCGCTGCAGGAGACGGCCGCCAACATCGAGCAGATCACCGCCACGGTTCGGCTCAATTCCGAGAACGCCGTGCAGGCGTCCACGCTGGCGGGTCACGCTTCGGACACGGCGTCGCGCGGTGGCAAGGTAATGAGCGACGTCGTGCAGACCATGCAAGGTATCTCGGAGAGTTCCGCCAGGGTGGGCGAGATCATCGGCGTGATCGACAGCATTGCCTTCCAGACCAACATCCTGGCGCTCAACGCGGCGGTGGAAGCCGCCCGCGCTGGCGAGCAGGGCCGCGGCTTTGCTGTGGTCGCCGGTGAGGTGCGTACGCTCGCGCAGCGCAGCGCCACCGCGGCCAAGGAAATCAAGGGCCTGATTGGTCAATCGACTGAACGCGTGGAAGCCGGCGCGCGCCTCGTGCAGGATGCCGGCTGCATCATCGACGAGATCGTCGCTTCGGTGCAGCGCGTGACGCAGATCGTGGCGGAAATTTCGTCCGCTTCGGCCGAGCAGAGTACTGGCATCGAGCAGGTGAACATCGCGGTCGGCCAGATCGAAGAGGTGACGCAGCAGAACGCTGCGCTTGTGGAGGAAGCTTCCGCCGCAGCGCAGGCCATGGCAGATCAGGCCGATGCACTACGCCGTGCGGTGGCGATCTTCAAGGTCGACATGGGCGGAGCGGCCGCGCTCGCATAGGCGTCGGACCCATTGCTCAAACAAAAATGCCGTTCAGCGCAAACTGAACGGCATTTTTGTTGATGGCGGTGGATCAGGCCGAGGGCGGGGGCACGTAGCCGGCGGCTTCGTCTGCGCCTTCGCCGAAGAAGTACTTCTCGGTCTGCTTGAGCAGGTACTGGCGTGCGCGCGTATCCGCCATGTTCAGGCGGTTTTCGTTGATCAGCATGGTCTGGTGCTTGAGCCAGCCGGCCCACGCTTCTTTCGAGACGCTTTGCCAGAGTTTCTTGCCCAGTTCGCCGGGCAGGGGCGGAAAGTCGAGACCTTCGGCTTCCTTGTTGAGCTTGACGCAGTGGACCATGCGGGCCATGGGGATTCCTCTTGTGTGGCGGGAGCGCCGCTCAAGCGCGGCGCAGGTGCCGCTATTGTAAAGGCCGCGCGCCGCCGGGCTTGGATTCCACGACGCGCGCCAAGGGTTTAGCGCCTAGAGCTTCTTCATCAGCACCATCGAGCGCCGCTGCCAGTTGTAGAGCTTGCGGCGGTCTTCCGGCAGGTCGTCCACGGTGGCACGCACGAAGCCGCGCTTGAGGAACCAGTGCTCGGTGCGTGTGGTGAGCACGAAAAGGCGCTTGAGGCCAATGGCGCGGGCGCGTGTTTCGATGTGCTTGAGCAGGCGTTCGCCGTCACCCGTGCCCTGGCTATCGGGTGAGACCGTCAGGCAGGCCATCTCGGCCACACCTTCCTTCGGGTACGGATACAGCGCCGCGCAGCCGAAGATGATGCCGTCGTGCTCGATGACCGAGAAGTTGGTGATGTCGCGCTCAAGCAGCCGGCGCTCGCGCGGCACCAGCGTGCCGTCGGCTTCCAGCGGCTCGATCAGTTGCACGATGCCGCCCACGTCGTCCAGCGTGGCTTCGCGCAGATATTCCAGGTCGGTGTGCGACACCATGCTGCCCACGCCATCGTGCAGGAACAGTTCCAGCAGGATGCTGCCGTCCAGCGCGAACGGAATCAGGTGGGCCCGGCGTACGCCGCCGCGCATGGCCTTGGTGATGTGCTGCAGGTAATAGGCCACGTCTGGCGTGAGGCTGCCGTCGCGCAGGCGCTCGATGGCCATTTCCATCGACAGATCCTGCTGCAGCTTGCCCACGCGATCGACCAGCCCCTGCACCTCGGTGATGAAGATCAGTTTGTCGGCCTTGAGCGCCGTGGCGGTGTTGGCGGCCACGTCTTCCATCGACAGGTTGAACGCCTGCCCCGTGGGCGAGAAGCCCAGCGGCGAGAGCAGCACGATCTTGCGGTTGGAGAGCGATTGCTGGATCGAATCCGCATCAATCTTGCGCACCAGCCCCGTGTGCTGGAAATCCACGCCGCCCACGATGCCCACCGGCCGCGCCGTCACGAAGTTGCCGGACACCACCGAGATGCGCGCCCCCGCCATCGGCGTATTGGGCAGCGCCTGGCTGAAGGCGGCTTCGATGTCCAGGCGCAGTTCACCCGAGGCTTCCTTGGCCGATTCCAGCGCGGCGTTGTCCGTCACGCGGATGCCATCGACAAACTGCGTCTGCACGTTGCGCAGCGCCAGTTGCTCTTCCACCTGCGGGCGTGAGCCGTGCACCAGCACGATGCGCATGCCCATGGCGTGCAGCAGGGCGATGTCGTTGACCAGTGAGCCCAGCATGCCGGCCTTGACCAGCTCGCCGCCGAAACCGATCACGAAGGTCTTGTCGCGGAAGGCGTGGATGTACGGCGCCACCGCGCGCAGCCAGTCCACGAACTGCTGCTGTTCGGGCGTGGGCGGAATCGGGGCGACGTCAATGGGGGCGGGCGTGTGCGCCACCAGCGAAACGCCGGAGGCGGGGGCGGAGGAACGAGCGGTCACGGGCGGTGGATGAGTGGGGCGCGAGGCTGGGCCAAGGATGGCGGCCAGTGCAGGGAAAGATGCGCGGATTATAATCCCGCCCGATGTCAGATTCCCACGCCCAGCCGCCCCGGCCACGCCCGGCGGCTCCCTCCCCGAAATCGCCGAAAGACACGCCGCCTGAGCGCAAGCCCGGCGGCAATGGTCGTCCGCAGCGTCGTCCGAAACCCACACCGGAAGAACTGGCCGAGGCGCTTGCAGCCCGCCGCGCACGCGCCAACCGTGTCCCGCCGATTACGTTTCCCGAAGCGCTGCCCGTATCGGCCCGCCGCGACGAGATCGCCGAGGCCATTGCAAAGCACCAGGTGGTGATCGTCTCGGGCGAGACCGGTTCGGGCAAGACCACGCAGTTGCCGAAGATTTGCCTGTCGATCGGGCGGGGCATTGGCGCGGGCGGTACCGGGCTGATCGGCCACACGCAGCCCAGGCGGATTGCCGCCACGTCTACGGCCAAGCGCATTGCGCAGGAAATCGGCACGCCGGTGGGCGAGCACGTGGGCTTCCAGGTGCGCTTTAACGACACGCTGTCGGCTGGCGCGTCGGTCAAGCTGATGACCGACGGTATCCTGCTGGCCGAAACGCAGAACGATCCGCTGCTGCGTGCCTACGACACGATCATCATTGACGAGGCGCACGAACGCAGCCTCAACATCGACTTCCTGATCGGCTATCTCAAGCAACTCCTGCCGCGCCGGCCGGATCTGAAGGTGATCATCACCTCGGCGACCATCGATGCGCAGCGGTTTGCCGAGCATTTTGCCGGGCCGAATGGGCCGGCACCGGTCATCGAGGTCAGCGGCCGGCTGTATCCGGTTGAGGTGCGCTATCGCCCCATCCAGCGGGATGAGAAAGACAAGGAGCGCGATCTCTACGAAGCCCTCGTCGATGCGGTGGACGAACTCGCCCGCGAAGGCTCTGGCGATGTGCTGATCTTCCTGCCGGGCGAGCGCGAGATCCGCGAGGCGGCCGAGGCGCTGCGCAAGCACCATCCGGCGCATACCGAGATCCTGCCGCTGTTTGCGCGGTTGTCTGTGCAGGAGCAGGAGCGTGTGTTCCGTCCGTCCAACGCGCGGCGTATCGTGCTGGCGACCAACGTGGCAGAAACCTCGCTTACGGTGCCGGGCATCCGCTACGTGGTCGATACGGGGCTGGCGCGCGTCAAGCGCTATTCGTATCGCAACAAGGTCGAGCAACTGCAGATCGAGCCGGTGTCGCAGGCCGCCGCCAACCAGCGCGCTGGCCGCTGCGGCCGGGTGGCCGATGGCGTGTGCATCCGCCTGTATGAAGAGGCGGATTTCATTGCGCGGCCGCGCTTTACCGATCCGGAAATCCTGCGTTCGTCGCTGGCGGCGGTGATTTTGCGCATGAAGGCGCTGCGGCTGACGGATGTCGAGCAATTCCCATTCATCGAGCCACCGCTGGGCCGTGCGATTGCCGATGGTTACCAGCTTTTGCAGGAACTCGGCGCCGTCGACGATGAAAATGTGCTGACGCCGTTGGGCAAACAGGTCGCCCGTCTGCCGCTGGACCCGCGCGTGGCGCGGATGATTCTGGCCGGGCGCGATCACCAGTGCCTGCGCGAAATGCTCATCATCGCGAGCGCGTTGTCGGTGCAGGACCCACGCGAGCGCCCGCAGGAATTGCAGCAGCAGGCGGATCAGGCGCATCGCCAGTTTGCTGACGAGAAATCCGAATTCCTCGGCTGGGTGAAGTTGTGGAAGTGGTTTGAAGAGGCCATCGCACACAAGAAATCGAACAAGCAGTTGCAGGACCAGTGCCGCTCGCACTTCCTCTCACATGTGCGATTGCGTGAGTGGCGCGACGTGCATTCGCAATTGCACACCACGGTGGCGGAGCAGGGCTGGAAGCTCAACGAATCCGACCCGACTTACGAACAGCTGCATCTGGCGCTGCTGACGGGCTTGCTCGGCAACATTGGCGTGCGCATTGAGGAGGCGGATGGGAAAGGCCGCGAATACCTGGGTGCGCGCGGCATCAAGTTCTTCCTGTGGCCGGGCTCGGTCATCGCGCGCAAGGCGGGCAAGTGGGTCGTGGGCGGCGAGCTGATCGAGACCAGCCGCCTGTTCGGCCGCACCCTCGCACGCATCGAGCCGGAATGGGTGGAGAAGGTCGGCGCACATCTGCTGAAGGTGTCGTGGAGTGATCCGCACTGGGAAAAGAAGGCCGGTCAGGTAATGGCCTTCGAGCGTGGCACGCTGTACGGCCTGCCGATCTACCAGCAGCGCCGCGTGCATTTCGGGCCGATGCAGCCGAAGGAAGCACGCGAGATGTTCATCCGCCGCGCGCTCGTTGATGGCGAATTTGAAACGCGCCTGCCGTTCTTCACGCATAACCAGCGTCTGATGCGCGAGATCGAGAACCTGGAGCACAAGTCCCGCCGGCAAGACGTACTGGTGGACGACGAGCTGATCTACGCGTTCTACGACAGCCAGGTCCCGGCCGACATCTACAACACCGTGTCGTTTGAGCGCTGGTATGCGGAGGCCGCCGGTGCAAATGGCAAGGGCGGCCAGAAGCTGCTGTACCTGAATCGCGACGACCTGATGCGGCACGAGGCGGCTGGCATCACCACCGACCTGTTCCCGAAGGTGCTGCCGATTGCCGGCATCGACATGGGCCTGACGTACCACTTCGAGCCCGGCAGCCCGCGCGATGGTGTGACGCTCGCTGTGCCGCTGTACGCGCTCAACCAGGTGCCCGCGCAGCGTGCCGAATGGCTGGTGCCGGGCATGCTCAAGGAGAAGGTGCATCTGCTCCTGAAGAGCCTGCCGCAGAAGCTGCGCCGCCACTGCGTGCCACTGCCCGACTACGCCGCCGGTTTCGTCACGCGCGTGCGACTCGGAGATGGCGACCTGCTCGACCGCTTGATCGCCGACGTGCGCGAGCAGACCGGCATCGCGCTCAAGCGCGCCGACTTCAAGCTCGAAACGCTGCCCGCGCATCACTTCATGAACTTCAAGGTGATCGATGAGCACGGCCGGCAGCTCGACATGGGCCGCAATCTTGCCCAGTTGCGCGCAGAGCTGGGCGGACGCGCACAGCAGACGTTCCAGTCGATCGCCGCCCAGGATGCGGCTGTGGCCGGCGCTCAAGCGGAGGGCGCCAAGCCCGGTAAGGCAGGCAAGTCGGAAGCACCCGCCAACGCCGCGCTGTACTCCGGCCTGACCACCTGGAACTTCGGCGTGCTGCCCGAGCTGCTGGAAGTCCGCAAGGGCAGCCAGACGCTGTTCGGCTATCCGGCGCTCGTTGATGCGGGCGACCACTGCGATGTGGAAGTCTTCGACGATCCGGCCGAGGCCACGCGTATTCACCGCCTGGGTCTGCGCCGGTTGTTTGCGATCCAGCTGCGCGAGCCGTTGAAGTACCTGGAAAAAAACATCCCGAGCCTGTCGCAGATGGCGATCCAGTTCATGAACCTGGGCACGCAGGACGAACTGCGCGACCAGATTCTGGATGCCACGCTGGAACGCGCCTGCCTGCAAGACCCGCTCCCGACGGATGACGCCAGTTTCGGCGCCCGCAAGGATGAAAGCCGTGCCCGTCTGACATTGCTGGCGCAGGAGATTGCGCGGCTGGTCGGCGCCATCCTGGCGGAATACGCTCAGATGCCGCGCAAGCTGCAGATCGCCAAGCCGTTTGCCGCCGCGTATGCGGATATCGACGCGCAGCTGAAAACGCTGATGCACAAGCGCTTTATCGAGGCGACGCCGTATGCGCAGTTGACGCATTTCCCGCGTTACCTGAAGGGCATCGCGCTGCGTATCGACAAGCTCAAGGCTGACCCGACGCGCGACACGCAGCGCATGCAGGAAATGGCGCCGCTCATCCAGCAATACCAACGCGCGGAGAAGGCGTTGCGCGTGCAAGGGCAGGGGGGCAATGACCCGCGCATGGAGGAATTCCGCTGGATGCTGGAGGAGTTGCGCATTGCCTTGTTTGCACAGGAGTTGCGCACGCCGGTGCCGATGTCGGTCAAGCGGTTGCAGAAGGTGTGGGAATCGATGCAGCGCTAGTCGCAATGCTTTGTTGGGCGCGGGGAAAGTTCCCACTTTCTTTTTTTGATTTGTGTCAGCGATGGCTTCCGGGCGGACGTTAGAATGGCTGGCTAAGTTGCTGAATCTTTTCGCTATGTCTGCCTCGCGCGCCTCATTTTCCCTCCGTTGGTTTTCCACACTTGTCCTGTCGGCCGCTGCCCTGATGGCAGCGCATGCGGCGCGTGCTGAAGTCGTCACTGTGCTCAACTCGGGCGACGCAAGCGTCTCTTTGATCGACAAAGACACCCGCAAGGTGCTGGAGACTTTCCCTATCGGCAAGGAGCCGCATCACCTGATCGCCACGCCGGACGAAAAATCGTTGATCGTCGCTAACGCGGTCGGCAATGATCTGGTGTTCCTGGACCCGGTGACCGGCAAGATTCAGCAACGCGTGCCACGCATCGACGATCCGTACCAGATCGGCTTCTCGCCCGACCAGAAATGGTTCCTGACCACCGGCAACCGTCTGGACCGCGTTGACATCTACCGCTGGGACGGCCACGCGCTGACCATCGCCAAGCAAATTCCGGCAGCCAAAACGCCGAGCCACATTGCCTTTACCGCCGACAGCAAGATCGCGTTCATCACCCTGCAGGATTCCAACGAGGTGATGGCCATCGATCTGCCCACGCAGACCGTGATGTGGCGCATGACCATTGGCTCCGCACCGGCCGGTGTGTGGGTCACGAACGATCAGAAATACCTGCTGGTGGGCATGACCGGTGCGGACTATGTCGAGGTCATTGATTGGCACAACCGCACCAGCGTCAAGCGCATTCCGACTGGCAAGGGCGCACACAACTTCCGCGCGCTGGGCGACAAACGCCACCTGTTCCTGTCGAACCGCGTGTCGGGCACGATCAGCATCATCGACCAGCAAACGCTGACCAAGGTGGGCGACATCACCGGTCTGCCGCCTGGCCCGGATGATATGGAACTGACCGCCGACGGCAAGCAGCTCTGGGTGACTTGCCGCTGGGCCAAGCGCGTGGCGATCGTCGACGTGGCAAGCCGCAAGGTGGTGGAAGAGATCAAGGTCGGGCGCTCGCCGCACGGTATCTACTTCCGCACGCGCGCGCCGCTCCTCTAAAGCGTGACCATCATGAAAACTGGCCTGTCGATGCTACGTACGGTGGCTGCCACGGCGGCGCTGGGGCTGTGCGCGTTGGCCACGGCTGCACCTGGTGGTGCGGATGGGAACAAGCAGGCCGGCGCGTGCAAGGGCACCGTCTACCTGACGTTCGACACCGGCAGCATGAGCCAGGCGCAGTTGATTGCCGACACGCTGCGTCGCCATCATATTCAAGCCACGTTCTTCCTGGCCAACGAGAAGACCATCCACGGCGACAGCACGCTGGATGATGGCTGGGCACCGTACTGGAAATCGCTGGTGGCCGATGGCCATGCCTTCGGCACACACACGTTCGATCACGTCTACTACAAGGGCGAGGTTGGGAACAAAAACGGCGGCGCCGGCAAGGTTCGCTTCCGCCCGCAGTTTGGCGAGCAGGGCGGCCGCAACGTCGTTTGGGGCGAGCCCGAATTCTGCGCCGAACTCAAGCACAGCGCGGAGCGCTTCAAGGCGATGACCGGCCAGCCGATGGACCCGCTGTGGCGTGCGCCGGGCGGCCATCTTTCGGCGACGACCGAGGCTTGGGCCAAGCAATGTGGGTTTGCCCACGTCGCCTGGGCACCTGCCGGTTTCCTGGGCGACGAACTGCCGTCCGAGCGCTATCCGAATGCCGCGCTGCTGCAAAAGGCGCTGTCGGACCTGCGCGATGGCGACATCACCATGGCGCACCTGGGCATCTGGTCGCGCAAAGACCCATGGGCACCGGCCGACCTGGAGCCACTGATCACCGGCCTGGAGCACAAGGGCTTCTGCTTCGCCACGCTGCGCGATCATCCGCATTACAAGGCTTGGTTTGCCGCTCACCCGGCAGCAACGCGCTGATATGTTCGACTGGATCGCCGACACCTTTACGCAAGCACAGGACGTGCTCTTTCAGCACGTCGTGATGCCGATCACCTATGCCATCGGCCTGGGTGGCTACGTTGAGGACGCGTACCCCGGCACCGAATGGCTGCTGATGGGGCTGCTGCAGATCGCGGTGCTGCTGCTGATTTTTCGCCCGCTGGAGCGCTGGCGCCCGGTGGAGCCGATGCAGGATCGCAAGGCCGTGCGCGCCGATATCGTCTACACGCTGTTCCACCGCCTTGGCTTCTTCCCGTTGCTGCTGTTCTTCACCCTGCAGCCGCTGATCGACGGCCTGGACGGCAAGCTGCGCTTCTGGGGCTGGGCGCACCTGAACGTAGAAGACTGGTGGCCGGGCGTCACGTCGGTCGCCATCGTCAGCTTCCTGATCTACCTGGTGCTGTTCGACCTGCTCGACTACTGGTATCACCGCCTGTCGCACAAGTTCCACTGGTGGTGGAACCTGCATTCGCTGCACCACAGTCAACAGCAGATGACGCTGTGGTCGGATGACCGTAACCACATCCTCGACGACGTGCTGCGCGGTGCGGTGTTTGCCATCGCGGCGCTGGTCATTGGCGTCGAGCCCTCGCAGTACGTGCTGCTGGTCGGCATTTCGCAGTTACTGCAGAGCCTGCAGCACGCCAATGTGCGGCTGCATTTCGGCTGGCTGGGCGAGCGGCTGCTGATCTCGCCGCGCTTTCATCGTCTGCACCACGCCATCGGCCTGGGACACGAGGTGTCAGGCAAGCGGGGCGTGCTGGGCGGCTGCAATTTCGGCGTGCTGTTCCCGTGGTGGGACATGCTGTTTGGCACCGCCAATTTCTCGCCGGAGTACCACGCCACCGGCATCCGCGATCAACTTCCTGCGCCGCAAGGCCGTTCGCGCGACTACGGGCGCGGCGTGCTACGCCAGCAGTGGCTGGGCCTCAAGCGCCTGTTCGGCCGCGCGTAATACCTGGGTAGGGCGGCGTCGGCGCCATGTCGGCCCGCTGTGCTAGGCTGTCCGCTCCCTGATTTCCCCCGATTTCTGCATGAACGATCTGATTCGCTCGTTTGGCCGCGCGCTGCTTTCGCAACTGCATCCGCGCATGCTGTTCCTGACGGTGCTGCCGTTTGTCGTGGCCGTGGTGGTCTGGGGTGGCGTGCTGTTTTTCGGCTGGGATGCCATGAACGGCATGGCCCGCAACGCAGTTGAAGGCTGGGCCTTCATGGGCTGGATCAAGAGCGGCCTCAGCGCCATCGGCATGACGGGGTTGTGGTCGGCCATTGCGCCGCTGCTGGTCATTACGCTGCTGGTGCCGGTGATTGTCGTGTCGATTCTGGTGTTGGTGAGCGTGGCATCGGTGCCGGTGGTCATGCGCTTTCTCGACCGCAGCTACCCGCAGCTTGAGCGCCGCAAGGGCGGTTCGGTGTTGGGCAGCCTGACGCATGCGCTGCTGTGCACGCTGGTGTTTATCCTGGTCGCTGTCATCACGCTGCCGCTGTGGCTGATTCCGCCGTTCTTCGCGCTGATCCCGCCGCTGCTGTGGGGCTGGCTGACCTACCGTTTGATGACGTACGACGCGCTGGCCGATCACGCTACGGCCGAAGAGCGCCGCGCGATCATGCAGCGCTATCGGCTGCCGCTGCTGGGCATCGGCGTGGCCGTCGGCATGCTGGGCTCGGCACCGACGCTGCTGTGGGTGTCGTCGGTGGTGACGATCGTGCTGTTCCCGATCATCGCCATCGCAGTCATCTGGCTGTACGTGCTGATCTTCATTTTCTCGGCGCTGTGGTTCGGCCATTTCTGCCTGCGTGCGCTCACGCGCCTGCGTGCCGAGGCGCCGCCCGCACGCATGGTCGAGGCAAGCGTTATCGACGTACACACCATCGAACTGCCCCGCGAGTAGGCAACAAGGACTGACATGGCCTTCGGCATGATCATCATCGGCGACGAGATCCTCTCTGGCCGCCGCGAAGACAAACACCTGCGCAAGCTGATCGAAGTGCTAGGCGAGCGCGGCCTGGCGTTGGAATGGGCCGAGTACGTCGGCGATCAGCCCGTGCGCATCACCAGCGTGCTCAAGCGTACGTTTGCCAGCGACGACGTGGTGTTCTGCACCGGTGGCATCGGCGCCACGCCCGATGACCACACGCGCCAGTGCGCTGCCGCCGCGCTGGGCGTGCCTCTGGAGCTGCATCCGGACGCGCGAGAACAGATCACCCTGCGCATCACCGAATCGGCCAACGGCGATCCGGTCAAGGCCGATGTCTCCACGCCCGAGAACCAGCACCGCTTCAAGATGGGCGAGTTTCCGCAGGGCGCTCGCATCATCCCGAACAGCTACAACCGCATCCCGGGGTTCTCGGTCGCGCATCACCATTTCATGCCGGGTTTTCCGGTGATGGCGTGGCCGATGATGGAGTGGGTGCTCGACGCCTACTACGCTGATCAATTCCACCGCGCGCCGCGCGAGGAGCGCTCGTTCCTGGTGTTTGGTTTGCCGGAGTCGCGGCTCACGCCGCTGATGGAGCGCATCGAAGCCGAGTTCGATGGCGTGAAGGTGTTCAGCCTGCCCAGCGTGGGCGATGCGGCGCGCGGCGAGCGCTATGCCCGCTCGCACATCGACCTGGGGGTGAAAGGCTCACCCGAAGCCGTGGCGCGCGCCTACGTGGTGCTGCGCGAAGGCGCGCTGGCGCTGGGCGGCGAGATCATTGAGCATTGAAGAGGACGGAGCGGCGGCGTCCTGATTGTCTTGCGTGCTGTGGCCGGCCTTATGCGCCGTGCCACGGCAAACCGCGGAAGCACCAGCCTTCCACCGTCTTGCGATGGCCTTCGCTGTCCTTGGCGCCTTCAAAACCTTCCAGCACATCCATCGCCATTTTGTAGCCGGCTTGCGTGGCCGCGGCGGCGGCATGCTTGGAGCGCGCGGCGCTGCGGCACAGGAACAGTACCGGTGCATCTTTCGGCACGGCAGCTTCCAGGGCGCTCAGGAAATTGGCGTTGCGCACACCGCCCGGATACTGATTCCACTCCAAATGCACGAACTGGCCGGGCGGGAGGTCCGGCGTGCCGACCCAGTCGAGTTCGGCGCGCGTGCGCACGTCCACCAGGCGCACCTGCGGATCGGCGGCCAACAGCGCGGCAGCCTCTTGCGGCGACAGCGCGCCGAAGTACGGCAACTGGTCGGCCTCGCGGCGGGCGGCGGCGGCTTCCAGCAAGGACTCGCGGGTGAGCGTGGTGGCAGTCATGGCGATCAGGGCGGGCGTAATGGGAAAGAGTCATTTTAGCGCCGCCGTCACATGGTGCGAGCAAAAATCCCCGTGTTGGTGCGCTCTCATGCTTTGCGCACTTAAACGGTGCGCATTGGGTTTTCATGCACCATTTATGCGCGTTGGCTATGCTGCTTGGACAGCCTTGACCCTCATCGAGGGCAATTCGGTGCGGCGCGGGGCGATCGGTCTGTACAGCCTGCGCACCGTGTCAGACATGGGTTGGCACGGCGCTGCACTGTTTGCGGGAGCGCTTGCCCGTTGTCAGGCAGGAATTGGCATAGTTTCTGCTAATATTCCCGCGGTCTTTTTCGGGGGCGTCCGTTCGTATCGGACGGCCTTGCTGGAAAGAAGATGTTTCGGAGTGTGGGCGAGTTGCAGCCGAGTGAGCAGCGATCCGTCACACAACCGGCTCACAATACTTTGCGTTATTGCGCTACCAGGAGAATGGCATGTCCCAAAGCATTGCAGACGTGATGAAGCTCGTGAAGGAAAACGACGTCAAGTTCGTCGATTTTCGCTTCACCGATACCAAGGGTAAGGAGCAGCACGTCTCGGTCCCCGTTTCGCATTTCGACGAAGACAAGTTCGAAAGCGGCCACGCATTCGACGGCTCGTCGATCGCCGGCTGGAAAGGCATCGAAGCGTCGGACATGCTGCTGGTGCCGGATGCAAACACCGCCCACGTCGACCCGTTCTACGAAGAACCGACCCTGGTGCTGACCTGCGACGTGGTCGAGCCGTCGGACGGCAAGGGCTACGACCGCGACCCGCGTTCCATCGCCAAGCGCGCTGAAGCCTATCTGAAGAGCACCGGCCTGGGCGACACCGCATTCTTTGGTCCGGAACCTGAATTCTTCATCTTCGACGGCGTGACCTGGAACATCGACATGCAGGGTTGCTTCGTGAAGATTCATTCCGAAGAAGCCCCGTGGTCGTCGGGCAAGGAGTTCGAACACGGCAACTCGGGCCACCGTCCGGGCAAGAAGGGCGGCTACTTCCCGGTTGCCCCGATCGACACGTTCCAAGACATGCGCTCGGAAATGTGCCTGATCCTCGAATCGCTGGGCATTCCGGTTGAAGTGCACCACCACGAAGTGGCTGGCCAGGGCCAGAACGAAATCGGCACGCGCTTCAGCACGCTGGTGCAACGCGCCGACTGGACGCAGCTGCAAAAGTACGTGATCCAGAACGTCGCGCACACCTACGGCAAGACCGCCACGTTCATGCCGAAGCCGGTCGTGGGCGACAACGGTTCGGGCATGCACGTTCACCAGTCGATCTGGAAGGACGGCCAGAACCTGTTCGCAGGCAACGGCTACGCCGGTCTGTCGGAATTCGCGCTGTACTACATCGGCGGCATCATCAAGCACGCTCGCGCGCTGAACGCCATCACCAACCCGGGTACGAACTCGTACAAGCGTCTGGTGCCGGGCTTCGAGGCTCCGGTCAAGCTGGCTTACTCGGCGCGTAACCGTTCGGCTTCGATCCGTATTCCGTACGTGGCGAACCCGAAGGGCCGCCGGATTGAGACGCGCTTCCCGGATCCGCTGATGAACCCGTACCTGGGCTTCTCGGCACTGATGATGGCCGGTCTGGATGGCGTGCAGAACAAGATCCACCCGGGCGAAGCTGCCGACAAGAACCTGTACGACCTGCCGCCGGAAGAAGATGCAAAGATCCCGACCGTGTGCTCGAGCCTGGATCAGGCTCTCGAATATCTGGACAAGGATCGCGAGTTCCTGACCCGCGGTGGCGTGTTCTCCAACGCCATGCTCGACGCCTACATCGAGCTGAAGATGGAAGAAGTCACGCGCTTCCGCATGACCACGCACCCGCTCGAGTTCGAGATGTACTACTCGCTGTAATGTGCGAGCGCCCTGATCGATGTGTCGGGGCGAAGAGACGGTTGTGAGGGGAGGGGCGGCGTGAGTCGCCCTTCCTTTTTGCGGGGCGGGGTTTTGTGGCTAGAATGATCGTCCGCCGGATTCCGGTGCCCGATCGACGTTTTGCCAGGTCCCATCTCATGTTCCGTCCTTCTTCACGCATCGCATCCGGACTGCTTTCCGCCGTGGCCGCATTTGCCGCGTTGTCCGTGCAGGTGCCCGCGCACGCGGATGATGTCTACCTGTGCAGCGGCCCGAACGGCGTGCCGGAATACCGCAACAGCGGCAACACGAAAGGCTGCAAGAAGCTGACGTTGCCCGATGTGGTGACCGTGCCGGGCACACGCAGCCCGCGTAGTGCGGGGGCTGCGCCCGCACCGGCGCAGAACAATGCGGGCGGTGGTTTCCCCCGCGTGGACAACGCCACGCAGAAGGCGCGTGACGGCGAACGCCGCCAGGTGCTGGAGGCCGAGTTGGCAGACGAGGAGCGCAAGCTCCAGGCGTTGAAGACCGAATACAACAACGGTCAGCCCGAACGCCAGGGCAATGAGCGTAACTATCAGAAGTATCTGGACCGCACCGCGCAGTTGAAGGGCGACATCGAGCGCAGCCAGGCCAATGTCGATTCGATCCGCCGGGAGCTGGGCAATCTCAAGGAGTAGGTGAACGATGCGTCGACTGATCCGCAAAGCGGCACGCCGCGATGAGCAGGAACAGGCGACGCCATCTGCGGCGTCAGCCTCCGCCGCCGGGCTGGAGGTATCCGCAGGCGAGCCCATTGACGGGCCGCCGCCGATTCCGTTTTCACATGGTGCACCGCCGTCGTTCCCCGGGCTCGACGCGGTGCCCAATCCCATCCTCTTCGTCCGCCATCCGGCGCTGACGGTCTTCTACGCCAATCCCGCCGCTGAAGCCGCACTGGCCGTGTCCCGTCGCCAGTTGGTGGAAATGTCGCTGCACGAGCTGTTTGCGGATCCGTCGGAGTTGGGCGAAATGATCGCCACCGTGGCCGGCCGCCAGTTCGACGCCAAGCGGCGCGACGTGTCGCTCGACCGCGCGGGCCACGAGCCGTTGCACGCGCATGCCGTGGTGGGCGCACTCGATTTTGCGCCCGGCTCGGTGTTGCTGGAGCTGCTGCCCAACGAGCAGAAGATCCGCAGCGAGCGCGAAGAGCGTCTGCTCGATCTGACTTCCGCCAACAAGGAACTGATCCGCAACCTCGCGCACGAGATCAAGAATCCGCTGGGCGGCATTCGCGGCGCTGCGCAGTTGCTGGAATTCGAGCTGCCCGAGCGGTCTTTGCGCGAGTACACGCAGGTCATCATCAAGGAATCCGACCGGCTGCAGACGCTGGTTGACCGCTTGCTGGAGCCGCACCGGCATCCGCACATTGTTGGCGACGTGAACATCCACGAGGTGCTGGAGCGTGTGCGCTCGGTGGTGCTGGCGGAGTTTCCGCAAGGCCTGCGCATCGTGCGCGACTACGATGCGAGCCTGCCAGAGTTTCGCGGCGACAAGGAGCAACTCATCCAGGCGGTGCTCAACATCGTTCACAACGCGGCGCATGCGCTTGGCCCCCGCATTGCGCAGGGCGACGGCGAGATCATCCTGCGCACGCGCGTCGCACGCAAAGTCACGATTGCCAAACGTCTTTACAAGCTGGCATTGGACTTGCATGTGGTGGACAACGGTCCTGGTATTCCGGACGACATCCGTGAGCGAATCTTCTTCCCTCTGGTGTCTGGGCGGGAGGGGGGAAGCGGGCTGGGCCTGACACTCGCGCAGACGTTCGTGCAGCAGCACGATGGCCTGATCGAGTGCGAGAGCAGGCCCGGTCAGACGGATTTCCGCATTCTCGTGCCACTGCACTGACGGCAGCGCACAGGGACCAGGCCGCAGTGTCGAGTTATGAAGTCAAGCAGACGAACCAACACATGAAGCCAATCTGGATAGTCGACGACGATCAATCCATCCGCTGGGTCCTTGAGAAAGCGCTGGCGCGCGAGAGCTTGCTGTCGCGCAGCTTCACCAACGCGCGCGATGCGCTCAACGCGCTGGATGACGAGACGCCGCAAGTGCTGATCTCCGACGTGCGCATGCCGGGTGGCTCGGGGCTGGATCTGCTGCAGGCCATCAAGGCCAAGCACCCGGGGCTGCCGGTCATCATCATGACCGCGTATTCCGACCTGGACAGCGCCGTGGCCGCGTTTCAGGGCGGTGCCTTCGAATACCTCGCCAAGCCGTTCGACGTGGATCGCGCGGTCGAGTTGATTCGCCGCGCGCTGGAAGAAAGCCTGCGTGAAGAGGAGATCGAGGACCGCCTGGGCGATGCGCCCGAGATCCTCGGTCAGGCACCGGCAATGCAGGACGTGTTTCGCGCGATTGGCCGGTTGTCGCAGTCGAACGTGACGGTGCTGATCACCGGGGAATCCGGTTCGGGTAAGGAGCTGGTGGCGCGCGCGCTGCACAAGCACAGCCCGCGCGCGAGCGGCCCGTTTATTGCGCTGAATACGGCGGCGATTCCGAAAGACCTTCTGGAATCCGAACTGTTTGGCCACGAGCGCGGCGCCTTCACCGGCGCGCAGACCATGCGTCGCGGCCGCTTCGAGCAGGCTGAGGGCGGCACGCTCTTCCTTGATGAAATCGGCGACATGCCGTTCGATCTGCAGACGCGTTTGCTGCGCGTGCTGTCGGACGGGCACTTCTATCGCGTGGGCGGACACAACCCGCTCAAGGCCAACGTGCGTGTCATCGCGGCCACGCACCAGAATCTTGAAACGCGCGTCAAGGACGGCCTGTTCCGCGAGGATTTGTTCCACCGCCTGAACGTGATCCGTCTGCGCTTGCCCGCGCTGCGTGAGCGCCCGGAAGACATCACGCTGCTGGCGCGTCATTTCCTGCAGAAAAGTGCCAAGGAACTGGGCGTGGAGCCCAAGCGCATGTCGGACGATGCGCTGGCGCATATCGCCACGCTGCCGTTCCCTGGCAACGTGCGGCAACTGGAAAACCTCTGCAATTGGCTGACCGTGATGGCGCCGGCGCAGACCATCGAAAGCAAGGATTTGCCCGCCGACCTCGTGCGCGGCAATGCGCAGATGTTGCCGGCCATGGGCGATGCCACAGCACGCCCGGTTTTCATCGGCGAGCCTTCGCATGGCGGAGAGCCATATGGCGTTGCGCCGTCGGCGGACACATTGCTCTCCACCACGTCGGTGGGCGCATCGATTGCCGCGGGTTGGGAGCGCGCGCTGGCGGGCGAGGCCAAGGCCATGCTCGAAGCGGGTCAGCCTGACGTGATGGACGCACTGACTCGTCGCTTTGAGAAGGCGATTCTGGAAGCTGCGCTCGGGGTTACGCGCGGGCGTCGCGTTGAGGCGGCAACGCGTCTGGGCATCGGCCGTAACACCATCACGCGCAAATTGCAGGAACTGGGCTTCGACTGACACGCCGTCAGCGCGGCCAGTTCAACCGAATATCGTCGAGCTTGGCGATTGGGATTGGGCGGATCTCCGGTTAGGGAATCCGCCCTTTTTTTGCGCCGTGAACGCGCTGTGCGTTTAGTGCAGCTTGTGCTTCAGCTGTGACAGCTCTTCGTGGGCACGCATGACGGCGGTTTCCACGGAATGGTCTACCTTGCCGCTCGCGTTCTGGCAGGCCATCTTCGCGCGGTCGGAGCACGCTTCGAGCTTGTCGATGGCCTCGACAAAGGTTTGCTGGTCTTCGGCGCTTTCCAGGCGCGAGTGACATTGGCGGGCTTGGTCGTCCAGTTGCTGGATCGATTGCTTCAGCGAATCGGGCACGTCCTTGTGCGAGGCGCAGGTCCGGGCCAGTTCGGCGATGGTGCTTTCCGCATGTTCAAAACGCTGGCGCAGTTTCTCTGTTTGCATGGAGGCTCCTGTCGGTTGCGTGAAAAGGGCGTTGGCGCCGCATGCACCGTTATGAGGCCGTCACATGGTGCAAAGCGGTGCAACGCCCAATTTCGGCGCAAGCGTCGTGCCGTGTGCGGCAAGCGACGCTGGACCCCCAGCTCTTGTGCGCTGCGAGGATGGTGTGTCGGTCGCGTCAGTCGCGCGGGGCGGGCGGAGCGGGGGAGCGCGCACCGAGGATGCGCTCAGCCACTTCGGCAAAGCCGCCGCCGCCCTCGGCCTCGGTCAGATAAGTGGGCGGTACGGGCAGCGTATCGATCACGTCCAACACATTGGCCACGCCTACCGAGAGCGGGAAGAACTCGAACATCGCCGCGTCGTTGGCCGAATCGCCCACGAACACCCAGCGTTCACGCTCGGCATGCAAGTCGATGCCGAACGCGCGGCGGGCGAGCGACACGCTGGCGCTCAGTTTGTCGTGCTTGCCGAACCAACCGTTGACGTGGATTGAGCTGACGGTGGCATGCATGCCATGCGTGCGCATGATGTCGACGATGTGCTGCACGGCGTGCTGCGGCAGTGGTGGGACTTGTTCGGCATGGTCGACGGCGAGGTCGGCTGCGTGCCAGGCCTGATCCGTCGCCAGCGCTGAACCCGGTACCGCGCGCCGGATCTCCGCACCCACTTCGCGGATGCGCTCCAGATTGCGTGCGCGCGTTTGCGCGTCGTCAACGAAATCGGTGGCCAGATGCCCACGCGAATCGACGCGCATGGCAAACGCGCCGTTCTCGCCGATCACCGCGTCGACGGGCCACAGCCGCGCGATGACTTCGCACCAGGCAATCGAGCGGCCGGTCACCGGTACGACCTTGATGCCGGCACGGTGCAGTCGTTCCAGCGCCGAATATGTCTGCGCTGGCAGCTTGCCCTGCGTGGTGAGCGTGCCGTCCACGTCGGTGAAGACGCCGGTGATATTGCGCAGTGCATCATCCGAGAGCTGATGCAGCGCCAGCGGAACGCGTCGCGCGGCGATGATGGGCGTGGTTTCAGGCGAGTCCGGAGCGGCAGGGGTGGTGGGCGGAGCGAGCATGCTGCGAGTGCAATAGAGAATGGCTTCAACTCATTCTAACGGCCGTTGCAAGCCAAACCTTGGAGGGATTTCCCGATTTCTTTGTGACAGAAAGGCAAGTAACATCCCGCTGTCATAAAACTGCCCGATCGTTGAGTTAGAGTCGGCGCGCCGTGGGCGGAGCAAGTGAGCCCACCGGGGTCGTGAAAACAGGAGAAATGATGTCGATCAAGAAAATTGCGGGGGCGGCGGCAGTGTTGGCCGCGTGTACGTTTGCGCAAGGCGCGTACGCAGTGACGGAAATCCAATGGTGGCATTCGATGGAAGGCGCCCTGAACGACAAGGTGAACGAGATCGCCACCAAGTTCAACGCCAGCCAGTCTGACTACAAGATCGTGCCAGTCTACAAGGGCCAGTACGATGAATCGCTGGCCGCAGGCATCGCGGCATTCCGCGCCGGCAACGCACCGGCCATCCTGCAGGTGTTCGAGGTGGGCACCGCAACGATGATGAACGCCAAGGGCGCCATCGTGCCGGTAGCCAAGATCATGAAGGACGCCGGCGAGAAGTTTGACCCGAAGGCCTACGTGCCGGCAGTGGCGGGCTACTACACGTCGAACAAGGGCGAGATGCTGTCGTTCCCGTTCAACAGCTCGACGACGATCATGTATTACAACAAGGACGCCTTCAAGAAGGCCGGCCTTGACCCGAACAAGCCGCCCGCAACGTGGCAGGAAGTGGCTGTTGATGCGGCCAAGCTGAAGGCGGCCGGCGTGCCGTGCGGCTACACGACCGACTGGCAGTCGTGGGTGCATCTGGAGAGCTTCTCTGCGTGGCACAACGTGTCGTTTGCCACCGAGAACAACGGCTTTGGTGGTGCCAAGGCTCGCCTGAACTTCAACGGCCCGGTGCAGGTCAAGCACATCGAGAACCTGCTCGACATGGAGAAGAAGGGCTACTTCACCTACGCCGGCCGCAAGGACGAGCCGAAGGCGAAGTTCATCGCGGGTGAGTGCGCCATGCACACCGGTTCGTCGGCTGGGCTGGCGAACATCCGCAAGGGCGTGGGCACCAAGTTCGCGTTCAGCCCGGCACCGCTGCCGTACGAAGCAGGCGTGCCCGGCGCGCCGCAGAACACCATCATCGGCGGCGCTTCGCTGTGGGTGATGGGCGGCCACAAGGCTGAGGAGTACAAGGGCGTAGCGAAGTTCTTCACGTTCCTGTCGCGCCCGGATATCCAGTCCGACTGGCACCAGTCGACCGGCTACCTGCCTGTCACGATGGAAGCGTATGAGCTGACGAAGAAGTTTGGCTACTACGACAAGAACCCGGGCGCCGACGTGGCCGTCAAGCAGATGATCGTCAAGACGACCGACAAGTCGCGCGGCATCCGTCTGGGCAACTTCCCGCAGATCCGTCAGGTGATTGACGAAGAGCTGGAAGCCGTCTGGGCCGGCAAGAAGACGCCGAAGGAAGCGCTGGACACTGCAGTGTCACGCGGCAACGAACTGCTCGTCCGCTTCGAGAAGACCGTCAAGGAATAAGCGCAACACCGCGCTTGTCGTCAACCGCCGGCCTTGTGCGCTTGCACTGGCCGGCGGTGCGTTTTTGGAATGTCGCATGGAAAAACGCGTCGTTTTCCGATCGCGCTGGCTGCCCTATGTGCTGGTTGCCCCGCAGATCGTCATCACTCTGGTGTTCTTTTTCTGGCCCGCAGGGCAGGCGCTGTATCAGTCGCTGCTGCGTCAGGACGCCTTTGGCATCAACCTTGAATTCGTGGGGCTGGAGAATTTTCGCGATCTCTTCAGCGATCCGACCTACCTCGGGTCGTTCCAGACCACGGCGGTGTTCGCCATTGGCGTCGCGCTCGTCGGCTTGGGAACTTCGTTGGCGCTGGCGTACTTTGCCGATCGCGCATTGCGTGGCGCAACGTTCTACAAGACCCTGCTGATCTGGCCGTATGCCATTGCGCCGGCTGTGGCCGGCGTGCTGTGGAGCTTCCTGTTCAACCCGTCGCTGGGCATCGTGTCGTTCGTGATCCGTAAGATGGGTGTGGATTGGAACTTCGTGCTCAACGGCAATCAGGCGCTGTTGCTGGTCGTCATCATCGCGGCGTGGAAACAGATCAGCTACAACTTCCTGTTCTTCCTCGCGGGGCTGCAGAGCATTCCGAAGTCGCTGATTGAAGCGGCGGCCATCGACGGTGCCGGGCCGTGGAAGCGCTTCTGGTCGATCGTGTTTCCGCTGCTCTCGCCCACGACCTTCTTTCTGATGGTGGTGAACGTCGTGTACGCATTCTTCGATACCTTCGCCATCATCGATTCAGTCACGCAGGGCGGTCCGTTCAAAGCAACCGAGACGCTGGTCTTCAAGGTGTACCAGGACGGCGTGCGTGGGCTCGATATCGGTGGCTCGGCTGCACAGTCGGTGATCCTCATGGGGATGGTGATCGTACTGACGATCGTGCAGTTCCGCTACGTTGAACGCAAAGTCCAATACTAAAAAGGAGGGCATAAGAACCATGATTGAACGCCGTCCATTCCTGGACTTCCTCACCCACGTCGTGCTCATCCTCGGTGTGATCGTCGTGGCGTTTCCGGTGTATGTGGTCTTCGTCGCATCGTCGCTCACGACCGAGCAGGTGCTGCAGGCTCCAATGACGCTGATCCCCGGCCCGCACCTGATCGAGAACTACCGCGAGGTGCTTACGCACGGCATGGGCAACTCGGCCACGCCGGTCGGCACCATGTTGATGAACAGCCTGATCATGGCGCTGGGCATTTCGCTCGGGAAGATCGCGATCTCCATCATCTCGGCGTTTGCGATCGTCTATTTCAAATTCCCGCTGCGCAAGACGTTCTTCTGGCTGATCTTCGTCACGCTGATGCTTCCGGTGGAAGTGCGGATTCTGCCGACATACAAGGTGGTGTCGGACCTCGGCATGCTGAACAGCTACGCCGGGATGACGATTCCGATCATCGCATCGGCCACGGCGACGTTCCTGTTCCGGCAGTTCTTTCTGACCATTCCCGATGAACTGGCAGAGGCCGCGCGCATCGATGGCGCCGGTCCGCTCAAGTTCTTCTGGGACGTGGTGCTGCCGCTTTCGCGCACCAGCATCGCTGCGCTGTTCGTGATCCAGTTCATCTACGGCTGGAACCAGTACCTCTGGCCACTGCTGATCACGACCGAAAAGAACATGACCCCGATCGTGCTGGGCGTGACACAAATGATCTCCCGCTCCGGCGATTCCGCCACCGACTGGAACCTGCTGATGGCCACCGTCATGCTGGCCATGCTGCCGCCTGCTGCAATCGTGATCGGCATGCAGCGGTGGTTCGTGAAGGGCCTGGTGGAAACTGAGAAGTAAGCGAGAAACAAAAGAATAGAAGACTCAAGATGGCAAAACTGTCTCTACGCAACGTTCAGAAGCACTACGCCAACCTCCAGGTCGTGCATGGCATCGACATGGAAATCGGCGACGGCGAATTCATCGTCATCGTTGGCCCCTCGGGCTGTGGCAAATCGACGCTGCTGCGCATGGTGGCGGGCCTGGAGCCCATCACCGGCGGTGAGGTGTGGATCGGGGATCGCGTTGTCAACGAACTCGAACCGGCCGAGCGCGATATTGCGATGGTGTTCCAGAACTACGCGCTGTATCCGCACATGAGCGTGTTCGACAACATGGCCTACGGTTTGAAGATTCGCGGCTTGCCCAAGAGCGACATTCAAGCGCGTGTGGAGCAGGCCGCAGGCATTCTCGAACTCGGCAAGCTGCTTGATCGCAAGCCGCGCCAGCTCTCGGGCGGTCAGCGCCAGCGTGTGGCCATGGGTCGCGCAATCGTGCGTGAGCCCGCCGTGTTCCTGTTCGATGAGCCGCTCTCGAACCTTGATGCCAAGCTGCGCGTGCAGATGCGCCTGGAACTGAAGGATCTGCATCGCCGTCTGCGCACGACCAGCCTGTACGTCACGCACGATCAGGTCGAGGCCATGACGCTGGCTGATCGCATGATGGTGCTCAATGGTGGCCGGGTCGAGCAGATCGGCACGCCGCTGGAGGTGTACTCACGCCCGGCCAGCACCTTCGTGGCCAGCTTTATCGGCTCGCCGCCGATGAACCTCGTGCCCGTGTCGCGCAATGCCGGCGGCGGCACGCAAATCCGTGTGGATGGCGCGAAGGAGGGCGCGAATGTGGGCAGTGAGGCGGCCACGCTCGGCCATCTGCCGATGGGCCTTCACCTGCCGGAGCGCGCGCTGATGGGTTTGCGCCCTGAGCACATCGAGCCGTGCTCGGCCGACCAGGCCATCGCCTTTATCGACGTACGAGTGGTCGAAGCCCTCGGCGCAGATGCCTTCGCGTACGGTGCGCTGGCGGGTCATCCCGTTGTGGTTCGCTTGGAGCCGCACGCCAACGTGAAGGCCGGCGACAAGCTACCCATCACCGCGTCGGCCGAACACCTGCACTGGTTCGATCCGGAAAGCACGCGCCGCATCGAGGCCCTGGCATGAGCGACGCCCGCGCCTTGCCGGCCTGGCCGTATCCGCGCGCCATTGCGCACCGCGGCGCTGGCAAGCTGGCGCCTGAGAACACGCTCGCCGCCTTTCGTCACGGCGCGTCGTTCGGCTATCACATGTTCGAGTTCGACGTGAAGCTCTCGGGCGACGGCGTGGCAGTGCTGCTGCACGACGCCACGCTCGATCGCACAACGAATGGCACTGGCCGCCTCGATGCGCTCACGCTTGGCCAGATCGCGCAACTGGATGCCGGCAGTTGGCACAGCCCCGCCTACGCCGGCGAGCCGGTGCCCACGCTGGCGGCCATCGCCCGCTACCTGCGCGCCAACAACTTCCTCGCCAATATCGAGATCAAACCTGTGCCGGGTGCCGAATGGCGTACCGGGGCGGCCGTCGCACTCGATGCTCGCGTGCTGTGGGCAGGCGCTGATGTGCCGCCGCTGCTGTCGTCGTTCTCGGAAGAAGCACTGGCCGCCGCACGTGAAGCCGCTCCTGAGCTACCGCGCGCGTTGCTGCTCGACAAGCTGCCCGCCGATTGGCTTGACCGTCTGCGCGCGTTGGATTGCGTTGCGCTCGACGCCAACCACCGTGAACTGACGCCCGAGATCATTGACGAGGCACACGCCGCCGGCTTTCGCGTTTGCTGCTATACGGTCAACGACCTGGATCGCGCCCAATTGCTCTGGGGCGCCGGGCTGGACGGCCTGATTACCGATTGGGTGGATCGTATTTCGGCCGCCTGAATGTGATGAAAGCATGGCTTTTGCGTGACATGGCGAGGGTCGCTTGTCACGTCAAAGAATCAGAATATTGCTTATAAACATGCTATGCTTCCCCTCCGTGAAGACTTAGGTCCTTCCCGCACAACTTGTCTGTAAAAGCTGTCTCGGTACCTCCTTTTTGCTATGCGCGATTCGGTCCGGCCAGGTGATTTCAGGCGATTTAGTTTGCGATCCGCTAACCGGTCAAGCCGTGTCGCGGAAGGTTGATGAACCCGCTGAACTCCGGCAGACCCGGAGAAAAGTGAGCGCCCCATGACTGAGCTGTATAAGCAGTACCTGGACACTTCGTACCTGTCCGGCGGTAACGCCGCCTACGTTGAAGATCAGTACGAAGCGTACCTTCAAGATCCCACGTCCGTTAGCGAGGCACTGCGCGCGTACTTCGATGCGCTGCAGAACGTCCCCGCCGTCGACGGTTCCAACGCCCGGGATATCGCCCACGCCCCCATCGTCACCTCGTTTGCTGAGCGCGCCAAAGCTGGCCCGATCAAGACGATCGTCGCGTCTGCCGATTCCGACATGGGTCGCAAGCGCGTGTCGGCCACGCAGCTGATTGCCGCGTACCGCAATGTGGGCCTGCGTTGGGCCGATCTTGACCCGCTCAAGCGTCAGGAGCGCCCGCCGGTTCCGGATCTGGACCCGGCTTTCTACGGTTTCACCGAAGCCGACCAGGACATCGTTTTCAACGCCAGCAATACGTATTTCGGCAAGGAGTCGATGAGCCTGCGCGAGCTGGTCAACAATCTGCGCGAAACGTACTGCGGTTCGATCGGCGCCGAATTCATGTACATCAGCGACCAGGCGCAAAAGCGCTGGTGGCAGGAGCGTCTGGAAACCATCCGCTCCAAGCCGACCTTCTCGGCTGAAAAGAAAAAGCACATCCTGGAACGCCTGACGGCCGCTGAAGGCCTCGAGCGCTTCCTCCATACCAAGTACGTCGGTCAGAAGCGCTTCTCGCTGGAAGGCGGCGAGAGCTTCATCGCGGCCATGGACGAAATGATCCAGCGCGCCGGCGAGAAGGGCGTGCAGGAAATCGTGATCGGCATGGCCCACCGCGGCCGTCTGAACGTGCTGGTCAACACGCTGGGCAAGATGCCCGCCGACCTGTTTGCCGAATTCGAAGGCAAGCACGTGGACGATCTGCCGGCCGGCGACGTGAAGTACCACAAGGGCTTCTCGAGCGACGTGACCACCCCGGGCGGCCCCGTCCACCTGTCGCTGGCGTTCAACCCGTCGCACCTGGAAATCGTCAACCCGGTCGTGGAAGGCTCGGTCAAGGCGCGCCAAGAGCGTCGCGACGACAAGCACGGCGCGCAAGTGCTGGCTGTGCAAGTGCACGGTGACGCGGCCTTCGCTGGCCAGGGCGTCGTGATGGAAACGCTGAACCTCGCGCAAACGCGTGGTTACGGCACGGGCGGTACGATCCACATCGTCATCAACAACCAGATCGGCTTCACGACGTCGGACCCGCGCGACTCACGCTCGACGCTGTACTGTACCGACGTCATCAAGATGATCGAAGCGCCGGTGCTGCACGTGAACGGCGACGATCCGGAAGCCGTCGTGCTGGCCATGCAACTGGCCATCGACTTCCGCACGGAGTTCCAGAAGGACATCGCGGTCGACATCATCTGCTTCCGCAAGCTCGGCCACAACGAGCAAGACACGCCGGCGATGACGCAGCCGCTGATGTACAAGAAGATCGGCACGCACCCCGGTACGCGCAAGCTGTACGCAGACAAGCTCGTCACGCAAAACACGCTGAAGGCCGAAGAGCCGGACGGCCTGGTGCAGGAATTCCGCGCCGCCATGGACGCCGGCAAGCACACGGTCGACCCGGTGCTGTCGAACTTCAAGAACAAGTTCGCCGTGGATTGGCTGCCGTTCCTGAACCGCAAGTGGACGGACGCGGCAGATACCGCTGTGCCGATGGCCGAGCTCAAGCGTCTGGCTGAGCGCATCACCGCCATTCCTGAGCACTTCAAGCTGCACCCGCTGGTTGAGAACGTCGTCAACAACCGCGCCAAGATGGGCAAGGGCGATGTTTCGCTGGACTGGGGCATGGGTGAGCATCTGGCCTTCGCCTCGCTGGTGGCATCGGGCTACCCGGTGCGTATCACCGGTCAGGATGCCGGCCGCGGTACGTTCACGCACCGCCACGCCGTGCTGCACGATCAGAACCGCGAGCGCTGGGACGCCGGCAGCTACATCCCGCTGCAGAACGTATCGGAAAGCCAGGCACCGTTCACGGTCATCGACTCGGTGCTGTCGGAAGAGGCCGTGATGGGCTTCGAGTACGGCTACTCGTCGGCCGAGCCGAACACCCTGGTGATCTGGGAAGCCCAGTTCGGCGACTTCGCCAACGGCGCGCAGGTCGTGATCGACCAGTTCATCTCGTCGGGCGAAGTGAAGTGGGGCCGCGCCTCGGGTCTGACGCTGATGCTGCCGCACGGCTACGAAGGTCAAGGTCCGGAGCACAGCTCGGCACGCCTGGAGCGCTACCTGCAGCTCTGCGCAGACCACAACATGCAAGTGGTGCAGCCGACCACGCCGGCGCAGATCTTCCACCTGCTGCGTCGCCAGATGATCCGGATGTTCCGCAAGCCGCTGATCATCCTGACGCCGAAGTCGCTGCTGCGCAGCAAGGACGCTGTGTCGCCGCTGACCGATCTGGCCAAGGGCCATTTCGAAACGGTGATCGCCGATACGGCCGAAGATCTGAACGCCGCCAAGGTCAAGCGTGTCGTGGCCTGCTCGGGCAAGGTCTATTACGACCTCGTCAACGCTCGCAAGGAACGCGGCCAGACCGACACCGCCATCATCCGTGTGGAACAGCTCTATCCGTTCCCGCACAAGGCGTTTGCGGCCGAGCTGAAGAAGTACCCGAACCTCGCTGAAGTGGTGTGGTGCCAGGACGAGCCGCAGAACCAGGGCGCTTGGTTCTTCGTGCAGCACTACATTCTGGAAAACATGACCGAGGGTCAGAAGCTGGGCTACGCAGGCCGCCCGGCATCGGCATCGCCGGCCGTGGGCTACTACGCGAAGCACAACGAGCAGCAGAAGGCGCTGATCGATGCTGCGTTCGGCAAGCTCAAGGGCTTCGTGCTGAACAAGTAAGCGACACCCGCACCAAGGCGGCAGCTTCGGCTATCGCCTTGGTGCATCCTCGCTCCCGAATTCCACCGTAATCGAATTGAAGCGCTGCTCCTCAAGAAGAAGGAGCACGCGTACATGAATCCAAGGAACCATCGAAATGGCTATCGTTGAAGTCAAGGTCCCGCAGTTTTCCGAGTCCGTTGAAGAGGGCACGCTGATCTCCTGGAAGAAGAAGCCGGGCGAAGCCGTGGCCCAGGACGAAATCCTGATCGAAGTCGAGACTGACAAGGTCGTGCTGGAAGTGCCGGCTCCGTCGGCTGGCGTGCTGGCGGAAGTGCTGGTGGCTGACGGTGCAACCGTCACGTCGGAGCAACTGCTGGCGAAGATCGACACCGAAGGCAAGGCAGGCGCTGCTGCTCCGGCCGCTGCCGCACCGGCACCCGCTGCCGCAGCCCCTGCACCGGCTGCTGCTCCGGCCGCTGCTCCGGCCGCTGCTGCCACGGGTGGCGTGGCTATGCCGTCGGCTGCCAAGCTGATGGCCGAGAACAACCTGTCGGCGGGCCAAGTGGCCGGCACGGGCCGCGATGGCCGCGTCACCAAGGGTGACGTGCTGGGTGCGGTGGCTGGTGGTGCCAAGCCGGCTGCCGCTGCCGCTGCTGCTCCGCAGGCCGCACGTCCGGCCCTGCAGCAAGTCGCTGCGCCGGTGGACTTTGCCGCCCTGGGCGACCGTCCGGAAGAGCGCGTGCCGATGAGCCGCCTGCGTGCCCGCATCGCCGAGCGTCTGATCCAATCGCAATCGACCAACGCCATCCTCACCACCTTCAATGAAGTCAACATGAAGCCGGTGATGGACTTGCGCGCCAAGTTCAAGGACCAGTTCGAGAAGGCCCACGGCGTGAAGCTCGGCTTCATGTCGTTCTTCGTGAAGGCGGCTGTCCACGCGCTGAAGAAGTACCCGGTCATCAACGCTTCGGTGGACGGCAACGACATCGTCTACCACGGCTACTTCGACATCGGTATCGCTGTCGGCTCGCCGCGTGGTCTGGTGGTGCCCATCCTGCGCAATGCAGACCAGATGAGCCTGGCCGACATCGAGAAGAAGATTGCAGAATTCGGCAAAAAGGCCCAGGACGGCAAGCTGACGCTGGACGACCTGACCGGCGGCACGTTCTCGATCTCGAACGGCGGTACGTTCGGCTCGATGCTGTCGACCCCGATCATCAACCCGCCGCAATCGGCCATCCTGGGCGTGCACGCCACGAAGGACCGCGCTGTGGTAGAGAACGGTCAAGTCGTGGTTCGTCCGATGAACTACCTCGCCATGTCCTACGACCACCGCATCATCGACGGCCGTGAAGCCGTGCTGGGTCTGGTCGCCATGAAGGAAGCGCTGGAAGATCCGGCACGCCTGCTGCTGGACCTGTAATCGACCGCGTTGATGACACGAGACGCTGCTGCCCGATCGGTGCGGCGGCGTCCGAATCGAGGATTTCTCCATGAGCAAAGAATTTGACGTGCTGGTGATCGGCGCCGGCCCCGGTGGCTACATTGCCGCCATCCGCGCTGGCCAGCTTGGCCTGAACGTGGCTTGCTGCGAAGGCAACGCCTACGACGATCCGAAGAGCGAACCGCGTCTGGGCGGCACCTGCCTGAACGTCGGTTGCATTCCGTCGAAGGCGCTGCTGGCCTCGTCGGAAGAGTTCGAGAACGTGAACCATCACCTGGCCGACCACGGCATCACGGTGGATGGCGTGAAGGTTGACGTTGCCAAGATGCTCAAGCGCAAGGACGACATCGTCGGCAAGATGACCAAGGGCATCGAGTTCCTGTTCCGCAAGAACAAGGTGACGCTGCTCAAGGGGTACGGCAAGTTCGTCGGCAAGACCGACGCGGGTTACCAGGTGGAAGTTGCGGGCAAGGCTGGCACGGAAGTCGTGACCGCCAAGCACGTGATCATCGCCACCGGCTCGAAGGCGCGCCATCTGCCGAACGTGCCGGTCGACAACGTGATCGTTGCCGACAACGAAGGCGCGCTGAAATTTGGCGAAGTGCCGAAGAAGCTGGGCGTGATCGGCGCCGGCGTGATCGGCCTGGAGCTGGGCTCGGTGTGGCGCCGCCTGGGTGCCGAAGTCACGATTCTCGAAGCACTGCCGAGCTTCCTCGGCGCAGCGGACGAATCCGTTGCCAAGGAAGCCAACAAACTGCTGACCAAGCAGGGCCTGAAGATCAACGTCGGCGTGAAGGTCGGCGAGATCGAATCGTCGGCCAAGGGTGTGAAGGTGAACTACACCGACGCCGCCGGCGCCGCGCAAGTGCTGGAGTGCGACAAGCTGATCGTCTCGATCGGCCGCGTGCCGAACACCGACAACCTGGGCTTGGAAGCGATCGGCCTGGCGGCGGATCAGCGTGGCTTTATCGAGGTTGACGACCACTGCGCGACCAAGCTGCCGAACCTGTGGGCGATCGGTGACGTGGTGCGTGGCCCGATGCTGGCGCACAAGGCAGAAGACGAAGGCGTGGCCGTGGCCGAGCGCATCGTTGGTCAGAAGCCGCACATCGACTACAACTGCATTCCGTGGGTCATCTACACGTACCCGGAAATCGCATGGGTTGGTAAGACCGAGCAGCAACTCAAGGCCGAAGGCCGCGAGACCAAGGCTGGCCAGTTCCCGTTCATGGCCAACGGCCGTGCGCTGGGCATGGGCGCGTCCGACGGTTTCGTCAAGATCATCGCCGATGCGAAGACCGACGAAATCCTGGGTGTGCACATCGTGGCGGCCAACGCGTCGGATCTGGTTGCTGAAGCCGTCGTGGCAATGGAGTTCAAGGCTGCGGCTGAAGACATCGGCCGTATCTGCCATCCGCATCCGTCAATGTCGGAAGTGATGCGCGAAGCTGCGCTGGCGGTCGATAAGCGTCAACTCAATATGTAATTGCTAGCCGCAAGGCAAGCACGATGCCCGGCGAATCCACAAGATTGCCGGGCATCAGTCCATTGGGGCCCGCAAACGGTGCCCCACGCACATCAAGCAGATGAACGTCCAGGAAACCTACTTACAGGAACTGAAGGCACGCGGCTATCAGCCCGACGAGGCGCAGCAACGCGCCGTCGATCGCCTGCAGCAATGCTACGACGAATGGGTCGCCTACAAGGCCCGGCGCTCCAGCGCGCTTCGCAAGATGCTGGTGCGCCCGGAGTTGCCCCGTGGCGTTTACATGTGGGGCGGGGTGGGGCGCGGCAAGTCGTTCCTGATGGATGCGTTCTATAGCTGCGTGCCGCTGGTGCGCAAGACGCGCCTGCATTTTCACGAATTCATGCGCGAGGTGCATCGCCAGTTGGAAGAACTGCGCGGCCGCGCTGATCCGCTGGACGAACTGGCCCGCCGCATCGCCAAGCGCTACCGCTTGATCTGCTTTGACGAATTCCATGTCAGCGACGTCGCCGATGCGATGATCCTGCACCGATTGCTCGACCAGCTGTTCGTTAATGGCGTGCAATTTGTGATGACGTCCAACTACCGACCGGACTTGCTGTATCCGGATGGTCTGCACCGCGACCGCGTGCTGCCAGCCATTGCGCTGCTCCAGCAGAAGCTCGACGTCTTGAACGTCGATGCTGGCGTCGACTACCGCAAGCGCGCGATGGAGCAGGTGCAGGCGTACTACACGCCGTTGGGTGCCAAGGCCAACTCGGCGTTGCGCGATGCTTTTGCAGCGGTGGCGGAAGTGCCGGACGAATCGCCGGTGCTGCGTATCGAACACCGTGAAATTCGCGCGGCGCGTAAGGCCGGCGGCGTAGTGTGGTTCGATTTCGCCACGCTGTGCGGTGGCCCGCGTTCACAGAACGACTACCTGGAAATTGCCTCACGCTTTCACACCGTTGTCCTGGCCGATGTGCCCAAGATGACGCCGCGCATGGCTTCCGAAGCGCGCCGCTTCACCTGGCTGATCGACGTGTTCTACGACCACAAGGTCAAGCTGCTGATGTCGGCGGAAGTGCCGGCCGACGAGTTGTACACCGAAGGTCAGATGGCCAATGAATTCCAGCGCACCGTGTCGCGTATTGTCGAGATGCAATCGCGCGAATACCTCGAGGCACCTCGCCGCGAAGTGGATACGTCACTGACCTGATTTCGCCTGGTGCCTAGTGCGACGTCGGCGGCGGGTTGCGGTGCGACGGCGGGGCTTGTGAGGGCCGCAGGTTTGCGCCAAAGAAATCCTGCGGCAGGCGCTCGGTCTTGCGATTGACGTTGCGGAACGCGCCTTCCACCAGCATCGGGGCGACGTTGCTCACATCGGTCTGCGAGGCCATGGTCACGTCTTCGGTAAAACCGCGTTCGCACAGTTCGCGGCCCGACACCGAGTCGAGCAACCAGGCTTTCATCATGCCGGTCTGCGACGCCTCGCGATAGATTGCGCGGGCGGCCAGCGCTTCGGGCGATAGCGCTTGCGGTAGGAAGCCCACAACTGTTTCCGACAGATGATGCACGATTGCACCGGCGGCCAGCCAGTCTTCCAGCGCCGGGCGCAGGCTGCCGTCGGCCCAGCGCTCTCCTGACGCCACCACGGCAATACGACGACCGAGCCGGGACGCGGCTTCCGCCACGGCGCGAGCGTTGCGCAGGCAACCGGCAAACGTCGGCGTTGATCCGGTGGCGAGTGCCAGCGTTGCGCCGTTGGGCGAGGGCAGAACCAGGCTGCTGCCGATTGGCAACTCACGCAGCGACGTGGGCGAGAGTGTATAGCCGGCTTGGCTGCGGTTGTGGCCCGCCAGCATGGCGCCGGCTCGACGCGCGAAGGTTTCTGCGCTGCTATCGCGCCATGGGTACGGATAGATTCGGGCCCCACGCGCCACGGCCACATCCACACAGGTGCAAAAGGACAGGACGTCCACCACGATGACGGCGTCGCAATGCGGCGCTAACGCGGATGCCCCGTGCTCGCCCCACTCGCAATGGATGTTGTACAGGCTGAATTCGGTTGCCATGTCGCGCCCTCCAGTTTGCCTGGTTCAGCTACTCACTATAGGCGGCCTATTTTTTTGCGGGAGGGGGGCGGTCACCTAGAGTGCTTTTAGCGTCGCATCTTCCGCTGATTTTTATTGCGCCGTGCTTGACGCGCATCAAAGGCGGGTCGGGGGATGCTGGCTAGCATCGTCCTCATAATGACGACGACATTCGCCCCCAGTCATCCAGCCACGCCGGTTGCGGGCACAGGCTCGCCCATTGTCATGGGCGAGGCGGGCGCATCGCACATCACCTGCTATCACTGCGTGTCGCCGTTGGACGGTGCCACCGCGCTCCATGTTGACATTGCAGGTCAATCCCAAGCGTTCTGCTGCGCCGGTTGCCAAGCCGTTGCGCAAACGCTGCACGCCTCCGGCATGGGGCATGTTTATGACGGCCCGATCGCCTTTGCCAAGCCCATCGAAGGTGATCGTCGCACCGAAGCCGAAGCTGTCTGGGCAACCTACGACCTGCCCGTCATGCGAGAGCGCTTCGTGCGCACGCGTGCAGACGGCGCGGAAGAACTTTCCCTCGTCATCAGCGACATGCGCTGCGCCGCATGCGTCTGGTTGATCGAACGTGCGCTCTCCTGTGTGCCGGGCGTGCGTGAAGCGACCGTCAACTACGCTACCGAACGCGCGCGCATTGTGGGCAATGTCGGCGCTATGCACCTGTCCGCCGTGTTTGCCGCGATTGCCGATGTGGGTTATGAGGCGTGGCCCGATCAGCCATCCGCACGCCGCACGGCCGAGGCACGAGAACGCCGCAGCCTGTTGATCCGGCTCGGCATCGCCATGCTCGGGATGATGCAGGTGATGATGTACGCGTGGCCGGTGTACCTGCACGGCAGCGATATCCCCCTCAGCCAGACCCGCCTGATGCAGTGGGCCAGCCTGGTGCTGACGGTGCCTGTGGTGCTGATTTCGGCGCGGCCCATTTTCATCAACGCGTGGCGGCAAGTACGGCATGTGCACGTCGGCATGGACGTGCCGGTAGCGCTTGGGGTTGGCGCAGCGTTCATCGCCAGCGTGGTTGCGACCCTGCGCGGCCATGGCGAAACCTATTTCGATTCGGTGACGATGTTCGTCGCCTTCTTGCTGGCGGCGCGTTATCTCGAGCTGCGTGCACGGCAGAGCGCGGCTTCCGGTGCCGAGGCACTCGTGCGTCAGCTGCCGGCCACCTGCCGGCGCATCGATGCCGCAAGCGGCGTGCTCGAAACCGTTCCCGTTGCGACGTTGCAGCAAGGCGATTGCGTGGAAGTGCGCGCCGGTGAAGTCCTGCCCGCAGACGGCATCATCGAACACGGCACGACCGAAATCGACGAATCGCTTCTCTCCGGCGAAAGCGTGCCGCGCTCGCGCGACGTGGGCGCGACCGTGCTGGCCGGCAGCTACAACGTCGTCAGCGCCATTCGCGTGCGTGTGAACCGCGTAGGTACGCAGACGCGCCTCGCCGCCATTGTCGATCTGCTTGAGCGCGCGTTGACCGACAAGCCCCGCATGGCCGAACTCGCTGATCGCGTGGCCGGCCGCTTTGTGGCAGTGCTGCTCGGCTGGGCGTTGCTCACCGCAGTTGCGTGGTGGTGGGTCGACCCGTCGCGCGTGTTTGCCGTTACGGTGGCGGTGCTGGTGGTGAGCTGCCCGTGCGCGCTGTCGTTGGCTATGCCGTCTGCGCTGGCAGCGGCCAGTGGCGCGCTGGCACGGCGCGGTGTGCTGGTCACGCGCGGCCACGCCATCGAAAACCTGGCGGCCGTCACCGATGTGCTGCTCGACAAAACCGGCACGCTCACCGAGGGGCGTTTGTGCCTGCTGAGCATCGAGACCTTCGCCGATGTGGATGCTGAACATTGCCTGGCATTGGCGTGCGCGATGGAGCAATCAGAGAACCACCCGATCGCTCAATCGTTGCGCTCCGCCACCTCCAGCGCAATGCCGTTACCGGCGTTAGAGCGGGTGACTAACGTGCCGGGGCAGGGCGTGTATGCCATGGTCGACAACCAGCTGATGCGGTTGGGCACGCAACCGTTCGCGGCGATGCACTACGCCGATCAGCCGGTCGCCTCCATCCGTTACGGCACGGAGGCGCCGATGGAAGAGGTGCCGCCTGCGGCCGCATGCACGTCGGTCTGGCTCGGCCGTGATGGCCAACCGCTCGCGCGCTTCACGCTGGCCGATACGCCGCGTGCCGATGCGCCTGCATGCCTGAGCGCGCTGCGTGCACAAGGGTTGCGCTTGCACCTCGTTTCTGGCGATGCGCCCGAGACCGTGCACTGGTGGGCCAACCGCCTTGGCATCGACCACGCGGTGGGCGGCGCCAGCCCCGAAGACAAACGCGCTTACGTGCGCAAGCTGCAGGCGGACGGCGCACGTGTGCTGGCCGTCGGTGACGGCATCAACGATGCGCCGCTGCTCGCGCAGGCGCAGGTCTCCATCGCCATCGGGTCGGGCGCGCCGCTGGCCCAGGCCGGCGCCGACGCCATCCTCACCGAGCCGCGCCTGTTCGCCATCACCGAGGCCGTGTCGATTGGCCGTCGCACGTTGCGCGTGGTGCGCCAGAACCTCGGCTGGGCCTTTGCGTATAACGCGGTCAGCATTCCGCTTGCCACGCTGGGGTGGCTCTCGCCGCTGGCGGCGGGCATCGGCATGTCGGTGTCGTCGCTGCTGGTGGCGCTCAATGCGTGGCGTTTGTCGAGAGCGGTTTAAGGGATTGAAATGGAAACGCTGTTCCTGCTGATTCCGCTGTCGCTGATGCTGGTCGTGGCGATTGTTGGCGTGCTGTGGTGGGCCGTTGGCTCGGGGCAGTACGACGATCTCAAGGCGCCCGCTGAAGCGATTCTGCTGGACCCCGATACCCCTGCACGCGACGCAATGCCGCGGGACGGAACGACTTGACCATATTGGCCGGGGTGCCTTGACGCACGTCAAGACTTCAATGCCGCCCGATTCTTAACATGATCGAATCAAACCAACACACTCGGGGAGCAAGCATGCAATCGTCCAGCGCGTTGCAGCCCACCCAGACCTTCAATTACCGCGTTGTCCGCCAGTTCTCGATCATGACGATCGTCTGGGGCATTGTCGGTATGGCGGTCGGTGCGCTGATCGCGGCCCAGTTGATCTGGCCGCAACTGAACTTCGGAGTGCCCTGGCTGACGTATGGCCGGCTGCGTCCGTTGCATACCAATGCCGTCATCTTTGCCTTTGGTGGCAGCGCGCTGTTTGCGACGTCGTACTACGTCGTGCAGCGCACGTGTCAGGCGCGTCTGTTCTCCGACACGCTGGCGGCCTTCACGTTCTGGGGATGGCAGGCGGTGATCGTGGCGGCCGTCATCACGCTGCCGCTGGGCTACACCAGCTCGAAGGAATACGCAGAGCTGGAATGGCCAATCGACATTCTGATCACCCTCGTGTGGGTCGCTTACGCGCTGGTGTTCTTCGGCACCATCGTCAAGCGCAAGACCCGGCACATCTACGTGGCCAACTGGTTTTTCGGCGCGTACATCCTGACGATTGCGCTGCTGCATATCGTCAACAACGCCGAGCTGCCGGTGACGATGTGGAAGTCGTACTCGGCCTACGCCGGCGTGCAGGACGCAATGGTGCAGTGGTGGTACGGCCACAACGCGGTGGGCTTCTTCCTGACCACCAGCTTCCTGGGGATGATGTACTACTTCGTGCCCAAGCAGGCCGAGCGCCCGATCTATTCGTATCGCTTGTCGATCGTGCACTTCTGGGCGCTGAACTTCACCTACATGTGGGCGGGCCCGCACCACCTGCAATACACCTCGCTGCCGGACTGGGCGCAGTCGCTGGGCATGGTGTTCTCGCTCATTCTGCTGGCGCCGTCGTGGGGCGGCATGATCAACGGGATCATGACTCTCTCGGGTGCCTGGGAGAAGCTGCGCACCGATCCGATCCTGAAGTTCCTGGTGGTGGCGCTGTCGTTCTACGGCATGGCGACGTTCGAGGGCTCGATGATGTCCATCAAGACCGTCAACGCGCTGTCGCACTATACGGACTGGACTATCGGCCACGTGCACTCCGGCGCGCTGGGCTGGGTGGCGATGATCACCATCGGCTCGATGTACTACATGATCCCGCGTCTGTTTGGGCGCCAGAAGATGTACAGCACGCGCCTGATTGAAGTGCACTTCTGGGTGGCCACCATCGGTGTGGTGCTGTATATCGCCGCCATGTGGGTCGCCGGCGTGATGCAAGGCTTGATGTGGCGCGCCACCGAGCCCGACGGCACGCTCACCTACAGCTTTGTCGAGGCGGTGAAGGCGACGTACCCGTTCTACATCATCCGTCTGCTGGGTGGCCTGTGCTTCCTGGGCGGCATGCTGCTGATGGCCTTCAACGTGTTCAAGACCATCCAGGGCAGCAAGGCGATCGACGCACCGATTCCTCAATCGGCCCAGGCTCCGCTGGTCGCGGTGCAGTGAGGAGATGAACATGAGCAATCAACAGAAAAGCTTCTTCTCGCACGAGACGCTGGAAAAGAACATCGGTTTCCTGATCGCGGCGACGCTGGTTGTGGTCAGCATCGCAGGGCTGGTGCAGATCGTGCCGCTGTTCTTCCAGCATTCGACCACCGAGCCGGTCAAGGGCATCGCACCGTATTCGCCGTTGCGGCTGGCTGGGCGCGATATCTATATTCGCGAAGGCTGTGTCGGCTGCCACTCGCAGCAGGTGCGCACGCTGCGCGCTGAGACCGAACGCTACGGCCACTATTCGATGGCCGGAGAATCCGTGTTCGATCACCCGTTCCTCTGGGGCTCCAAGCGTACTGGCCCGGATTTGGCGCGCGTGGGTCAGCGCTATTCCGATGATTGGCATCGCATCCACTTGCGTGATCCGCGCGAGGTGGTGCCCGAGTCGAACATGCCTGCGTATGCATGGCTGTCGAAGACGCCGCTGGACAACAGTGACATCGAAAAGAAGATGCACGTGCTGCGCCAGCTCGGCGTGCCGTACACCGATGCACAGATTGCCGGTGCACGCGAGCAGCTCGCAGGCAAGACGGAGGAAGACGCCGTCGTCGCTTTTCTGCAAGGCTTGGGTGTGGAAATGCGCAACGTTCATGACGTAGCGGTCGAGCCAGTGGCACCGGCCACCGTTGCGGCCGCGAAGGAGTAAGTCATGGCCACATTGAGTGCAATTGCCACGGCGGTCTTCCTGGTGCTGTTCGTCGGCATTAGCTGGTGGGCGTTCTCGGCGCATCGCCGCGCCGCCAATGCTGAGTCGGCCATGCTGCCGTTCATGCTGCCGGATGAGGCCGAGGTCGCCGGTGCGCGCGCAGAAGCGTCGCGACCGCATCAATAAGGACACAGAATCATGAGCGACTTCATTTCGGACTTTTGGGGGTATTACATCGCGGCGATTGCCCTGGTGGGCATCGTGTGGTGTGTGTGGCTGCTGTTCTCGCAGCGGCGCATTACGATTGCGCCCGGCCAGAACGCGGGTGGCGATACCGGCCACGTGTGGGACGGCGACTTGCGCGAGCTGAACAACCCGCTGCCACGCTGGTGGATGTGGATGTTCCTGCTGGCGTGCATCTTTGCGGCTGCGTACCTGGTGCTGTATCCGGGCCTGGGTGCCTACGGTGGCGTGCTGGGTTTCTCGTCGCGCGGCGAGTTGGCGTCGCAGCGTGCGGCAGCCGACGCGAAGGTGCGACCGCTCTATGCACGCTACGCGAGCATGGATATCAAGCAGATCGCCGCAGATCCGCAGGCACGCGAGATCGGCCAGCGCCTGTTTCTGAACAACTGTGCGCAGTGCCATGGCTCGGACGCAGGCGGCTCGAAGGGCTTCCCGAACCTGACCGACAGCGACTGGCTGTATGGCGGTGAGCCGGAGACGATCCTCACGACGATCACCAAGGGCCGACATGGCGTGATGCCGTCGCTGGCAGCGGTGGTGGACGGCAATCAGGCGGTGAACGTTGCCAACTACGTGCGCTCACTGTCGGGCCTGGCTTACGATCCGATCAAGGCCGCACGCGGTGAACCGACCTTCAAGTCCGTCTGCGCGGCCTGCCACATGGCTACCGGCAAGGGCAATCAGGCGCTGGGCGCCCCGAACCTGACCGACCGCACGTGGTTGTACGGCAGCTCGGAAGCGACCATCGTCGAGACCATTCTCAAGGGCCGCGACAACACCATGCCGGCGCACGAGAACCTGCTCTCGCCCGAGAAGATCCGCATGCTGGCCGCCTACGTGTGGGGCCTGTCGAACAACAACCCGGGCGCCCAGCAATGAGCGACCAAGAACCCGCCTGGCGCCCCCTCGTTGGCCACATCTCGCCTGCCTCCAACGCAACGGCGGCAGGTGCCGAAGACGTCCCGACAGAGCAGATGCTCTATGAGGTCCGGCGCAAGATTTATCCGCGCTCCGTGACAGGCGCCTTCGCGCGTTGGCGCGTCTGGCTGGTGCTGGCCACGCAAGCCATCTTCTATGGCTTGCCGTGGTTCCAGTGGAACGGTCGACAGGCGGTGCTGTTCGATCTGGCCGCCCGCAAGTTTTATCTGTTCGGCTTGGTTCTGTGGCCGCAAGATGTGATCTACCTCGCCGTGCTGCTCGTGCTGTCGGCACTGGGGTTGTTCCTGTTCACAGCAGTGGCGGGGCGGCTCTTTTGCGGTTATGCCTGCCCGCAGACGGTTTACACCGAAATCTTCATGTGGATCGAGCGGCATATCGAAGGTGACCGCTTCGCCCGCATCCGTCTCGACGGCGAGCGCTGGAGCCCGCGCAAGCTGCGTCTGAAAGCCGCCAAGCATTCGGCCTGGGTGCTGATCGCACTGTGGACGGGCTTCACCTTCGTCGGCTTCTTCACGCCGATCCGCGATCTGGGCATGCAGACGTGGACGCTCTCCCTCGGCCCCTGGCAAACCTTCTGGATGCTGTTCTACGCATTCGCCACATGGGGCAACGCCGGCTTCATGCGCGAGCAGGTGTGCCGCTACATGTGCCCATACGCACGCTTCCAGAGCGTGATGGTCGACCATGACACCTACGTTGTCACGTACGACACGCAGCGCGGAGAGCCGCGCGGCAGCCGTTCGCGCAATACTGATTTCGAAGCGCAGGGCCTGGGCGCGTGCGTCGATTGCAGTATCTGCGTGCAGGTCTGCCCAACTGGCATCGACATCCGCCAAGGCTTGCAGTACGAATGCATCGGCTGCGGCGCCTGTATCGACGCCTGCGATCAGGTCATGGACAAGATGCGCTACCCACGCGGCCTGATCCGCTATACGTCGGAGCGTGCCATGCGCGACCGGCTCAACCCGAAGGAGACCCGGCGGCACCTGCTGCGCCCGCGCGTGCTGATCTACAGCGGGATCATGACGGTGCTCGTGGTCGGTTTCATCACCGCGCTGATGATGCGCCAGCCGCTCAAGGTGGATGTGATTCGCGATCGCGGCGCACTCGCGCGCGAAGTGGATGGCGGCAAGATCGAGAATGTCTATCGCCTGCAATTGATGAACGCCTCCGAGCAACCCATGCGCGTGACTATCACCGCAGAAGGCATGCCTGAGCTGGACGTGCAGGGCGGCCGCGGCGAATCGACCACGCTTGAACTGCCGCCCGCGGCCAACCGCTTGTTGCCGGTGCGCGTGCGTCGCCCGGCCGATGACGCCGCCCCCGGCTCGCACAAGATCCGTTTCGTCATTCACGCAGATAACGGCAGCGGCAGCCTCGTGCTGCGCGAGCCGTCGAGCTTCATCGTGCCGCGCTAACGCGGTATTCAGCGGTATCCCCGACAGGAGGCATCGATGCACGCAACGCAAACTTCCGCACCCGCCCGGCCCTGGTGGCGTGAGCCCTGGCCGTGGCTGCTGATGGCAGGGCCGTTTGTCGCCATGGTTGGCTGTGGCGTCACCATCTGGCTGGCGACGTCACATCCCGACGCCGTCATCCACGACAACGTCGTGCGGCGCGGCCTGGTCATCGAAAAGCCGGCCGCCGCGCCGGCGCATGCCGTTCATGCGGAGGCCCGATGAAGCGGCGACTGCTGATGTGGATTCTGTGGCCGGCGTTTCTGTCGGCCGCACTGGCGGAGCTGGTCGTCTTTGCGGTGGTGGACCCGGCCGACCTGCGTTTCTTTGGCGAACAGATTACAGTGTCGGCCCAGGCGGTCTACACCGTGTCGTTCTTTGTCTTCTGGCTGCTGTGCGGATTGTCGAGCGCGCTCACGCTCTATGTGTCGCCGGGTATCGGCAAACTGGAAGCGCATGAACACCCGCTCGTGTGAGCGGGCATCATGGAAAGCCGCTTAGGCAGCTTGGCCGCTCATCACCTGGCGCAGGCCGGCCAGGTCGATCAGCTTGACGTGACGCTGGCGGATCTGGATCAGGCCCGCTTCGGCAAAGCGCGAGAACAGGCGGCTGACGGTTTCGAGCTTGAGGCCGAGATAGCTGCCCAGTTCCTCGCGGCTCATGCGCAGCACGAACTCGGTTGACGAGTACCCGCGCTGGGCCGAACGCTTGGAGAGGTTGAGCAGGAATGCCGCAAGACGTTCTTCCGCACGCATGGAGCCCAGCGTGAGCAGCATCAAATGATCCTGCGAGATCTCTTTGCTCATGATGCGCAGGAACTGATGCTGCAGCGAAGGCAATCGGCGCGAAAGCTGTTGCAACTGGTCGTAACGCACGACGCAGACTTCGGTATCTTCCAGCGCGGTGGCGTCCGACACGTGACGCATATCGCCAATGCCATCGAGCCCGACGATTTCACCCGGCAGGTGGAACCCCGTGATCTGGTGGCGACCATCTTCAAGCGTCAGATGTGTCTTGAGCGTGCCGAAGCGAATGCCGTAAACCGCCTCAAGCGGCTCACCGAGGGAATAGAGCGATTGCCCTTTCTTAATGCGGATGCGCTCGTTGACCAAATCGTCCATCTTACGCACGTCGTCCGAATTCATTCCCACCGGCAGGCAAATTTGCCCGAGTACGCAGGTGGAACAACGCGAGGCTTGATCGGTAAGTGCGATTCGAGTGAGCACGGGCGGGGGCGACTGAATTTCGAGAAAGTGAAATGAGTAATTCTTGTGGTGCAACTCGGGCATATTATAACGGCGACCGTCTTGCCATCGGACATTTCCGATGCGACAAAACGCGCGAATTCAGCTTGGTTCGCAACAGCAGAACGAAAACTTTGGCCCATATCAAAAGAGCGTCAAAAAGATGAGTGCCGCGGCGCTTGTGAGCGTTTTTTTGATTGCACTGCTCGGCGGCGTGCATTGTCTGGCGATGTGCAGCGGTATTGCGCTCGCGGCCGAGCGCGGAGTCGTGGCAGTGCGGATCGTGTCGCGACGCCGGCTGTGGTTCGAGCAGGTCGTCATGCATGCGGGGCGGCTGACAACTTATGCGCTGCTCGGCGCAGTCATGGGTGCGATGGGCGCGACTGTCTGGCGCCAGCAATGGCTGCCGATTCAGCGCGGCTTGTTTGCCCTCGCCAGTGCGTTGCTACTCGCCTACGGTGTTCTGCTGCTCGTTCGCTCTGCCGGAGATACGTGGCGCAGTGTTTGGCTTGAGCGGTTGCTCGGTCGCGTCGCTGGCGGCCTGTCTCGGGTGGGCGCCACGCTGGGCGGCAGGTTGCAGCGCCAGCCGCCGTTGCTGCGCCGCTATGTCACAGGAATGGCCTGGGGGCTGGTGCCGTGCGGCATGGTGTATGGCGCATTGGCTGTGGCGTTGTTGGCAGGCAACGCTGCCTCGGGGGCTGTAGTCATGCTCGCCTTTGGTGCGGGCACGCTGCCGAATCTTCTGATGATGTCAGGTTTGGCAGGGTGGCTGCGCGGACTGTCGCGCCGGCGATGGGCGCGCGGCGCGGCCGGCGCCGCCATCGCCGTGTTCGGCGTCTGGGGGCTGGTGCACGCAATCTGGTTGCCAGAGATGCTTAACGCACACGGTTTTTGTCTGGTGCTGTAGGCGTTTAAAGCACGCTCAGATCGTTATCCAGCCCTGGGGCGGGATGCTAGGAGATATTCCCGGTTGCGGCGCCGCGGGAAATTGCCCTACAATCGACAGCAATTCGATTCGCCACCCGCGCAAATCAACAATCCCAAGCGCGGCGCCAAGCGATGCCATCCAGCGGTAGAGTCACCCTGGACAGTCGATTCGGGCGAGCTGCCTTCTTCGTTGGCGGTCGTCCGGTGCAGTATCCGTCCCCATGGCGGCGGAAGAAATTGCCCTTGTGGTG
This sequence comes from uncultured Ralstonia sp., assembly GCA_963512445.1. Taxonomy (GTDB): domain Bacteria; phylum Pseudomonadota; class Gammaproteobacteria; order Burkholderiales; family Burkholderiaceae; genus Ralstonia. Next base: position 153,117 of record CAUPMS010000007.1, read on the forward strand.
CCTGACCGGCACCGGATCAACTCGCTCCTCCGGCCCGACTTTGCGGGCACAGCCACTGCGTTTCGGTGCAGGGCCCAATTGAATCAATGGGCTTTTGCGCGCCGGGCCCGGGCGGGCAACAGCATTCAGAAATGCCGCGTGCGTCGCGGCGGGACGACAAACCTCAAGCGTGACGGCGACCGGCCGCGCGCGAGCAATGACGAGCCGCTCAACCCGATGAATACCCAAGAGGCGAAGATCGTCCTCGAGACCGCGCTGATCTGCGCGCAGGACCCGTTGCGAGTCAATGACTTGCGCAAGCTGTTCGACGAAGATGTTTCCGCCGACACGATCCGCGTGCTGCTCGAAGAGCTGCGCCAGGACTGGCTGAATCGCGGGGTTGAGCTGGTTGCGCTTGCTTCCGGGTGGCGCCTGCAGAGCCGCCCCGAGATGCGCGTGTATCTTGATCGCCTGCATCCGGAAAAGCCGCCCAAGTACTCGCGCGCAGTGATGGAAACGCTGGCGATTATTTCGTATCGCCAGCCTGTCACCCGCGGCGATATTGAAGACATTCGCGGCGTTACGGTCAACACGCAGGTCATCAAGCAGATTGAAGACCGGGGCTGGATCGAAGTCATCGGCCATCGTGATGTGCCGGGCCGCCCGGCGCTGTATGCGACGACCAAGCAGTTTCTTGACGACCTCGGCTTGCGCTCGCTGGACGAGCTGCCGCCGCTCGAAGATGCCCGCGCTCAGGCGCAGGCGAGCCTGCTGGAGCAGGGCGCGATCGAGTTCGAGGGCGGTGCAATTGCGGTGGAAGAGTTGACCGCGCTGGTCAAGGAAGCGCCGGAAGGCGCGGAAGCTCCGGCGACAGAGGCGACCGAATCGCCGGTCGCCGAAGCTTCTGTTGAGGTCGTCGCCGATACGCAAGCGCAGCCCGAGGCGGTGCCGGCCGACGAGCCCGCGCTGGAAACCGAGTCGCAGGCGGTGAGTGCGAGCGAGGTTGCGTCGGAAGATGAACACAAGACACTGGCTGAGCCGCCTGCGGCTCCCGCCAACGAACATTCGTAATGCCATGCCAGCCGCGCAGTCGGCGCATGGCCTGACCCCCCCTAGATTTGAAAGACGTTGTGAGCACTCAGCCAGACTCCATGGATACACGTATGCCGGCCGACGCCGACGCTCAGCCGCCCCGACAAGACGGCGGCGATGGGACCGAGGCCGCGCCTCGTCGCAAGGGATTGCGCCGCGGTTTGCGCAATCTCGTGGCTTCGCGCCGCCAGCAGCAGGATGGTCGTCCTGAAAGCGAGGCCGCTGAGGCGGGTGGCGCAGACGCCGGCCAGCCTGCGCAGCCGCGCAAGAGCCGCGCGCCGCGGGCACGCAAGCCGAAGGAGGTGGCGGGTGAACCGGCGGTAGTTGCTGCAGAAGGCGCCGCGCCAACTGAACAGGTGTCGGCAGAAGGCCAGGGCGAGCGACGCGGCCCGCGTGGACGTTTTGGCAAGAATCGCCGCCGTCAGGGCGAAGGTCAGCCGACGGAACGCGCCGAACGCGCTGAGCGGACAGAAGGCGCCAGTGGCAGGAATGCTGGTGGCCGAGGCAAGCCGCAGAACCGCAATGAGAATCGCAACGGCAAGCCGCAAGGCAAGGCTGGCGGCCAGAATCAGAATCGCGATGGCAAGGGTCCGAAGGGCGGCAAGGGCGCTGAAGACGTCTTCCAGTACGTGATTTCCGGCGCGTACGACACAGAAGCCGATACCGGCGGCGCGTCGCAGCCCTCCAAGGCGCGCGAACTGACCTCCGACGACGATGCGCCTAAGCTGCACAAGATCCTGGCTGACGCTGGGCTCGGCTCGCGCCGCGACATGGAAGACCTGATCCTGCAAGGTCGTGTCTCCGTGAATGGCCTGCCGGCGCACATCGGCCAACGCATTCTTGCCACCGACCAAGTCCGCGTGAATGGCAAGCTGATTCAGCGTAAGCTGCCGAACAAGCCGCCACGCGTGCTGCTCTACCACAAGCCGTCGGGCGAGATCGTCAGCCAGTCCGATCCTGAAGGTCGCCCGACGGTGTTCGATGCGCTCCCGCGCATGAAGACCGGCAAGTGGGTCGCCGTCGGTCGTCTGGACTTCAATACCGAAGGCCTGCTGATCTTCACGACCTCCGGCGACATCGCCAACCGCTTCATGCACCCGCGCTATGGTGTCGAGCGTGAATACGCGGTGCGCACGCTGGGCGAACTGGCCGAAACCGATCGCCAGAAGTTGCTGCACGGTATTCCGCTCCAGGACGGAGAGGCCAACTTCCTGCGCTGCGTTGATGGTGGCGGAGAGGGTGTCAACCACTGGTACCACGTCGCCCTGACCGAGGGGCGTAACCGCGAAGTGCGGCGCATGTTCGAGGCGGTCAACCTGACCGTGTCGCGCCTGATCCGTACGCGCTACGGCAGCTTCGTACTGCCGCGCGGCCTCAAGCGCGGCCGCTGGCAAGAAGTGTCGGCCGAGGATGTGCGTACGCTGATGGGCACGCTGGGCATGAAGGTGCCGACGGCCAGTTCTGGCGGGCAGGATCGTCAGGGGAATCGTCGCCGTGGCCCTGCGCCGGTACTGATGGGGCCGATGTCGTCGGGCTTTACCGGCGAAGCAAACTTCCAGTCACGCGGCATGGGCGTTGAAAATGGCAATCGCACGCAACCTGCGCAGCGCCGTCAGCCCAACCCGCGTCAGCCGGATCCGATGCAAACATCGATGGGCTATATCAATGTGGGTGGCCCGACCACGCTGACGGCGCGCACCCGCACGGGCGAGCGCGCGAATGGCCGTGGCGGCGCAGGTGCTGGTGGTGGCCTGCGTGATGGCAACCGCGCGCCCGGCAACAAGCGCCCCGGAAAGAGCGGTGGCGGCATGCCGAACGGCAACAAGGTGCCGCGCGGCGGTGGCAAGCGCGGCGGTAAGCGCTGAAAATGCGGGCGTTGCGTGCGGCATTCGTCGCAACGCCCCATTTTGTGGCGGCTTGGGGGCAATTTTTGCGTTTTGCCTCAAGGCGTATTACAATGTGAGTCTAATCAAAAGTCATCCTGCAGAAGATGGGCGAATGATATGGGCGTTGCGCCCATTTTTTTTTTGCTTCGGCAGGTTGGCCATACCGGGAAATTCTTCAGGAAAAACGTGCATCTGACTGATCTGATTGAGAAAACCCTCGCCGCCATGGGTTACGAGCTGGTGGAAGTGGAGCGCGCGCCGGCCGGATTGCTGCGCGTGTATATCGATCAGGCAGAAAACGGCATCGTCATTGAAGATTGCGAGAAAGTGAGCCATCAGCTCACGCGCGTGTTCGAAGTTGAGAACGTCAACTACGAACGGCTGGAAGTGTCGTCGCCAGGGCTGGATCGCCCGCTGCGGACGCTGACCGATTTCACGCGCTTCGCCGGCCTTGAAGTCAAGGTGACGCTGCGCTTGCCTGTCGGCGGGCAAAAGAATTTCACGGGAATCATTCAGGCTCCGACAGGGGAGCCAGGCCAGGAACGAATCGGCCTCGAGTTTGAGGGCAAGGAAGGCCCCGCGCTGCTGGAATTCACGCTGTCGGAACTCGACCGTGCCCGGCTGGTGCCCGTGCTGGACTTCAAAGGAAATCGAAACAAAGGGAACAAGCAATGAGCCGCGAAGTTCTGTTGCTCGTCGATGCGCTTGCGCGCGAAAAAAACGTCGACAAGGATGTGGTGTTCGGGGCGCTGGAGGCCGCATTGGCTTCTGCGACCAAGAAGCGCTTTGAAGAAGACGTGGATGTGCGCGTGGCGATCGACCGTGAGTCGGGCGAACACGAAACCTTCCGTCGCTGGCTCGTCGTTCCCGACGATGCAGGCCTGCAGGAGCCGGACAAGCAGATTCTGCTGTTCGAAGCCAAAGAGCAGGACGCTGACATCGACGTCGACGACTTCGTCGAAGAGCAGATTGAATCCGTCGAGTTCGGCCGCATCGGCGCGCAGGCTGCCAAGCAGGTGATCCTGCAGCGTATCCGTGATGCCGAGCGCGAGCAGATCCTGAACGACTACCTGGATCGTGGCGAAAAGGTCATGACCGGCACGATCAAGCGCGCCGACAAGAAGGGTCTGATCGTTGAGACTGGTCGCGTTGAAGCGCTGCTGGCCCGCGACCAGATGATCCCGAAGGAAAATCTGCGCACGGGCGACCGCGTCCGCGCGTACATCCTGAATGTCGACCGCACTGCACGCGGCCCGCAGATCGAACTCTCGCGCACCTGCCCCGACTTCCTGATCAAGCTCTTCGAGAACGAAGTGCCGGAAATGGAACAAGGTCTGCTGGAGATCAAGGCGGCCGCGCGTGACCCGGGCGTGCGTGCGAAAATCGCGGTCGTTGCACACGACAAGCGCATTGACCCGATCGGCACCTGCGTCGGCGTGCGTGGCACACGTGTGACGGCCGTACGCAACGAAGTCGGTGGTGAGGCTGTGGACATCGTGCTGTGGTCGGAAGACCCGGCGCAGTTCGTGATCGGCGCGCTGGCGCCGGCGCAAGTGCAGTCCATCGTCGTGGACGAGGAAAAGCACAGCATGGACGTGGTGGTCGACGAGGAAAACCTCGCCGTGGCCATCGGTCGTAGCGGCCAGAACGTTCGCTTGGCGTCGGAGTTGACTGGGTGGCAGATCAATATCATGACGCCGGCAGAGTCTGCGGAGAAACAGGCTGAAGAAAGTTCCGTCGTTCGCCAGTTGTTCATGGCGAAGCTGGACGTGGACGAAGAGGTTGCCGACATCCTGATCGAAGAGGGCTTCAGCTCGCTCGAAGAAGTGGCGTACGTGCCGCTGCAGGAAATGCTGGAAATCGAAGCGTTCGACGAAGACACCGTCAACGAGCTGCGCAACCGCGCTCGCGACGTGCTGTTGACGATGGAGCTGGCGAAGGAAGAAAAGGTCGAGAAGGTGTCGCAAGACCTGCGCGACCTCGAGGGGCTGACCCCGGAGCTGATCGGCAAGCTGGCCGAGGGGAACATCCAGACGCGCGACGACTTGGCCGAGCTGGCCGTGGACGAACTGGTCGAGATGACTGGCGTCGACGAAGAACAAGCCAAGGCGCTGATCATGAAGGCGCGTGAACACTGGTTTTCGTGACGTTGCGACCGAGCGTTGATCGTTTTTTCGCAATCTCACTTAAAACCAAGCATCGAAAGGGTTTGAATGGCAAGCACAACAGTTGCCCAACTCGCTGGCGAATTGAACCGTAGTGCTTCGGCGCTACTGGAACAATTGCAGGCCGCGGGCGTGCAAAAGGCGACGCCGGAAGACGTCATCACCGAATCGGACAAGACCCGTCTGCTCGACTATCTCAAGCGAGCACACGGCAGCGCCGAGGATGGCGCGCGCAAGAAGATCACGATCACCAAACGCGAAACCAGCGAAATCCGCCAGGCGGATGCCACTGGCAAGACGCGCACAGTGCAAGTGGAAGTCAAGAAGAAGCGCGTGCTGGTCAAGCGTGATGAGCCGAACGCGGCACAAGCTGAATTGGAAGCCGCAGAGGCAACTCCGGTCGTCGATGCCGAGGAAGCCGCGCGTCGCGAGGAAGAGCAACGCCGCCAGGCTGAACTGCTGGCCCGCCAGGAAGCCGAGCTGAAGGCGCGCCAGGAAGCGATGGAGCGCGAGGAAGCCGAGCGCCGCGCCCGCCAGGAAGCTGCAGAAGCCGAGCAGAAGCGTCAGGCTGAACTTGCTGCCAAGAAGGCGGAAGAGGAAGCCGTTGCTGCCCGCGCTGCCGCTGAAGCGTCGGACGAAGCCCCGCGCCGCAAGGCCGAGGAAGACGCCGCACGCCTGGCAAGCGAGCGCGAAGCCGCGCAGAAGGCGGCTGACGAAGCGCGCGTTGCCGCTGACAAGATCAAGGCTGAGGAAGACGCCGCGCGCAAGCGCCGCGAAGCTGCTGAAGCCGAAGCCCGCGCCATCCGCGAAATGATGAGCGCTCCGGCACGCGTGCTTAAGACGCCTGCCGAGCGCAAGGCTGAAGAGGTCAAGAAGGCCGAGCAATCGGGCACGCTGCACAAGCCGGTCAAGCCGGCTGGCGAAGCGCGCCCGGCTGCGGCTGCCAAGAAGCCGGCGGCTCCGGCCCCCGCTGCTGCAGCACCGAGTTCGCCGTCTGGCGAGAAGAAGGGTGGTCGCGGCAAGTCGGGCTGGCAAGACGACAACCGCACCGGTAAGCGCGGCGGTCTGAAGACACGCGGCGACACCGGCGGTGGTGCCGACGGCTGGCGTTCGGGCTCCAAGGGTGGTCGTAACCGTCATGGCGACGACAACCGCAATGCCTTCCAGGCGCCGACCGAGCCGGTCGTGCGTGAAGTGCATGTGCCGGAAACCATCTCTGTGGCCGATCTGGCGCACAAGATGTCGGTCAAGGCTGCCGAGGTCATCAAGCAGATGATGAAGCTCGGCCAGATGGTCACGATCAACCAGGTGCTGGACCAAGAGACCGCGATGATCGTGGTCGAAGAAATGGGTCACCAGGCGGTCGCAGCCAAGCTGGACGATCCGGAAGCGCTGCTGGTTGGGGACGTGCAGGAGCAAACCAACGCCGAAGCCGAAACCCGTCCGCCGGTCGTGACCGTGATGGGTCACGTCGACCACGGCAAGACCTCGCTGCTGGACTACATCCGTCGCGCCAAGGTGGCGGCGGGCGAAGCCGGCGGTATTACGCAGCACATCGGCGCGTATCACGTCGAGACCGACCGCGGAGTCATCACGTTCCTGGACACCCCGGGTCACGAGGCCTTCACGGCCATGCGTGCACGCGGTGCCAAGGCGACCGACATCGTGATTCTGGTGGTGGCGGCCGATGACGGCGTCATGCCGCAGACGAAGGAAGCCATCGCGCACGCGAAGGCGGCCGGCGTGCCCATCGTGGTGGCGATCACCAAGGTCGACAAGCCTGAAGCCAACCCCGACCGCGTCAAGCAGGAACTGGTGGCTGAGAGCGTGATTCCGGAAGAATACGGCGGTGACGTACCGTTCGTGCCGGTGTCGGCCAAGACTGGCCAAGGCATCGACAGCCTGCTGGAAAACGTGCTGCTGCAAGCCGAAGTGCTGGAACTGAAGGCGCCGGTCAACGCGCCGGCCAAGGGTCTGGTGGTGGAAGCGCAACTGGACAAGGGCAAGGGCCCGATCGCCACGGTGCTGGTGCAGAGCGGTACGCTCAAGCGCGGCGACGTGGTGCTCGCAGGCACGGCTTATGGCCGCGTGCGCGCCATGCTGGACGAAAACGGCAAGGCGGCGAAGGAAGCTGGCCCGTCGATCCCGGTGGAAATCCAGGGTCTGTCGGAAGTGCCGGGCGCCGGCGAAGAAGTGCTGGTGCTGCCGGACGAGCGCAAGGCGCGTGAAATCGCGCTGTTCCGCCAAGGCAAGTTCCGCGATGTGAAGCTGGCGCGTCAACAGGCTGCCAAGCTGGAAAACATGCTGGAGCAGATGAGCGAAGGCGACGTGAAGTCGCTGCCGTTGATCATCAAGGCTGACGTGCAAGGTTCGCAGGAAGCACTGGTGCACTCGCTGCAGAAGCTGTCGACAGACGAAGTGCGTGTGCAGGTCGTGCACGCCGCCGTGGGCGGAATCACCGAGTCGGACGTCAACCTTGCAACCGCATCGAAGGCCGTCATCATCGGCTTCAACACGCGGGCCGACGCGGGTGCACGCAAGCTGGCTGAGCATCAGGGCATCGATATCCGCTACTACAACATCATCTATGACGCTGTGGATGAGGTGAAGGCGGCGATGTCGGGCATGCTGTCTCCGGAGAAGCGGGAAGAAACCACGGGTACCGTCGAGGTGCGTCAGGTCTTCCATGTGCCGAAGGTTGGTGCGGTGGCCGGCTGTATGGTGCTGGACGGCTTCGTCAAGCGCAATTCGCTGGTGCGGGTGCTGCGTGCGAACGTGGTCATCTTCTCGGGCGAGCTCGATTCGCTCAAGCGCTTCAAGGACGATGTGAAGGAAGTGAAGCAAGGCTTCGAATGCGGCCTGTCGATCAAGAACTTCAACGACGTTCAGGAAGGCGATCAACTCGAGATCTACGAGATCACCGAGGTGGCGCGTACGCTGTAATACGTTGGCCGGACGCAGCGGTGTCCGGCTCGACTTTGCGACGGTGGCCCGGGCGCGTCCCGCGCCACCGTTTTGTCTTTTTGGGCCGGCCTGCGTGTGGCGGCAGGCCCATGTGAGGAACACACTATGCCGAAGAAATCGGGATCGGCCGCCGGCCGCAACGTGCGTATCGCCGATCAGATCCAACGCGATCTGGCCGAGCTGATCCAGCGGGAACTCAAGAACCCGGCAATGGGTCTTGTGACGCTGCAGTCCGTCACGCTTACGCCGGACTATGCCCACGCGAAGATCTACTTCACGGTGCTGGGTGCCGAGCCCGAAGCTGCCGGTGCCATACTGAACGAGAAGGCGGGCTACTTGCATTCGCTGCTGTTCAAACGCCTGCACATCCACACCGTGCCGACGCTGCATTTCCACTTTGACGGTTCGGTCGAGCGTGGCATCGAGATGTCGCGCCTGATCGACGAGGCCAACGCCACGCGCGCCAAAGACGACTGACGATGGCTGAGCAACACGCGCCCAAGCCACAGAAGCCACCGCGCCGCGATGTGCACGGCGTGCTGCTGTTGGACAAACCGATCGGCTGGTCGAGCAACGATGCGCTGATTCGCGCCAAGCGCTTGCTGTGGGCTAAGAAGGCGGGGCATACCGGCACGCTTGATCCGCTTGCTACGGGCTTGTTGCCGCTATGTTTTGGCGAGGCAACCAAGTTTTCACAGGACTTGCTTGACGCGGACAAGACATACGAAACCGTCGTGCGTCTTGGTATCAAGACGAGCACCGCAGACGCGGAAGGCGAGGTGCTAATTGAGCGCCCGGTATCGGTCACGCCCGAGCAACTGCAGGCAGCCATCGCGCACTTTGTCGGCGAGATCGACCAGGTGCCGCCGATGCACTCGGCGTTGAAGAAAGACGGCAAGCCGCTCTACGAATACGCACGTGCTGGACAGACCGTGGAGCGTTCCGCGCGCCGCGTGACGATTCACGCGATTGATGTGCTGGCGACCGATCTGGAGTCGGCCGAACCGACCGTCACGTTGCGCGTGTCGTGCAGCAAGGGTACTTACATCCGCACGCTGGGCGAGGACATCGGCGAAGCATTGGGCTGCGGCGGGCATCTGGTCGCATTGCGTCGCACGCAAGTGGGTAACTTGACGCTGGACGGTGCCGTGACGCTCGAATCGCTGGACGCTGCGGCTGAGGATGCCCGCGCCGCATTGCTGGCGCCGGTCGATGCACTGTTACAGACGCTGCCGCGCATAGAGCTTGATGCGGAAGAGAGCCGCCGCTTCCTGCATGGCCAGCGCTTGCCGCTGCAGTTGGCATTGCCGAATGCGGATCAGGTGCGTGTGTACGGCGTACGCGATGGGGCTGCAGCGTCGTTGCTTGGCGTGGCTGCTTGGCGAGACGGTGTGCTGCGGCCGGAGCGGCTCGTGCATCTTTGAGCTGATCGACGGACAAAAAGAAAGCCACGCGTAACTGCGTGGCTTTTGTGTTTGCGCGAGGGACAGTCAGCGCGGCGGTCAGTGCGCGCCGGCTGCCGCTTCCGCGCCGGCGGCCGATTTCGCCGGCTTGGTCAGCCAGATGAAGACGATCAGCAAGATGAACAGCACAGCAGAGATCCAGAAGATATCGTTGGCCCCCAACATTGCGGCCTGCTGCGAGATCACGCGTTCGATCACGCCGTTGGCTTGCAGGCTGGGCATGCCCAGTTGCGTGTACTGGTTGACCGACGACGAATAGGCCGGGTTGTACGGATTCACGTGCTCGACCAGTTGCGCGTGGTGCAGCGCAGAGCGGTTGTCCCACACCGTGGTCGAGATCGATGCACCGATGCCGCCGAACATGATCCGTACGAAGTTCGACAAGCCCGATGCCGCTGGAATCCGCTCGGGCGACAGGCCCGACAGGATGATCGACGTGAGCGGGATGAAGAACATCGCCATGGCCGCGCCCTGGATCAGCGTCGGGACCATCAGTGTCCACGTATCCACCTGCACGGTAAAGCGCGAGCGCATCCAGAACACCAGAGCAAAGGTGATGAATGCACTCGTCGCCACCCAGCGCGCGTCCATCTTCGGCAGGTTCTTGCCGATCACGGGCGAGAGGATGATGGCGAAGATGCCCACCGGCGCCATGATCAGGCCCGCATCGGTGGCGGTGTAGCCGACGATGGTCTGCAGCCACAACGGCAGGATCACGAGGTTGCCGAAGAACAGCCCGTATGCCACCGAAATGGCGACCACGCCTGCACTGAAGTTACGCCCCTTGAACAGCGTCAGGTCCACCACGGGGTGATCTTCGGTCAGCTCCCACACCAGGAAGAACGCGAAGCCCACGATGGCGACGACGGTCAGCACCACGACCTCTGCAGAGTTGAACCAGTCCAGTTCCTTGCCGCGATCGAGCATCAGCTGCAGCGAGCCGACCCACAGAATCAGCAGCGCCAGGCCGACCTTGTCGATTGGCAGCGAGCGCGTGGGTGATTCGCGGTCCTTATAGATGACCCACGTCGCATACGCGGCCAGGATACCCACCGGAATGTTGATATAGAAGATCCACGGCCAGCTCATGTTGTCGGAGATCCAGCCGCCGAAGATCGGCCCCATGATCGGGGCGACCAGTGTGGTCATGCCCCATAGCGCCAATGCCATTGAGCTTTTGGCGGGCGGATATGTCGACAGCAGCAACGATTGCGACAGCGGAATCATCGGGCCGGCCACGGCACCCTGGATGATCCGCGCGGCGATCAGCATGCCCATGTTGGGCGCCAGTCCGCACGCCCACGACGACAGCACGAACAGCAGGATCGACGTGACGAACAGGCGCACCTGCCCGAAGCGCTGCGTCAGCCACCCCGTGAGCGGCACCGAGATGGCGTTGGCCACCGCAAACGAGGTGATAACCCACGTGCCCTGGTTCGGCGCTACGCCCAGGTCGCCCGAAATGGCCGGAATCGACACGTTGGCGATGGACGAATCCAGCACGTTCATGAACGTCGCCAGCGACAGCGCTACCGTACCGATCGCCAGTTTGGCGCCGGTCAGTGGCTGTGGCGGCTTGTGCGCGGCAGTTGCCATGCGTCAGGCCTTGGGTGCGGGTTGGGAAGCGCGTGGAGCCGATGTGGCCGGCAGGTTGGTGGCGGCTGGTGCCGTGGCGCCGCCGCGGCCGGCGTTGGCGGTGATGATGCTGGCGATGACCTGATCGGCATCCTTGCCGGCTTGGTCGTACACCGTCGTTTGCAGCGGCGAAGCGGCCGGCGCGGTAGCCAGGCTCTGGCCGCCTTCGTCATGAATATCGACCTTGGCTTCCATCGACAAGCCCACGCGCAGCGGATGGTCCTTCAGCTCCTTCGGGTCGAGCGACACGCGCACCGGCAGACGTTGCACCACCTTGATCCAGTTGCCCGTGGCGTTCTGTGCCGGCAGCAGCGAGAACGCCGAGCCCGTACCCGCCGAGAAACCGACCACCTTGCCGTGGTACGTCACGCTGCTGCCGTACACGTCGGCCACCAACTCAACCGGCTGGCCCACGCGCATGTGGCGCACCTGCACTTCCTTGAAGTTGGCGTCCACCCAGAGCTGGTCCAGCGGCACGATGGCCATCAGCGGCGTGCCGGGGGCGACGCGCTGGCCGACCTGCACCGAACGCTTGGCTACATAACCCGTTACCGAAGCCGGCAGGCTCGTACGTGCATAGGCGAGGTAGGCCTCACGCACCTTGGCGGCGGCTTGCAGCACGTTCGGATGACGTTCCAGCGTGGTCTGCTCGGTCAGCACACGGTTGCCCTGCAGTTGTTCCTTGGCGGCTTCCAATGCGGATTGCGCGGCTTGCACGGCGGTCTGCGCGTGCGAGATTTCTTCCTGCGATACAGCCCCCGAGCTGGCGATCTGCTTGCGGCGCGCGAGGTCATCCTTCGCCTTGGCGAGATCGCTTTCGCGCATGGCGAGGGTGGCGGTGAAGGCTCCGGTGTTCGAGTACAGCGTGCGCACCTGGCGCACCGTCTGCGCGAGCGCGGCTTCAGCCTGCTCCAGCGCGACGCGGGCGTCGGCGCGGTCCAGTTCGATCACGGGTTGGCCGGAGGTAACGAGCTGCGTGTCGTCGGCGCGAATGGCCACCACGGTGCCCGCCACCTGCGGCGTCACCTGGACCACGTTGCCTTGCACATATGCATCGTCGGTCGACTCGAACCAGCGGCCGTACAGGCCCCAGTAGAGGCCGTAGCCGACGCCGGCAACCACCAGTGCGGTGGCCAGCGTGGTCAGCATGCGCTTGCGCTTCCCGTTGCCGGTGGGCGTTGCCGCGGGGGCTGCTGGCGTGGGAGCCGCGGACGGTACGGCTTGGGGCTTGTTGTCACTCATGATGTTGGCTCGAGAAAATGCGTTGGAACGGTTTGTTCAGTTCAATTCAGTACAGATCAGCTATGCGATGCTGCGGCCTCGGGCTTGGCGCCCGGCAGGTCCTCTGCCGTATAGCCGCCGCCCAGGGCCTTGATGAGGGCCATCTGCGCGTCGAGGCGGCGCGCCTGCAGGTCGGTCGCGAGCTTGCGTTGCTGCAGCACCGTCGTCTCGGCATTCAGCACGACCAGTTGCGTGCCAAGGCCGGCGCTATAGCGCGTGCGGGCCAGGCTGTAGGCGCGTTCGGCTTCGCTCAGGGCGGTGCGCTGGATGGTGATCTGCGAGTCGATGCTGTGCAGCGTGGTGATCTGGTCAGCGGTGTCGTGCAGGGCTTCGGTCAGCGTCTGGTTGTAGCTGGCGACGGCTGCGTCATAGCGGGCGTACTTGCCGCGCAGGTTGGCGCGCAGCTTGCCGCCCTCGAAGATCGGCAGCTTCAGCGCCGGGCCAATGCCGAGCTGACGAGATGCGCCAAGCAGCAGGTTTTCCGGCGCGATCGACGCCAGCCCCAGGAAGGCGGTCAGGCTGATATCAGGCAGGAATTCCGCCTTGGCCACGTCGATATCCTTCGACGCGGCTTCCACACGCCAGCGCGCAGCCACGAGATCCGGGCGACGGCCGATCAGGTCGATGGTCAGATTGTTCGGCAGCTTGGGGGTGCCTTGTGCGAGCAGCGTCGGGCGCGCAATCGCCAAGCCGCGGTCCGGGCCCTTGCCCAGCAGCGCGGCCAACTGGTTGCGCGCCAGCGTGATCTGCTCATCGACTTGCTCAAGTTCCGTTTGTGCGGCGGCCACGTTGGCGCGGGCCTGCGTGGTCTCGACTTGCGTATCGAGGCCTGCACGCAAGCGTTGGCCTGCGAGGTTGGTCAAATCCTTGCGTTGCACGATGGAACGTTCGGCCACGTCGCGCTGCGCGTAGAGCGCGGCCAGCTTGGCGTACGTACGGGCCACCGTGGTCGACAGCATCAGCCGCGAGGCCTGGCTTTCCGCTTCCACCGACTTGTCGTCGGACAGCGCGGCCTCCAGCGCGGAGCGGTTTTTGCCCCAGAAATCCAGGTCGTAGCTCACGCCGAGCTGGATCTTCGACTCCGTGAACCAGTGGCCGGCCAGCGGCGTGCCTTCAAACAGGTGGTACTCCGACAGGCGCTGGCGCGTCATCTCGGCATCGAGTCCGGCACTCGGATACAGATTGCCGCGTACCACATCGGCCATCGCACGCGAGGCGCGCACGCGGGCAAAAGCGACTTGCAGGTTCGGGTTGTCCTTGATGGCCTCATCCACCAGTGCGCGCAGTTGCGGATCGTTGAACTGGTCGACCCAGTTCTGCGACGGCCACTCGCCGCCTTGCGACGGCAGCGATTGCGCACTTGCCAGTTGCCCCGGCGTTGTCAGCGTCTGCGTGCTGTGCGAGTTGCCGAGGTTGGCGCAGCCAGCCAGCACGGCCAGCGTCACGACGGAAAGCGCCACGCCCAGGCGCGCCGGCCATTGCACGCGCGCGTTGGCGGCGCGGCCTAGGGGCGAAAGTGCCTGAGGGGCGGAGTTCGAGGCGTTCATGTTGTTTGATGTGTCAAGCGATCGGGAGAGCCAAAAGTGTTCGGCGCGTGGGGTGTAATGCAGCCGGAGCAGCGTCAGTGATCAGCGGAGCGCACGCGGTGGCCTTCAGTGGCGGCACCGTTGTCGAGAACGCGCTTGAGAAGCTCGCGCAGCGTATCGACGTCGCCAGGCGTGAAGCCGGCAAAGAAACGGTTCAGCACGCGCGTATAGATGGCCGGCATGCGGTCGGCCAGGTCACGGCCGGCTTCAGTCAGATCCAGATGCACGACACGGCGGTCGGACTCGCTGCGCACGCGCTCGATCAGGCCGCGCTTTTCCATGCGGCTGAGCATGCGGGTGAGCGAGCCAATGTCGGTGTTCAGCTCGCGGCCGAGGTCGGTAGCGGTCTGGCAGCGGCCATTGGCGAGCAGCACCAGGCAGCTCGCCTGGGAATGCGTCACGTCCATCTGCGCGACTTCCTGCTCGATCGCCATGGAGAGCGCGGTCTTAGCGCGCCCGACGAGGTAGCCGACGCTTTCGCACATGCGGTAGTCCTCCACCCGGAAGATCGTTCCGGCAGCGGCAACTTCGGTGGCGGGTCTTGTCTGTTCGGACATCTTATGTATGCACAATCATTGTCCGGACAAATATACGAATTGGCGCAGCAAACGGCAAGGTGCTGAATGTGTGATTCCAGTTTTGGAAACAATGCGTGATCTATCGATCTCCTATGCAACGCTCCTTCATGGATTCGTCATCAAGTGTCATCTCTTGCGCATCGCAGCATGCTAGAATGTCAGGTTATTCCGCGAGCTGTTTTTGGGTGATGTCCCGGGCTCGTGTCACGTCTTTTCGAGTTCACATCCCATGCGCGCGCTTCGCAACATCGCCATCATTGCCCACGTTGACCACGGCAAAACCACGCTGGTCGACCAGCTCCTCCGCCAGGCCGGTACGTTCCGCGAGAACGAGCAGCTCACCGAGCGCGTGATGGACTCGAACGACATCGAAAAAGAGCGCGGCATCACGATCCTGGCCAAGAACTGCGCGGTCGAATACAACGGTACGCACATCAACATCGTCGACACCCCGGGGCACGCGGACTTCGGCGGTGAAGTGGAGCGTGTGCTGTCGATGGTCGACGGCGTGCTGCTGTTGGTGGACGCCGTGGAAGGTCCGATGCCGCAAACGCGTTTTGTGACGCGCAAGGCACTGGCCCTGGGCCTGAAGCCGATCGTCGTGATCAACAAGGTCGACCGTCCGGGCGCGCGTCCGGAGTGGGTGATCAACCAGACCTTCGACCTGTTCGACAAGCTGGGCGCCAATGACGACCAGCTCGACTTCCCGGTGGTGTACGCCTCGGGCCTGAACGGCTACGCCGGCCTGACCGACGACGTGCGCGAAGGCGATATGAAGCCGCTGTTCGAGACCGTCCTGGAAAAGGTGCCGCAGCGTGACGACGATCCGAACGGTCCGCTGCAACTGCAGATCATCTCGCTGGATTATTCAAGCTACGTCGGCAAGATCGGCGTGGGCCGCATCACGCGTGGTCGCGTGCGTCCGCTGCAGGACGTGGTGGTCAAGTTCGGTCCGGACGGCGCGCCGATCAAGGGCCGCGTCAACCAAGTGCTGAAGTTCCGCGGCCTGGAGCGTGAGATCGTGCAAGAAGCCGAAGCCGGCGACATCGTGCTGATCAACGGGATTGAAGAACTGGGTATCGGCTGCACCGTGTGCGCTCCGGACGCTCAGGAAGCCCTGCCGATGCTGAAGGTGGACGAGCCGACGCTGACGATGAACTTCTGCGTCAACACCTCGCCGCTGGCCGGCCGTGAAGGCAAGTTCGTGACGAGCCGCCAACTGCGCGACCGTCTGGACCGCGAGCTGAAGTCCAACGTGGCGCTGCGCGTGAACCAGACCGACGACGACACGATTTTCGAAGTCTCGGGCCGTGGCGAACTGCACCTGACGATTCTGGTGGAAAACATGCGCCGTGAAGGCTACGAGCTGGCCGTGTCGCGCCCGCGCGTGGTGTTCAAGGAAATCGACGGCGTGAAGCACGAGCCGTTCGAGCGCCTGACCGTGGACGTGGAAGACGGCCACCAAGGCGGCGTGATGGAAGAACTCGGTCGCCGCAAGGGCGAACTGCTCGACATGGCGTCGGATGGCAAGGGCCGTACGCGTCTGGAATACCGCATCCCGGCCCGTGGCCTGATCGGTTTCCAGGGTGAATTCCTGACGCTCACGCGCGGCACCGGCCTGATCAGCCACATCTTCGACGACTACTCCCCGGTCAAGGAAGGCGACCTGGGCGAGCGCCACAACGGCGTGCTGATCTCGCAGGACGATGGCGCTGCCGTGGCCTACGCACTGTGGAAGCTGCAGGATCGCGGCCGCATGTTCGTGACGCCGGGCGATGCACTGTACGAAGGCATGATCATCGGCATCCATAGCCGCGACAATGACCTGGTCGTCAACCCGATCAAGGGCAAGCAGCTGACCAACGTGCGCGCTTCGGGCACCGACGAAGCCGTGCGTCTGGTGCCGCCAATCCAGATGTCGCTGGAATATGCCGTGGAATTCATCGCTGACGACGAGCTGGTGGAAGTCACGCCGAAGAGCATCCGTCTGCGCAAGCGTCACCTGAAGGAACACGAGCGCAAGCGCGCATCGCGTGAAGAAGCGGTCTGATCGCCAGCCGATCTGCCAAGAAAAACGCCCCGAGGTTTCGGGGCGTTTTTTTTCGTCCCGCGACAAGCGCGACGCGTTATGGCTGCGAGCGCGCGAATGCTTGTGTCAGGTCGTCGATCAGGTCTTGCGGGTCTTCCAGGCCGATGTGCAGGCGGACGATCGGGCCAGCCTGAGACCAGTCCGTGCAGGTACGTGTGCCCACCACGTTGCTCACCGTCGCCAGGCTCTCGAAGCCGCCCCACGAAGCGCCGATGCCGAACAGCGTGAGCGCATCGACGAAGCGCCCTGCAGCTTGCGTATTCGCCTGGGCAAATTCGAACGAGAGCAGTCCGTTGGTGCCGGTGCAATCGCGTTGCCACAGTGCATGGCCGGGGTCTTCGGGCAGGGCGGGGCAGAAGACGCGTGCTACCTCTGAACGCGACACGAGCCAGCGCGCGACTTCCAGCGCGTGGCGCTCATGCATGGCGAGGCGCGCGCCCAACGTGCGGGTGCCGCGCAGCACGAGATAGGCATCGTCGGGGCTGACGGCCACGCCCTGGGCATCGCACATCGTGGCGAGCGGTTGCCAGCAGGCTTGCGTGGTTGTCACCGTGCCCATCATCACGTCGGAATGGCCGCTCAAGTACTTGGTAGCGGCCATGATGGACACATCGGCGCCGAGCGCGAGCGGACGGTATTGCACGCCCGAGCCCCACGTGTTGTCCGAGACGACCAGCGCGCCATGGCGATGTGCGATCTCGGCCAGCGCCGGCAGGTCGCACATCTCGTAGACGAGCGAGCCGGGGCATTCCACGTAGACGATCTTGGTGGTCGGCCTGATCTGCTGCGCGACATCGGCGCCGTCTGCGCGGAAGTAGGTCACGTCCACGCCCCAGGGGCGCAGGAACGTATCGACGAAATGGCGCAGCGGCTGATAGACGCAATCGGCAATCAGCACGTGATCACCCGGTCGCACAAACGCCAGGAAGACCATCGAGATGGCGGCGAGACCCGTGGGGAAGAGCCGCGCGCGATAACCCCCCTCGAGTTGCGCGACGGCGTCTTCCAGCGCAAAGCCGGTCGGGTTGCCGCGTGCGCCGTAGGTGAACATGCGTTCGGTGCTGCGACGGCGGCGCGCGTCGTTCATGTCGTCCATCGAATCGAACAACACGGTGGAGGCACGCACGACGGGCGGGTTGACGGCCCGGCCGCCTTCAAAGGCCGGTGAGGTGCCGCCCTTGACCAAGCGGGTAGCCAATCGTGGCTCCATTTTCTGCGATGACATGGTGCGTAGATCCCGTAGGTTGCGTGTCATGACTGCGCGGCACTGGCGCCCACGCGGAAGGCGCCGAGTTCCTGCGCATCGAGCTGGGCGAGCAGGCCGGTTTCCCAGGCGAGGTATTGCCGGGCCGCAGCCTTGTTGCCGTCATGCCGATCATGCACGAAGAAGAGATAGTCGATGCAATCGGCGTCGGGTGGGACGTTGTCGGCGCTCTCGGTCGCGTGGCCCGCGGCGGCCCATGCGGCAAAGCCGCCGGCGAGCAGCTTGATGCGCGATGCGGTGTGCCACTCAGCGGCAGCGAGTTCTGCGATACGCGGGTCGTCGGCAATCAGGACGGTATCGCGGTCGGTGCCCAATGCCGGCAAGCGCGGGCGAATGGCCCACGTGGCACCGGGCACATGCGCGCGGCGGAAAGCCATGCTTGGGCGTAGGTCGATCACCTGTGCGGTGCCGGCTGCGAGCGCACTGGCGAGTGCGTCCACGCTGATCTCCGGCAGCGATTGCAGTAACGCGGGCGCCGGAATGGGAAGCGCGGCACCGCTGGCCAAGCCCTCGTGTAGCCCGCCATGCAGCACATAAGCATCATGACCGAGTTGACGCAGCCAGCTCGCGACGATCGGTGCACGCACGCCATCGGCATCAAACAGCACCAGGCGCGCATGGCGCACACCCACGTATTGATCGGTTGCCTGGATCAACTGGCCGCCCGGCGCATGCTGTGCACCCGGCAGGCTGCCGGTAGCGAATTCCTCGGGGGTGCGCACATCGCAAAGGAACACGCTGTGCTCACCTTGTGCCGTCCAGCGCGCGAGCGTTGCCGCATCCACTTCCGGCACGGCAAAGCGGGTGGCCAGTTGCTGGCTGGCTTCGCGCATGTCTTTGACCTTGGCCGGCGTCACGACATCGGGGTAACGGCGCGTGCTGCCATGTTCCAGCGGCAGGTCTTCCAGATACCAACCTTGCGTGCCGTTCTCCAGCGCCATCACCGGGTTGGGGATGCCCAGGTTGATGAGCGTCTGCGCGCCAATGATGCTGCGCGTACGACCCGCGCAATTGACGACGATCTGCGTTTCCGGGTCCGGCACGAGTTCGCGGATGCGCAGCCCAAGCTCGCCGTTCGGGCAGCAGATCGACGATGGGATCGTCATCTTCAGGTATTCGCTGACAGGGCGGCCGTCGAGGATGACGACGTCGTCGCCGCGCTCGCGCATGGCGGCGAGTTCGCGCGCGGTGATGCGCGGCGTGTGGTACGCCATCTCGACAAGTTCACCGAATGTTTTGGACGGTACGTTGACGCCGGCAAACAGCGTGAAGCCGGCGCGCATCCAACCTTGCGCGCCGTCTTGCAGCACATGCACGTTGGTGTAGCCGATGGCGGCCAAGCGCCCAGCGGCGCGCGCGGCAATGCCGTCGTTGTCGTCATAGACGACCAGACGCACGGCGCGGCGCGGGGCGAGGCGCGGGGCATCGATCTCAAGGCGGCTGTACGGCAGCGGGATGGCATAGAAGAGATGGGCTTCGCCGTATTGGCCGTGCTCGCGCACGTCGAACAGCGCGATCTCGGCGCCGTCGTGCAGCCACGCTTTCAGGGTCTGGGCGGTAACGAGCGAGGTCATATCGATGCGGATCGAATGAATCAAAAGGATGAGCGAAGCCCTCCGCGCACGCAGCGCGGATTTCAAGCAACGCAGTGGGGGTTAAGGCTGGCCGGTCAGCGGCGTGTCTTCACGCCGATGCCCATGGTCTGGTAGCGGCCGGTCGCCAAGTCAAACGTGATGCGCTCGCTGAGTGTTTCGAGCGCGCGGCCGTACATGTGCAGATGGCGGATCGGTGCTTCGCCCTTGATCTCGACGGCGTGGATGTCTTCGGCCGCCAGTGCGATGCCGCTGCCGGGTTCGACGACGACCGTGTCAGTCATCTCCAGCGTGCCGACGCCGGGCGTGGCGCGGTCGTCGGTGCGGCGATAGACGTAGTTGTATTCCGTGCCATCCACCGCGGCGATGCAGGCCCACGTGGTGTGGTTGTGTGGCGTGATCTTCTTGCCGGGGCGCATGACGTTCAGGTACAGCGCGTAGGTCTGATCGGCATCTTCGTGGATCAGGTAGCGGGCTTGCAGCTCACCATCGGTCGGCGGCGGGAAGTCGGCTTCCTGCCAAAGCTCTGTGCGTGCGGCGAGGCCTTTGACCTGTTCAAGCACACCTGCCAGTGCGGGGCGCGTTTCGCCTTCGGGCGCGAGCGCGGCTTTCATGGCTGCGATGGCATCGGCCACAGCCGATTGGCGTTGTTGTGGAACAGACGTAGACATGGCTGGATTCTCCTAACGAATGTGGGCGCGTTGGATGGTTGTTGTGGTTGTCAGTTTCAGGCGACCAGTGCGGCAGCCGGCGGTGCCGAGAACGTTGGGCGCAGGACGTCTTGCAGAAAGCGCTGTGCACGGGCGTGCTTCGGGCGGCTGAAGAATTGGTCCGGCGGCGAGTCTTCCAGCAACTCGCCCTGGTCCATGAACCAGACGCGGCTCGATACATCGCGCGCGAAACCCATCTCGTGCGTGACGATCATCATCGTGAGCCCGTCATCGGCCAGCTCGCGCATCACGTGCAGCACCTCCTGCACCATTTCGGGGTCGAGCGCGCTGGTCGGCTCGTCAAACAACATGAGCGGTGGCTTCATCGCCAGTGCCCGCGCAATGGCCACGCGCTGCTGCTGGCCGCCCGAGAGGTTGGCGGGCATCGCGTCGATCTTGTGGGCAAGGCCGACCTTGGCGAGCAGCGCCTCCGCCTGCGCCGTGGCCTCATCACGCGATATGCCGAGCACCTTGGTCGGCCCGAGAATCAGGTTCTGCCGCACCGACAGGTTCTGGAACAGGTTGAAGTTCTGGAATACGAAACCGATGCGCGCGCGCAGCTGGTTGACGCGCATATCACGCGCACGCACATCGCGCCCGTCAAAGCGAATGCATCCGCCTTGGATGGCCTCCAGCCGTGTGACCGTGCGGATCAACGTGGATTTGCCCGAGCCCGACGGCCCGCACACGACCACGACTTCACCGCGTTCGATGGTGGCGTCGATGCCTTTGAGCGCGTGGTAGTCGTCGTAGAACTTGTCGACTTTTTCAAATGCCAGCATGGGGTGTTGTCTCCGGCAATTCAGGCTAGCCCCGCGTGCTGGCGGGCAATGCGGCGCTCCAACTGCCCGGCAAAGCGGGAGATGGCGAAGCACAGCACAAAGTAGAAGGCGGCCAGCACGAGGAAGGTTTCCAGCGGCTTGGTCAGCGTGATGGTGTTGACCTGTGCGGCCGAGTACGTCAGCTCCGGCACGCCAATCACATAGGCGAGCGACGTTGCCTTGATGATCGACACGAACTGGTTGACGATCGACGGCAGCATGTTGGTCAGCGCCTGCGGCAGTTGCACGTAGCGCATGCTCTGCAGCCAGGACAGGCCGTTCGAGCGTGCAGCTTCCATCTGCCCGCGCGGCAGGCCTTCGAGCCCGGCGCGCACGATCTGCGAGAGGAATGCGCTCTCGTAGACGATGATGGCGCACACGGCTGTGGTGAACGCCGACACTTCCTTGCCCACCAGCAGCGGCACCGCAAAGTACGCCCAGAAGATGATCATCAGCAGCGGAATGCCGCGCACCAGGCGCGACCACACCCCGGCAATGCGATGCAGCCAGCGCCAGGGGCTGACGTGCGCCAGACCGATCAGCACTGCAATCGGAAACGACATCACCAGCCCCAGCACCGAGAGCACCAGCGTGATGGCCACGCCGCCAAGCGGACCATTCGGCCACGCGCCAACCAGGAACAACGCCAGATAGTCATGCAGGATTTCAAGCATGGCGTCAGACCCCCAGTGGCGTCGTGCGACGCTTGGCAACACGCTCCGACAGCGACATCAGCGCCAGCGTGCCGAGCAGATACAGCAGCGTCGCGATGAGGAACACATCGAAGGTGCGGAAGGTGAGGTTGTCGATCTGCCGCGTGCGGTAGAGCAACTCATGCACCCCGATGGCCATCGCCAGCGAGCTGTTCTTGAACAGCAGCAGCGCCTGGTTGAGCAGCGCCGGCAGCGCCACGCGAATCCCCTGCGGCAGGATCACGTAACGCAGCGCCTGCAGATGCGTCAGCCCGATCGACCACGCAGCCTCTTGCTGCGTATGCGGAATCGCACGCAGGCCGGAGCGCAGGTCTTCGGAGATGAATGCACCGGAGTTCAGCGCAAGGGCAATCGCCGCGAAGAAGAACTCGGTGTTGCCAGCATTGATCCACTCCCGGAGTGACTCTGGCAGCAACTGCGGCACGCCGAAGTACCACACCAGGATCTGCACCAGCATCGGCACGTTGCGGTGGTATTCGACAACCACGATGACGAACGCCTTGAACGCACGCACCGGTAGCGCGCGCAGCGTAGCCAGCGAAACACCAACAGCGATGGCCAATAGGCCCGAGACGACAAACAGACGCAACGTGGTCAGGATGCCGTCCTGGAAGAGGCGCAAGTAGCCGTCTTCGAGCAGGAACGAGAGATCGAACATGTCGGCCGCCTAGCCTCACTGCGGCTTGATCGGCTCGACCTTGTAGTCGCGCGAGAACTTGTAGACCGACTTGGCGCCGAGCCACTTGTCGAAGCTCGTCTGCAGGCCGCTGGACTGGTCGTAGTCCGCCAGCACCTTGTTGACGGCGGCCATCAGCGCGGGTTCGTTCTTGTTCATCACCACGCCCCAGCGCTCTTCGTACACGGGTGCCGGCAGCAAGCGATATTGCTGGCCGCCTTTTTGTGCCGCCTCGTTGGCAAAGCGTGCCAGCACGAGTTGCCCCGCCACCAGACCGTCGACCTTGCCCTGTTGCAAGGCCAGATACGCCGACGAAATATCGTGGAACGTCAGCAGGCGCGAGTCCGGCAGGCGCGTCACCGACACCGCCGCCGAGCTGGAACCCTCCGACGCGGCGATCTTCTTGTTGGCAAGCTGATCCAGCGTCTGAATGGGCGAATCCGCGCGCACCAGCACGCGAATCGGCGCGACGAAATACTGGTTGCTGAAGTCGACCTGTGCGGCGCGCGCCGGCATCCACGCCACGGCAGCGGCCAGCACATCCACGCGACGGGTTTTCAGTTCGGGAATGCGCGCATCGGTCGACAGCGCGCGGTGCTCCAGCTTGACGCCTAGGCCTTTGGCCAACGCGCTGCACATATCTACGTCAAAGCCAACAATCTGCCGCGTGTTGGCATCGGGAAAGGCATACGGCTCACTGGCGTTCTGCGTGCCGCAGACCAGCGTGCCGCGCGATTTGATGTCGGTCAGCGCGTCGGCGTGCGCCGCGCTGGCCACGCCCAGGGTGCCCAACGTCAATGCCGCAGCGGCTTGCGCCCATTTCCATACCCACATGGTTTCCTCCTTTGTATGAAACCGATTTCCGACGCGCCGATTCGCGAGGTCGGACCGCATGCCCAGCGGCTCGGGTGTCTGCCTGAACGGTTTCTTCGTTCAGTGTTATTTGTGTTTCAGGCAGGTTATCGGCCAGAATTGGCCAGGACAAATTAATTTTTGGCCGAAACTTATTAGGTTTTCTGAAGTGTCGAGGCTCGGGATGCGGAATCTGGACATCGATTTGCTGCGCACCTTCGTCGCGATTGCGCAGCACGAAACGTTTGCCGCGGCAGCTTCGGGGGTCGGGCGCACGCAGTCTGCTGTGACGCAGCAAATGCAGCGGCTGGAAAAAGAAATGGGCTGTGCGCTGTTCGAGAAACGCGGCCGCCACAAGATGATGACGCCCGACGGCGTGCGGCTCGTCGCCTACGCGCACAAGATCCTGGCGCTCAATGACCAGGCCGTGCAGGTGATCCAGACGGGCGGCCCGATCGAAAAAATTCGCATCGGCTCGCCACACGATGTGGCGGATTCGATCCTGCCGAATCTGCTGCGGCGGCTGTCGAAGCTCTCGCCGGAATTGCAGATGGAAATCAACGTCGGCCGCAGCCCGTTTTTGATGGACGCACTGCGCGACAAGACGCTCGATCTGGCGATCTCCACGCGCTATGACGATGCCTTTCCCGGCATCAAACTGCGCACGTCGCCCATGGTGTGGATCTGCGCGGAAGATTTCATCTTCAACCCCGCAGCACCCGTGCCGCTGGTGATGGCCGACGAGTTGAGCCTGTTCCGTCAGCTATCGATCGAATGCCTGGATGCACACCACATTCCGTGGCGCACGAGCTATCTGTCGCCCACGCTGACCGGCATCAAAGCGGCGATCAGCGCGGGGCTGGGCGTGACGGCGCGCACGACCGAACTGCTCGATGCAAACATGCGTGTATTGACCGAGGCAGACGGCCTGCCGCGTCTGCCGGAAGTGGCGTTCTACCTGTACGTGCAGCCGACGTGCACCAGTGCGGTGTTGCGGGATCTGTTTGACTCCACCGACAGCGTCGCGACGCGCTTCGGCCCGCCGTTCATGTGAGTGCTCATGCGAGCGGCATCGCCTCTGCGGTCACTGCAGAACGCGGGCTGCGCCACTCGGGCGGCTTCCACAGATAGCGCAAGTCCCGATCGCGAAACACATCGGCCCACATGTCGCGCCATTCGTGGAAGGTGAGGGTGATCGGGTTGTGCGTATGGACCTGCCGCGTGATGCCGAACACAGGCGCGTCTTCCTCCGGGACGAAGCTGCCAAACATGCGATCCCAGATGGTCAGCACGCCGGCGTAGTTGCGGTCGATGTACTGCGGGTTCTTGGCGTGATGCACGCGGTGCACCGAGGGCGTGTTGACGTATTGCCCGAGCCGGCGCCAGAAGCCCGCGTAGTGTGAATCCAGCGCGCCCAGCCGCGTATGCACGAAGAACTGGAACGCCAGGTTCAAGCCCACGGCCAGGATCACCCAATCCGCTGTAAAGCCAATCCACGCGAGCGGAATCCAGAACAGCCACATCCCAGAAATCGGATAGGTCAGGCTCTGGCGGAACGCGGTCGAAAAATTCATTCCTTCCGACGAGTGATGCGTCACGTGTGACGCCCACATCCAGCGCACGCGGTGGCTGGCGCGGTGGAAGAAGTAGTACAGAAAATCCTGCAGCAGCAGGAGCAGCGCGAACGACCACCATGTCTCGGGCACCGCACGCAGGCCGTGGCTGTACGTCCACAAATACACCGTCTTGATCATCAGCCACAGGAAGAACGCGTCCGACGCCTGGTGCATCAGCGCAAGGCAGGCGTTTGAAACGGTGTCTTTGAGGCTGTAGATGGACGGATCGCGTTTGCGCCAGTACCACGCCTCCGTGCCGATGGTCAGCAGGAAGACCGGCGCAAAGGCCAGCAGGATCAGACCTGGGTCAAAACTGGACGCGCCCGGGGCGCCGTTGGCAGGGTTCATCTGATTGTTGTGATGTGTGTTGTCTCCAACCGGCAGGTATACGCCCAACACCCGCGCTGCGAAAGGGGGCTGGCTAGAGCCCTTCCTCGCTTAAATGCGCTGTCGTGTACAGTGCGACCCGTTATTCCCACAACAACATCCGAGACATGCAATCCACTGCTTCCACCGTGCCCCAGGCAGAAGTCCAACCCAACGTGATCGCCGAAGTACGCGGCGGCATCGGCTGGCTGACGCTGAACCGGCCGCAGGCGCTCAACGCGCTGTCGCTGGAGATGATCCGCGCGATGTCGCACGCGCTGCTGGCCTGGCAACACGATCCGGAAGTGCACGCCGTCGTCCTGCGTGGTGAGGGCGGCAAGGCTCTGTGCGCGGGCGGCGACATCCGCTTCTTCCACCGCGCCGCGACGGCGGGCAATCCAGCTGGCAACTCGCAGCTCGTCACCTTCTTCACCGAGGAATACCGCCTCAACCACCTGATCTTCAGCTACGCCAAGCCCTACATTGCGCTGATGGACGGCGTGGTGATGGGCGGCGGCATGGGCATCTCGCAGGGTGCATCGCTGCGCGTGGTGACCGAGCGCACGAAAATGGCCATGCCCGAGACCAACATCGGCCTGTTCCCGGATGTGGGCGGCGGCTGGTTCCTCGCACGCGTGCCGGGCTATGTGGGCGAATACCTGGGCGTGACGGGGCAGATGATCGAAGCGGCGGATGCGCTGTCGGTTGGCCTTGCCGATTGTCACGTCACCGCTGACGCGCTGGCCGCCATCGTCCAGCGCCTGCGCGACGGCACCTGGAGCAGCGCCGAGCAGATCGCTGCGTGCTTTACGGACGCCGCATCGGAGCCGGATGCGGCCAAGGCCATCATCGCCGCACATCGCGAATCCATCGATGCATGTTTCAGTCAGAGCACCGTTCAGGGCATCCTGGCCGATCTGGCTGGCAGTACCGACGCCGAATGGGCCGAGCAGACCGCCGCGCACATGGCCAAGCGCTCGCCGCTGATGATGGCTGTAACGCTGGAGCTGATCCGCCGTGGCCGCCACACCACGCTGGCCGACGAGCTGCGCCGCGAGCTGGACATGATGACGCACGTGTTTGCTGAGGGTGACGGTATCGAAGGCATCCGCGCCTTGGCCGTCGACAAAGACCATGCGCCCAAGTGGAAGCACGCCAGCATCGATGCCGTGCGTGACGATGAGGTGGCCGCGTTCTTTGTTTCGCCGTGGCGCCATGAGCAACATCCGCTGCTGGGGCTGTCGGATTAGAACCGGTAAACTGCGCACCTGGATTGAATCGTTGATTTTGCTGTGACTGCTGAACGCCCCACGCCCGGTCTTACACCGAATGCCCGCCGCCTGTCCGTCGCCCCGATGATGGATTGGACGGACCGTCATTGCCGCTACTTCCACCGTCAGATCAGCCATCACACCTGGCTGTATACGGAGATGGTGACCACCGGCGCGCTGTTGCATGGCGATGTGCCGCGCCACCTCGATTTTGACGAGGTCGAGCACCCCGTGGCGCTGCAACTCGGCGGCAGTGAGCCCGATGACCTGGCCCAGGCCGCGCGCCTTGGCCAGCAATGGGGCTACAAGGAAATCAACCTCAATTGCGGCTGCCCGTCGGAGCGCGTACAGCGCGGCGCGTTCGGTGCGTGTCTGATGGCCGAGCCCAAGCTCGTCGCCCAGGGCGTCAAGGCGATGCGCGACGCGGTGTCGATTCCGGTCACGGTCAAGCACCGCATCGGTATCGACGCGATTGAGACCTACGATTTCGTGCGCGATTTCGTCGGCACCATCGCCGAGGCTGGATGCGAGACGTTCATCGTCCATGCGCGCAACGCCATCCTGAAAGGCCTGAGCCCGAAGGAGAACCGCGAGATTCCGCCGCTGCGCTACGAGGTGGTCTACCAACTCAAGCGCGACTTTCCGCATCTGGAAATCCTGCTCAACGGTGGCGTGCAAACGCTGGAGCAGATCGACACGCATCTCGCGCACATCGACGGCGTGATGATTGGCCGCGAGGCATATCACCACCCGCATCTGATGGCCGCGTTCGATACGCGTTATTACGGCGCCGGCACCGAGGCGCCCACGCGCGCCGAGGTGGAAGACGCGATGATCACTTACGTCGGCCGTTGGGTGGCGCGGGGCGGTTATGCGGGCGCGCCGGTGCGCCACATGCTGGGGTTGTATCGTGGCGTGGCGGGTGCCCGAGGCTGGCGGCGCGTGCTGTCGGATTCCAAGGCGCTGGGGCGGGTCAAGACGCTGGCCGATGCTCACGCCTTGTTCGACGAGGCGCGGGCTCACCTGCGGCGCGGCGAAGAATCAGGCGAGGAGGCGGTCGCCGCATAAATTGCGCCACCCTCTAGGCACGCCGAAAGAATGTTTGTATAATCACGCTTTTCGCCGAGCAACAATCAGTTCAAGTTGTTCGTACGACGGTGGCTGTAGCTCAGTTGGTAGAGTCCCAGATTGTGATTCTGGTCGTCGTGGGTTCGAGTCCCATCAGTCACCCCAAAAGTTTTCAGTAAAAAAGCCCGCTTCTGCGGGTTTTTTTACGTCTATGGGTTTGTGTCTACGCATCGGCGAGCACCGTCCCCTGGTGGTACACCACCTTCCAACCATCCCCCGTCCGCCGCCACAACGTCGCCCGGCGCGTAGTCCGGTTCGATTGCACCAGCGTGTACGTGAGCAAATAGTTGTCTGGTGCAATCTCCTGACAGCGAAAATCGCGCGTTTGCCAGAATTCCTCGCCGATATGGCCATGCCGGGCATCAAGCACGCCGAGCACATAGCTGCGGCTGTAGCGCTGGCCCGAAGCGCCGGTTTCCCAGAAGTCTTCCGTGGTCATGCGCTCGAAATCTTCGCGGCGCGTGCCGAATTCCGGGCGGTGGAAGATGGGCTCGCGTCGGCGTAGCTCTTCAAGTACGCCCTGCAGGGCAGGGGCGGTGTCCAGACACGGTTCCATGCGGCAGGCCTCCTATGAGCGCTCACAGCATACCGCGCAGCCGGCGCAGCTTAGCGTTTTTCGCGCTGCACAATGCGTGGCCTGCGCTTCGCCCCTATGATGGCGCCTTCGCCTTTTCCGGAAAACACCTCGATGCAACGCACTGCCCGTATTGGCCTGTCTTCGCTGACGATTGCACTGTCGCTGGCGTGCGGCACTGGCGCTTTTGCCGCCACGCTTCAGAAACCGCAACTCGACGCGCTGCTCACCGCCGAGCAATCCAAGGCATCCGCTGGCCTGAGCAGCTTCCTCGCAGCCGCCGCCAAGGCCGATCCGCAAGTTGCGGGCAGCGTGGCTGCGTACCAGAAGAAGGCGCCGCTCACGGGCGACGACCTCATCAACATCGGCCGGCTGCTGGGCCTGTACAACCGCCTGCACAACCAGCAGGCCGTAATCGGGTCGATCGAGGAAATGGTCGCGCTGCCCACCGTGCGCGACGACAAGATCCCGCAGTACGAAAACCCGGCCATCGTGGCGTTCGGCAAATTCATCGAAGGCATGGCGCACGACTTTGGCCTGAAATTCCGCAACGTTGATAACCGCGTGTTCGAGGTCGTGCTGCCGGGCACCGGCTCGGACGAGTTCGGCATCCTGACGCACGCCGACGTCGTGCCCGCCAAGGCTGAGGAATGGGTGCTCGGCGATGGCACCAAGCTCGACCCCTTCAAGGTCACGCGCGTGGGCAACCTGCTGTACGGCCGCGGCACGATCGACGATAAAGGCTCGATTGCCGCCGCGATGTATGCCATGAAAACGGTCAAGGACAGCGGCGTGCCACTCGCACGCACGATCCGCCTGATGATCGAGACAACCGAAGAAACCGGTGGCGATGGCATGAAGTACTACCGCGAGCACACGCAACTGCCCGCGTACAACATCGTGCTCGACAGCAAGTACCCGGCCGTGGTCGCTGAGAAAGGGACGGGCGCGTTGAAGGTGTTCTTCCCCGCGCAGGCTGGTGATGCTTCGCACACGGCCATCGTTTCGATGTCGGGTGCAGCGTCGGCAAGTTCCGTCCCGCAAACGGCCGCCGCCACGCTCAAGGGTGGCGATCTGGGCGTTGCGGCCGCCGCGCTCGAAGCCAAGCGCGACGCGTTCGTGAGCAGTCTGGCCGCGCAAGGCAAGTTCTCCATCGACGTCACGCGCAGTGCGGACAGCATCGTCGTGAAGGTCACCGGCACGTCGGCGCACGGCTCCCGCCCCGAAGAGGGCGTTAACCCGCTGCCGCGCCTGGCGCTGTTCCTGCGGGCAGCCGATCTCGGTCTGGCCGACAACGCCTACGCCCACGCCGTGCGCTACCTGACCGATCTCTACGGCACGGATTACCTCGGCACCACCATGGGTCTCGCCTACAAGGACGACTTCATGGGCCCGCTCACCATTTCGCCCACGGTGATTGGTGACAAGAACGGTCGCGTGGAGGTGACCGCCAACGTGCGCATGCCGCGCGGCAAAACGCCCGAAGCATTGCGTAGCGAGATCGCCGGCAAGATCAACGCATGGGCCAACGCCAACCACGTCGCGCTTGAGATCAACCACGACCAAGGCAACTGGATGGCGCGTGATCCGAAGGGTGCGTGGCTGTCGACGCTGCTCAACATCTACGGCGACACCACAGGTCTGGATGCCAAGCCTGTGCCGACCGCTGGCAGCACGACTGCCAAGCTGATGCCGAATGCCATCAACTTCGGCCCCGCCATGCCCGGCAAGAAGTACACCGCGCACAACGCCAACGAGTACAAGGAAGTGCCGGACCTCGACCTGGATATGCAGATGTTCACCGAGATGCTGGTGCGCATCGGCAATCTGCAGTCGATGCAGTAATCGCCGCACGATCGCCATGAAGATCATCCGCCCCAAGTCATTCACCGCCGAGCGTGCCTGGGGCGCACTCGATATCGCCAATATGGGCGGCATCACCACGCGCCTGCATTGGACGAATCAGCCCTATCGCTGGCACGTGAACGACGGCGAGGAGGTCTTCGTGGTGCTCGACGGCACGGTTGACATGCGTTACCGCGAAGCCGGCGAAGAGAAGGTCGCGGTGCTGGAGCCCGGCGATATCTTCTTTGCCGGTGTTGGCTGCGAACACGTAGCCCACCCGCGCGGTGAAGCGCGGATTCTCGTCATCGAGAAAGCAGGGAGCGTTTAGCGGCTCGCCTGTCGGTGGCGGCGCAAAAAAAAGGTTCTTCGGAGAATTCCGTGGGCCTGAATTGCCACATTCCGTATGC
>CAUPMS010000008.1:0-163570 GCA_963512445.1 uncultured Ralstonia sp.
AACTCCAACCCTAAAAACAAAAATGCCGTTCAGGTCTTAACTGAACGGCATTAGCCCCGCAGGGCTGCTTTTTTTTCGTCTGCCAATGCTGGCCGGTAGCGGGCGGGTCAGTGGTGCTCGGCTTAGCGCTTCTCCTCACCGCGATTGCCTTGCGGGTGCGGTTGGCTCTCGTGGTGCTCTTGCCGTGGCGGCTGCGGCTGTGGCTGTGGCTGCGGTTGTGGCGGCCGAACTTCAGGCGGACGCGGCTGCGGCTGTGGTTGGGGTGGATGGAACTCCGGCGCACGCGCCTGTGGTTGCTGTTGCGGCGGCCGCATTTCAACGACGTGCGGCTGCGGCGCCGGACGCGGTGTTTCCATGTGCGGCTCCGCCGGACGTTGCGTGGGCTCGGGGCGTGCGCGCATCTGCGGAGGCTCGTTGTGCGGGCGCTCCTGCATTGCCGGCGTCGGATTGCCATTGAAGCGATTCGGTTCCTGAGCACCGCGCTGCGGTTGAGGCTGCGGCGCTTGCGTAGCGGCTTGCGGCAGTTGCGGCCGCGGCTCGAAGGCGCGGCGTTCGTCGTGCGGTGCGCCGGAAGCACCTTCGCGTTGTGGTGGGCGCGTCGTCATGCCGGCAGGGCCTTGCGGTGCCTGCACGGCTTGTGGTTGCCCGAAGCGCTCCTGCGGTGCAGCAGCGCCCGGCAGCGGATGCGGGCGATTGATCGAACCCGGCGCCATCAAGGCCTGCGGAGCCTGACCAGGTTGCGCACCGCGCTGACCGTTCGGCGCATTCTGCGCATCCGGCGCATTCGGGTTGGGCGAGCCAATCAGCCCGACCGGACTCCCCGGGCCGCCCTGACCGCGCTGTTCTGGTGGACGACCCGGCTCGTTGCCGATGTGTGCCGGACCATTTGGCCCGGCGTGCGTGAGGCGCAGCCCGGCGGCCTGGGCCGCTACCGATGCAGGCGGCATCCCCGCATTGACTTGACCGCGCACCGGCGCGACGCGTGTCGCACCGTGACCACCTGTCCATGCGGGGCCGGCGCCGGGCAGCGTGCCGCCTTGTGAATGGAAGCGCTCGGCCAGGGCGTCATGCCCGCCAGCGGGCGCCTGCGGCGCGCGTACGGCAATGGCTTGACGCGAGAACACCTGTGCCGGGGGCAACGGATGTGCGCCGTTGGCTGCGGCGGCACCCACCAGGCTCGCCTTTACCGGTGCCAGCGCGGGCGTTGAGACAATCTGCGCATGCGCGAGCTGCGCGCGCATTTGTTCTGGGCGTAACGTCGTCATCGCGGGGCCGACCGGCTGACCGCTTACGAACGTCTTGGCTGGCACGGCCGTCAGCGCGGCCGGGTTGTTGGCGTTGACGTACGTGGCCCGGTTTATGTTCCGGATGTTGGTCACGTTGGTGTTGTTGATGATGGTCTTGTTGACCGTGATGTTGTTCACCACCACCGTGCGGTTGATGTTGGTCACGTACGTCGGGCTGGCTGCGTACACCGGGCGATAGGCTTCCCCCGGGGCCAGCGGGAACCACGCCACGCCCGGCGAGCCGATCGAGATGTTGATCCCCCAACTCACGCCGCCGCCGCCTCCACCGCCCACAAAACCAACAAGTGCTGGGGCATACACCGGACGCAGAATCACCGGCCCCGGTACCCAGCACCAGGTCGTGCCGACGTACGCCCAGCGGCCATAGTGAAACGGCGCGAAACCCCACGGCGCGT
The DNA here is from genome assembly GCA_963512445.1 of uncultured Ralstonia sp. Classification (GTDB taxonomy): domain Bacteria; phylum Pseudomonadota; class Gammaproteobacteria; order Burkholderiales; family Burkholderiaceae; genus Ralstonia. The sequence goes on from CAUPMS010000008.1 coordinate 1,703, forward strand.
CATCGACCCACGTCCAGCCCCACGGCGCGACCCAGGCCCAATGGCCCGTGCGATACGGCGCCCAGCCGACTGGCACTGCACGCGGCACCCACACGGCACCGTAGCCGTCTTCTTCTCGCCACGTGCCGTTGTCGTCGAGCGCTTCGTAGCCGGTCATTTCGCGTCCGACGTAGCGGGCGGAGACGGAAGCGTCTTCACGGGCGTCGCGTGATTCGGCCCAGCGGTCGAAGGCGTCGCGGCCGGGGTTGTCGGTGCCGCCAGCCTCGGCGAGGTTGGTGCCGCCGAAGCGGACTTGCTGGCCGGCGCCCAGCGGGGTAGAGCGATCATCGCCGTAGGCCGTGCCTTGCCCATGCCAGACGGTGACGGTCGTGCTTGAGCCATCCGGCGCCACGTCAAGGCGGTACTCGCCCGGCGCCTGCGGCGTGAACGCCAGGTTGGGCGTATCGATCTCGATGGTCTGATCGGCCGGCAGGGAACGCACGCGCACCGACAGCGCGCCTTGCGTGAGCTTTACCTGTGTGTTGCGGTCATCCAGGTCGACGAGCGTGGCGCCGGTGTTCTGGCCCAGGCGCAGCGCCGTGGAGCCGACGTGCAGCTCGCTGTGGCTGCCCTGGTCGGACCAAAGCCGGTCACCGGTGGTGAGCGGGCGGTTGAGCGAGGCGCCGACCCAGTCGTCGGAGCCGGCGGGCGCGAAGCTCACCGTGCCCGAGAAATCGGACAGCCGCGCAACGCGTGAAGCGGGGTCGGCGGCCATCGCAGCCTGTGCGCCGCAGACCAGCAGCACGGCAGCAACGCCCACGGCGCGCAACACATGCGGCAGCCGCATACCAGAGAGGGGGGCGCGACGGGAAACATTGGACATGATGAGCCCTCGTTTTCATGGCGGCCTGCGCCGCGTGGATGTCTCTATTTAACGCGGCAAGCGCCGAGGGGTCGACTTGCCTTTGTAAGAGCGTGTTTCGCGGGGATAAGGCGCCGGATGACGGATCGGCGGGGCGCCATGAGAAGCGGAAGGGCGGGAAGAGGCGGACAGGCGCGCGAATTGCGCACACAAAAAAAAGCGCGCGGGCCGGGGAGCGCCGCGCGGACGGGAAATCCCTTCGAGGGGTCAATTCGAAAGGGAGGGGTAACCGTGCACCGGGGAGTGTGTCGCCGTCATCGTGTCGGATGAAGATGCCCATCCAACGCCCCACATGGCGCACAACAATTGGACACAAACGCTGCGGTGCGAAGGCATTGTGGGTGACAGGGTGGCGCTGAGGCGTAACAAAGTGTGTCGGATTGCAATCGAATGCAAGCGTTGTAAAGGCCGCTTGGTGTGAAGCAAAAAGCGCCTGAAAGCGGGGCTCAGGGAACGCCTGCTGCACCTGCACAGTCCCATCGCTTTGCCGCTTAGGCAGGCAGGGCCTGGAGAAAGGCGAGCCAGCGGTGTGTGTTCTAGTTCGGGACGTCGGGCTCATAGGAGGGAGGCATGCAAAGGCATGCGGTGCACCATGTGTTGCAGAAGTCGGTCGGGGCGGGCGTTTTTGTTACCTTGATGGGAACTGTGGGCGGGGTCGGGGTCGCCCAGGCCGGTACCGAAGCGGGCTCTGCTCCGCCTGCCGTACCCGCGAGTGCGCCGGCCGCCTCCGCGCCTGTTGCTTCTGGGCAAACCATCCCTCTTGCAAAAATGAAAGAGCAGCACGAGCGCCTTGCTGGCAGTTTCTGGCAGGGCACGGTAGGCAAGGGCGCTGACAGCCCCGGCTGGAATGTCTGGCTGAACGTGTACGACCCGCCCCCGAAAGAGCAGGACAAAGACAAGGACCCAGTGGCCGACACGCTCACCGGCGAGGCCTACGACGACCGCCCGCAGGGCCGCGCCCTCTGGGCCATCGAAGGCCGCAACGCGCCCGAGCGCCGCTTCGTGTGGCGCGAGCGTGCGGAAGTACTCGATGCGGCCGGTCAGTCCGTCGTCCGCGAGGGCGGCACGCTCACCGGCGCACTTTCGGCCGACGGTGCCACTGCCACCGGCACCTGGAGCGACGGCGGCCGCAGCCAGCCCTTCACGCTCAAGCGCATGGCGCGTTATCAGGAGACCACCAGTGCTTCAGGCCAGGCCACGCTGACCGAGCGCTATCCCGTCACCGGCGACACCGCCATCGACGCACTGGTCCAATCGCTGCGCGTTCGCAAGTGCGATCAGTACGACACCGAATGCGTCGTCCGCATCAGTGCCATTGGTGTGGGCGACACCGTGAGTCTCTTGCGTATGGTGTGGGCCTACAGCGGCGGCGCGCACGGCAACTACAGCTTCACGGGCGGCAACTGGCGACGCGGCACGCAGGGTTTCCAGCCGATCGCGTTGGCCGATGTGCTGAACCCGACGTCCGCCTGCCTGCAGAGCTTCAACACGCAGATTGTCGACGCGCTCAAGCGCGAAGGTGCGCCCGACGCGCCGCGCGGCGCGCTCAAGGAGAAGGATCTGCATAACGCCGCGTTTCCGTTTACGCTGCAAGGCGACCGTATCGTCGTGCACTACGGGCCGTATGAAGTCGGTCCGTATTCGTCGGGCGCGTTCCGTGCCGCTGTACGCTTCGATGACCTGAGCGCCGCATGCAAGCGGCCCGCCACCTGATTGCATCTGCATTGCCAACCATGTCTGCCAAGCCTTCCTACGTCGACGAACAAGCCACCATGCGCCGGTTGCTGTCCGGCAAGACCATCGCCGTGGTCGGGCTGTCGCCGCGCCCCACGCGGCCCAGCTATGACGTGGCGCGCTATCTGCAGCAGGCCGGCTATCGCATCGTGCCCGTCAACCCGCAGCACGCGGGCGATGATGTGCTCGGCGAGCCCTGCTACGCCACGCTCACCGAAGCTGCGACGACGCTCGCTGCTGCCGGCCAGCGCATCGATCTGGTCGATATCTTCCGTCGCTCAGAACAGGTGCTGCCCGTCGTGCAGGAAGCCGTGAAGCTGGGTGTGGGCGGCATCTGGGTGCAGCTCGGTATCGTCAACGACGAGGCGATGGCTGTGGCGCGCAACGCCGGCATTCCGGCCGTGCAGGACCGCTGCACGAAGATCGAGCACTGGCGACTCGGCATCGGGCAGCGCGACTGAACGTGATTGAGCGCATCACGATTTGTGACGGTGGCGCGCACGGTTTGCTCTAGGCTTTTGCGTTTCCGTTTTCTCAAGAGCACCTGACGCAATTCCAACGCTGGGTATCCGCTGCTGCCCAGCCCGTTCGGCTTCTCGACGTATCGCGGGAGCCAAGGGGCAAGCCGCAGCGGCGCGCTACACTTCGGCGGTCATCGAATCTTCTTCGTACCCTCTGCCCACCATGGCCGTCGATCCGCAAATCCTGCAGTTCTACCAACGCATTGCCGAGCAATTCGGCGCCTTGCCTGCGCCGGAGGATGCACCGGTGCAGCGCGCACGCTTTGCAGAGATTGCCGCATTGTCCGACCGGCCCGACCCCGATGGCGTTGACGTTTCGGACCTGAACTTGCCGCTTGCAGGGCGCACGCTCGACGCCGTCGTCTTTCGTCCGAAGGGCGTGACCACGCCGCGTTTGCTGGTGTGGTTCCACGGCGGAGGTTGGGTGGTTGGCGCACCGCGCACAACGCACCGCATGCTGGCCGCATTGGTGGCGCAAGACACAGGTTGCGCCGTGGTGAGTGTCGATTACCGCCTCGCGCCCGAGCACGCGTTTCCCACGCCCGCCGACGATGCACGTGATGCGCTCGCGTATCTAGCCGCGCAGCGTGCGCACCTCAACGTCGATCCGGACTTCCTAGCGGTGGGTGGCGACAGCGCGGGCGGGCATCTTGCGGTGCAGGCAGCGCAGGGCATGGGCTCGGGGCTCGTCAACGCGCAGTTTCTGCTGTACCCCGCCACCACCCCGGCTTTTGGCAGCGAGAGCTACAACGCGTTTGCACAAGGCCCTGGCCTCACGCGCGACGAAATGCGCTGGTACTGGGAGAAATACATCGGGGCCGAGGCACTCGCCAAGCCGCTCGCCGAGCAGGACCCGCGCATCTTCCTGATGGCGCACGCGCCAAAGACCACGCCACCCGACACCGTCATCATCGTGGCCGCGCACGACGTGTTGCGCGACGACGGCCTGCACTACGCCGACTACCTCGTGCAGCACGGCGCGCAGGTCATCACCATTGAAGCGTCGGGCATGACACACGCTTTTGCGCGCATCCAGTTCGAAGCCGAGCGCGCACGCGAATGGATGCGCCGCGCGGCGCATGCCTTCGTCGGGATGACGAGCGAGGAATAAGCGAGGGAGGCTAGCGCGTTGGTGTGCGGCGCGAGCGGAACGCCGCCAGCACGCGGCGCGTGACAAACAGCGAGAGGTAGTCATGCACGCGGGCATCGGCGGCCAATGTGCGCATTGTCTGCATGTACTGCTCGCGGACGAGGTCGGCCGGTGCGCCGGTGTCGTGTGCGATTTGGTCGATCTGCTCGTCTTGGTCTGCGATGGCGGTGCCCATGTTTCCCTTCCCATCGTTGCGTTGGCAGTGACGCGCGGGGCTGACTTGCGCGGTGAGAGTGACCACTATAGGAAACGCGGCAGAACAATCCAACCTTGTTGCAAAGCTTTCAGCGGGCGATCTGCCCGGCATCAAAACCGTGCGATTGCCGGGGGCAAAGCTGCACCGGCAAGGTTCATTGGCCGCTTATTTCCCCCAGTTTGCGGGCATGCTCTGCAAGCCGATGGCGGCGCCCGACGTATCCGTCACGCGCGCCAGTTCACGGTACGCAATCGCCTGCACGCGCTCGGGCAGCGGCACGAACTTGGCCTTGGCGGCCAGTTCATCGCCGTGGAAGTAACCCCACGTCAGAAACTTCAGCGCGGCCAGCGTGCGCGGGCCCGATGCGCTCACCGCCGGCACGACGATGAAGGTGCCCATGGTGATCGGCCATGTCTCTGCGCCCGGCAGGTTGACCAGCGGTGCGGTGAAATCGCCTTTGCGGTTCCACGCGCTTTGCATCACGGCTTCGCGAAAGCCGTTGACCTGCGCGCTGACAAAGCGGCCCGCGATGTTGCGCAACTGCACGGCGCTCAGTTCGTTGTCGAGGATGTAGTTGTAGTCGACATAACCGATTGCGCCGGGCGTGGTCTGCACGGCCTTGACCACATCGCCACTGCCCTTGGCGGCCGTGAAGCCAGCGGGCCAGTTGATGGTCGACTTGGTGCCGTAGGCGCTCTTCCAGTCGGGGCTGACGGCGCTCAGGTAGTCGGTGAAGTGGTACGTCGTGCCCGAACCATCGGCGCGCACCACCGGGTGGATCTTCAGCTTGGGCAGCGCCACGCCCGGGTTCAGCGCGCGCAGCTCGGGTGCGTCCCAGCTGTCGACCTTGCCGAGGAAGATCTGCGCCAGCAGTTCGCCCGTGAGCTTGAGTTGGCCCCGCGGCACGCCCGGCACGTTCACGAACGGCACCGCGCCAGTCACCACCGACGGCACGCAGACGAGGTCCGCCTTGGCGGCATCGGCGCTGGAGAGCGGCACGTCAGACGCACCAAAATCCACCGAGCCTGCACGAATGCGCTTCAGGCCTTCTCCCGAACCCACCGCGTCATAGCTGAGCGCAACGCCCGACGACGCGGCATACCCCGCCGACCAGACGCGATAGACCGGCGCAGCGGCGGTTGAACCCGCGCCGCGCACATCCGCGCGAGCGAGAACTGGCAGGCCCGCAGCCGCAACGGCCAGGGCGAGAACAACGTGCTTGAACATGAGGAGACCTGCGGGCCGCAGAAGACGCAAAACCTGCGATTGTAGCGACGCACGTGTGACAACGCGGTGTGCGCCGCTGATAGTGCCCCTCTGCAACATGGGGATATGTTGTAAGCCGTTCCGCAAACGTTGGGCGGAGTAGGGGGTGGGATCGGCGGTTTTGTTTAATGCTCGCCGACCCCTGAGCGCCAATCAGGCGACGGTGCTGGCCGCGTCGGCCTTGATCAGCCCCTCAGCCATCAACGCCGCCTGCACCTGCGGCCGCGCACTCACGCGTGCCATATAGGCCTGCACGTTCGGGTAAGCCGTCATTGGCAGCGACAGGAAATTCGTCCAGTTCAGCACAGCAAAGGCATAGGCGTCGGCCACACTGTAGCTGTCGGCCACGTACGGCTGCTTGGCGAGGCGGGCGTCGAGTTCGGCAAAGCGCTTGTCGAGCTTGTCCTTGGCGCCTTGACGCTGCGAGATCTGCAGGACGCGAATCAATCGGAACTATGGCTGCTGACGCATCCGGAATCGCGCCATTTGCGGCGGATTGCGGTGGTGTACGGGCATTTGGCGCAGACGTTGCGCCTGCCGTAGGTTCAGTTGGCGGCAACGGCTGCGGCGACCGGCTGCGCGTCGGGAATGAGCGCGGCGCGGCGGCGCAAATCCTCCGTCGTCTCGCCATTGCCATCGGGCCGCCAGCCGGGTGGCCGGAACAGATAGCCGAACATTTCGCTGGCCGAGCGCGCGGTCTTCAGGTCTTGCCACAGCGCGCGCCAGTGCGCGAACTCGATCACTAGCAGGTTGTACGTGCGCATCGGGCGCACGAGGCCGTAGCGGCAGGGCACCTCTTTGCGTTCGGGGATGTAGGTGCCGAACAGTCGGTCGAAGATGATCAGCACGCCACCGTAGTTGCCGTCGAGGTATTCGAGGTTGGACGCGTGATGCACGCGATGTGCCGACGGCGTGTTCAGCACCCACTCCAGGGGCCCAAGGCGGGGGATCCATGTGGCGTGAATCCAGAACTGGTACAGCAGATTGAGCGACAGCAGCATCAGCACGATGCGTGGCGGCATGCCCAAGAGCGGCGCCAGCGCAAAGAACGCCAGCGTGCCGCTCAGGCGGCCCGTCCAGCCAAAGCGGTAGGCGGCCGAGAGGTTCAGGTCATTCGGTGAGTGATGGATGGCGTGCGTGCACCAGAACCAGCGCACGCGGTGCGCGGCGCGGTGGTACCAGTAGTAGCAGAACTCCTGGCCGAGAAAGCACGCGGCCCAGCCGGTCCAGTGGTCCATCTGCACGGTCCAGAGGCGATGCTGGTAAACCCATTCCAGGCCCTGCGTCCAGAACGCCAGCGGCAGCAGCCAGCGCAGTGGGTACTCGCGTACCAGGAAATCCACCACCGAGACGCCGGCGGCCTTCCAGTCGTAGTTGGCCCTGCCTGGCCGCAATCGATGCAGCAATGACAGCACGATCGCCTCGGCCAGTGACGACACCAGCACGAGCACGACGGCAATCTTCAGAATGGTGAACAGCACAGCCATGGCACGAGGCTCCCGGCTCCGTAGGGAATGCTCGCGACGGTACTGCAAACGATGCCGAGGCGGCAATCGGGGCCGACGCCGGGGCGTCTTACAACGTGTTCAACGCGCCCGGGTGTTGTTGCGGTTGTGCAGAAAGATGTGCACGCCGCCGCTCTTGTCTTGCGCCACGCCGGCGCTGCCCCACGGGTAGCGCGCCAGGCCGCCCGGGTCGTTGCCGAGTTTGGCGGCAATCCAGCGGCGGTGGCGTTGTTCCACAACGTCGATGTCGTCGTACGAAACCGGCTGCGTCAACTCGACCAATACGCTGACGAGCGCGCCGTCTTCAAACCGCAGGCTGACGGTAATGGGCGTTGTGTCGTCCAGCGCAGCCACGGTTGCGAACTGGCACGGGACGTTCTTGCCATCGACGCTCATTGACCGCACGGGCCCGACCGCAAAACGTGCGGGCAGGGCATCGGCTTGCGTCTGCGGCGTGATGTGGATGTCGGCGAGCCGGACTTCACCGGTAGCGGCGTCGATGTGGAGAGCGTCGCGCATGGGGTTAGGTTTCACGAGAGCGGATTGCCGAGGCAATCACGCGAGGTGCTTCCTTTTATAGCAGCCATCCGTTCGTGGGGCCGGGTTTTGCCGACTCAAGTTCGCCTGCATGGTGCCGTAGCAGCTTGGAGTGGCCCCGACAGCCAGCAGTCGGTTCTGGAGGGCGCTGCGGTTGCACTGCACGCAGTTAGATTCATGCCAAATGTTCTACCAAGAAGAATCATGATCTCCTCTCTCCGCACCCGAATTCTCCTGATCTCATCGGCCACGGTGGTTGGTGCCCTGGCACTGTCCGGCGCGGCGACGTATTCCATCGTGCGCTCCAATACGATGGAATCGATCGACCAGAACCTGGCTGCCGTCGCCAGCGGCAACACGCTCGCCATCGACAAATGGGTCGGGGCCAAGGCGCAGGCCGTCAAGGCCACCGCCGGCGTGATCGAGCACGGTGACCCGCAAGGCTTCGGCAGGCACATGGGTGACGCCAACGGCTTCCCCATCATCACGATCGGCTGGACCGACAAGAGCTTCATCTCCACCAGCGCCACCACGCCCCAGGATTACGACCCGACCGTCCGCCCCTGGTACAAGCAGGCCATCGCCGCAGGCAAGCTGCTCGTCACCAAGCCCTACGGCGACGTGTCGACGGGCGTGCCCTACGTGTCGTTTGCTGCGCCGCTCACCAAGAACGGCGAAACCACTGGTGCGCTGTCTGGCGCCGTGCCGCTCGATGGCGTGCGCGAGGTGGTGGCAGCGGTACACCCGACGCCGTCAAGCCTCGCTTTTGTGGTTGCCAAAGACGGCCAGGTGATTGCTCACCCGGACGCAAAATTGATGCTCAAGCCGGCCACCGATGTGGCGGCATCACTCACCGCCGATTCGCTCGCCAACCTGGCGAAGGCCACATCGCCGCTGGAGGTTGAACTGGCCGGCGCACCGAAGCTGCTCAAGGCGCAGGCGGTGCAGGGCACCGACTGGTATCTCGTGATTGCCCTGGATAAGGCCGAGGCCACGGCCGGTTTGCGCAACGTCGTGCGCGCCATTGGCGTGGCCATGGTGCTGCTGACACTGGCTGCCGTGGGCATCGCTGCGTTCTTCACGTCGCAATCGTTCCGCCGCCTGTCGCAGGTGCGTGATGCGATGGACACCATCGGCTCCGGCGGTGGCGATCTCACGCACCGCCTGCCCGTGGTCGGCAACGATGAGGTTGCGCAGATCAGCGCCTCGTTCAACACCTTCATCGACAAGATCGGCGAAGTGCTGCTGGAAGTGCGCGCCAGCGTCGACAGCATGAAGTCCGCCACCGGCGAGATCGAGGCGGGCAACCGTGATCTGTCCAACCGCACCGAGGTTTCGGCCAGCAATCTGCAGGAAACCTCTGCCGCGCTGACCGAGCTGACCACCAGCGTCAAGAACTCCGCCGACGCGGCCGTGCAGGCCACGCGCCTGGCCAGCGACGCCAGCAATGCCGCCACGCGCGGCGGCGACGCGGTCTCCAGCGCCGTCAGCACGATGGACGAGATCGCCAAGTCGTCGGCACGCATTACCGAGATCATTGGCGTGATCGACAGCATTGCGTTCCAGACCAACATCCTGGCGCTGAATGCTGCGGTGGAAGCCGCCCGTGCCGGCGAGAACGGCCGCGGCTTTGCCGTGGTGGCCGGTGAGGTGCGCACGTTGGCGCAACGCAGCGCCACCGCCGCACGCGAGATCAAAGACCTGATCCAGGCGTCCGAAGCCAGCGTTAAGACCGGCGCGCAGCGCGTGCAGGCTGCCGGCGCGACGATGCAGGAGATCGTGCAGGGCATCGAGCGTGTCGCGCGCATCATTGGCGAGATCGACGGCGCGATGCACGAGCAGAGCACCGGTATCAGCCAGATCGACCGCAGCGTCGCCGAGATGGACGAAGCCACGCAGCAGAACGCCGCACTGGTGGAGCAGTCGACCGCCGCATCGTCGATGCTCAACGAGCAGGCGCACGGTCTGGCGCGTACGGTGGGGCTGTTCAAGCTGCGCACCAACTGACGCGCCACCCACCCCTTCTTCATTGCGCGCGAGCCGGGTGCTCCTTTGCCTGGAGTGGAGCCCCGGCAATTTTCCCCCGCGCCGCGTGGCTACATCGCGCGTCCGTCGAAATGCGTGACTGGCACGCTGGCCAGGTCGATGTCTTCCAGGCAGCGGACGTTGACCGCAATCATCGGCGTGCCGTCGGGCATGACGCCCTCGGCATACGGATGGATGCCGCAGGCCGGGCAGAAGCGGTGTTTGATCACATGCTTATGGAAGAGATAGGTGCTGGCGTTGTCTTCCGGCGTGAGCAGCCGCACCTTGTCGCGCGCCACGAACCACAGCAGCGACCCTTTGCGCTGGCAGATCGAGCAGTTGCACGCCATCGCGCTTTCCGGATGGCCCTCGACTTCGAACGCGACGTTCCCGCAGTGGCAGCTTCCCTTGTGTGTCATGCGTGTCATGCCGGTCTCCTTGTTGTGTGAGGGTGTGGTGGGCTGGGTGCCGTCCACTATAGGCGAGCCGGTTGACGCTCAGTGTCCGCTTTCTCGGGAGTCGCCCTAGGTCTCCACCCGCGCGTGCCGATGCGACAATTTGCGCGCCACGGATCGCCGCGCCTTGACGGCGACTGCGTCATTGAGGAGGCATCATGCACCGCCATCGTTCTGTTGCTGTGATCCGGGCGGTTTCTGCCGCCGCCATCTTTGCCGGCAGCGCCGGCGCGTTTGCGCAAGCGTCGGAACCGGCCGCCGCTCCGGCCGCAGCGCCACCGCTCTCGGCGCAAGTCATCAACATGGGCGGCATGACGCCGGACGAGATCGGCCCCGTCATCGCTGAGATGGGGACGCTGCGCACCAAGACCCTGGTGAGCGCGGCCAACGGCACGGTCGGCATCCAGGTGGGCACCGTGGCCAAGCATACGCATACCTACTCGGACGAGATCCAGTACGTGATGTCGGGCACGGCCACCGTCTGGCTCGACAACGCGCCGCGCGAGGTGAGGGCGGGGGATCTGATTGTCATTCCGCGTGGCGTGGTGCACGCAACGCTGACGACCAGCCCGGATTTCAAAGCGATGGCGATCAAGCTGCCGCCGCAGCGCGCGGGCGACACGCACAAGGTGCCGTGACCTTTGCGCGGTGATCTGCGGCATGTTGGCTTGGGTCAGGGCGGGATAAAAACACCATCCCTTACAATGGCGCCCTCCTAAAGAGTCCATCGCCATGTCCGCACCGCTCGCCAACGACACCTTCCTGCGCGCCCTGCGCCGCCAGCCCACCGACTACACGCCGCTGTGGCTGATGCGCCAGGCGGGTCGCTACCTGCCCGAGTACAACGCCACGCGCGCGCGCGCAGGCAGCTTTCTCGGTCTGGCCAAGTCGCCGGCGTATGCGACGGAAGTGACGCTGCAGCCGCTGGATCGCTATCCGCTGGACGCGGCCATCCTGTTCTCCGACATCCTGACCGTGCCGGACGCCATGGGCCTGGGCCTGTCGTTTGCGCAGGGCGAGGGCCCGCGCTTTGCCAAGCCGGTCCGCACGGAAGCCGATGTGGCGGCGCTGTCGGTGCCAGACATGTCGTCGCTCCAATACGTGTTTGATGCTGTGGCGGAAATCCGCCGCGCGCTCGTGCAGGACGGCCGCCAGCGCGTGCCGCTCATCGGCTTCTCGGGCAGCCCGTGGACGCTGGCCTGCTACATGGTCGAAGGCGGCGGCTCAGACGACTTCCGCACCGTCAAGTCGATGCTCTATGCGCGCCCAGACCTGATGCACCGCATTCTGGAGATCAACGCGCAGGCCGTGATCGATTATCTGAACGCGCAGATCGACGCCGGCGCCCAGGCCGTGATGGTGTTCGATACGTGGGGCGGCGCCCTGGCCGACGGCATCTATCACGACTTCTCGCTGGCCTATATGGCACGCGTGGTGGAAGGCATCCGCGCAGGCGCCGACGGCCAGCGGGTGCCCGTCATTCTGTTCACCAAGGGCGGAGGTCTGTGGCTCGAAGCGATGGCCGAAACCGGCGCCGACGCCCTGGGCGTGGACTGGACGGTCAACCTGAAGCTTGCCCGCCAGCGCACCGGCGGCCGCGTCGCGCTGCAGGGCAATCTGGACCCGACCGTGCTGTTTGCCGAGCCGGACGCGATTCGCGCCCAAGTGCGCCGCGTGCTGGAAGACTACGCAGCCAGCGGCGACAGCGACGGCCACATCTTCAACCTGGGCCATGGCATCTCGCAATTCACGCCGCCCGAAGCGGTGACGGTGCTGGTGGACGAGGTGCACAGCTTCAGCCGTGCGCTGCGCACGCAGGCCAAGTAACGCATAACAAAGCAATGCTGCGGTGCGGTGGCGTTTGAATTGGGCCGCAGCGGTGCGTGAAGCCGGGGGCACCGGTGGAATCTTCGCCGCTTTGGTGCAGTGAGGGTGAGTGACTACTCGCGTGCCGGTGGCCCCATCTGGCCCGCAAGGGGTGTCAAGCGATTTATTTCGCGCTTTCTGGTGCGTAAGCGGGCTGTCAAGACTTGACTTATGCACAAAGCTGTCAGGGCTGGTTCTTTCCGCGGCGCAACAGAAGGGGTCTCACGCACTTAGCGCATAAGTGTTTGATTTTTTTGAAAGAAAGCCGCGTGCGCGTAAATCGTGCAAGCTAGAAAAATGGCGAATCTACTGGCCTTCGCAGGCACGGCAGCCGACTTTTCAACAAAGTTATCCACAGGCTGTGTGGATAGCCCGGAAAACGGTCACCGATCAGGGCGCCAAGGCATAAACCTCAAGTAGTACTTGAACATTGAACCGACCACGGCAATGGCTGTGAAGGCAAGGTGAGATGGGCGAGACGCATTTCCCAGGTGCAGGATCCGCCGCTGCATCGCAACAATCCCTTTGGCATTCAACCGTTTGCGCTCCGCATGACCACCGCCCACGTCGACGCCGCGTTTTCTGATGCCCAGGTGTCGGCCGCCATTGCGCGGGTCGTGATCGATACGCCGCTCGATGCGGTGTTCGATTACCGGTGCGTGCAGCCCGTCTTGCCGGGGCAACTGGTAGTGGTGCCATTCGGCAACCGACGCGTGGTGGCGCTGGTCATTGAAACCGCCGCAACCTCCGATGTGCCGCAAGAGAAGCTGCGCGATGTCGAACGCGTGCTCGATTGGGTGCCGCCGCTCGATGCTGAATGGCGTGCCCTGGCCGAATTTGCCGCCGGCTATTACCACCGCGCGCTGGGGGAGGTGACGTTACCGGCACTGCCGCCGTTGTGGCGCACACCCGGTAGCTGGGACAACCTCGCGCGCCAAGCCAACGAAACCGTCTACGTGATGTTTGAACCGGCACGGGCTGCGTTGCTGGACAGCATTCCCAAACGTGCCTCCGGCGCCATGCGCCTGGCCGAAGCGTTGACTGGCGACGGCGAGTTGTCCGCGAGCGCGGCCGTCGCGCTGCACGGGCAAGCCGTTGCCAAGCTGCGCGATTGGGCCGCCGTCGGCTGGCTGCGTGCAGAATTGCGGCCGAAGGCGCTGCTGCCGCAACCGCTTGAACTGCCTGCGCCTTCTGTTGCACCCGCCCTGAACGACGAGCAGGCTACCGCCGTGGCCGCCATTGCCCAGGCGGGGGCGGCGGGCGCGTTTAGCCCGTTCTTGCTGTACGGCGTGACCGGCAGCGGCAAGACCGAGGTCTACTTGCACGCCATCGCCAACGCCCTGGCGCGCGACCCTGCCGCGCAGGTGCTGATGCTGGTGCCTGAGATCAACCTGACGCCGCAACTGGAGGCGCGCATCGCGGCGCGTTTCCCCGGTGCACCCATGGCGGCGCTGCACAGTGGCCTGGCTGAACAGCCGCGCGCGCTGAACTGGCTGGCCGCCCATCGCGGCGAGGCGCGCATCGTGCTGGGCACGCGGCTGGCGATGCTGGCATCGCTGCCCAATCTCGCGCTCATCCTCGTCGACGAGGAGCACGACACGTCGTACAAGCAGCAGGAGGGGCTGCGCTATTCCGCGCGCGACTTGGCGCTGTGGCGTGCCAAGCAGCGCAACATCCCCGTTGTGCTGGGTTCGGCCACGCCGTCGTTGGAGACCTGGTGGCGCGCCGAACAAACCGCCACGACACGCCTGACGCTGTCGCGCCGCGCGCAGGCCGAGGCGGTGCTGCCGCGCGTATCACTCATCGATCTGAACCTGGAGCGCCGCGCCGGACGCGAGATTCGTGATGGGCTGTCCAAACCGCTCGTCGATGCGATTGCCGATCGTCTGGCGCGCGGCGAGCAGAGCCTGCTGTTTCTCAACCGCCGTGGCTACGCGCCGGTGCTCTCATGCGACGCATGTGGCTGGCTGTCGGGTTGCCCGCGCTGCTCGGCGTACCTGGTGCTGCACAAGCCGGAGCGGCGCCTGCGTTGCCACCACTGTGGCTACGAGTCGCGCATTCCGCACCATTGCCCCGACTGCGGCAACGTCGACATCGCGCCGCTCGGGCGCGGCACACAGCGCATCGAAGAGACACTCGGCGAGCTGTTCCCGCAAGCGCGTGTAGCGCGCATCGACGCTGATTCCACCCGCCGCAAGGGCAGCGCCGAAGCGCTGTTCGACACCGTGCACGAAGGCAGCGTCGACATCCTGATCGGCACCCAGATGGTCGCCAAGGGGCACGACTTCCAGCGCGTGACGCTGGTGGGCGTGGTCGCACCCGACCCTTCGCTGTTCTCGCACGATTTCCGCGCCGGGGAGCATCTCTTTGCCTCGCTGATGCAGGTGGCGGGGCGCGCGGGCCGGGCCGGGCTGGCGGGGGAGGTGCTGATTCAGACGCGGTATCCGGATGCGCCGACGCTGCAGGCGCTGGTTCGGCACGACTATGGCGGGTTCGCGCGGCAGCTTTTGCGCGAGCGCAAGCAAGCCGGATTGCCACCGTTTGCCTATCAGGCGCTGCTGACCACCGAGCACAAGGAAGTGGCGCGGGCACTGGAGTTTCTGAAGGCCGCGCGGGAGATGGGCGAAGCGCTGGTGGCTGAGCTGGGGGCGCCGGTGTTTTTGCATGATCCGGTGCCGATGACGATGGTGCGGCTGGCTAACCGCGAGCGAGCGCAGTTGTTGGTGGAATCTGCCTCGCGCGCGGCGTTGCAGAAGCTGTTGTCTGCCTGGACTGCGCGGTTCGGGGAGGTTGGTAAAACTGTGAAGGGCGTGCGGTGGCAACTGGAGATTGATCCGCTGCGGATCTAGTTGTTGCTTTGCTTCGCTTTTGGTTTGGACCACCAGGGCCAAAACTCCAAGAAATCAAAACCCCTGAAAAGCAACCCCCACGCCACGTGCGGTTGCACCAAATCTACCCCCTTCGATGCAAGGGGTTTCACTAGGTTGCACCTCGGAATCCGTCGGGCGTATGATCCGCTCCAATTTGCCGGCCACAAGCTTTGGCAATGGCAGCTAAGGATAGGAACCCACATGGCTACAACCACCCTCGGGGTCAAGCTGGACGATGCTTCGCGTGAACGCCTCAAGCGCGTCGCACAGTCCATTGACCGCACGCCGCACTGGCTGATCAAGCAGGCGATCTTCACGTATCTGGATCAAGTGGAGCGGGGGCAGCTGCCAAATGACGTAAAAGCAGATGCAAACGGCCCGGCGGCGGATGGCCTCCCTTCCGTCGCTGGAGCCGCCACAGCCGTCTCGGACGTGCACGATGGCGAAGATGCCGTGGTGCAACCGTTCCTCGAATTCGCACAGAGCGTGCAACCGCAATCGGTGCTGCGCGCTGCCATCACGGCCGCGTACCGCCGGCCGGAAACCGAAGCCATTCCGATGCTGCTGGAGCAGGCCCGCCTGCCGGCCGCGCTCGCGTCGGAAGCCAAGCAGCTCGCCCGAGGTCTCGCCGGCAAGCTCCGTACACAAAAGGTCGGCACCGGCCGCGAGGGGCTGGTGCAGGGCCTGATTCAGGAATTCTCCTTGTCGAGCCAGGAAGGCGTGGCGCTGATGTGCCTGGCTGAAGCGCTGCTGCGCATTCCCGACAAGGCCACGCGTGATGCGCTCATCCGCGACAAGATCAGCAATGGCAACTGGTATTCGCATGTCGGCCAGAGCCCGTCGCTGTTCGTGAACGCCGCCACCTGGGGCCTGCTGCTCACGGGCAAGCTGGTCGCCACGCACAATGAAGCGGGGCTGTCGAAGGCGCTCACGCGCATCATCGGCAAGAGCGGCGAGCCGCTGATCCGCAAGGGCGTGGACATGGCGATGCGCCTGATGGGCGAGCAGTTCGTCACCGGCGAGACCATTTCCGAAGCGCTGGCCAACGCGCGCAAGTTCGAGGCCGAAGGCTTCCGCTACTCCTACGACATGCTCGGCGAGGCCGCCATGACGGAGGAAGACGCGCAGCGCTACCTCGCGTCGTACGAGCAGGCCATCCGCGCGATCGGGCAGGCATCGGGCGGGCGCGGCATCTATGAAGGGCCGGGCATCTCGATCAAGCTGTCGGCGCTGCACCCGCGCTATGCGCGCGCGCAGTACGACCGCACCATCAACGAGCTGTACCCGCGCGTGAAGGCGCTGGCGATGTTGGCCCGCGAATACGACATCGGCATCAACATCGATGCGGAAGAGGCCGACCGCCTGGAGCTGTCGCTCGACCTGCTGGAGCGCCTGTGCTTTGCGCCCGAGCTGGCCGGCTGGAACGGCATCGGCTTTGTGGTGCAGGGCTATCAGAAGCGCTGCCCGTTCGTGCTCGACTTCATCATCGATCTGGCCCGCCGCAGCAAGCACCGCCTGATGATCCGCCTGGTGAAGGGCGCCTATTGGGACAGCGAGGTCAAGCGCGCCCAGGTCGAGGGCCTGGAGGGCTATCCGGTCTACACGCGCAAGGTCTACACCGACGTGTCGTACCTGGCGTGCGCGCGCAAGCTGCTGGCCGCGCCGGAGGCGATCTTCCCGCAGTTCGCCACGCACAACGCCCACACGCTGGCCGCGATTTATCAGATGGCCGGCCAGAACTATTACCCCGGCCAGTACGAATTCCAGTGCCTGCACGGCATGGGCGAGCCGCTGTACGAGCAGGTGGTCGGCAACAAGCCCGGCAAGCTGAACCGCCCGTGCCGCATCTATGCGCCGGTCGGCACGCACGAAACGCTGCTGGCTTACCTCGTGCGCCGCCTGCTGGAAAACGGCGCCAACACCTCGTTCGTGAACCGCATTGCCGACGAGTCGATTCCTCTGGACGACCTCGTCGCCGATCCGGTGGCCGTGGTGGAGAAGATGCACGCCGATGAAGGGACGCTCGGCATGCCGCATCCGAAAATTCCTCTGCCGCGCCACCTCTACGGTGACGTTCGCGCAAACTCGTCGGGCATTGACCTGGCGAACGAGCAGCGCCTGGCGTCGTTGTCGTCCGCCCTTCTTGCCGGTACCAGTACGGTCTGGGCTGCCGAACCGACCATCGGCGATGCGCCGTACGCGGGTGGCCCATCGCAACTCCGGCAACCGGTGCGCAACCCATCGGACCTGCGCGATGTGGTTGGCCACGTGACGGAAGCCACCGAGGCTGACGTCGACGCCGCACTTTCTGCTGCCGCCGCCGCGGCCCCGATCTGGCAAGCCACACCGCCCGAAGCGCGCGCCGCACTGCTCGATCGCGCCGCCGATCTGATGGAAGGCGAGATGCAGCACCTGATGGGGCTGATCATCCGCGAGGCGGGCAAGACGCTGTCCAACGCCATTGCTGAAGTGCGTGAGGCGGTGGACTTCCTGCGCTATTACGCAGCGCAGGTGCGTGGTGGTTTCTCGAACGACACGCACCGCCCGCTGGGCCCGGTGGTGTGCATCAGCCCGTGGAACTTCCCGCTGGCGATCTTCACCGGCCAGGTGAGCGCGGCGCTGGCCGCCGGCAACCCGGTGCTGGCCAAGCCCGCCGAGCAGACCCCGCTGATCGCCGCCCAGGCTGTGCGCATCCTGCGCGAAGCTGGCGTGCCGGCCGGAGCCGTGCAACTGCTGCCGGGCCGCGGCGAGACCGTTGGTGCCGCGCTGGTGAAAGACACGCGTACCAAGGGCGTGATGTTCACCGGCTCGACCGAAGTCGCGCGCATTCTGCAGCGCACGCTGGCCGGCCGCCTGGATGCCAACGGCGCGCCGATCCCCTTGATTGCCGAGACCGGCGGCCAGAACGCGATGATCGTCGATTCGTCTGCGCTGGCCGAGCAGGTGGTGGCCGATGTGCTGTCGTCCGCGTTTGATTCGGCGGGGCAGCGTTGCTCGGCGCTGCGCGTGCTGTGCCTGCAGGACGATGTGGCCGACCGCGTGCTCACGATGCTCAAGGGCGGCATGGCTGAACTGGCGATGGGCAATTCGGATCGCCTCGCCACGGACGTGGGCCCGGTGATCGACGCCGAAGCGCGCGACAACATCGTCGGCCATATCGAAGGCATGCGCGCCAAGGGCCGCCGCGTGCATCAGGCGCCCCAATCGACGTCAACCGCGGCCGCCTGCGCGCATGGCACCTTCGTGCCGCCGACCGTGATCGAGCTGGACAGTCTGTCGGACCTGACGCGCGAGATCTTCGGCCCGGTGCTGCACGTGGTGCGCTGGAAGCGCTCGACGGACAACGCCGGCCTGACCAAGCTGATCGAGCAGATCAACGGCACGGGCTACGGCCTGACGCTGGGCATCCACACGCGCATCGACGAGACCATCGCGCACGTGGTTGACCGCGCGCATGTTGGCAACCTGTATGTGAACCGCAATATCGTGGGCGCGGTGGTGGGCGTACAGCCGTTTGGCGGCGAAGGCCTGTCGGGCACCGGCCCGAAGGCGGGCGGGCCGCTGTATCTGCTGCGTTTGCTGTCGACGTGTCCGCAAGGCGGCATGCGCACGGCGCTGCAGTTGACCGCTGGCACCGGCACCGAAATCGATACCGATGCGCGCCGCGCGCTACTGGCGCCGTTCGATGCGTTGGCCGATTGGGCACGCAAGCAGTCGCCTGAGCTGGCTGCGTTGTGCGAACGCCTGGCCACGGCGTCGGCCACCGGCGCCACGGCCACGCTGCCGGGCCCGACGGGCGAGCGCAACACCTACACGCTGCTGCCACGCGAGGCGGTGCTGTGTGTGGCGGCCGATCCGGCCGACTGGCTACGCCAGTTGGCAGCTGTGCTGGCGGTCGGCAGCGTCGCCGTTGTGCAGGAAAACCCTGCCATCGAAGCGGTACTTCGCGGCTTGCCGGCAGCAGTACAATCGCGCGTCCGCGTGGTCGGGTCGCTCGATGATGCGGCCTTCGATGCGGTGCTGCACCACGGTGATTCGGACCATCTGCGCGCCATCTGCGAGGGGTTGGCAAGACGTGCCGGCCCCATCGTCGGCGTGCAAGGCCTGCCGCATGGCGGGGAAGGGCTGGCGCTGGAGCGCCTGCTGATCGAGCGTTCGCTGTCGGTCAATACGGCCGCGGCGGGTGGCAACGCCAGCCTGATGACCATCGGCTGACGGGGAGCACGAGCAGGATTCGCTGCACCATCCGCACGACGGGTGTGGTTGGGGCGCGAAGCGGGAGGAGGGCGACGGTGATCCCGTCGCGCTATTGATCCAAATTGCGTTTGAACTAGGAGACGCACAAATGAAATTGAAGCAACTGTGTCTGGCCGCAGCCCTGTGCGCGCTGGGTAGTGCAGCATCGGCCCAAGAAGTCATCAAGCTGGGCTACGCCGGCCCCATGACCGGCCCTCAAGCCCAGTACGGCAAGGACATGCAGAACGGTCTGACGCTGGCGGTGGAAGAGTTCAACGCCACCAAGCCGAAGATCGCTGGCAAGGACGTCAAGTTCCAACTCGTGTCGGAAGACGACCAGGCCGACCCGAAGACCGGCACCACCGTTGCGCAGAAGCTGGTGGACAACGGCGTCAAGGGCATGCTGGGCCACTTCAACTCGGGCACGACCATCCCGGCCTCGCGCATCTACAACAACGCCGGCATTGCAGAAATCGCGATGGCCACGGCACCGGAATACACCAAGCAAGGCTACAAGACCACGTTCCGCATGATGACCTCCGACACCCAGCAGGGTTCGGTGGTTGGCGCGTTCGCCGTCAAGAAGCTGGGCTACAAGAACATCGCCATCGTTGATGACCGCACGGCCTACGGCCAAGGTCTGGCAGACGAGTTCGAGAAGGCTGCCAAGGCTGCCGGCGCCACGATCGTGCGTCGCGAGTACACCAACGACAAGGCCAGCGACTTCAAGTCGATCCTGACGCAGATCAAGTCGAAGAATCCGGACGCCGTGTTCTACGGCGGCGCGGAAGGCCAATCGGCACCGCTGATCAAGCAGATGCGCGAACTGGGCATGAAGGCCACGCTGATGTCGGGCGAAATGTCCAAGACCGACGACTTCATCAAGCTGGCCGGCCCGCAAGCGGCTGAAGGCATGGTGGCATCGCTGGCTGGCCTGCCGCTGGAGCAGATGCCGGGCGGCGCGGGCTACAAGGCGCGCTATGAGAAGCGCTTCGGCACGCCGGTGCAGACATACTCGCCGTACGCCTACGACGGCGCCATGGCGCTGATGCAAGCCATGGTGAAGGCTGGCTCGTCGGACCCGGCCAAGTACCTGCCGATCCTGGCCGCCACCAACATGCAAGGCGTGACCGCCAAGCACTACGCCTATGACGCCAGCGGTGACCTGAAGGACGGCGGTATCACCGTCTACAAGGTCACCGGCGGCAAGTGGGCACCGCTGGAGAGCGTGGGCGGCAAGTAAGCCGATCGTCTCTCAGCCGTTTGCAGTATGAAAACCGCCCTCCGGGGCGGTTTTTCTTTGCCCGCGGGAAAATGCTCTAAACGCAAAATTGCTGGCATCTACATCGAAAATCTTCGATCTATTATTAAATATCGTGTAACGCGACTCTAACGCGTGTCAGTGCTTGGCTGACTTTTCCAATTGGGGGCTTCAGGTACCATGTCGCCCATGACAGGACTTCACGATCTCTTCCCTTCGTGGCCGCCCGCACCTGGCGGCCTTTTCTGGATCGGGCTGGCGTTGGTTGGCGCGGCGCTGTGCGGCGAGTTTGCCCGCGTGGCGCTCAAGCTGCCGCGCATCGTCGGCTATGCGGTGGCGGGGCTGGTGGCCGGTGTGCTCGGCCGCCCGCTCATCGACGCCGACATGCTCGAGCAGACCCACATCCTGATCGAGATGGCGCTGGCGCTGGCGCTGTTCGAACTGGGGCACCGGCTTTCGTTCGAATGGCTGCGTGCCAACCGTTGGCTGCTGCTCACCAGTGGCTTTGAGAGCCTGCTGACCTGGGGCCTCGTCACTTGGGTGCTGCAACTGTTTGGGGTGGCGGCACCGGTGGCGGTGGCTGCGGGCGCCATCGCAGTGGCCACGTCGCCTACGGTGCTCCTGCAGCTCAAGAACGAGCTGCGTGCAGAAGGTCAGGTGACAGAGCGACTGCTCTCGCTGGGCGCGCTCAATAGCATTTACGCGAGCGTGCTGGTGCCGCTCACCGCCGGCTGGCTGCACAGCGAATACGGCCACTGGGCTGCCGCGCTGATCCACCCGCTGTATCTGCTGGCAGGCTCCGTGCTTCTGGCATGGGTGGTCGGCAAGGTGGGCCATGCGCTGTATCACCGCATGGCGGGTGACGATCACTACGCGTTCCTGGTGCTGGTGGGCCTGGTGCTGTTTGCACTGGCGATGGCCAAGCTTCTCAAGCTGTCGGTGCCGCTCACGTTGCTGCTGGCGGGCGTGGTGTTCAAGCACCAGGATGACCACCCGCGTGTGTGGCCGTCGCACTTCGGCAGCGCGGGCAGCATCCTGATCGTGGTGATGATCGTGTCGCTCGGCTTGCCGCTCAAGGCATCGGATTGGATGATTGGCGGTGTGGCGGCGGTGGCGCTGGTGCTGTCGCGCTTCATCGCCAAGCTGGCGGCCACAACGGCGCTGGGCTCGTTCTCAGGCCTGTCGATGCGGCAGAGCATCGCGCTGGGCCTGGCGCTCGGCCCCATGTCGGGATTGTCATGGTTGCTGATGCACGATACGGCGGCGCTGTATCCGCAAACCGGCGGGCCGCTGGCAGCCATCATTCTGTGCACGCTGGCGATCCAGCAGATTGCTGCGCCGATCCTGACCGCGCGCTCCTTGCGCTGGGCAGGTGAGGTGCGCCAAGACGAAGGGAGGCGCTGAGCCCCATGTCCCTCGAACCGTTCTCGAAATCCGAAGCCCTCACGTTTGGCGTCGAGCTGGAACTGCAGCTCGTCAACCGCCACGACTACGACCTGGCCTCGGCGTCGCCAGACTTGCTGCGCATGCTCAAAGGCAAGGAGTACCCCGGCGACATCAAGCCGGAGATCACCGATTCGATGATCGAGATCTCCACCGGCATCTGCCACAGCCACGATGAAGCGCTATGGCAACTGCGCGAGATGCGCGACCGCATGGCCGAAGCCGCTACGGCGCTGAACATCGGCATCTGCGGCGGCGGCACACACCCATTCCAGCAGTGGAGCCAGCGCCAGATTTCGCAGTCGCCGCGCTATCAGTACATCTCGGATCTGTACGGCTATCTGGCCAAGCAGTTCACCGTGTTCGGCCAGCACGTGCATCTGGGCTGCTCCAGCCCCGACGACGCGCTGTACCTGCTGCACGCCATGTCGCGCTACGTGCCGCACTTCATTGCGCTGGCAGCGTCGTCACCGTTCGTGCAGGGTGTGGATACCGGGTTTGCCTCGGCACGCATGAACTCCGTCAGCGCCTTCCCGCTGTCGGGCCGCGCGCCGTTCGTGCTCACGTGGGACGCCTTCATCGCGTACTTTGACAAGATGCGCGCCACCGGCGTGATCGAGAGCATGAAGGACTTCTACTGGGACATCCGTCCCAAGCCCGAGTACGGCACGATCGAAGTCCGCGTGATGGACACGCCGCTCACCGTTGAACGCGCCGCCGCCATTGCCGCCTACATCCAGGCGCTGGGCCGCTGGCTGCTGCTCGACCGCCCCTTCGTGCCGGTGGAAGACGACTACCTCGTCTACACGTTCAACCGCTTCCAGGCGTGCCGCTTTGGGCTGGCAGGCGAATACGTCGACCCCGCCACGGGCAACCGTGGCGCGCTGGCAGATCACATCCTGGAGACGAGCAAGGTGCTCTCGGCACACGCTGAAGCGCTATCGTCCGAAGGTGCGCTCGATATGGTGCGAGAGGTGGTGGAAGCGCGCGACGCGGATGCCGAATGGATTCGCGCGGCGCAACGTGAAACCCGCAACCTGCACGAGACCGTGCGCCGCGGTTGCGGGCGGTGGACGCAGGCGGCAACGCAGCCTGCATAAGTTGAGTGGGCGGCCGGGGCCGGTCAGTCGTTTCGGACCGTGCCCGGCGCTTCCAGCCAGCGCTGCATCAAGACGAGGTCGAGCCACTGGCCGCGCTTGATGGCAGCCTCGGGCATGCGGCCCACTTCTTTGAAGCCCAGCTTTTCGTGCATGCGGATCGAGCCCGCATTCGCGCCGTCGATGGCGCCGACCATCACATGCTTGCCGATGGCGGCCGCACGCTCGCACAACGCTTCCGTCAGCAGGCTGCCGAGGCCCTTGCCGCGCCAGTCACGGTGAATGTGCACCGAGTGCTCGACCGTGTGACGGTAGCCCGGGTACGGGCGGAAATCGCCAAACGACGCAAAGCCCGCGACTTGCCCGTCATCGTCGGCCACCAGCACCGGATAGCCCTGCGTGGCGCGCAGGGCAAACCACGCGGCGCGGTCTTCCAGCGTGGCCGGCGTTTCGGTGTAGATCGCATTGGAGGTGGCGATCACGTCATTGAAGATGGCGAGGATGGCCGGCAGATCGGCTTGCGTTGCGTCGCGGAGCAGCATGATGCGTTGAGCGTGGAGCGTTAATAGGTTGGGCGCACCGCCAGAACGCGGCGCGCAAACGCCCAGCATACCAAGGCGAACACGATCAGCCCAAGCCATTGCGCTGTGCCTTCAAACGAAGCGCCCACGATCGCGAGTGGCGCATCCTTGCCCGTGGCCCCGATGACGGCCGCCATCAGCACGCCCACCAGGCTTTCGCCCACGATCAGGCCCGAGGCCAGCAGCACGCCGTGGCGGTTCGGCACTTCGGCATAGCGCGCGTACGGCACACCGGCAGCTTGCGCACGCTTGGCCAGAATTTTCTCGATCACCCACGCCAGCACCGCGCCGGTCACCAGCACCGTACTGATGGTCGGCGGCAGATAGATGCCGATGCCCACCGCCAGCACCGGCAGCCGGGCGACGCCGCCACGCTGCTTGAGCGCCCAGTCGACGGCGATCAGCAGCACGCCGATGACGACGCCGGCAATCACCATGTTCCATTCCAGCTGGTGCGTGAAGATGCCGGTAGCAATCGCCGTCATCAGTGTTGCCTGCGGCGCGGCCAGCGCTTGCGAGGCGTCCATGCCGACACGCGGCAGCGCACCCGGAAAGCCGTACGCGTTGTACAGCAGCTCCAGCACCGGCGAGATGACCGCCGCACCGGCCACACAGCCGATCAGCAGCGCCACCTGCTGGCGCCACGGCGTGGCTCCGACCAGCCAGCCGGTCTTCAGATCCTGCAGGTTGTCGTTAGAGATGGTCGCCACGGCCACCACGGCAGACGTTGTAAAGATGGCCAGCGCAATGCCCAGCTTGCTCGCTTCCGGCGAACCCACGATGCCGTTGTCCGCGCCAATCGCCAACAGAAGCAGCGACACCAATGTGATGGCGATGATGCCGATGCCCGAAATCGGGCTCGACGACGAGCCGATCAGCCCGGCCATGTAGCCGCATGCCGCCGCCACCAGAAAGCCGAACACCACCGCAAAGATCACCGCGCAGGTGATCAGCGTCCAGCGCGAGCTGGCCGACAGCATGGTCGGCGCCAGGAACGCGGCAAAGGTGATCACCAGCACCACGACCATCGCCAGCGTGACCAGCAGAATCCAGCGCGGTGCCATGTCCTGCTCGGTGCGCCGCGCGCCATCGGCTTTCAGGCGCACGCTGCCGAACGCGCGCTTCACACCTTGCACCACCGGGCCGATCAGCGTGCCCAGTGTCCACACGGCCGCCACGGCGATCACCCCCGCGCCGATAAAGCGCACCTGTGTGCGCCACACATCCGTGCCGAACGCGGAGAGTGCCTTGCCTGCCGGCATCGGCGTGATGGAGGTCAGATACGGCACCGCGATGCCCCAGGCAATCACCAGGCCCACCAGCATCGCCAGCCCGGCCACCAGGCCGATCAGGTAACCGGCGCCCAGCAGCGCCGTTGAAAAGCCCAGCGGCAAGCGCACCACCGCAGCGCCCGCTGCGAACCACCAGCTCGCCCCTTCGCCAAGCAGGCGCAAACCGCTGGTTGCAAACGCGACGACGGCCGCGACAATGCCGCCCGCAGCCAGATCGTGCATGCCGGTGGCGGCGGGCAGGGCGTTATCGTCAGCGTCCGCGCCGTCCGCCGATTGGCCGCTGCCCACGCGCAGGATTTCTGCCGCGGCCACGCCTTCGGGGTAGGGCAGATCACTCTGCACCACCATCGCGTGGCGCAGCGGGATCGTGAACACCACGCCCAGCATGCCGCCGGCCATGCAGACCCCAAACGTTTGCCAAAACGGAAAACCTTGCCAGTGCCCGATCATCACCAGGCCCGGCAGGATGAAGATGATGGAAGACAGCGTGCCGGCCGCAGACGCCTGCGTCTGCACCATGTTGTTCTCGAGGATGTTGGCGCCGCCAAGCATGCGCAGCACCGCCATCGAAATGACCGCTGCGGGAATCGCCGAAGAAAATGTCAGGC
Source organism: uncultured Ralstonia sp. (assembly GCA_963512445.1). Classification (GTDB taxonomy): domain Bacteria; phylum Pseudomonadota; class Gammaproteobacteria; order Burkholderiales; family Burkholderiaceae; genus Ralstonia. The sequence continues at coordinate 27,247 of CAUPMS010000008.1, forward strand.
CCACTTTCAGGCCGAGGTACACGTTGGAAGCGGTAAAGATCACGGTGATGATGGCACCGAGAATCATGCCGCGCAGCGTCAACTCTGGCAGGGTCGCTGCCCGGATGTGCTTGAGAGGATGGGGGGATTGCATCCTGCGGGTCTCCAATGAGGGGTTGTGGGGCAGATTATCTGGGAACCTTGGATGCTCCGCACCATAGGTTGGCAGTTCACATTAAGTCACTGCTGTCCGACACGCTCGATGTCGTCGAAAGCCGTGCCGGTTTCAGAACCGAAACATCAAGAATTGGCGTGCCAGCATCGCTGATTCCCTGTTCGGTCTGCCTTGGTCCCACTATCCAATGACCTGCCTGTTTCAGCCGTGACACAAAAACGGCTGCTTCGGCACCTCGGCACATGCCGCAGCAAGCGGATTCCCAAAAAAAATCAAGGCCTTAATCGTCATGGCACAGATGTCGCTCTAGACCCTGCGGGGAGGAGCGAGCCATGCAAACAATCACCTCGCAGCGCCATGCTTGGCGCTTGGCGATCCACTATGCGCTTGAGCTGACCGCAGTGGCCACGGGCCTTGCGATGGCGCTCGTGATGACACCGGCGCTTGCGGATGAGGGCGACATCATTGTGCGGCGCGATGTCACGCCGCGCGTCGCCTATCGGGGCGTTCCAACCGACGCCTTACCCGTACGTACCGCAGTCAGCCCGTTCCCCGCCCCGGCGTTCAATCAATCCGTTGGGTCGGTCATGTCCGTGCTCTCTGACGGAGAACTCAGCACATCGCGAGCGTCCCTCAGCAACGCCACCACCGGATTGCAGCGCATGCTCACCTCGCAGTCGAGTGGGGTGCAGCCCCCAACTGGCGGACTCTCAGCCGGAAACGCAGTGGGCGGTGCGGCCGTTGGCGGTGTGGGCGGCCAAGTGGTACAGGCTACGGCCGGCATTGCTTCGCAGATCAGCGGTGCGCTGGCGCCGCTCTCACGGGGCGGACAGCCATGAAATCTCTAACGCTGCGCCACGTTGTGATGGTTCTGGGCATCGCCGCGACTGGCGTGACATGGGCTCAGAGTGCGCCATTGTCTGCCGTGATCGATAGGGACGTCGCCGCCAACACGACCGGACGTGTCGCCGTCAATCAGGCGTCAGGCGCTGGCAATGCCCAGGCGAACCTGGCTGCCTTGTCTACGGATCAAGCCAGTGTCGTGTCGTCACAGATCGTCGGGCGAGCATGGTCTGCCCTGTCTGCATCGAGCCGCCTGGCGGGAGGCGCCTTCAATGGCGCGGCAGGGCTGGTGTCGATCAATCAGGCAAGCGGTGCCGGCAATGCACAGGTGAACATCGCGGCGATCGCACCGAACGCTTCCGTTGTGCAACAGCAATTCCACCACATTGAGCCGCTCGCCGACAGTGCGTTGTCTGGCGCGGCCGTGCAGTCTCGTCGTCAGGATGCCGCGCCCGCGGCGGAGGGCAGGCAAGACGCGTCGATCGCATCGACCGCGTTGCGCAATACCTCCGGCGTCGTGCAGGTGAACCAGGCGGCAGGAACGGGGAATGTTTTATCCAACGTTTTTGTGCTCCGTCCCCCGGCGGGCACTCTTTTTTAACAGCGATAAAGTAGGGAGATCAACATGAAAGCGAAACTGATGGCCATCGCGGCACTGGCTGCGCTCTCGGCAGGCGCTGCTTATGCGGGAGAGGTGGAGAACGGCGTCTCGCTGGCCAACATCGTGAACGACACCGTGATCAGCAATGACATTCACGTTCGTGGCTGGGCGTGGGCGGGCGGCTATATCCCGATCAACTCGGAATCGTCGGCGGTCGTGGATTCCGGGCAGCGCGCGACCGGTGAATCGGTGCATGTCGGTTCATTCAGCACGAACGCGGCAACGATGAACGGCAACGCGCTCAAGGACGCAACCGGCAACATCGGTGTGAACGTGTCCGCGGGCGCCGGCAACGCGCAGTCCAACGATGCAGCTCTGGCGGCGGTCGATGCCCAGCGCGTGTTCGCCTCGGCCATGGCGTTCAACAAGCAGAACGCTTCGGGTGATTCGGTTTTTCTCGATCCGTTCGCCCTCAACAAGGCCGCCATGAGCGGCAATGCGTTGCAGGGTGCCAGGGGCAACATCGGTGTGAACATCGCCGCGGGCGCGGGCAACCTGCAGGAAAATGGGCTGGCTGCATCCACCAACAGTTCCGGCACGATCGCCAAGGCCACGATCGACAACGAGCAGATGGTGACGGGTGATTCACTGTCCCTGAACAACCCACTCTTCTGCAACTTGGACCCGACCAACGCGGCATCGTTGAGCGGCAATGCGCTGCAAGGCGCCTCGGGCAATATCGGCGTGAACATCGCCGCAGGCGCGAGCAACCTGCAACACAATGGGTTGGCCATCGCCACTGCCACGAGCGTACGGCGCTAAGCTGACCAGGCACCCGGCCGCACGCATCGCGCGGCCGGGTGCGCGATGCGGGGGAGCAATCATGCGAAACGCATGGGTGGTTGCGGTCGGCCTAAGCTTGGCGTGCGGGAGCATGGCTTCGCCCGCGCTCGCACAGGAAGGCGCGATCGCGCTACGCGCAGATAGCGAGATGCCTTTGAACAAGCCGATTAAAAGCATGCTGGAGCTACGCTACCGCAGCGTGATGCGCCAGCAGCAGGACTTCAGTTGTGGCGCTGCCGCTGTCGGCACATTGCTGCGCTATGCCTATGGCGTGGACATCGACGAGCGACGCATCATCGCCGAGATGATGAAGGCATCCGATCCCCAGCGGGTGGCCGAGCAGGGATTCTCGATGCTCGATATGCGCAACTACGTACAGACGCTCGGCTTTCGCGGACGCGGCTATCGGGTCGATATGACGGCGATGCGCGGGCTGGCGATTCCGGTGATCGTCTTGTTGAACTTGAACGGGTACCAACACTTCGTGGTCGTGAAGCGTGTGGCCCAGGGGCGGGTGTTCATCGCCGACCCCGCACTGGGTAATCGCATCATGCAGGAATGGGAGTTTGCGCCTGCGTGGAACGGCCTCGTATTCGCAATTGTCGGCGACATGTCCGTCCAGGCCGATTCCGGATTAATGCAGACCAATGCTCCCACCCTGCGCGCGCGTGAGAACGCTGCGTTCTCCGGTGGGGCGCTGCCGATCCAGCTGGAATTCGGACCTGCTCGGTGGGATCTGTTCTGATGAAAACCAAGACACTCGCATGGATGCTGTCGCTGGCGTACGCTGGCTGGTGCGCCGGAGCCAGCGCCGGGACGCTCCCCAGCATTCCTGAGGCGTCCGACGCGCACGATAGTGCCGTGTTGTTTCATTCCGGTACCGTTGTGGAGCTGGCAGACGATGCTGAACTGGCGCAACAGCGTGGGAAGTACCTGGGCGCGAGCATCGTCAGCGGCTTCATGATTGAAATGGCCTCGAAATGGCGCAACGAGGCCGGGCGGGCAGCGGCCGAGGCCAGAATGCTGGCCACCAACTTGCGCAGCAATGCCGCCAATGTTGCGGTAAGCACGCAGGCATCCGTGCAGATGGGTGCTGGCGCGCTTGCCGGCGCCTCTTCCGGGGCGACCGCATCGGGCGGGACGGGCGTACAGGTCAACGGTGTCGGCCAGGTGACACAAGTGGCCGGTAACAACAATCTGGCAAGTAACACCACATCAATCTCGATACAGGCCGCTCCATTGCCTACACTGCCTTCGGGCAGTTCGTCAGCGATGGTGGCCCAGAATGGATTTACCGCTCAGGCCCAGGCGGGCGCGGGCGGCGTACAGGTTGCCATCACCAGCCCGATGGGCGTTGCCTCGCAGTCGGTGACACCCAATCTGGCCGGGGCGGCGGGGAGCGTGATGCAGGTGGCGCAAATGGCAGGCAATGCGCAGTTGATTGCCAACCAGTTGTCGATTCAGCTGCAGGTCCAGACGATGTCGCGTCAGCAGCTGGCTCAGATCGGCGTAGCGCAGGCGTTGCGGGCAGTGGCGGGTTTACGCCGCTAGACGTGGCGATGCAGAATTCCCTATAACGACGCAATAGAAGAACGTACAGGCAGGCAGTGAGAGTCGGCGCTCGGCAATTGGGCCAGCGCGCCGAAATGGAGGCTCTTCAGCTTCCACCTTGCTTTCCGGGGGGGGGGGACATGGGACACCGACGCACAGCAGTGGCGTGGGCAGTGGCATGTTGGTCGTTGCTTCCTGCAGCGGCCTGGGCGCAGTCGCAAACCGGCGATGAATCATTCGACGCACGGTTCGCGCGCCTGCAGCGCATCATCGAGCGGCAGCAAAAGATCATTGATGCTCTGGAAGAGCGTGTCGGCGATCTAGAGCTTGTGCGTGTACGCGGGCGAGGCGTCGCAAGCGGTGGCACGCAGAAGCCAACGACGACATCGACCACCGCATCAGCACAACCGCCTTCCGCCGCATTGGTCGCCCAATCCGGCAATACGGCGCCCGCGTCGGAAAGCACAACCGCCGTTCGTCCAGACCCCAACGACAAGCCTCGCATTCAGAGCAAGGACCTTGTCTTCCAGTCCGAGCATGCCCCGCTATTCGAACGACGTTTCACGCTTGATACCGGTATCAGCTACAGCTACTACGACCGCCGCAATCTCGCGCTTTCGGGCTTTCTGGCGTTGGATGCGATCTTCCTCGGGCAGATCAATCTGGTCCAGACCAAGGCCAACGTCACCACCTTCGACGTCACTGGCCGCTATGGCTTCAGTGATCGGCTGAGTGCGGACTTCACGGTGCCGGCGGTGTACCGTTCCAGCACGTTCTTCAGCGGAGGCGCGGGCGGGGCATCGAGCACCGTGAGCGAGGCGGACAAAACTTCCGCTGGCATAGGCGACGTGAGCGCGGGCATCTACTACCAGCTCATCAAGGAGTCGGCCGACTGGCCAGATATTGTCGGTAGCTTCCGCGTGCGGGCACCAACCGGGCGTTCACCGTTCGGCATCAAGCTGATCCAGGCCGACCGCAATAACAACAACCTGATCATCGATCAGCAACTGCCAACTGGTAACGGTGTGTGGAGTGGCACGCTGGGTATGTCGTTCCTAAAGACGTATGACCCTGTGGTGCTCTTTGCTAACGCCAGCTATACGTACTACGTGCCGCGCTCGTTTGCAGACCTCTCCTCGACCGAGGGGGTGGTGCAGCCGGGCAAGGTCAAGTTGGGCGATACCATCACGTTGGGCGGAGGCCTGGCGTTGGCACTAAACGACCGCACGGCGCTGACGATGGCGTACAGCACGGCTTTCTCAGGTAACACCCACATCACGCCAAATGGCGGTGCCGAGCAATCGGTGGTTGGCAGCAAAACCAACGTAGGCACAATGACTTTCGGCATCAGCCACGTGCTGACCAAGAACCTGTCGATCAGCGCGACGTTGGCGATGGGCTTGACGCCGGACGCACCTAACTACGTCTTCACGCTTCGCTTCCCATACACCTGGTAGTTGTTGCTGAGATGGCGGCCCCCGACGAGCGGGATAGGGGGGCTCGATTGACTTGCGGCGGCTGGGGATTACCTTTAATTTTCCCGCCCCATGCGGCCGTTTTTGCTTACTGCCTTTGGCCAAAGAAAGAAAAGCGAGTGAGCCCCGGCAGAGGATGAAACACGGGATGAACCGCAAGCGGTTCAAGTCGCCACGGGTTTTTTAGCTGCCAGCAGCCCCTTAAGCGCCCCTAACCGATCCTTGGGCGACATCGCCGGCATCGAGTCCTCCGGCGCGGGCCCATCCTCCTCTCCAAGCTTCATCTCTGCGATATACCGTGACGGCTCACACACCACGGTTTCACGCGCCCGTTTGCGTTTCTTGCACCAACTGATATGCAAGCTGCGCTGCGCCCGCGTAATCCCCACATACATCAGCCGCCGCTCTTCCTCGATCTTCTCGTCGGTCAGATCATCATCTTCACGGCAGTGCGGGAGGATCCCCTCTTCCACACCCACCAGAAACACGTGCGGATACTCCAGCCCCTTGCTCGCGTGCAGCGTTGAGAGGCGCACCGCGTCCGGGTCTTCTTCCCTGCCTTCGAGCATGCTGATGAGCGCGATGGTCTGCGTGAGTTCCAGCAGATTCTTGCCGGTGTCCATCAGGCCATCGGCATTATCGAAACCGGTGGCTTCGTCGGCTTCGGGTTGCTCGGGCTTGGTGCCCTTGCGCTTGAGCCAGTCCAGAAACTCCAGCACGTTGGTCCACTTGTTCTGGGCCTGGCGCTCGTCGTAGGTGTCGTACAGATAGGCCTCGTAGTGGATGCCTTCCATCATCTCGTCGAGCAGCGTGCCAGCGGGCTCTTTCGCAGCGCGGTCTGACAGGCGCACGATGAACTCGCAGAACACGCGCAGCGGCTCCAGTTGACGTTGCGCGAGCTGCGCCTCGATGCCGCCCATCATCGCCGCCTCGAACAGCGACACCTTGGCCTGCCCCGCAAACGAGCCCAGCACTTCCAGCGTCGCATTGCCCACACCGCGCTTGGGCGTGGTGATGGCGCGGATGAAGGCAGGATCATCATCCGCATTGGCGATCAGGCGCAGGTACGCACACAAGTCCTTGATCTCGGCCTTGTCAAAAAAGCTCTGACCACCCGAGAGCACATACGGAATACGCTCACGCCGCAGGATCTGCTCGAACAGGCGCGCCTGAAAATTGCCGCGATACAGAATCGCGTAATCCCGAAACTGTGCGCGGCGTTCGAACTTGTGCGCGGAGAGCTTGAAGACGACGCTCTCAGCCTCGTGCTCCTCGTCATTGGCGCCGGTCACGTTGATGGCGTCGCCCATGCCGTGCTCGCTCCACAGCGTCTTCTCGAACAGCTTCGGGTTCTGCGCGATCACCGCATTGGCGGCGTTCAGGATGCGCACGGTGGAGCGGTAGTTCTGCTCCAGCTTGATGACCTTCAGGTTCGGGAAATCGGTTTGCAGCAGCTTGAGGTTGTCGAGCGTTGCGCCGCGCCAGCCGTAGATGGCCTGGTCGTCGTCGCCCACGGCCGTGAAGGCCGGCGCGCGCAGGTGCGAGCCGCCCGCCAGCAGTTTCAGCAGTTGGTACTGGCAGGCATTCGTGTCTTGATATTCATCGACGAGGAAGTAGCGCAGGCGGTTCTGCCACTTCAGGCGCACTTCCTCATTGCGCGCGAACAGCTCGGCGGGAATGCGGATCAGGTCGTCAAAATCCACCGCCTGATACGCATGTAGCGTGGCGACGTAGTTGCGGTAGACCAGAGCGGCCTGGTGATCATCGACGTTGTTGTTGGCGAGCGCCTCGGCAATCGCGGCCTCCGGGTCGACGAGACCGTTCTTCCACAACGAGATCGTGCTCTGCACGCGGCGAATGAGTTGCTTGTCGGTGGTCGCCAGCTGCTCCTGGATCATGCCGAAGCAATCGTCCGAATCCATGATCGAGAAGCGCGGCTTGAGGCCCACGTGCTCGGCCTCCGCGCGCAAAATCTGCACGCCCAGCGAGTGGAACGTACACACCGTCAACTGCTTGATGGGAATGCGCTTGCCGTCTTCGCGCGTCTTACCGTCCATCAGCTTGGCAACGCGCTCCTGCATTTCTTTGGCCGCCTTGTTGGTGAACGTGACGGCAGCGATGTGACGCGGCTCGAACCCCTTGTCGAGGATCAGGTGCGCGATCTTCTGCGTGATCACGCGCGTCTTGCCCGAGCCCGCCCCCGCCAGCACCAGGCATGGGCCATCGAGATAGTGCACACCTTCGGATTGAGCAGCGTTGAGCCCGTGGGCGAGACCAGAAGACATGGGGACAGGCGGGAGGAAATCGGGCGGGAACTGACAGCGGAGGGCGATGGTAGCACGCGTGGGCGACGTGCTTTGCGCGTCGTCGTGGCGGCCGCGCGCCGGGGTTTTGCGAGGCCCGCCAACGCGGTGCGCACACGCGCTTTCCGCCCGCTTTTTTGATGGCGATAGCCTCGACCGCCAGCCGCACGCGTTTGCGCCCCTCGCTTTCTCCGCGGCCGTTACACGGCTTACGCGCGGTTACACGATGGACGTAAGCTTTCGGCCGAAACGGGCCGTTATTGGCAGCAGAGCGGCTGAATCGGTCAGCCGCCAATTGGGGGAAAAAACCATGAACCGCATCGTCAAAGTCCTGGCTGTCACCGCCGTTGCTCTGTCCGCAACCACCGGCGCCTTCGCACAAACGCACTGGCAAAAAGAACACCCGCGCCGCGCTGAAGTGAACAAGCGCCTGGCCAACCAGAACCGCCGCATCCACAACGAAGTGAAGGAAGGCGACATCACCAAGGGCCAGGCCGCGACGCTGCACAAGGAAGACCGCCAGATCCGCCAGGAAGAGCGCGACATGGCAGCCCAGAACGGCGGCCACATCACCAAGCCGGAACAGCGCGTGCTGAACCAGCAGGAAAACAAGGTGAGCCGTCAGATCGGCAACTGATCACCGGTTTTCCTTCGACCCGCTCACCGGCCACACGCCGGGGCACTGGCGCTCACGCCAGCGTTCCGGTGGTGTGGCCGTTGTTGTTGCGGTTGTCGCTATTTGTATTTGTCCCAGGTCAGTTCGCTCAGGATGTCCCAGTTGTGCAGGTCGACCAGCACGCCCTCCAGCGTGGTCAGCACATACGCGCCGATGGCATCGAGAAAACCTGCCCGGCGCTCGGGCGGCACCAACTTCGACAGGCGGCCATACTCCATGCGCAGCACCTGCGGGTTGAAGCGTCGCTTGAGGAACAGCTCGGCTTGACTGCGCAGCAGGAAGTCACGCGCCGCAAGCGCGCCTTTGCGGTATTCCAGTTGTTGATCGGGCGTCATCGGTTGTCTCCGGTGGAGGGGCGGAGGGCGATGCACGGAGGGGATGGGTATGACGCGGGGCGGTGCCCGCCATAGGGGATTGGCATTGAGCCTCCTTGGTATTGAGGAAGGCCCGCCACTTCGTCGCCAAACGAGGGAGGCGGGCCTGACGATGAGGTTGGCGAACCGGTACCAAGGACCCGGCAGACCTTTCGGTCTCCTCACCCGGCCCGCCATTGAAAGCGCGCGAGTGCAAATGGGCGACCACGGAATGTGCTCGCCCATTTCAGATCTTGGTAACAGGTCGCCAAACCTGTGCCACCGCTTGCGCGGCAGCGGGCCAATTATAGCGACGGGGGCGTCTTCCAAGTTCTGATTCTGCTGATCGGGCTCGGGGGCTCCAAGGGCCACGCGCGCACCTCGCATTTCGGTCCAATGCGTGCGGAGATCGAATCTGCGCCAAGCAAATTTGCCTTCTTGCCCCGCGTCGTTTTCCCACAGGCTGTCGAGCGCCGCAGTCTTGGGGGCGAGTGCCGCTCTCAAACATCCGATTTCGGCAGCATGAAAGCGATGCGCCGCAGCCAAAGAACGGCGCGCCGGGCTCAGAGGCCCGAACGTGGCCCAAAAACACCCGCCCCATCGGCCCTTCGAGGCTGGTGCTTCGCCATCAAACATTCGAAGTTGTTGCGTTGAGGCTGACGTTCCACCGCCGGAGGGTCGAGGCCGACGGTCAGAGGTCGAAAATTTCGACCTCTGACCGTGGAATGCGACTGTTTGGGGCACGCACGCCGCGATCAGCGGTTCGCGCTTGAACACAAAACGCCCTCGGTCGAACGTTGGAGATCCGTGTTCGGAGATTGGCGGCGCCATCCAGCCTTCTACACCTGCGCCCGAATAGTCTGAGCGAGGTCCAGGCGCAAACGCGAGCAACAAAAACCCCCACAGCGCTTGAATCTGTGGGGTTCGCCGGACGTCTTGAGACTGCTTCGGAATTGTTCCTGGCTGACCGAAGGTCTCCCCGCCCGGCAATCCAAGCAATACAACAGCCAGCCTCAGTTGCCAGCACTGTCCGTCGGCGTATTGAACGAGTCCCGCAGCAGATAGCTCATTGGCACTTCCAGGTTCACCCCGTTGGGCGGAATCGGCTGCTGAAACCACTTCTTGTACAGCTTCGGCACCTCGCCGTCGACAATCAGCCGCGTCATCGACTGGTCGATCAGCTTCTTGAACTCTGGGTCTTGCTTGCTGAGCATGATTGCGTACGACGACACCAACTGCGTCTTGCCCGTCAAGCGATAGTCGGCCGGATTCTTGGCCGTGGCGCGCATGCCCGAGAGCAGGATGTCGTCACCCGCGAACGCGTTGGCGCGGCCATCGGCCAGCATCGCAAACGCGCTGCGCAGGTCGTTGGCATCCACCACGTGCATCGTCATGCCGGTCTCGTTGAGCTTGCGTGCGAGGTCGGCATTGGTCGACCCGCGTGCGGCCACCACCGTCTTGCCGTTCAGGTCTTCCCATTGCTGGACGGGCGAGGCGGTCTTCACCAGCATGCGGCCCTTGGTGATGTAGTGCGGAATCGTAAAGGCCACCTTCTCGCGGCGATCGCGCGAGTTATTGGTTGAGCCGCATTCCAGATCGGCCTTGCCCGTGGCGATCACGTCCATGCGCGTTGCGGCCGTCACCGGCACGTACTGCACCTTCAGGTCCGGGCGCTTGAGCGTGGTTTTGAGCGCGTCGATCAGGCGCGAGCAGATGTCGATCGTGTAGCCGACCGGCTTGCTGCCGTCGAGGTACGAAAACGGAATCGAGTCTTCCCGATACGCGACGTGCACCGTGCCCGAGTCGCGGATGCGATCGAGCGTTGGGGTGGAGGCGGTGGCGTTGGACGAAAAAAATGCAGCGGAAACAGCGGCAGGAACGGCAAGCGTGGCCAGCAGCCACGTGCGCGCGGGGAACAGCATCGTCAAAGGTCCTAGGAGAGGGTTAGGGCTATACGGGCACGGCTGGCCCGAGGTGACCGTGTCGCTGCCCTGTCGGCGCGGCCATCTTCGCAATCGTTTGCCAGGTCAGCCCGGATCGATTGCGCAGAACTGGCTTGCGCGCCGCCACCCCGGGGAATGTCAAAACGTGAAGCAATGTCACGCGCCGCCATGGGCGCGCATTATGCGCTGATTGCGGGTATACCCTCAAGCACCTTCTCGGTGCATGGTTGATGGGTGTTGCGCTAGTCCGCCACCTTGTCGGTCGGAAACTTGAAGGAGTCGCGCAGCAGGAAGCTCATCGGAATCTCAAGCTTCACACCATTGGGCGGAATGGGTTGCTGGAACCACTTCTTGTAGAGCTTCTCTGCATCGCCATCGAGGATCGTGCGCGACATCGCCAGGTCAACCACCTTCTTGAACGCCGCATCGCCCTTGCCGAGCATGATCGCGTAGGGCGCCACGGCCAGGTTGCTGCCGACCACGGCGTAGTCCGCCGGGTGAGGCGAGGTGGCGCGAAAGCCATAGAGCAGCACATCGTCCATTGCAAACGCATCGGCCTTGCCTGCCGCCACCATGCCAAAGGCTTCGGCGTGGTCCTTGGCCTCGATCACGTTGATCTTGAGCACGCGTGCATCGGCCATCGCGCGAATCTGCCCGCCGTTGGTGCTGCCGTGTGTCGAGACCACCGTCTTGTTGTTGAGGTCTTCCCAGCGGTGGATGCCCGAGTTTGCCTTGACCAGCATGCGGCTGCTGGCAATGTAATGCGGGATAGTGAACGCTACCTTCTCGCGCCGCTCGCGCGTGTTGTTGGTCGAGCCGCATTCCAGATCCGCCTTGCCCTCGGTGATGGCGGCAATGCGCGTGGCCGGCGTCACCGCCACATATTCCACCTTCAGCACGTTCAGGTCGGGCCGCTTGACCGCCACCTTGATCGCGTCGACCAGCCGCGCGCAGAGGTCGATCGAATACCCCACCGGCTTGCCGCCATCGAGGTAGGAGAACGGCACGGAGTTCTCGCGATACGCCAGCCGGACGGTGCCAGACTCACGAATGCGGTCGAGAACGGGGCTAGTGGATGCGGCCAACGCCTGGAATGCACACAACGCCAGGCCGGCCGCGGGCAATGCGCGGGTCGGATGCGGCACGGGGGATGTCTCCTGTCGGATTATTTTTCTGGTGCCGGCGCGCTTGCGCGGCTCCCCACCCTATGCGATGCGGTCTTTCATCCTGCTTTCATTGCCTTCGCCGCTTCCAACCCATGGTCTCTTCACTGCGTCTTCACACGGGCCATGCGCGTTGCAGCACGGCACCCAGTTCCTGTGCATGGCCGTCAAGCGTGCCGAACACGCGGCCATGCTGATGGTGGAAGCGGCTGGCGATAAAGCGTTCGGCATCGTCCGGGTGGGCGTGCGCCAGCATCAGCGCGGCCTGCGCGGTCAGCGCCAGCCCCTGCGCGATGCGGCGCGCGGAGGTCTCCTGGATGTCGCCCGGCTGATGCAGCATCGCCTGCAGCGCCGCCAGTTCGGCACGCACGGCGCGGTGGCCCTGCGCGCGCTCACCAATGTCGTGCACCAGCCGTAGCGCATCGTCCGGCGTGCGTGCGATGGCGCGCAGCACGTCCAGGCACATTACGTTGCCCGAGCCTTCCCAGATGGAATTGACCGGCGCCTCGCGGTACAGGCGCGCCATCGGGCCTTCTTCCACGTAGCCGTTGCCGCCCCAGACTTCCATCGCCTCGCCGGTGGCTTCGAGGGTGCGCTTGCAGACCCAGAACTTGGCCGCTGGCGTGACGATGCGCTTCCAGGCGGCGGCCAGCGGGTCGCCGGGATCGATGCTGGCGCGCTCGAACGCGTTGCCCAGTTCCATCATCAGCAGGGTGGCGGCCTGCGACTCAAGCGCGAGATCCGCCAGCACATTGCGCATCAGCGGCTGATCGACCAGCAGGCGGCCGAATGCCATGCGATGGCGCGCGTGGTGCAGCGCCTGCATCAGCGCGTGGCGCAGGATGGCCGCGCTGCCGATCACGCAATCCAGGCGCGTATGCGTGGCCATTTCGATGATGGTCGGAATGCCGCGTCCTTCCTCGCCGATAAGGATGCCCTCCGCGCCACGGAACTCCACTTCGCTGCTGGCGTTGGAGCGGTTGCCAAGCTTGTTTTTAAGGCGCTGGATCTGGATCGGGTTCTTGCTGCCGTCGTCGCGAAAGCGCGGCACGAAGAAGCACGACAGCGGGCCATCTTCCGCGCCCATGCGCGCAACCACCAGGTGTGCATCGCACATCGGCGCCGAGAAGAACCACTTGTGCCCGGTGATGGCGTATGTCGCGCCGCGCCCCTCGCCGCGCAAGGGGGTGGCCACCGTGGTGTTGCTGCGCACGTCGGAGCCGCCCTGCTTTTCAGTCATGCCCATGCCGATGAGGATGGCGCTCTTCTGGCGCCACGGCAGATCGCGCGCGTCATGCTCACGGGCATACAGACGCGGGCCCAGGTCGGCAAACAGCGCGGTCTCTTTTTGCAGCACGGGGATGCTGGCGAACGTCATCGTCGCCGGGCAGAGCGTGCCGGATTCGATCTGGGCCTGCATGAAATAGCCGGCAGTGCGGGCCGCCCAGGCGCCGGGGCGTGGGTCGGCAAATGGCAGCGCCTGCAGGCCCTGGCTGCGCATCAGGCCGAGCAGCGCGTGCCAGGCCGGGTCGAAGCGGATGGCGTCGATGCGCTCGCCGGTGCGGCTGTGGGTGTGGAGTTCAGGGTGGTATTCGTTGGCCTCGGCTGCCCACCGCAGGGTTTCTGGGGCACCGAGCTGGTCACCGAAGAATCGCAACGCATCGGCGTTCCAGCCACCGCCCAGGCGTTCGAGGGCGCTTTGCAGCGTGGTGTCGGACGTGAAGGGGTTGAAGCCGGTCAGATCCTGGACCTGGTTGAAGACGCGGTGCGTGGCCTCGGTGGGCATTGAGAGTCTCCTGGCGTATCACGTTTGGTTGTGAGGCCATGGTAGACCAGTGGTGGTTAGGGCGGGTGGAGGGGGATTTTCATACGCGGTGTATCCCTTGTATCGGACCTGCGGGGGGGGGCAGCATCAAAACCCGCGAATCCCCCCACAGCCAACCACGAAACCGACAGCCACGCGCCCGCGCTTAAGATGACGGCACTTTCCATCAAGCCAACGCCCATGCAGATCTACCACAACCCCCGCTGCTCCAAATCCCGCGCCGCCCTTGAACAGGCCGAGGCCTTTGCCGCAGAACAGGGCGAACAACTCGAAGTGATCGAATACCTGAGCACGCCGCCCACGCTGGCTGATCTCAAGAGGCTCGCCGCGCAGCTCGACACCCCGCTGCGCACGCTCGTCCGAGAAAACGAAGACGAGTACGCGCAACTCAATCTGGCCGATGCATCGGATGACGCGCTGCTCAAGGCCATCGCAGCACACCCGAAGCTGCTGCAGCGCCCCGTGCTCGTTCGCAACGACCGCGCCACCATCGGCCGCACACCCGAAGCACTCGACGCCTTCCTGAAGTAAATCCAGCGCCCCACAAAGTTGAACGGCCTGCCGATTTCCATCGGACAGGCCGTTCAGGGGTGGCCTTATCTCGCCTTGCGCGAGGGCCGGGGCTGCGTCCGTCAAGACGCGCAGGGGCACCGGATCATTCCAGGCCCATCCATCGGGCCATTTCTGACCCGAAACCAACTGCCAGCAGGGCCGCAAGCACCACTGCCAGCGCCGCCGTGGTAGACACCATGGCGACTTTCATGACTTCCGCGTCGTGGTGCGCGTTGCTGTGCGTGTGATGCAGATGCTGCGCACGCATGCTCAACGGGACCGCCTTCGCAGACGATTTGCGATGCCAATGCAAGCGCTCCGTCATCGCTCGCAAGTGTTGCGTGTCAAACGCGTCACGGGAAAATCGCATCGCGGCACCTCCCGTTGTTGGCTGATAGCCGACGCCGGCACGCACCGGCGTCGGGGGCACGTGCGGCCCGAAAACGATACGGCAAGCAAATGGCGTATGCGAGTGGCTTTGCTTGTCGGCGCCGGGTGGCGCAGTTGTCTGGTCGCCTCGCACAAGCCCAGCGTAGACGCGGGTTTGCGGCGCTGCAAGTTGCGTTGCGGCATGGTGCCCGCGTCACGCGGGCAAGAGGCAAACCGCGTGCGGGTCTTGGCGAAATGCGTGATGTGTCGGGCGCTCAATCCTGAGCAGATTGGTAGGGCACTTGTACGGCAGCGCGCTGGGCTTCGCGTTCAGTTTCCCGTTGATGCAACTCGGCGAGCATGTTGCAGAAGAGCGCGCCTTGCTCTTTTGCGTCGTCCAGCGCGATATGCGTGTGCGGCAGCGGGTCGTGCCAGTGCTCGGGAAAGAGCGCCTTGACGTTGCGCCGATACGGCAGGCCCGTGAGCGCAAAGGCCAGCGTCTTGATGTCGAGCGCTGCCCAGCCGAACGGCGAGCGCCCGGCAAAACGCATCATGTACCAAAACATGTATGTGAAATCGAAGCCCGCCGGAAACGCCACGAACACCGGCTTGCCGGGCAGGCTCTCGACCCATTCCACGTAGCGCGGCAGGGCCACTTCGGGCGCTTCGAGGTTCTTGCGGCACGCGGCCCAGGCCTCGGGCTGCGTTTGCCACCATTGCATCTGGATCGGGTGGCCTTGAGCGCCCGGCAGCGTTTCCAGGTTGGCTTCAAACGTGCCGACGAGCGTCTTGTCGGCCAGGTACGCCGCGCTGGCAAAGCTCAGCATCGAATGCGGCCCGGGGATGGGCCCGTCGGCTTCGATGTCGGTGCTGACGTAGATTTCGGGCCGTGTGTCAGGCGGCTGGTTGCCGCGCTTGCGGCGGGGCTTGTCTGCAGCCGCAGCGGGTGCGGTGTCGGCGAAGGTGTCGTCGCTGTCGTTATCTTGATCGCTCATGTTGTGCCTTCGTTGGCAAACAGGCGATCGGCAACGTACGGATTGGTCGCGCGCTCATCGCCAAAGGTGGAGACCGGCCCGTGGCCCGGCACAAAGGTGACGTCATCGCCCAGCGGCCAGAGCTTGGTGCGGATCGCGTGGATCAGGTCTGCATGGTTGCCGCGCGGGAAATCCGTGCGGCCGATCGAGCCCGCGAACAACACGTCGCCGACGATGGCGACGCGGTCTTCCGCGCTGAAGAACACCACGTGGCCAGGTGTGTGGCCCGGGCAATGGAAAACCTGCAGCGTGCGGCCGGCGGCTTCCACGGTGTCGCCGTCATCCAGCCAGCGGTCGGGCACGAAGGCGTTGGCCGGCGGAAAGCCGAAGCGCTGGCTTTGCATCGGAAGCTGGTCGATCCAGAACGCCTCGTCCTTGTGCGGGCCTTCGATGGGTACGCCAAGCTGCGTGCGCAGGGCATCGGCGGCGGCGCAGTGGTCAACATGGCCGTGCGTGAGCAGGATCTTTTCGATGCGCGCGCCGTGCTGTTGGGCGGCCGCCAGGATGCGCTCGATATCGCCGCCCGGGTCGGTGACGGCGGCAGCGCCGTCGTCGCCAATCAGCAGCGTGCAGTTCTGTTCAAACGGCGTAACGGGGATGACGACGACTTTCATATGATCTTCGGCGCGCATTTGCGCATGGCAGGGATAACCCGATTGTATCGGGCTGAGCCCGCGTCAGCACTGGGCTGGCGGGGTGTACTGTTACATCGGAAAGAAAATATTACAAAATTGATGTGAGATGACAGCATGATGTGATCCTTTTAATAGGAAATGTAAATAATCGATCAAAGCATGCGTGTTAGACTCGCGCCCATGCTCAAGTTGACCCACCCGATTTCCAGCCTTCCGGCCGGCCGCACGCTGCGTGCCTGGCTGACGCATGGCGCCACACTGCTGGCGCTCGCAGGCTGTGCCGCTGTACCCGGCGAACCGCCCACGGGTGGGCAATCCGGCCTCCGGGCCAGCAAGCCTGCAGCGCCCGCGGTGAAGCTGGCTGACCCGCGCGACAACCCCGATGCCTGGGGCACGCTGTCGTTCCACGGCGTGCCGGATTCAAGCAGCCTCAAGCTCGACGAGAACACTGATACGAGCCCCGGCCTGCGCGCTGACCTCGGTACGTTCGAGCAGCGTGGCGTGGCTTCGTGGTACGGCCGTGGCTTCCACGGCCGCCGTACCGCCAGCGGCGAGCGCTTCAATATGAACGCCTTCACGGTGGCGCATCCGTCGCTGCCGCTGCAGAGCTGGGTGCTGGTGCGCAATCTTTCCAACGACCGTGTGGTCGTGGCCAAGGTGACGGATCGCGGCCCCTACTATGGCAAGCGCATCCTCGACATGTCGTATGCGGCGGCCAAGCGGCTGGACTTCGTCAAACGCGGTTCGACGCAGGTGGAAATCCGCCGCCTGTCTCGCGCCGAAGTCGAAGCGCTGCGCCCTGAACTGACGCAAACCGACGTTGCCAGCAATGACGGCGATGCCGATGTGGGCGGTGACGAGCCCGCACCGGTCAAGAAGAAGGCGATCAAGCGACGCGCCAAGCGTCGCTGATTCCGCTCAATCCTTCCCCTCGTTTTTCAACGCCAGCGCGCTCTGATACAGCGCGTCTACCGGCGCACCCGTGATCGCCCCGGCCAGTTTGGCCGCGCGCTTGGCGGGCAGCTCGGCCAACAGCAGACGCAAGACCTGATCGGCCGCCATTGCAGTCGGTGCCGCATCCTGCGTGCCCGCGCCTTCCACTACCAAGACGAACTCGCCCTTGCCGTGCGCGGCATCGGCGGCGAGCCATGCGGGCGCCTCCGCTGCGGGCAGCACCACGATCTGCTCGAACAGCTTGGTCAGCTCACGACCAATGAGCAAACGCCGCGCCGGCAAATGCTCCGCCAGCGCGGCGAGGGTGGCGTCAATACGATGCGGTGCCTCGTATAGAACCCACGCCGGCCCATGCGCTGCCCATTGGCGGATGGCGGTGTCGCGCTGCCCCGCCTTGGGCGGCAGGAAGCCAACAAACGTGAATTGCCCATCCGACGTGTCGAGCAGCTCGCCGGCGGCGGAAAGCGCTGTGACCACCGCGCTCGCGCCCGGCAGCGGAATCACGCGCTGGCCCGCGGCACGCACCGCCTCGACAATGCGCGAGCCGGGGTCCGACACGCCGGGTGTGCCTGCATCAGACACATAGGCAATGCGCTCGCCCTGCGCCAGACGCGCGACGATGCGCGCTGCCGCCTCGCGCTCGTTGTGCTCGTGCGCCGCCAGCATCGGCCGCGACAAGCCCAGCCGACTGAGCAGTTGCCCGGTGTTGCGCGTGTCTTCGCAGGCCACCGCATCGACAAGGCCGAGCACATGACGTGCCCGCAGCGACACGTCGGCGGCGTTCCCGATGGGGGTAGCCACCACATATAATGCGCCGGCGGGATAGTGCTGGTCGTGCGCCAGCAGGGTCCAGTCAGGATCACTCACGAGAACTTCTCTCAGTCACTTGGTTCAAACCGCAAATGCACGCGCCGCAGCCCATCACAGCCGCCACCGGTGAAGCCGGTGAAGACCGCGCACTGCGCTATTTGCAGGCGCGGGGGTTGGCGGTGGTCACCCGCAATTATCGCTGCAAGGGCGGCGAGATTGATCTGGTGATGCGCGATGCGGCCGGCGCGCTGGTGTTCGTCGAGGTGCGTGCCCGCGTGGCGCGTTCCACGCAGCGCTTTGGCGGGGCGGCCGCGAGTGTCACGCCTGCCAAGCAGCGCCGCCTGATTGCCGCGGCCGAAGATTTTCTCGCACGGCGGGTTGAGGATGTGCCCGCCTGCCGTTTTGACGTCATCGCCATCGACGGCACACGCATTGAATGGATGCGCGATGCCTTCGGTGTCGAAGCTTGAGCCTCGCGCTCTTCTTTCTTCCGGACTTCATCCAAGGACAGCATGAAACTCTCGTCGCCTACGTTTGCCAGCGCCCGCCGCATTGTCGTGCTGGCCGCCCTGGCCGGTGTCACCGCCACGCAGTTGACCGCCTGCTTCCCGCTGTTTGCCGGCGCCGTGGCCGGCGGCGTGGCGCTTGCCACCGACCGTCGCCCGACCGCCACCCAGACCATTGACCGCGGCCTGCAGATGGAAGCCGAGAACACGCTGATCTCGCGCTACGAGGGTCGCGCCCACGTCAACGTGACGGTCTACAACCGCAAGGTCCTGTTGACCGGCGAAGCCGGCACCGAGCAGACCAAGCAGGAGATCGGCCAGTACGCGCAGAAGCTGCAGAACGCGCGCGAGGTCGTCAACGAGATCGTGGTGACGCCGGTATCGAGCACCTTCGGCTCGCGCACCAACGACACGTTCATCACCACCAAGGTGAAGAGCGTGCTGGCCGGTACGGAAGGTGTGCCCTGGAACTCGATCAAGGTGACCACCGAAGCGCAGACCGTCTTCCTGCTGGGCGTGGTGACCGAGGCCGAAGGCAACCGGGCCACTGAGGCCGTGCGCACCGTGGGCGGCGTCAACAAGGTCGTGAAGGTATTCGACTATGTGAGCGAAGACGAGCGCAAGCGCCTGGATTCGAACGCCACGTCGACCAACGCGTCAACGGCGTCCGATGCCTCGCAGGGCACGCCGGCGCCGGTGCAAGGTACGCCGACAGCCACGCAGGCACCGGCACCCGTGACGTCGGCCGCGCCGGGCGTGACCGTATCGCCGACCAACTCGCCGGCACTGCCGCCGGGCAAGCAATTGCCGTAAGCCATATCAGCGGCATCGGCAACATCGCTTCGCAAGGAACGCAGCCAACGCGCTGCGTTTTTTGTTGCCTGCGCGCATCACAGGGCACGTGGCCGGCCGTGCGTGTTAGCGTATGACGCTTCCGCGACTTCGCAGCCCCCCGATGCCCGTCGTCCACCGTCTTGCCGCCGCGATCTTGTTCGCGGCGCTGCCCATGGCCCATGCGGCCGATCATCCGCCTTCCAATCTGCAGGCCCGCACCTGGGCCGCCACGTGCGCCAGTTGTCATCACGCCGATGTTGCACCCGGCGCGCCGGGTGCCAGGCTCGCCGCGCAGACGTTGCCGTCGCTGGCGGGCCGCTCGCAGGCTGAGTTGATCAATACGTTGCAGGCGTTTCGCAACGGCACGCGCCCGTCCACGGTGATGGGCCAGATCGCACGTGGTTATGACGATGCGCAGATCGCCGCCATTGCCGGCTGGCTGTCGCGCCAACTGCAGGAGGCGCCATGAGTGAATCGCTGCGCAAGGATCGACGCGCAATGTTGCGCACGCTTGGAGCAACGGCGCTGGCCGGCCCGCTGGCCGCATGCGCATCGCTATCGGGCGTGCGCAATGCGCGCGTGGTGGTGATTGGCGGCGGGTATGGCGGCGCGACGGCGGCCAAGTATGTGCGCGTGTTCTCCGGTGGCCGTGTTGACGTGACGCTGGTGGAGCCGAACGCCGCGTTTGTCTCGTGCCCACTGTCGAATCTCGTGCTGTCGGGCGACCGTGACATGGCTTCGATTACCGTGCCGTACGACGCGCTGGTCGAGCGCCACGGCGTGCGCTGGGTGCGCGACCGCGCATCCGCCATTGACCTGGGCGCAAGGCAGGTGCGGCTGGCCGGGGGCGGCACGCTCGATTACGACCGCCTGATCCTCTCGCCCGGCATCGATTTTGTGCCGGGTGCGATTCCAGGCCTGGCCAACGCCGCCACGGCTGCGCAGGCACCGCACGCATGGAAGGCCGGCATGCAGACGCTGGCACTGCGCCATCGGCTTGAAGCCATGCCCAACGGCGGCACGGTGGCGATCAGCATTCCGCTGGCGCCGTACCGATGCCCGCCCGCGCCGTACGAGCGCGCCTGCCTGATCGCCAATTGGTTGCAGCGCGCCAAGCCGGATGGGCGCGTGCTCATCCTCGATGCCAATGACGACGTGACCTCCAAGGGCGCGCTGTTCAAGCGCGTGTGGGCCGAGCGTTATCCGAAGCACATTGAGTATCGCCCGCAGTACAACGCCGTCGACATTGATGCCAAGGGCCGCGTGCTCAAGTTCGACGTGCAGGACGATGTGCAGGCGGATGTGGTCAACCTGATCCCGCCACAGCGCGCGGGGGCGATTGCCGTGCAAGCCGGGTTGGCGACGGCCAACGGGCGCTGGTGCGAGGTGGATTTCCTCTCATTCGAATCGAAGGTCGCGCCGGGCGTGCATGTGATTGGCGATGCCATCCAGACCGCGCCGCTGATGCCCAAGTCGGGCCACATGGCCAATCAGCACGGCAAGGTGGCCGCCGCTGCGGTGGTAGCGATGCTCGCCGGGCACGCGCCCGATGCGTCGCCGCTCTACACCAACACCTGCTACAGCTTTGCCACGCCGGACGAGGCGATGCACGTGGCGACCGTCCACCGCTACGACCCGGCCGAGCACACCATGGTCACGGTGCCCGGTGCCGGCGGGCTGTCGGATGCACCTTCCGCCGCAGAGGGCAAGCTCGCCCAAGGCTGGAGCCGCGCAATCTGGTCAGACATGCTGGGTTAGACGTCCGGCACAAACAATGCGCAAGATTGTGCAAGCCGTGTAGGCGGCCCGCGCCTACAGTGCGTCATATGGCCGCGCGGGCGGCCGCTTGACCATCTGACTCATCATGTCTCCCAAGGATCTGCTGCTGGCCCTGACCGTTGTGCTGGTGTGGGGCGTCAACTTCGTCGTCATCAAGGTGGGCCTGCACGGCGTGCCGCCCATGCTGCTGGGGGCGCTGCGCTTTGCGCTGGTCGCCTTCCCGGCCTTGCTGTTCGTGCCGCGCCCGAAGATTCCGCTCAAGTGGCTGTTCGCCTATGGCGCCACCATCAGCTTGGGGCAGTTCGCCTTTTTGTTTTCGGCCATGTATGTGGGCATGCCAGCGGGCCTGGCCTCGCTGGTGCTGCAGGCGCAGGCGTTCTTTACGCTGACGATCGCGGCCATCGTGCTGCGCGAGCCGATCCGCTGGTTCCATCTGGCGGGCATGGCGGTGGCGGCGTGTGGGCTGGCGGTCATCGGCATGGCGGGCGGCGGCGGCTCGGCCACAGGCATGACCACGGCGGGCTTCCTGCTGACGCTGTGCGCGGCGTTTTCGTGGGCCAGCGGCAACATCGTCACCAAACGCATCGGACCGGTGAATGTGGTGAGCCTGGTGGTGTGGGGTGCAGTGATTCCGCCGATTCCGTTCCTGCTGCTGTCGTACTGGCTGGAAGGCCCCGAGCAGATTGCACACAGCCTGGCGAACATCAGCGGGTCGAGCATTGGCGCGATTGTCTACCTGTCCTTCGGCGCCACCATCTTCGGCTACAGCCTGTGGAGCCGCCTGCTGGCGCGCTATGCGGCGAGCCAGGTCGCGCCGCTCACGCTGCTGGTGCCTGTGGTGGGGCTGGTGTCGGCCGCCGTGCTGCTCGGCGAGCGGCTGGTGCCCGCGCAATGGCTGGGCGGCGCGGTGGTCATGGCGGGGCTTTTGCTGAACGTATTCGGTGGCCGGCTGGTGGCGCGGCGGGCGGTGGCCTGAGCGCCGTATCCCCGCCAAACATGCGCCCGGGCCGCGAGGTTCCGGGCGTTTTGCTTTCTGGGCGACATGGGATTTGGCTCACTTCGGGCACAATATTGGGTCCGATTCTGCCCACTGTGACCATCGGCCCGCACACGCAAGCGGGCAACCCTATCCTCTGGAGACCGCATGAAGTTCGCCCCCACGCTCGCCGCGAGCGCCGCGCTGGCCGGCCTGGCGCTGGCCGCCACGCCCGCGCTGGCCGCAGTTGATGCTGCCCGCGCGCAATCCATCGCCAACCAGAACGCCTGCATGGGCTGCCACGCTGTGGACCGCAAGCTCGTCGGCCCGGCCTTCAAGGATGTGGCCGCCAAGTACAAGGGCACGGACAGCGAGAACGGCGGCGCACAAGCCAAGCTCATCAAGAAGGTGCGCGAAGGCGCCATGGGCAACTGGGGCCAGATCCCGATGCCGGCCAACCCGAAGATTGCTGAGGCCGATCTGAAAACCGTGATCGACTGGGTGCTCGCGGGCGCCCCGGCCAAGTGAGGGATGTGATGACGGATTCCGTGAACCTCTCCCGCCGGGACGTATTGCGCGCCGGCGCCATGATGGCGCTGCTGGTGTCTGCTGGCATTGCCACACCGGCACAGGCCGCCGAGTGGAACAAGGCGGCGTTTGCCGTCAAGGGCGTGAACGACGTGCTCAAGCAACTGGGCGGCGGCGTTGTCGACAAGGGTGGCGCAGGTATTCAGCTCACCGCCCCGGACATCGCCGAGAACGGCGCCGTCGTGCCGCTGGTAGTGACCAGCTCGATGCCGGGCACAGACCTGATCGCCATCCTGGTCGAAAAAAACCCGAACACGCTGGCCGCCACGTTCGCCATTCCTGCCGGCACCGACCCGTTTGTCAGCACGCGCGTGAAGATGAACGAGACCTCGATGGTCTATGCCGCCGTGCGCGCCAACGGCAAGTGGGTGCTCGCGAGCAAGGAAGTCAAAGTCACCCTGGGTGGCTGCGGCGGTTAAACATCAGGAGACATACACCATGGCAGACCCGATGCGCATTCGCGCAATGGAAAACGGCGGCACGACCGACGTGAAGATCCTGATGAAGCACGACATGGAAAGCGGCCAGCGCAAGGATGCGGCCGGCAAGATCGTGCCGGCCTGGCACATCACCAACGTGACGGTGCTGCACAGCGGCAAGACCGTGTTCGACGCGCAGTTCGGCCCGGCCGTATCGAAGGATCCGTTCCTCAATTTCAAGTTCAAGGGCGGCGCCAAGGGCGACAAGGTGACGGTCACGTGGGTCGACAACCACGGCGACAAGCGCACCGACGAGACGTCGATCCAGTAAGCGCCATCCAGTCAGGCAAGCACAGGAGTCCGAGATGCGACGCAGTTTCTTTCGTGTGACCGCCGCGCTGGCGGCCTTGGGCGTGGCCGGCAAGGCCGCTGCCCAGAATGCACCGCGCGCGGGCGGCAGCGGTGCCCGCTACAAAGTGGTCTACCAGTTGAGCGAAGGCCTCGACCAGGCCATGCGCGCGATCGGCAACCTGCGCAACCACCTCAACGGCGCACCCGGCACGAAGATCGTGGTGGTCGCGCTGGGGCACGGTATTGAATTCCTTGTCGAAGGGGCCAAGGATGCGCAGGGCCGCACGTTTGACGCGCCCGTCGCCGCGCTGGCCAGCATGGGTGTGGAGTTTCGCGTGTGCCACAACTCGCTGATGGCCTTCAAGGTGCCGGAAGACAAGCTGCTGCTCGAAGCCAAAGTTGTGCCCGCCGGTGTGGTGGAAATCACCCGCTTGCAGCAGGAAGAAGGCTTCGCCTATCTCAAACCGTAGGCGACCCACGGAGGGGACCGTGAAACGTACCAAACGAATCGTCGCGCTGGCCGCTGCACTCCTTGCCGGAGTTGCCCTGGTGGCCCATGCGCAAGACGCAAAAGACCAAAAGGACAGCACCGCCGCCGGCATCGCGCAGTACCGCGAAATGCTGGCCGACGGTAACCCGGCCGAGCTTTGGGAAGCCGCCGGCGAAGAACTCTGGAAGAAGCCCGCCGGCCCGAAGCAGGCCTCGCTCGAAGCATGTGACCTGGGCCTGGGCCCTGGCGTGGTGAAGGGCGCATACGCCAAGCTGCCGCGCTTCTTCAAGGACACCGGCCGCGTGATGGACGCCGAACAGCGCCTCATGTACTGCCGCATGACGCTGCAGGGGCTGACGAAGGAAGAGGCTTCGGCCCGTCCGTTCTCGTCGCCGGGCAAGGCGTCGGACATTGAACGGCTGATGGCGTACGTCGCATCAGAATCGCGCGGCACGGCCATCGACATTCCGCTGGCGCACCCCGAAGAAAAGCGCGCGTACGAACTCGGCCGCCGCATGTTCTTCTACCGCGGCGGCGCGTATGACTTTGCCTGCGCCACCTGCCACGCCCAGCCGGGCTTGCGCATCCGCTTGCAGGAATTGCCCGACTTGCTGACGGCCGATGGCGCGCGCCTTGCATATTCCACATGGCCGAGCTATCGCGTCTCGCAAGGTGAGGTGCGCACGATGCAGCACCGCCTGTACGACTGCCTGCGCCAGCAACGCTTTCCGGAACCGCTCTACGGCAGCGAGGTGATCACCGCGCTGGAGATGTTCCTTGCCCGCAACGCCAACGGCGGCAAGATGGACGCGCCGTCGATCAAGCGATGAGGCCACGCATGATCCGACTGACCCCCATCGTTCTGACCGCTTTGGCGCTGGCTGCCGGCACCGCGCAGGCTGCAGACGCCGCCAAGGCCCCAACGTCCGTCCTCCCGCCCAAGCCCGATGCGAAGGCCGACGCCGCGCTCGCCAAGGTCATCCACGAAGGCTTTGTCTCCAAGGGCCCGGCCACCGTGGAAGGCGTGATCGAGCGCGATGACGTGCAGAAAATCTGCAGCCAATATGCTGACCGCAACGCCGTGCCGGCTGCCGCTGCCAAGAAGCTGGAAGCCGCACAGCTCAAGACCATCCATTACCCCGCTGACAACAAGTGGCTGGGCGACTGGAAGGCGGGCGAGAAGACCGCGCAGAGCGGCCGCGGCATGCAGTTCTCCGACCCGGCCGGCAGCGTCAACGGCGCCAACTGCTATGCGTGCCACCGCCTGTCGA
This sequence comes from uncultured Ralstonia sp., assembly GCA_963512445.1. GTDB lineage: Bacteria > Pseudomonadota > Gammaproteobacteria > Burkholderiales > Burkholderiaceae > Ralstonia. The sequence continues at coordinate 52,545 of CAUPMS010000008.1, forward strand.
AAGACGAGGTGTCGTACGGCACCATCGGCCCATCGCTGTATCAGTACGGCAAGCTGCGCGGCGGGGTTGACGCTCAGGAAGCCATCCTGCGCTACACGTGGGGCAAGATTTACAACTCCAACGCGTATGCGGCGTGCTCCAACATGCCGCGCTTCGGGCACAACGGGATCCTCACCGAGCAGCAGATCCGCGACGTGATGGCGCTGTTGTTTGATCCGGCATCTCCGGTCAATCAATAACGCCATGCACACGATTCGACGGTTTCTGATGGCGGGGGCAGTGGCGATGGTGTTCGCTGCTGGCGCCGCACAGGCCGTCGAAGTGGGCGATGTGGTGACGATGCCCGAAGTGCAATTGCTCGACGGCACGCGCGTGCCGGGCGATGCGTGGCACGGGCATCCGGTCATCATCGCCACGTGGGCATCGTGGTGCCCGTTCTGCGCGCTGCAGAACCCGCGTCTGCAGAAACTGGTCGACGCCACGCGCGGCACTGACCTGCGCATCCTCACCATCAGCATCGACGCCAACCCGCAGCTCGCCCGCAACTACGTCGCCAAGCGCAACTTCACCTTTCCGGTGACGATGGAAACCGACGCGCTGTGCGCCGCCACCGGCCCGCGCAAGGGCTTGCCCGAGCTGCTCGTGCTCGACGCCAACGGCCGCGTCGTGCGCAAGGAAATCGGCGAGATGCTGGAAGACGACGTAGCCGACCTCGCTCAGTACGCCCACCCGGCGCACAGCACCAAACAATGAACCGCCGCGAATTCGTTCAAGCTCTGACGATTGCCGCAGCCGCCGGCCTGCGCCTGACCGACGCCCACGCCGCGAATGTCGACGCTGAGGTGGCCTATGACCTGCCACGCTTCGGCAACGTCCACCTGCTGCACTTCACTGACTGCCACGCGCAGTTGCTGCCCATCGAATACCGCGAGCCCAGCGTCAACCTGGGCGTGGCGCAATGGGCTGGGCAACCACCACATCTGGTCGGCCACGCGCTGCTCAAGCGCTATGGCATCGCACCCGGCACACGTGCTGCGCACGCGCTCACCGCGCTCGACTTCACAGAAGCCGCGCGCCGCTACGGCCGCATGGGCGGCTTCGCGCATCTGGCCACGCTCATCAAGCGCCTGCGGGCCACGCGCCCCAACGCGCTGCTGCTCGACGGCGGTGACACGTGGCAGGGCTCAGCCACCGCGCTGTGGACGAATGGGCAGGACATGGTCGACGCAGCCCTCGCGCTCGGCGTGGACGTCATGACCCCACACTGGGAGATGACCTACGGTGCCGATCGCGTGCGCCATGTGGTCGATCACGACTTCAAGAACAAGGTCGCTTTCGTTGCGCAGAACATCCAGACCGCCGACTTTGGCGACCCGGTGTTCGACCCCTACGTGCTGCGCGAGCTGAATGGCGTGCCCGTCGCCATCATCGGCCAGGCGTTCCCGTACACGCCGATCGCGCATCCGGCTGATTTCACGCCCGACTGGACCTTCGGCATCCAGGAAGAACGGCTGCAGAAGATGATCGACGAGGCGCGCGGCAAGGGCGCCAAGGTTGTCGTCCTGCTGTCGCATAACGGCATGGATGTCGACCTGAAACTTGCGTCGCGCGTGCGCGGGCTGGATGCCATTCTCGGTGGACACACGCACGATGCGGTGCCCGCGCCGGTCAAGGTCAGCAACCCCGGCGGCGTGACGCTGGTCACCAACGCGGGCGCCAACGGCAAGTTCGTCGGCGTGCTGGACTTGGACGTGCGCGGCGGTGCCGTGCGCGATATCCGCTACACGTTGCTGCCCGTTTTCGCCGATCTGCTGCCGCCCGATCCGGCCATGACCGCACTCATCGAGCGCGTGCGTGCGCCGTACAAGAGCAAGTTGGGTGAAACGCTCGCCGTCAACCGTGGCCTGCTGTACCGGCGCGGCAACTTCAACGGCACGTTCGACCAGCTCATCGTCGATGGCCTGATGCATGCGCAGGGCGCGGAGATCGCGTTCTCGCCCGGCTTCCGCTGGGGCACGTCGCTGCTGCCCGGCGAGGCACTCACGATGGAAGCACTGATGGCCCAGACCGCCATCACCTACCCCGCCACCACGCTCACCGAGATGACCGGCGCGACCATCAAGACCGTGCTTGAAGACGTGGCCGACAACCTGTTCAATCCCGACCCGTACTACCAGCAGGGCGGCGACATGGTGCGCACCGGCGGCCTGCGCTACACCATCGACCCTACGCGCCCGATGGGCCAGCGCATCATCGACATGCGCTTGGGGGACAAACCGCTCGACGCCGACCGCCGCTATAAGGTGGCCGGTTGGGCCGCCGTGTCGCCCGAAGCGCGCAAGGCTGGTGGCCGCCCGGTGTGGGATGTGCTGGCCGACTGGCTGCGCGACCAGCGCGAAGTGACCGCGAGGCCGCTGAATACGCCGCGCATTGTCGGCATGGAAGGCAATCTCGGCATCGAAAACACGGGTTGACCCGCGATTGAAGGCACGCCGGAAATTCGGGTAGACTGAATTTTCACGGGCCGATAGCTCAGCTGGGAGAGCGCCGCGTTCGCAATGCGGAGGTCGGGAGTTCGATCCTCCTTCGGTCCACCATCCGGTCATCAATGCAAAAAGGCTTTGAGACAGGGACCATATTTTTGCAGCAGATGCAAGGATATGCTTCTCTCACAATGTGCAACCTTATGCTTCTACAACAAAGCCGGCCGTGTGCCGGCTTTGGCGTTTCTCGGCTAGGCCGCCCGATTTGCTCTGATGCGCCGCGCGGACGGGGCTGCACCGACTACCTTGGCCACATGGTCAAGTGGTGAGATCATCTTCCATAGGTTCGCCGCTTCGTCGAACCCAGAATTTTCATCTTCTCTATGCTTGGCGCAGGTCGGCTTCAAAACGACAACGTCGCACAGCGTTTTGCCGATTGTTCCCACCGTGAGGATCGAGCTATGAAGGCGCCCGCCCACGCTCCCCCTAGAGACACAAAGCAATTCGAGTCGCCAGAAGCGCTTCGCTCGAGGTTAGTGAAGTTTGCCATCGCGACGCGTAACGAGGCTTTGCGACGCGGCAGGATAGAAGAGCCAGTTTCCTGTGGGCCAGTGCTGGTTGGACCACGCGTTCGTTTGACGGATGCGGCCTAGAATCAGGCGCCGGACGCTCAGCCTCGCGCGACTATGGCGGCCCTCATGCAATCTGGGGCCCTTGCGGGTAGGGAACGATACTGCCGGATTCGCTGATTCACTCATCTGGCCCGCCCAGCACCTAGAGAGTTGGCCAATCCACCCGAGTTGTACCGGTCGCGCTGTCCACGACATCAGGACGCCCATCATTGCGTGAGGAATCCCTTCCGGTGCATGTAAATTTGCCTGGTTGGCAAAAAAATTGCCAAATCTTCGCGCTTGTGATCCAATGCTCCCAGGGCAAGCGCTTCGCTTGAGCGTGATCACAAATGTGATGACGCTTTTGAAATAAGTGGATGCGACGCACGCAAGGCCCACACTTTTGTATTGATCTTATGAATATCGGAAAAACCCTAAAGCTGTGCCGCTCAGCGAAAGATCTCTCTTTGGAGACGGTCGCTGCGCGCGCGGGTATTTCCACGTCCTATCTCTCGCGCTTGGAGAACGACAAGCGGGAGCCCACCTTGACGTTGATAAGTAAGGTTGCTGAGGCGCTGGAAGTGCCAGTCCCAGTCATCGTTTTCCTTGCCTCCGATGACAGAGAGCTTAAGGGTATGGACAAGAAGACCGAGCAGCGATTTTCTGAACTTGCGCTCGAGCTGATCCGGCACAAATGAACGCGCCAAGGTATCCACATAACCGCGTTCAATCGATCGAATCACTACGGCACCCGCTGGGCATGGGGCCGAGTGAGTTGCTTGCCCTGGCGAAGAGGGCCTCTCACCTGTACCGGATTGCGAAGACCGTTCCCAAGGATGATGGGACATTGCGTGTTCTGTACGATATCCATTGATGGCTGTACGGAGCTGCAACCCGATGATGAAATCTCGCGTGTAGAGACCGCGCATGTGCGCGCGCTCACCTCCAACCGCGATGCCGTGAGCAAACTGCTGCCGGGGTGTGCAGTGCAGCGTAGTGTGGTGATGGTTTGGGTAGACAGAGAAGAAGTACTCTTCGAGGCGGCCTTTCAGCTTCTCGTATGTCCAGATTGCGCGACGCGCAGGGGACACCTCTCGACTGACCTTTCTGAACTGACGCTCGGCCTCGGTGTTACCTTGTAGCCCACGCAGGAGAACTTTCTCGGTGGTTCCGAAGAAGCGTTCGATAACAGAGCCCTGACGAGGTCTGCTCGCCTGGCGGGACTTCTTGTCGACGTAGGCGCCCGCTAAAAGCTTTTCATAGTATTCGGAGCCGAACTCCTTGCCATGATCTGTCACGATGAATTGTGGCAAGCGGCTCTGGCGTTGGACGCAATCACGTATGACCATCATGCATGCCACGCGCGAGGGAGAGTCGAAACTCAGGTAGTAGCCGAGCACAGTCCGCGAGTAAGCATCCAGCATCAAGGTGAGCCAGACCGTCTGAACATGGTGCGTCAGTGTTTCGTCTAATAGCCTGATGGCCAGCGGTGTGTGGTCAATGTGAGCCGTATGGAATGGGTGTGTTCCGTGTACTGGAGTCGTATAGCTGAGGCGATGGTCTTGGATCGCCTCCAGCTCATACGCGCCACGGGCCCCAAGCCGTTTTCGCTCCACCTCGATGGTGCGGATGCGTTTGATTTCGGCCGATACCGTTTTTCTCGAAGGCGGAACAAATCCTTGTTCAGTGCAGCACAACCGGACCGCGCTGTAGATTTGAGCTGCAGTTCGGCGCCTGTTGTCGCTGTACCGCTCACTGACATTGGCACCCAAAATCTGGATAACTTCTTCGTCCAGCTTGCGGGTCTTGTTCCCCTGTCGCTGCTCCCAGTTGGGGACCAATCCAATCAAACCGTAGCCATACAGCCACTGGGCACGCCGGTACTTGGCGAGCCAATAGGCTCGAGTCCTGGGCGCGGCGTCAGCATGAGGGTTGTCTCTTGATGGCATGCCGAAGAGGACCTCGTGCCGCCAAATGGCCTGACGCTGTGCTATTGGTCCAAATCGGCGGAGGCGTTCGGCGGCCTCGCTCTCAACCTTCTTTGTGGAATCGCCGCTGGGGACGATCTTTCCCTTGGCCGCAAGTTTCGAGAGGTGATCGTGTGTGAGCTCGATAAGGCGTGCCGACTTCCCTTCTGCATCTGTGCATCGGGCTGCGATACCGTCATCACCTAAGTTGATGATTTCCCACTCTCGGCCATCCCAGCTGAACGTCGTGCCGGGATGCAGAGACATCGTCGGCTGGACACGATTGTTCCAATCCAACTGCTTCGTTTGCGAGAAAGTTGCGTACGCCAGCGCAGCATCTGCGTCGCGGAATATCGTGGCCTCTTCAGTGCATGTGAGACGCTGCGCTGTAAGATCGAAATAGACAACGCCAGAAACAATGGCCGCATACAAGGTGTCTGCACTGATGCCGGCGACCAGAATCTCCTGCGTGGTTCGCCACGTCGCGTTCGCGATCAGTTCGGACAGAGCCTCTAGCTCTGACGCCTCTGTCTGTGCGGACCGAACATAGAAATCGCGGAGGAACTGAAGATTCTCGATCAGGGTCCAGTCATTCTCCTGGGATGACCTGACACGGAACGAACACCCCAGTTCGGCGGCAGCGTCTAGTGCTGGTGGGGACGTCCACATCCCGTCGTCGGTCCGCACCCACCGAGCCGGTTGCTTGACCGCCAGCTCGAGCAGCGTCTTCTGCAATTTGCACTCGACGAACGTGAACCCGTCCTTCCCAATCAGGAAGAAATCGGGTGTGCTCATATGGGAAATGGCGCGACCGTTCGCACCTCGGTAGCTCAGCTTCAGCTTGTGACAGGGCTGGCCATATATCTCGTAGACATCGGGGTCATGCTCCCACGTGACGAGGGCCGCGTACTCACCTTCGTAACTCTCAGCCTCGACAACGAACCCCATCTTCCTACTGCAATAACGGATGGTCTGACTTCGTGAGCCCCCGTCGGCTCGCCTGCCGGGAGGCTCGTGGCGGATTGCCTGGATACGAAGGCGTCCCGCTTCCGGCACGCCATGTTTGTCGAACAGCGCTTGGATTTCTGCATCGGTCAGCATGACGGCCTCCCAATTTCGAGCGCCGATGCGATGCCGCCATGGGACGTTACGTTCGAAGTGACGCTGCGCAGCACCCCACGTTGAATGTGCGCTAAGCGTTGCTGCAAATCGCTCATTATGTTTCTCCGGGATGTCGGCCTCCCTGGCGCCCTCGAAAATGAGCTGCCACAAGAATCCGACGGGTAAAGGAGTCCACCGATCGGATCAGAATCCGGCCGGAAACGGACGAATGGAGAGACCCCCCGTTGACACACGGGGGAAAACGAGGGATAAATGAGTCGTCTGCCCAAAGACAACGCATTTCCCAAGACGGCCACTGCTTGCCAGAGCAGCGGCCGTTTTCATTTTCACGGTGCACAACCGTCGTCTGTTGTGCGCCGTATCTCAATCATTGGTTTCGTTTTTCTTGCTGGTGAGCGCCTCCCTAGCTGGTTAGTTTTGAGTCGAAGAGCCCCTTTCCGATTTGAAGGAGCAAGCCGTCGAATTTACTCGGAACCCCCTTGATAATCAACGGGTTGCGATTATGTCGATGCTTCGTGGCGATGCTCTTCGTGGCGAGGTTAATTTAAATCAGTGTCTTGGGTGATTTAAATTAAGCCGTTGTATGTCGATCGAGATCCTGAAGATTTCAGGCGAGTGCCGCGAGCTACCAACGTAGACGCGTCATATGTTTGATAGGACGGTGAGTAAGGCAAAATCGGACTTCAAGCGCGTCGGACCGACAGCCATAAACCTCTATAGGCGCGTCATGGGCGACCCGTCGATCTCCGTGTATTCGATATCTGTCGGCAGCCTCACCACTAGCTGGCGGGGTGAGCTAGGATGCACAAGCGTGGTGGGATCTCCTTGAGTATTGCCAGGAACATAGCTATGTGTCGAAAGAGTATCGGGAGTGGTCGCGGAGAAAGGGATGGCGAGAGGTATTCGAGAATCTCTATCCCGATGCCTGAACCGTTGCATCCCACCCCGCAGTCGGCGTCGCGTCGCTTCGGCGGGACTGGTGGTGTCCTGGAATTCCTCGAGCGATGACCGGACCACTGGTACGTCTATCGGCGTGGCGCGCCCGTCGCCGTGCGAGGCTCAATGCGAAGTTCACGAGGGCTGAACGGCCGGACGGCGGGATAGGGGCGGAGGCGCCGATCCGGGCGGCGTCTGAGGACCGCCTGAGGAGAACCGACTTCGCGAACCGCATAGCCGGTGTGCTCTCGGAGCTCAGTCTGCGCGAGGGCAGGGTATTCGCAATCCGCGGTGGATGGGGTTTCGGCAAGTCCTCCCTCAAGAACTTGATTACTGAACGGCTCGACGCCAGGAGCGGAGGAGCGGACTGGCTTGACTTCAATCCTTGGCAGTGGGGCGACGGCGATGCGATCGCCCGCGCCCTCTTTGGCCAGATTGCAGATCGTCTGGGGGGCGAACACTCGAAGGCTGCGCTCGTCCGCGCCGAAGCATTGCGACGCTACGGTGCGATCCTCACAGGGGCTGGTGCGCCGCTTAAAGAGGCCCGTGGTTCGAGCCACCTCATCTCAACCGTGCTAACGAACGCCTCGGTGATCGCCGTCGCCTCGGCCGTAGGCTTCGACCTCCCGACAGCAGCGAAGGTAGCTGCAACTCTCGCCGTCCTCTCGGTCGGCACGCCCCTGCTGGGACGCGTGCTGTCGCATCTTGGGCGTGACCGTGCGGGCGAGCCGCTCGACAAGGTACGTGGAGCGCTGGAGGCTCGTCTTCGAGAACTCGACCGGCCGCTAGTCGTCTTCGTCGACGACATCGACCGGCTCGAGCCGGAACAGATCCGGGTGCTACTTCGGCAGGTAAAGGCGAATGCCAACCTGCCCAACATCGTCTTTGTACTCCTATTCCAGTCCAGTATCGTGGAGCGAGCACTCGATCCGGTCGCCGACGGCGACGGTCGAGCCTTCCTCGAAAAGGTCGTGCAGGCTAGCTTCGACCTACCTGCGGTCCCGGTGTCGATCGTGCATCGGATATTTGGAGAGGAGCTTTCTGAGTTGGCGGGAGCCTACGCGACCGAGGCGAACGGGTTCACGCCGACTCGCTGGGGCAATGCCTTCGTCGGTTGTATCCAGCCCCTACTACGAAACATGCGCGACGCACGTCGGTTGATCTCGTCCATTGCTGTCCATATGCCACTGCATGCGGCCGGAGACGTGTTCGAGGTGAACATCGTGGATTTCCTTCTTCTGGAAACGCTCCGAGTTTTCGAGCCCGACCTTCATGAGGCACTGTTCCGAGAGAGAGAGTTGGTTCTCCAGGAACGGCGCTTCTGGCGCGATGCCCGGCGGGATGAGGACAAGGCTGCTGCTGAGCGGCTTCTTGAGGTCGTGTCGGAGGAGCGCCGCGCCATCGCCCGGGACGCGATCAAGAATCTCTTCCCGCCTCTCGAATGGGCATACGGGGGCACAAACTACGCAGACGATTTTCGTCTCACGTGGCTGAACGCTAAGCGAGTATGTTCCCCACGCTATTTTCCGCGTTACTTCGAACTCCAAACAGCGGCTGGCGAAATGTCGGAGCGTCGCTTTGTCGCGTTCCTCGACGCGACGGCAACGGAAGATGGGCTAGCTGCCGCAATTGCCGAAGTAGAGGCGGACGGCTTGCTACCCTCGCTCGTCGCGAGGTTCGATGAGTCCGTAGACCGCCTCCCGGCTGAGAACGCCGCCGTACTGCTGCCAGCGATGTTCGAGATCGCTCAAAAGTTCGCAGGCATAAGTGGTGTCGATCCCTTCAATTCCCCTTGGCTTTCAGCGTGGCGGGCGACTAGCTGGTACTTGAAGCGGGTTCCGGAGGATGTGAGAGGTGGTCTGGCGCTCGAGGCCCTCCGCAAGACCAAGGCCCTGTCCATAGCTGCAATCCTAATCCATCTGAACGATCCCGCCGACCGGAAGGAGGGGGAGACCGACGCCTTTGATCCGACGCTGGACCTCGACACCGTCGAGGCAATGAAGGATGAATGGCTGCGGTTGATGAGAGGGCGCGCCGCAGACGGCGACGCGCTAATCGCCGAACCGGATCTGATGTCTCAGCTGTACCGATGGGGGAACTACACGGGTTCGTTAGATGAACCTCGCGAGTGGATGATGGAGGCGGTTCGGACTGACGAGGGCTTCGCGCGCATGGCCACACGGATGATGAGCCGAAGCACGAGCCACTCTTGGGGGGACCGGGTCTCCACTCCGCACAATACATTCAGCAGAGAGACGATCGCCGATTTCTTTGGTATCGACATGGCGAAAGCTAGGTGTGATGCGATCGATCCTACCGAATTTCCCGAGCATGAAATGGCCCTACGGACGTTGCATAGGTCTCTCGAGACGTGGCTTGGGCTAAGAGAGCGCGACCCCGGCCTCGTTTGGTGAGTGAACTGCCTCTTATCGGGAGAAGTTGTGCGACTTTACTATTTGACTGCGGGAAAGTAGTGGGCAAGGAAGGTAATTCGTGAACACCACGTAAAGATTTCCCGCTTCGATGAGCTCAATGCCCCTTTCGAGCTGTTACCTCACCATCTTCCAACAAAGGACCATCGCAGGGTTGCGGAGATATTGCGTGAGCATCTGGCCAGTCAGCGTGAAGTCATTTGCTTTTCAACGAACAGGAAAAACCCCGTCATTTGGGCACACTACGGTCACAACCATGGGCAAAACCGGCCGCGCTTGGCACAAAACCTTCTAATCGGCGTAATCAAATGTTTTCTCTTCTCGCGTTCAAAATACAGCACAAAGAAAAGATCCTATACGACTGCCGCTTTACATCGGATTCATTGGGAAAACGTGATCAACTCCTTTCAACATTGATTATCGGTGAAAACGGCACCGGTAAGAGCCACCTTTTATCCCTTGTTGCAGATTTTTTCAGATTGCTTGTGGATTCTGCGGTGGGAAAACGTACGTCATATCCGGTCGCAAGATATGAGAACATCACTATGGAGTACATGGTCGATGGACAACTCTGCCAAGTCGAACGAAATAAGCGCGTTCTTATTGCCAAACTCGACGGAACGGAATTGCCGGTCGCTGATTTGCCAAAACCCAAAAAGGTAATTGCTGTGTCGTACATGCTAAACGACAAATTCTCTTTCAGCAATGATCATGGAGAGCTATACGAGTATTGCGGAATACGGGCCGCATCTAATGCATCCTACACAGGATCAATAAGGCGTCAAATTTTTTCATCCATTCTTGCTGGGATGGTTCGATACAATGAACTTGGCCGGTTGAAGCGAGTGTTGGACTTCCTTAAACTTCAACATCGCATCACTTTTAACATTCCGCTAAACCGAAAAACATTGTTTAGCCGTGGACTGTCTGTGTCCGCATTCAACGATAAATTGAAGGCGCTCGAGCGATCGCGCTCTGGGATAGCCAGACTGCCGACTGACGCCAAAGTTTCATATGAACAATTGACAGGTGCTCTGGAGCGACTAAAGTCAAGCGTAGCTGTCGCCAATGACAACATTATATTTGATCTCAATTTTGAAAATGTAGCGACAACTGCGCTCGCTCAAACTATTAGTGATTTGAGCGTGCTCTCACTTCTGGAACTCACAGCTCCGCCAGAGTTGAGTTTCCACGGAGCCGATGCCTTCGGGTTCGACAACTCGAGTTCAGGTGAGAAGCATATCCTCCATACAATGATTAATCTCGGGGCATGTGTGGACCAAGATTCACTCATTCTCATTGATGAGCCGGAGCTCAGTCTTCATCCGAGATGGCAAATGCAATATGTGGATTTGTTGAAGAATATTTTATCGGGATTCCAAAGTTCGCACGCGATATTGGCCTCGCATTCGCATTTTATGGTTTCAGACCTCCGTCCGGAAAACTCCAGCCTCGTGACAATGGCGAATGATGGCTCGAATGGTGGGCGCGTGTGCCGACTCGTAGACTACGATACCTATGCGTGGTCAGCCGAAAATATTCTTTACGAGGTATTCGGCCTTCGTACCACTCGCAATTATTATTTCGAGCGAGACTTGAGAGAGTTGTTGTCGTTGATCTCGAGAAATCGCGATAGGGAAAACGTCCAGTTGGCAAAGGGCTTGTTTGAAAAAATTAAGCGGTATAATTTTAAAGAGGGTGATCCGCTTATAGAAATTCTCGCGCAGGCCGAAAGTTTTATTTCGAAAAGCGATGATCAAGAAAATTAACATTCGCCCTGGTGTGCCACGAGCCGTTCACAAAAAGATCCGAAAACTGAAGCCTTACAAAGGTGGAGACTGGGATAGCAAAGATCCTGCTATCGTAGAATTCAAGAGTCTAATCAGAAGGCAACTTTTAAAAATACAGGATCATCGATGTGGGTTTTGTGGGCTACCATTCGATGAAACAAGCTCTAACGAAATCGAACACTTTGTGCCAAAGGGCGGCCCGAAGCGTCCCTATTACGTAGGCTACATGTTTTGCACATTGAATCTAACGCTTTCGTGTCATCTTTGTAACAGTCCGATTAAAAAAGGTACTTACAATCCGGTTCGAAAATGGGCTGGCACATATGCCGATTTGGATTTCAAGATTGTTCATCCAATGCTTGATGATCCAGATCATCACTATGATTGGGTCATCGAGACCAAGAAAGTGATAATCAAGTTTAAAGATGAAAAAGGCAAAGAGAGTATTAGGGTGTTCAAACTTGACTCTACGGCTCATACCGAGGCACGCGCGAAGCAGTTGATTCTTGATACTTTGAAATCCGATGACAGAGACGAGTTGGACAAACTTATAGAGCGCATTGTCACCTATAGGGACAACCTTCCGGCTTGATGCGCGGGTCGAAGCATTCGGCCGGAGATTCGATGCGCAGGTGACGGATTTGTTTCAAGAAATTTGATTCTAGATTTGTGCATTCGAAAAGGGGAAGCAGCGCCTTCGCTAAGTTGATAGCCGACAAGAGTTGGATTCGATAGGCCGCTTCGTGGGGGTTGCGAGAACCGAAATTGGGGCGACAGTGGTCGCTCAGTCGTTTGGTTCGGGCCCTTTTATTTGAACCGAGTTCCTGCGAATCAGCTTGCCTTGTGGATTTGCTTGTTCGAACGTTGTTACTTTGCTCGCCTTCGTAGACACGCTTTCGTAGACTTCAGCCGCTTTTACGAGCTCCTCAGTGAGAAAGGGATATGCCGCCTTCAGGGCAGCGAATTCGAGCCCACCTCTCTTCAATGCCAGCAGATTTGCTACGGGCAGGCGCGTACCGGAAAAGCACGGCATTCCCCCCAACACCTTGGGGTCTGACAGGATGGCCCTCCTAGCCTGTGCGAGCTGCGTTGCCCGTTCCAGCGACTCGACCACGAAAGGCCAGACGTCCACGACGAGGCAGGACCAGGCAACGGTCCAGTCAAAATCAGTCGAGCCCAGTTGTTCGTGAAGTCCTAGGAACAGCTCAAAGTCTTGGCGGGCTTCGATGCGTTCAGTTAGCGTGCGAATAACCCGTGCTTGCGCCGACGGAGTCAGGTCACCGCATGTGGCGAGACAGAAGCCGGTCAGCGGAGCTACCAGTGGCACAAGACCTCGCGCACTGCCGTCATCGGTTAGTGCAGGCGCCAGTACCTCGTCGGCGAAGACCCGGTCGATCTCTTGCACAGTAGCCCCAGCCATGAAGGCTACTTCGGCCAGAGAGATAAGGTGGGCAGCGCGCATGCGATTCCCCAAAAAAGCGAAGCTTCACACGGCGGGGCCGTGCCGTTCATGGAGAATCCTAGTGCTTTTCTCTGAACGAAGTTGCGAGGTACGAGGCGCGAATTCTTGCGCTTCACAGCGGCTTCAACTCAAGCAGGATTGAGGCTCGCGACAAAGTGCAGTGAGTTGACGCTCGCCTGAGCAAAGTGCACACATATGGTTCTGAGGCGCGTTTCTTAAGGAGCCACGATCCCTTGTGCTGCCGCGCCAACGCGCAAAGATATGGGTTCAGGGCGATGCAAAGAGATCATCCCTGTCTCAGCTTGGCAATATGCCAAGCCTTTTTGCATTCCAGATTCCGAAGATTTTTTGCTTGGACTGTCGCCCCGTAGGGTGATGTGTGGGTGTGGTGCGCATGCCTTGCATGCGTGTGCTGCATCCGCGCTGCTCGCGCGGCGCTGTCTTCGTCGAGGCACGCTGGCAGATCCGTCTATTCGGATCGTGATGAGGTGCGTTTAAAGGCCTGACGGCAACGATCTCGTTTCTCGGTCCATGCTTGTCTGGCTCTTGGGCGAGCCGATGGCTGCGACTCCGATGGCTTGCCCATTGGTCAGTTTCTGCGCCCAATACGTTTCTATTTCCCCGATCAAGTACGGCGGCGGTGTACCGTAATTTTCAGCGGCTGCGTCTGCCCGGCCTTCAAGGAGGGCCCACCGGAATAGCGCGAGTACAGCGCTCGCGCCAGCCTTGTCCGTGGCGTTGGCTTTGATCAAGATGAAGACGACACCAGGAATTGGCCAGGCTCGGTCGCCCGGCGGATTGGTGGCGATCTGGTTGAAATCGTCCTCACGGCCCCAATCCACCGTTTCCACCGCAGCCTTGAAACTCGCGGCCGATGGCTCGGCAAACGCGCCACTTTTATTCTGAACGATCGCATAGGCCAAGTGCGCCGGCGCGGCGTAGGTCAGTTCAACATAGCCGATCGCGCCCTTGATCCGCTTGACGTAGGTGGCGACGAGCTGGCTGTTCGTGGCGTTGACCCCCACCGGCCATTTGACCGTCAGGCCGCTGCCCACCTGCTCACGCCATTGCGTACTCGCCGCGCACAGATAGTTCGTCCAGTTGAAGGTCGACCCGGAGCGATCACCGCGATGCACGACAACGATTTTCAGATCAGGGAGTGCGAGGCTGGGATTGACTGCCCGGATGGCCGCGTCGTTCCACCGGGCGATCTTGCCCAAGTAGATGTCCGCCAGCAGCGCCCCCGTCAAATGAAGCTGTCCGGCGGCGATGCCGTCGAGGTTGACCACCGGCACGAGGCCGCCCGCCGCCACCGGAAATTGGATGAGTCCCAATGCGCGCAATTCGTCTGATTTGAGCGGCATGTCTGAAGCTGCAAAATCCGCCCTGGCCGCTTTCAGTTGATCGATGCCATTGCCAGAGCCGACAGGATGAAAACTCACCGGCAGACCGGTTCTGTTGAAGTAGGACACCGCCCATTTTTGCGCCAGGGGATCGAAAAAGCTTGAGCCAGCGCCTGTGATCCCGCCTGCGGCCTGCGCTGCCAGCGCATGACTTGCGATGAGGCACGTCATCGCGAGGCATCGAAATACCGGCCATAGGTCGCGGGTCGCTCCAGCGGCGAGTGCGGAGATCAGAGCGAGAACAATTCGCTGGAATTTGGTGTTCATGGCGGCGACCTTCCCAAGGAGCTTTCAGGTTGCGCCTGCCCACCCGAACTAAGGACTGCGGCACGCCGGCAGGTTGGACTGGACTGTATGCGCTGATCAAATGCGCATGAATCAGGCACTGTTCCTAAATAGGGCTAGGGGATTGCCTGATTCCGTGGGTGGGCTCCGCGCTATTGGCTCTCGATCCGCTGAATGGCAAAGCGCATTAGCTCCTTGCCGTTACGGATATTCAGCTTTTCTTTGATATTGGCCTGATGTGCCTCGATGGTCTTCACGCTCCGATTCAGTTTCTCGGCGATTTCGCGGGTGCTGAAGCCGAGTCCGATCAGGTGCAGGACCTCGAATTCCCGTTCCGAAAGCCTCGAAATGGGGCCTTCGGGCTCCCGATTGGGGGCCGTGAGGGTCCGTGCCAGTTTTTCATGCATGGCCGCGCTCAAATAAATGTTGCCAGCCAGCACTTCGCGGATGGCGCTCACGACATGCTCTGTGGCCTCGAGTTTCATCAAATAACCGTTTGCCCCGGACCGTAGTGCGCGTTCGGCAAACAGGCTTTCGTCATGCATGCTGAGGACGAGGATGGCCAAATTCGGGTGGCGGTGGCGCAGGGTCTTGACAAGATCCAGGCCAGAGTCCGATCGCAGACTGATGTCCACGATTGCCATGTCGGGCTGGCAGGCCATCGCCGCAAGCGCTTCTTCAGCGCTGCCGGCCGCACAGCAGACGTGCAGATCCGCTTGCAAATTCAGCAAGTGCGTCATGCCCTCCCGGATGATGGGGTGGTCATCCACGATCAGGATTTGAGCAGCACGGCCTAGGCTAGACGATGTCCCGTGCATGGCCCTGACCCTCTGGTAACGGATAGCTGATGGCGACCGTGGTGCCACCCAACGCATTGCGGGTCACGGTGCAAGCGCCGCCCAGCAGGCTTGCCCGGTGACGCAGACTGTGAAGCCCCAGTCCGGAGGCACGCTCCATTTCTTCTTGATCGACGCCAACCCCGTCGTCACTGATTGAAAGCGTCTGCATACCGTCTGCCTGCTCCAGGTCGATCCAGATGCGGTGGCCCTGGCAATATTTGAGCGCGTTGTTGACGGCTTCCTGCGCCGCACGATAGAGGTTGATCTGCATCAGCGGATCCAGCAAGTCCACCTGGGGCGCGATACGCAGCATGCAATCGACGCCATTGAGCGTGCGTGCCGTCTCTGCCAGCCCACGCAGCGCAGCCGCAAGGCCGCCATATTCCATGGCGACCGGGTCCAGGCCATGGGCAACCCTGCGCGTCATCAAGGACGCCTGCTTGACCAGGTCGACGACGATGGCGGCGTCAGCGGCGGCCGGGTGGCCCTGCGTCTGCAGTTTCTGATGCAAGGCTGCACAGTACAGACCCAGGCTGGTCAGATGTTGCCCAAGTCCGTCATGCAGTTCCCGGCCGATGAGCCGCTGCTGCTGATCGCCGATTTGGATCAGTTCTCCTTCCAACTGACGGCGTCGGGCCATCTCTGCCTTCAGTTCATTGTTTGTCTTCTCCAGAGCTTCGGTTCGCTCCTGGACGCGCCGCTCCAATTCGTTGTGGGCTGCCTGCAGCAGGCTATGGACGCGCCGCGTCTGCGCACGTGCGGCCACCAGCAGCAGTCCTGTGACGGCCATGACGTTTGCGAAGGCGCACCACCTCACGAGACTATCCACCGGAGATTCGGCAGCAAAGGGGCCCGTGCCATGGGTGGTACCCCAGATGGCCACGACTGAAACCATCAGGGTCGCGATGCCGGCGCCAACGTGATCAAAGCGCAGAGCCGCCCAGATGATGAACGGAAAGATTGCCAAGGCGGCAGGGTAGTAGCCGTGCCCGGCAAGTTGCGGGGCACCGAAGATGACGTAGCTGACCCAGAAGGTCGAAACAGTCAGTCCGCACGCCTCTACGGTGCGCGCTGCGGAGCGGACCGGGTTCGAATACGCGAGGAGGCTGAATAAGGGTGGGGCCACCACCAGCACCCCCATCATGTCGCCGAGCCACCATTTCAGAAAGGCTGCGCCATACTCGGCGATCGGCACCAGGCCCGCTTCCAGCAGGGCAGTCGCACCAATCAGCGCGCTGATTGCCGTGCTCAGCACTGCAGCCAGGCTGATGAAGGCCAGCACGTCATGGACGCTGCCGAGGGAGATCTGGAATCGGGCCGCGCGGTTCAACAATGTTGCGGCCGCCAAGGACCCAACCATGGCGCCGGCGCCGATCATCGCGGCCACGGCGATAGGCACACCCCCCGACACGTTCGCCAAGAAGGAACCGATCGCAATTCCCGGAGCAACTCGCAAGCCCAGAGCGACCAGCGCAACAAGGGCGATGCCGCTGGAAGGCCAGACCAGGGAGATCGCACCACCCACGACCGCATAGGCAAGACCGACCTTTGCGCCCACGAAATAGGCCAATGCGACAGTCCCGGTGTACGGGAAGAGGCTGAACGGGGAATTGCCCCGAATGGTCGCCATTACGCCGTTCTTCTGCGCCTAGTTTGCCTGGGCGAGGAGTGCGAAGTTTTTCTCGTTGTCCATGGGGCACTCCCTGAAGGAAGTGCAGGTGGGGTATTCGCCCGTCAGTCAGCGGCCCACTTGGCGCTTGATCCCGACCTGAAGTGACCATTGTGGTAGTCGCAACCGCGTTAATCAAGCACGACTCGGCGCTCCGTGGGCTCGACAAGAAGCGCGCTAATAGGGTCTGAATAGACCGGCCACGTGCAGAGGGGCAACAGGCCGATCGCATCGTCAATAGGCCGGGATCGATCGGAGATCGTTGAATACGCCTGACAAAGAAACTGGACAGATAGCCCGCCCGGTCTGCCGATAGCCGATAGCCGATTCCATTCCCACCGGTTCGGAAAGCGTGGGGCTCATGCAAATCCTTGCCTCGGCTTAGCCGCAAATGCGGCTGCCCCTTCAAGTGGCAAGGGCGCGCCGGTTTGATCCTGCCCCGACAACGCGGTCGCGCAAAAAAAATCCCCCGAGACTGTGACTCGAGGGACGTTCTGGTTTGTGGTCGGGGGCGCTGAGCGCCAAGGACTGTGTGTTACTGACGATGTTTCCGTTGTTGCTTACAGACCGCCGTCAACCCGTCGATCTCGTTGGTGATTTACGCGCCCTCGGTGAACGCATCGCGCCTATCCGTGACGTTCGCCCCATCGGAATAGACGTCAAACCTTGTAGCCAGCCCGCCCTCGGTATAAGGGTCTCGCGCGCCCATCGCGCTAGCACCGTCGGTGTAGACGTCTCGCGGCCCAGCGCTGCCATAGGCCACACCGGCGCTAAGCGCCGCACCCGCCGCAGCGAGCAATAAAACGGTCTTTACCATTTGTCTACCTCCAATTCACGTGGGTCCAAGAACCCCGAAGCTCCAGTTTGCGCACCGCAACTTCGTACACATCAATGTATGTGCTGATGCCACGCATGTGAGGCAGGGGCTGATCCGAAAAGAGGCTAGGGGATTGTCCTATTCGGTAGGTGGCGCGAACTTGCCCTATTTGACTGAGCACGGATTCTGGCCAAAAACCTCAACCCAGCACGACAGCGCTCGTATGGAGTGTGGAGCCGCAACCAGGCGATATGGCGCATCGAATCCATCCGGCGGGGCCTTTTGTGTTCAAGCGCGAACCGCTGATCGCGGCCTGCGAGCCCCAAACAATCGCATTCCACGGTCAGAGGTCGAAAGTTTCGACCTCTGACCGCTGGCCTCGACCCTCTGACGGTGGAACGTCGGCCTCAACGCGACAGCTTCGAATGTTTGATGGCGAAGCACGAGCCTCGAAGGGCCGATGGGTCGGGTGTTTTTGGGCCGAGCGCGGGCCTCTGCGCCCCACGCTCGGCTGTTGGATGGTGGAGCGCCATCTTCACACCGGCGAATTCGGGTGTTTGAGTCCGGAGCCCTTGTCTCAAATTGCGGCGTTCGGCGGCTTGCGCCAGAAACGCGTTGTGCAGACAGACGAATTTGCCGGCCCGAGATTCGAATGCCGGGTTGATTGAATTGGCATTGATGCTCTGCGCCCGGATTTCGGCACGCAGGGCTCGCACCAAGAATCGGAACTTGCTGAGTGCCCTCGTCGTTATAATTCACGCGCTGCCGCACCAACGGCAGCCGGGTCTGGCGACCTAGAGTACTCACAACGAGCTGCCGCTTCGCGGTAATGCTCGGGCGCGCTCGCGCATCGTCTACCAAGGCGGGCCGGGTGGGGAGACCGCAAGGTCTGCCGGTTGCCGTGAGTACCGGTTCGCCAGCCCCGCCGTCAGGCCCGCCACCCTCGTCTGGCGACGAGATGGCGGACCTCCGATCGAAACTCACGGAGGCATTCATGCCAATCGCTTCATACCCATCTCCACCCCCATCAGCTACCCACACGCCCACGTCATCCGACACGGGCAGACTTACAAAAAACCGCACCTACCTGAACGGTGCACTCGCAGCACAGGCTTATCTAAAACGCACACGCACCGCCATGTGCACGCACGGCCAATGCCGGCCGGGCATGCTGCGCGAGCAGCTTCAAGTCTTCTGCGCGCATTCATTCCCGCCAGCATTCGTGAAAGGCTTTGTTGACGCGATTGACGCCTACGTATCGATGTCGCTCGGGGGCCGCAATGTCGATCCGCAGACGTGGGACGTGCTAGCCGCCATAGAGCGGCGAGGCTACCGCCAATAACGGTGGATTAACGCATTCCCGTGACGGGCGGGAATGCCGATGCCAGCCGGGCAGGGTGAGAAATTCCAGCACAAGTTCACTAAAGGGCGAAACGCATGGAACAGGCTTTTGCCGCGGACACCGCCTGAGCGTCTTCATTGACTGGCTGGGGGAATCTTTCCCGGCACGGCTTGAGACGGGGCTGACGAAGTCACCGGGTGCGTGGGCGCAATTGCCGCTGTGGATAAGCGCGTGCAGAACTTCAGGGACAACCGTGTTGGCTGTCCGGGGTCAGGTTGTCCACAGCATGCGAATAACTTCGGCGTATGTCAGCAGGGCGGGGCGCGCTCTGCGCGAGTCATCCACGCAAGGGCACACGCTGTCCGATGGGTTGTGCATTTCGCAAACGGTTGATGCGAAAGCGTTTTCTGCGGCTATCCACAGAAACTATCCACCGTTATCTACTACTACTATTTTTATATACAAAAGAAATAAAGAAGACAGTAAAGACGGGCGAGCCAAACGCTCAGCGGTGCTTGACCGTTTGGCGTGCGTCATGTGCGTCATGTGCGTTACGTGAGTGCAGCCGGAAGAGACTGAGCGCTCATCACCAGATTGCGGCCGGCTGCCTTGGCGCGGTACAGCGCGGCATCGGCGGTTTCGACCAGCGCGTCGATAGAGGGGGCGCTCTTGTCCGGCACGGACGTGGTGCAACCGGCGCTGACGGTTACGTAGCGCGACGGCGCGGTGGCTTCAATGCGCAGGCGCAGCACGGCTTCACGTGCACGCTCGGCGAGGGCCTGGGCCTCGCGCGCATCGGTTTCGGGCAGCACAACCACGAACTCTTCACCGCCGTAGCGGGCGATGAAATCCGCCGGGCGGCGCACCACACCGGCCAGCGCATCGGCAACGGCTGCGAGGCAGGCGTCGCCCTTGAGGTGGCCGAAGGCGTCGTTGTAGCGCTTGAAGTGGTCCACATCGACCATCACCAGCGAGAGCGGCTGGCCGTTGCGCTGAGCGGCGCTGATCTGCGTGCCGATCTGCTCGTTGAAGTAGCTGCGGTTGTACAGGCCTGTCAGCGCATCGTGCATGGAGGCTTGCCGCAGCGACACGTGCGCCTCGAGCAGGCGCCGGTACAGCGCCGTGACTTCCCACACCAGCACGCACACCAGCACGCCGGGCGCGAACATGCTGAACAGGCGCGCCACGTACCAGCCCACGGTAAAGCGGTCGGTGCTCAGCAGGTTGAGGGTGGTATCGCTCAGGCAGGCCAGCGCGGCAATGGCCAGCCACACGTCGAGCACGGCGCGAAGGCGGCCACTGGCTACCACCACGAGCACGGCAATGGCGTTGATCGCCCACAGGACGACCGCGACGGGGTTGTTGCCATTGCTGGCGTGCAGCGGCGGCGGCAGGTTGGTCAGCACGGCAACGCTGCACAACAGCACACCCACCACCACCGGCCCGCCGATCAGCAGGCCGGCCCACAGGCCGACGCGCGCGGCGGCAATGGCATCGCGCGAAAGCCGATCGCGCATGCACACCGCCAGGATGACGAACAGCGGAAAGCCCCCGTGCCAGAACACCCACATCCACGCTGCGCTGGTGGGGCGGGCGCCGAACAGGCCCGTGGGTGAGAACACGCCCGGGAACATCAATAACTGCAGTGCGACGGCCAGGGCGGTAAAGGCATAGGCACCGCCCAGCGCGCCCAGCATCGGCTGCCGCGTGACCGTGAACTGCGCGCCCAGCAAGAAGGCGGCGATGCTGGCCGTTGTGAACACCGTCAAGGCGCACATCGGCATGAACGGGTTGATTGCTGGCCATTGCAGGCCTGCGCGTGGCGCGGCCACGGCCAGCGTCAACAGGATCAGCAGCGCAATCGCGCCGGCAAACATTGCTTGCCGGCGTGTGGCTCGCTGAATCAGAAAACTTTCCATCCACCCCCCGGGGTTCGAGTCGTGCATATCCGGCATGCTCGCGTGCCGGTGTGCCTACATCATAGGCACCGGTAAACGGTGGGAAAAGCCTAGGCAATGATCGGGGCATCGCTACTGCTGGCCTAAGTCTGGTGGCCTAGGCTTGTCCACAGGTCGGCTCCAAGGGAATTGAAGGGAATGTTCCGTACTGTGGGCCGGGCATCTCCGTTGTTGAATCACTCGGGCCCGTTGGCCGACGCTGTATGGAATCACTCAATCACACGCTGTTTCTTTGGATGAACGCACCGGCCGACCCTTTGGCCACCACCGTCTGGCTGGCGATGGCGTTTGCTGAATATGCGATCTGGCTGGTACCGCTTACGCTCGTGGCCGGCTGGCTATGGGGCGAGCCGACCACGCGCCGTCAGGCACTGCAGACCGGCGTGGCGGCGGTGCTGGCGTTGTTGATCAACGTCGGCTTCAGCCTGGCGTGGTATCACCCGCGGCCGTTTGCGATTGACCTGGGGACCAATCTGCTGCCGCACGTGCCGGATTCGTCGTTCCCGAGCGATCACCTGACTGTGCTCTGGACCGTGGCGTTCAGCCTGATGTGGAACGCGCGGCTGCGTCGCGCGGGTGTGTTGCTGGCGCTGTTGGGCTTGCCGATGGCGTGGGCGCGCATTTACCTGGGCGTGCACTATCCGTTTGACATGCTGGGCGCGGCTGCCGTGTCGGCCCTGAGCGCATGGCTGTGCAGCGGGCGCGTGGCGCATACGGTGTCGGAGCCGCTGCACCGCTTGGGGCTGGCGGTGCATGGCGTGGTGTTGGCACCCTGCGTGCGGCGCGGCTGGGTGCGCAAGTAAGCGCAGCGGATCAGATCAGGCTAAGCGCGCGGCGCCATGCGCGCCAGAACAGTACGAAGGCGAGCACTGTCGCGCCCACGTTGTAGAGCGTCGCCAGTGCGAACGCGTGGCTGCAGTGCGTGGCGTGCATAGCGTGCGTAGTGGCGCCCATCACAGCCGCGCCGCCCACCCCATCCACTTGGCCGAGCTAACGCGCGAATTCCGCGCGATGTCGTCGTGCAAGGAACGCTATCAAAATTGTTCCATCTACGCCCGGAACGACATGATTGTCGAAAGCAAATAGGTTCCGGCGCGGTATGTCACGGCCATTGCATCTTGCTAAACACAGATAATAAAAGACATTAATATGTGATCTTTGTAAGATGCAAAACACGGTCGTCAGCTGAGTGGGGGCGCAAATTTGTGCCTAAATGTTATATTTGGCCGCCACGTTGTGGCACATTAGGGTCAGCCTACGCAGCGCCTTAAAACAAGTCGAATGAAACCTGCAACATGAACTGGACCGCGACCCGACCGATCCGCGTGATCGTGCTCGATGACCATGCGATCGTCCGCCATGGCTTGGCTGCGCGCCTGAAGCAGGAGGCGGACATCGATGTCACTGGCATGTTCGCGTCGGGCCGGGAAATCGTGCAGGCACTCAAGGACAGCACCGTCGAGGTGGATGTCCTGCTGATGGATTACTCGCTTGGCCCTGCGGAAATCGATGGGCTGAACCTGATCCGCCTGATTCGCGTGCGTTATCCGGAGTTGAAGATCCTGGTGGCGTCGGCCCATCACAACAAGGCGACGGTCGGCATGGTCATGCATGCCGGCGCACGCGGGTTTGTCGGCAAGGAAGAAGAGCTATCAGATCTGGTACGGGCCATCCGTACCGTGGCAGCCGGCGGCAAGCGCCTGAACGCCGCGCTGGCTGCCGAGATGGAGCGCGATGCGCTCGCAGCCGATGCACCGGCACCTGCGGCCAATAGCACCGAACTTTCTGCGCTCGTGGATCGCCCGGAGCTGAGCCCGCGTGAGCGCGAGGTGCTGCGCTGCTGCCTCGACGGCATGTCGGTGACGGAGATTGCCGAGAAGTTCGCGCGCAGCATCAAGACCATCAGCTCGCAAAAGCAATCCGCCTATCGCAAGCTGGGCATCCGCACGGATACCGAGCTGTTCAAGATCAAGCACGAGCTGGAGGGGCAGTGAGCGCTGGGCACCCCCCCGGCCAACCTCGCCCGCGCGTGCTGGTGGTCGAAGACCAGCCGGCCAATCTGCTGATCCTCGAACACCAACTGCGCGCGCTCGATTGCGACGTTGAACTCGCTGCCGATGGTGCCCAGGCGCTGGAGAAGGCCGCTGCGCAGTCGTTTCACGTGATCCTGCTGGATTGCCAACTGCCGGATGTCGACGGGTACACCGTTGCCGAACGTATCCGTGCACATGAAGGTGGTACGGGCGCCCGCACGGCCATCCTCGCCATCTCCTCAGCCTCCGACGACGAACACCAGCAGCGCGTTCTGGCCAGCGGCATGGACGGCATGCTGACCAAGCCGATTCGCGAGGATGTGCTGCGCGACCTGATCGCGCTGTGGTGTGACCGCACCGGCGCTGCGCCGGGGCGTGCGGCGGTCATGGCCGACGTTGGCCAGGATGTCTGGTCAATCTATCTGGATTCGCTGGATGACGATTTGGAGCGCCTTGCGCACGCCATTGCGGCGGGCGATCTGGAGGCGGCCCGTCACGCGGCGCATCGCGTCAAAGGCGCGGCGCTGGCTGTGGAGCAGGGCGCGATTGCACAGCGCGCTGATGCATTGGAAGCGGTTCTGAAACAGGCCGTGACCTTCCCCGCCGATGCGCCAGACACGCTGGCCGCACTGCGCCGCCAGCGCGACACCCTGCGCGCCGGCAACGCCGCCGGCTGAGACTGCTGAACCGCGAACGCCTGAACCGATCAGGCGTTGTGCAGCACACGCAGCAGCAGGTTCTCCAACTGCTTGACCTCGGGCTGCGAGAACCCGCGCAGCAGGTGGTTCAGCACGTCGATGATCAGCGGCCGGATTTCCGGATACAGCGCGCGGCCCTGTTCTGTGAGCGAGACCACCACCGAGCGGCGGTCCGCATCGCTGGGGGCGCGCTTGACGATGTTCTTCTTCTCCAGCCGATCGATCAGCCGCGTCATCGCCCCCGGATCGTAGTGCAGCAGGCGCGAGAGCTCGGCCGGCGTGGTGGCGAGGTCTTCCGCCAGGTAGATGACGACCGTCCACTGCGCGGCGGTCAGGTCCAGCGATGCCATGGCACTGTCGATGTGTGACACCAACGCGTGTCGGACCCGATGCACGAGCCGGCCGATGTTGGTGTCGCGGTCCATGGTGTCAAGCTGGTAGGCGCCTTCACTGGTGCTGGTGTCGGCGGCCTCAGGTGTCTGTACGTCGATGCTCATGGTGGTGCTCCCCGTTCTGCCGGTGATCCGGCTTGTAAGGCGCGCCGCGTTCCCGAAACGCCGAGCGAGCTTCATTGCACACTAATCGTCGCTTGCCCAGGCCGTCAAGCCGGGATCGACACCAACGCCGATCGTCAAATCTCGTTGGATATCGCTGCAAAACGATTGCGGCTGCCAAGGGCAACGGTGCTTCGTATCATGGTTGAAACGTCGCTTCCGCAC
Organism: uncultured Ralstonia sp.; assembly: GCA_963512445.1. GTDB lineage: Bacteria > Pseudomonadota > Gammaproteobacteria > Burkholderiales > Burkholderiaceae > Ralstonia. The sequence continues at coordinate 77,111 of CAUPMS010000008.1, forward strand.
CATGTGGCGCGGCGCGCTCGTCCTCCTCCATATTCCTTTTTTGAACGCCATGAACCTCCACCTTCAGAACAAGCTTGCACTCGTGACGGGCTCTACCAAGGGCATCGGTCATGCCATTGCTGTAGCACTGGCCGCCGAAGGCGCCCGCGTGATCGTCAACGGCCGCACCCAAGCGTCGGTGTACGACGCGATCGCGCGCCTGCGCACGGAGGTGCCCGACGCCCAGGCCGAAGGCTTTGCCGGCGATCTATCGAACCCGATACAGGTTGACGCGCTGCTCGGCCGCTTTCCCAAGGTCGACATCCTCGTCAACAACCTCGGCATCTTCGACCCCAAGCCGTTTGAGGAAATCGACGATGCCGATTGGCAGCACTTCTTCAACGTGAACGTATTGAGCGGCGCGCGTCTGTCTCGCGCGTACCTGCCTGGCATGCGTGCCCAGAACTGGGGCCGCATCGTGTTTATCAGCAGCGAGAGCGGCGTGCAGATTCCGGTCGAGATGATCCACTACGGCGTGACGAAGACCGCGCTGCTGGGCCTCTCGCGCGGGCTGGCAGAACTGACGGCAGGCACCGCCATCACCGTGAATGCCGTGCTGCCGGGGCCGACGCGCTCTGAGGGCGTGGATGCGTTTGTGGAGAAGCTCTCGGGCGGCCAGAGCTTTGGTGCGTTCGAGAAGACCTTCTTCGAGACCGCCCGCCCGACCTCGCTCATCAAGCGTTTTGCCACCACGCAGGAGGTCGCCAACCTGGTCGCGTATGTGGCGAGCCCGCTGTCGTCCGCTACCACGGGCGCTGCGCTGCGTGTGGATGGCGGGGTGGTGAAGTCGGCCTTCTAGAACGCCAGCCCTGACGAGTGCACCATTGCGGCGCGCGGCTACTGAGGTGGGCCGCTTTGTCCGGCTTGCCAGACAAAGCGGGCTGCGAAACGTTTGCTATCAAGCTTTTCCCCGTCGATCCGTTGTTAACTCGACCGACGACCCCCAGGAAAAAGAGCATGAGAGCGTCTGCGCCCCTTTCTGAATCTTCCCAACCTCCAACGAGCCTGGGTACCCGGTTGGCCATGATTGGCCTGATTGCCCTGGTGCTGGTATTTGGCATGTTTGCGCTGGCGATTTCGCAGTCGAGCCTGCGCATGCTCGAGGCCAATACGCAATCGGCCATGCACAACCAGGAGGCCGCCATGCGCGACATGATCGGCTTGTTCGACGGCACCATGCGCACCGAAGCCGATCGTTTTCTCACGGCCTTTGCCGATGCCGCGCCCGGCCCCTACAGCGTCGAGCCGGCGCAGACCGTGGAAGTCGCCGGCAAGCCAACGCCCACCTTCAAAAGTGGCGCGAATGGCGAAACGGTGCTGAACCTCAACTTCACCGTGCCAGACAAGTTCTTCGCGCGCACCGGCGGCACCATCGCCACGGTGTTCGCCCGCACGGGTGACGACTTTGTGCGCGTGACCACTTCGCTCAAGAAGGAAAACGGCGAACGCGCGATCGGCACGCTGCTCGATCGCGCCCACCCCAGCTACAAGGCGCTGATGGTCGGCGAGCCCTTCCGCGGCCTGGCCTGGCTGTTTGGCGTGCCCTACATGAGCAAGTACGAGCCCGTGCGTGATGCGTCGGGCAAGGTGATCGGCGCGCTGTATGTGGGCGTGGATGTGCGCTCGGAACTGGCGCTGCTCAAAGACAAAATCCGCTCGCACGGCATCGGCAAGACGGGTGGCTATTTCGTCATTGACGGCAAGCCCGGCGCTGATCAGGGCAAGGTGCTGATCGACCACACCCAAGACCGCGAAGGCAAGAACCTGCTCGATGCCAAAGACACCGGCGGCCAAGCCTGGGTGCGCGAGATGATCGCGCGCAAAGACGGCACGCTGCGTCACACGCTGGCCGATGTGCAAGGCGGCACAGCACGTGAGCGCCTCACCGTTTTCACGCAATACCCCGATTGGCAACTGGTGATTGCGGGCACGGCCTACGTAGATGAACTCGAAGCCGATCTGGTTGCCGCCCGCAACCGCTTCCTGCTGCTGGGGCTCACGCTGGGCGCGCTGCTGGCCGGCGGGCTGTACTGGATGCTGCGCCGCTCCGTCAGCACGCCGTTGGCCGAAGTGGTGAACGTGGCCCAACGTGTGGCCGCCGGTGACCTCACGCACCGCCTGCCGGCGACCCGCCGCGACGAAATCGGCCAGGTGATGCGCGCCGTCAATGGCGTTGGCGACGGCCTCTCGGGCATCGTCGACAAGGTGCGTGCCAGCGCCGCCACCATTGCGTCGAGCACCGGCCAGATCGCTGCCGGCAATGCCGATCTCTCGGCCCGCACCGAAGCGCAGGCCGGCAACCTGGAACGCACCGCATCGAGCATCGAACAACTGGCCGCCACCGTGCGCCAGAACGCCGAGAGCGCCCACCATGCGCACGACATGGTGCGGTCCGCCAGCGACGCGGCCAGCGCCGGCGGGCAGACGGTCGAGCGGTTGGTTGGCACCATGTCGGGCATCCACGCCACGGCGCAGAAGATTGCCGACATCACCGGCATCATCGACGGCATCGCGTTCCAGACCAACATCCTCGCCTTGAATGCCGCCGTGGAAGCCGCCCGCGCAGGCGAACAGGGTCGCGGCTTTGCTGTCGTGGCCGGCGAGGTGCGCAGCCTCGCCCAGCGCAGCGCGGCGGCTGCCAAGGAGATCAAGGCGCTGATCAACCGCTCGGTCGAAGAGGTGCAGGCCGGTAACGAAGCCGCACGCGGCGCGGGCGATGCCATGCAGGACATCGTGACGCGCGTGGAACGCATCGCCGGCCTGATGGGCGAGATCAGCCACGCCTCGCGCGAGCAATCTAAGGGTATTGAGGAGGTCAACCACGCGGTCACATCGATGGACGAGGTGACGCAGCAGAACGCCGCGCTGGTCGAAGAAGCGGCCGCCGCCGCCGAAAGCCTGCGCCAGCAAGCCCAGGAACTGCGCGGCGCGGTGGATGTATTCCGGCTCGCCTGAGCCGGCGCTGAGTCTGAGCGGTTGACGTTGGTTGCTGGAACGGAAAACCTTGGCATTAGGGCATTTGCCCGGGTTTTCTTTGCTTGCTCGCCACGCAGTCGGCTCAATGCAGGATCGCCCGCCGCACCAGCGCCACCAGCGGCGGCCGGATCGAGCGCTCGAAACCCGGGCGCAGCCGCAGCGGCTTGAGCAACATCTTGGCCGCCATGTCGAGCGGTAGATACGAGCCCACCAGCGCACTGACGCGCGAGTTGAGCGCGCGCACGTCGGCCTCGGGCACGTCTTCCTGGCCGCGCTCGATGCGCAGCACATTGCGCAGCGCGATCATCGAATCTTCGTTCTTGATTTCCCGCAGGCGCGAGGCGAGTGCCTTGAGCACCCGCGCGCGGCCCACGCCCTCGCTTGCATTGCACTCGTCGAAGAAGCGCAGGAAGTGCTTGTAATGCCGGACTTCATCGGCCGAGATGCGGCTGGCGAGGTCGCGCAGCACGGGTTCGTCGGCTTCAGCCGCTGCTTGGGCGATGGCGCGGTAGAAGGTGGCAGTGCCCATTTCGACCACGCAGCGCGCCACCATCTCCAGCGCCTGCGTGGGCTCGAACTGGTCGACCGAACAGGTGACGGAATACTCGTCGAAGAAGCGGGCGTAGCCGCGCTCCCAGTCGAATTCGGGCCAGACGGCTTCAACGTAGCTGCGCAGCGCACGGCCGTGCTGCAACTCTTCGCGTTCCCAGTGCCGGATCAGCCAGTGCGCGGTTTCGGGGCGATCGGCGTAGTACTGGGCGAGGTTGCCGGCGTAGAGGTCGGAGCCGCTCTCGACAAACGAGGCGCTGGCAACCAGATAAAACAGCGTACGGTTTTCACGCACGCGTGCGATGTCGATGCTGTCGTAGGCGATCTCTTGGATCGACCACGGCATGCGCTCACTCGCAGATGATGTTTCCTGTGACAAGGCGCTTCCTCCGTTGGCGACCTCGCAAAAAGCGGGCCGCCTCTATCGTGAGAATGAAACATCACGTCTCAGGATTCAAGACAGATGTGCGCGAGCAAAGGTTCCTAAAAGCGAGCTTCTGCGTACAAAGTGTTGAAAGCGTCATGGCGATTGCGTCACCTCGGTGCCGGGGCGGTCTGTACGGTGGCGGCGGGTATGGGGCGTTTCTGCGCGTGCCGCAAGCCATAAGCGAACGCGGCAAGCGCAATCAGGGCGGCAGCCACCATCGCCCATTCGACTGCCGCATAGCCATCGCTGGCTCGCCAGAGCAGGGCGCCGAGCCATGGCGCGCTGGCCTGGGCCAGCAGCACGGGCGTCATCATCAGGCCATTGAGCGTGGCGTATTGGGTACGTGAGACCAGCTCCGGCATCGCAATCGCACGGACCATGGTGTTGATGCCGTTGGCTGCGCCATAGACGAGTGCAAACACGATCAGCAGCGGCCCGGTGGAAAGTGCCAGCAACACGAGGGCTGCCGCCATGGCGCCGTACGTCCACGGGGCGATGCGCATCGGATGGGCAGGGCGCGAGCGCATCATCGCCAGCCGGCCGAGCACCTGGGCGGGGCCGATGAGCGCGGCGATCAGCAACTGGCGGCTGGTCGGCACCCCTTTCTCCGTGAGCAGCGGAATCAGGTGCGCGCCGAGCACCGTGGCGATCAGGCTGGTCGCCACAAAGGCCAGCACCACAGCCCAGAACACCGGCATGCGCAGCGCCATGCGCCACGTGCAGGCGTGGATCGGCGCGGCGCCATCGACGACGACGGCGTGCGCATGAGCGGGCGGCCGCACGCGCAGCCGAAGATGGATTGGCAGGCAGATCAACACTTGCGCCAGGGCAAACACCTGCAGCGTGTGCCGCCAGCCGATATGCTCCACGCCCCAATGCGCGAGCGGAATGCAGAGCGTGCTGGAGAACCCGGCAATCAACGTCAGGCCGATGATGGGGCGCTGGTACGCATCGCCAAATACCTGGCGCAGCACGACGAAGGCGGGGTCGTAGAGCGTGGTGGCCATTGCCACGCCCATCGGCAGCCAGAGCAGCAGGAAGATCGTCTTATTGGAGACGAGCGACCATGCCAGCAGGCCGCCCGCCGCCAGCACGGTGCCGGCGCCCATCACGCGGCGCGCGGGCCAGCGGTCCAGCGCGCGCCCGACCCAGAACGAGCACAGCGCCCACACCAGCAGCCCGAGCGAGAACCCGCCCGCCAGAAATGGCCGCGCCCAGCCGAGCGTGTCGTGCATCGGCGCCAGAAACACCGTGAAGGTGAAGTACAGCGTGCCCCACGAGACCATTTGCGCGAGGCCCAGCAGCAATACAAGGCGCCGGCCCTCGGGCGAGCCCGGCGAGAACATGGGGGTCATGGAGGTGGAAGCGGTCGAAACAGGCAGATCTGCGCGCGGCAAAAAACCATTCTATCGGCGCATGCCGGCGTACGCGTGCCCCATGCGCAGGGCATGCTCAGCGGGCGTGGCCGCCAATCAGCGCCCGCAAAGCTGCCATGTCGACGATCTCGACGGTCCGGTAGTGGCAGCGGACCCAGCCCGCGCGCTGCCACGCCTGCAGGTACTTGGAGATCGTCTGCCGCGAGCGCGCCAGCATGCGGCCCAACTCTTCATTGCTGGCGGCTACGGTGCGGCCATCGCCGGCGCGGGCGAGTTGCAGCAGGCGTTGCGCGAGGCGCGCATCGGCAGGCATTTCGCTGGCGTGCTCGAACTCGTCGAAGATCAGGCGGATGCGCTGGCAGAGCTGCTGCATCAATGCCCACATGCCGGCCGGGTAGGCGGCCACCACACGCGCAAACGCCGCGCTGCCAAGCAGGATGAGCGTGGTCGGCCCCTGCGCGTGGGCGCTGTGCGTGCGGCCGCCGCCGTCGATGAGCGCAATCTCGCCAAACCATTCGCCCGCGCGCAGCACGCCGTAGACAAGTTCACTGCCGCCATCCGTCGTCCGGCTGATGCGCACACGGCCGCGCACGATCAGGAACATGCCCTGTGCCGGGCCGCCGTGCGGGTGGATGCATTCTCCGTCGGGGTAGGTGACGAGGCGTGCGGTGGGCGCGATCTCGGCCAGCAGGTGAGCGGGGGCATCCCGCAGCCAGCCTTGCGCCAATTGCGCGGGCGTGGGAGCAGGAGCGGTATGGGAGGCGTCTGCGGGCATGGCGGCTGGATGCGGCGGGGGCGCTTGGCGCGGTTGGCGCATTGTCAAACGCTTGACAGTCTGCGTGCAAGGCCCGGGCACAGAATGGCCCGTTAGCCGTGCAACCCGTCATCCAATCATCCAATACGACGCGGCACCGACGAGACCATTCTGGCGACGAAGGAGACACCCCATGACGCAACACACCGCCCCAGCTGCAACCCATGCGACGTTTTCCCACATGGAGCATGGCACCCGCGAGGACTGGGCCGCCATCTCGGCCGAGTTCATGCCTTACGCCCGCGCGCTGCCAGACCGCGTGCTCGCGCACCTGAAACTGCTCGACGGCGATTGCGGCGGCTTCCCCATCGACCGCCTCGCGCATTCCCTGCAGACCGCCACGCTCGCCCACCGCGATGGCCGCGACGAGGAATACGTGGTCTGCGCGCTGCTGCACGACATTGGCGACACGCTGGGCAGCTTCAACCACCCGGACATTGCCGCGGCGATCCTCAAGCCGTTCGTCAGCCCCGAAAACCTGTGGATGGTCGAGAAGCACGGCATCTTCCAGGGCTACTACTTCTTCCATCACCTGGGCCTGGACCGCAACCTGCGCGAGCAATACCGCAGCCAGCCCGAGCTGTTCGAGCGCACCGCCGAGTTTTGCGCCAAGTACGACGGCGCCGCCTTCATGGCCGACTACGACAACCTGCCGCTCTCGTTCTTCGAACCGATGGTGCGCCGCGTGCTGGCCAAGCCGCGCAACTCCATCTACGTCAGGGAAGGCGAGGCCGAGCTCGCCAAGCCGAAAGCCGCCTAAGGTTTCACCACGTTGACGGGCGCACCAGCCGCCCACGCCGCCACGTTGGCGAGTGTGGTATCTGCAATGCCCGCCAGCGCCTCACGCGTGAAGAACGCCTGGTGCGCGGTGACGATGACGTTGGGAAACGTCAGCAGCCGCGCGAACACATCGTCCTGCAGCACATCGGCGGAGCGGTCTTCGAAGAAGAGGTCGGCTTCTTCTTCATACACGTCCAGCCCGAGGTGACCAAGCTGGCCGGTCTTGAGCGCATCGATCAACGCGGGGCTGTCGACCAGGCCGCCACGGCTGGTGTTGATGAGCATCGCACCGGTCTTCATGCTGGCGAGCGCGCCGGCGTCGATCAGGTGATGCGTATCGGCGGTGAGCGGGCAGTGCAGGCTGACGATGTCGGCTTGCGCCAGCAATTCGGGCAGCGGCACGTAGCGCACGCCCAGCGCGGCGAGCGAGGCCTGTGGAAACGGATCGAACGCCAGCAACTGGCAGCCGAAGCCCGTCATGATGCGCGCGAATACCTGCCCGATCTGCCCAGTGCCGACCACGCCAACCGTCTTGCCGGCCAGATCAAAGCCGAGCAAACCATCCAGCGAGAAATCCCCTTCGCGCGTGCGGTTGCAAGCACGATGCAGCCGCCGGTTGAGCGTGAGGATCATGCCGGCCGCGTGCTCGGCCACCGCGTGCGGTGAATACGCGGGCACGCGCACCACCGTCAGCCCCAGGCGCTGCGCGGCCGGCAGATCGACGTGGTTGAAGCCCGCCGAGCGCAGCGCGATCAACCGCGTGCCGCCCGCAGCCAGCGCGGCGAGCACGCCTGCATTGAGCGCGTCGTTCACGAACGGGCACACCACTTCAAAGCCCGCGGCGAGCGGTGCCGTTTGCGCGTCCAGGTGCGCGCGCTGGAAGACGAGGTCGAAGCCGTGGCCACCGCGCGCAAGCGATGCGCGGAAGCTGTCTTCGTCGTAACGGTGGCTGCTGAAGAAAAGGATGCGCATGGCGGTGGTCGGGGCGCTTGGGGCCAGTCTGGCGATCGCGCTAGCTTACTCCCGCTCCATGTCGGGTTTGCGCGGCCCGGCCCGGTGGGGCTGTTAGCATGCCGGCATCTTCAGCTTTTTCTTGCGAGTCACGCCTTGCCCGTCACCCAGACCTTCCTCTGGCACGACTACGAAACCTTTGGCGCCGTGCCGCGCCGCGATCGCCCGGCGCAGTTTGCGAGCATCCGCACCGATGCCGAACTCAACGAGATCGGCGAGCCGGTCGAACTGTTCTGCCAGCCCTCCAACGACTGGCTGCCCGATCCGGTGTCGTGCCTCATCACCGGCATCACGCCGCAGCAGTGCGCTAAGCACGGCATTCCGGAATACCAGTTCGCGCAGGCCATCGAGCGTGAGCTGGGCACCCCCGGCACCATTGGCGTCGGCTACAACACGATCCGCTTTGATGACGAGATCACGCGCCACCTGTTCTGGCGCAACCTGATCGATCCGTACGCGCGCGAGTGGCAGAACGAATGCGGGCGGTGGGATTTGTTGGACGTGGTACGCACGACGTGGGCGCTGCGCCCCGAAGGCATCCAGTGGCCAACACACGAAGACGGCAAGCCGAGCTTCAAGTTGGAGCATCTGTCCAAGGCCAACGGCCTGGTGCATGAGGCCGCGCACGATGCGGTGTCTGACGTGCGCGCGACGATTGCGCTGGCGCGCCTGATCCGCAACGCGCAGCCGCGCCTGTTCGACTTCTGCCTGGCGTTGCGCAAGAAAGACCGCGTGGTGGCCGAGATTGGCGATGCGCAGCGTCCGCTGCTGCACATCTCCGGCATGTACGGCGTGGAGCGCGGCTGCATGGCCGTGGTGTGGCCGCTCGGCTGGCACCCGACCAACAAGAACGAGCTGATCGTGTGGGACTTGGCGTTCGATCCCTCGGAACTGTTCCACATGGATGTCGCCACGATTCGCGAGCGCATGTTCACGCGCACGGCCGATCTGGCCGAAGGCACCACGCGCTTGCCCGTCAAGTCGATCCACATCAACAAGTCGCCCATCGTCATCAGCAATCTGAAGACGTTGCAGCCTGAGCAGGCCGCACGCTGGGGCATCGACTTCACCGCAATCGAACAACACGCGCACATTGCCCAGGGCGCGCCCGACATGCGTGAGACCTGGCGCAAGGTGTACGCCCGCGATCTGGAACCGATTGAAGACGTGGACCAGAACCTCTACGGCGGCTTCGTCGGCAATGACGACCGCCGCACGCTCAATGAACTGCGCACGCTCAGCGGCGAGCAGCTCGCGCAACTGCACCCCGATTTCGCCGATGCGCGGCTGCCCGAGCTGCTGCTTCACTACCGCGCGCGCAACTTTCCCGATACGTTGAACGAAGAGGAATACGAGCAGTGGGAGCAATTGCGCGCCGAGCGCCTGTTCGAGGGCAGCGGCGGCTATCTGACCTTCGAAGCCTTTGGTGAGCGGCTTCAGCAATTAGGCGCCGAAGCCGCAGAGAACGGCGACACCCGCGCGCAGCACATCCTGCAAGACCTGTACGACTACGCGCAGCAGATCGTGCCGGGTTAGTCGCTTGTCGATGACCCGCTGATGCGCCTTGTCGGGGTGCAGAACCTCGCGCCTGGCGTTCAGAACCGCAAACGTCGAGTTCAGAACCGCATGAGCCCGGGTTCAGAACCTCAAAGGTGGCGTTCCGAACGCCTTTCACGCGGTTCGGGACGCCTCAAGTGGGGTGCAGCACGTTGAATGCTGCATTCAGAACGCCATGGGGTGGCGTCCTGAACCTCAAACATGGCGTTCCGAACCTGACGCACGGCGTTCTGAACGCCAGAGACGGCGTCCAGAACCCTGTGGCGATGCTTTGGCCGATCAGGCCGCGCGTTGCGCTCCAGCCGGATCGCGCCACTGCGCCAGCAGCTTGTTCCAGCGGATGCGTGCCGCCGCCAGGTTGGCTTCCTTCACATGGCCAAAGCCGCGGATGTCTTCCGGCAGACGCGCCAGTTCCACGGCCTGCGCCAGCTTCTGCGTGTTTAGCCCGCGCGCCAGCTCATCCACCAGCGCACGGTATTCACCGATCAGCGCGCGCTCGGTGCGGCGCTCTTCGGTCTTGCCGAACACATCGAGCGCCGTGCCGCGCAGGCCCTTGAGCTTGGCGAGCACCTTGAAGATGCGCATCGTGTTCGGGCCGAAGCGCTGCTTGACCAGGTGCCCCTTCTCGTCGCGCTTGGCCGTCATGGGCGGCGCGAGCCAGAAGTTGAGCTGGTAGTCGCGGCCTGGTTCGCCCTCGAACTGCGCGCGCAGTTTGTCGAGGAAGGCCGGATCGGTGTACAGGCGGGCGACTTCGTATTCGTCCTTGTACGCCATCAGCTTGGACAGGTTGCGTGCCACAGCTTCGGTCAATGCCAGCGTCTGGCCAGCACCGACGACTGCGCTTTCCGCCGTGCGAACGCGCTCGACCACGGCGCGGAACTCGGCGGCGTACGCAGCATTCTGGTACGCCGTCAACAGATCGACGCGGCGAGCGATGAGCGTGTCCAGCGAGGGCAGGGCAACGACGTCCGCTTTGGCGCGCGGGGCATCGTCGGCCAGCTTGAGCACGGCGTCACGATCCTGCGCGAGATGGCGGCCCCATTCGAACGCGGTCTTGTTCTTCTCGACCGCCACACCGTTGAGTTCGATGGCGCGCAGGAGCGCGTCGTGCGTGAGCGGCAGCCAGCCTTTCTGCCATGCAAAGCCCAGCACCAGCGGGTTGGTATAGATCGCGTCGCCCAGCAGGCGCACGGCCAGCGTGTTGGCGTCTTCAAATGCACAGGCATCGCCGATGGCTGCACGGATGTCGGCCTCGGCCGAGCTGCCCGGAAAGCGCCAGTTCGGGTTCTTGATGAAGTCGGCCGTGGGGGATGCGGTGCTGTTCACGATGGCACGCGTCTGGCCATGCTGCACCTTCGACAGCACTTCGTCCGATGCCGAGACAATCGCATCGCAGCCAATCACCAGGTCTGCTTCGCCCATGGCGATGCGCGTGGCGTGGATCGAATCCGGCCGTTCGCCGATCTGCACGTGCGAGAGCACTGCGCCGCCCTTCTGTGCAAGACCTGCCATGTCGAGCACGGTCACGCCCTTGCCCTCGATGTGCGCGGCCATGCCGAGCAGGCCACCGATGGTGACCACGCCCGTGCCGCCCACGCCGGTTACCAGCACGCCGTAGGCACGTTGGATGGCGGGCAGTTCCGGGTACGGCAGCAGCGGCAGGCTGTCCATCGCAATGCCGCGCGATTCCGGCTTGCGCACCTGCGCGCCTTCGGCCGTCACAAAGCTCGGGCAGAAGCCGTTCACGCAAGAGAAATCCTTGTTGCACGACGACTGGTTGATCTTGCGCTTGGTGCCCAGCTCCGTTTCCAGAGGCTCGACCGACAGGCAATTCGACTTGACCGAGCAATCGCCGCAGCCTTCGCACACCGCGTCGTTGATGAACGCGCGGCGTGCCGGGTCAGCCATCGTGCCGCGCTTGCGGCGGCGGCGTTTTTCGGTGGCGCAGGTCTGGTCGTAGATCAGCACGCTGGTGCCTTGCACCTCGCGCAGCTCGCGCTGGATCGCATCCAGGCGATCGCGGTGATGGATGGTCACGCCTTCCGGCAGTTTGATCGCGCCGTTGTATTTCTCCGGCTCGTCCGTGACGATGACGATGCGCGACGTGCCTTCCGCATGCACCTGCGCGGCAATCTGCGGCACGGAGAGCGGGCCGTCCACTGGCTGGCCGCCGGTCATGGCCACGGCATCGTTGTAGAGCAGCTTGTAGGTGATGTTCACCTTGGCTGCGATGGAGGCGCGGATCGCCAGCAGGCCCGAGTGGTAATACGTGCCGTCGCCCAGGTTGGCGAACACGTGCTGGTCATTCGAGAACGGCATCTGGCCGATCCATGCCACGCCTTCGCCGCCCATCTGGCTGAAGGTGTCGGTGCGGCGGTCCATCCACACGGTCATGTAGTGGCAGCCGATGCCGGCCAGCGCGCGCGAGCCTTCGGGCACGTTGGTCGACGTGTTGTGTGGGCAGCCTGAGCAGAACCATGGCTTGCGCTCGGCAGTGATGCGCGGCTTGGCGAGCGCCTTTTCCTTGGCGTCGATGATGGCCAGACGCGCGGCGATGCGCGAGCGCACATCCGACGGCAGCTCGAACTTCTCCAGCCGCGTGGCAATGGCGCGGGCGATCAGCGCCGGGGAGAGTTCGTAGTGCGCGGGCAGCAGCCAGTTGGCCATCGGCACCGACCATTCGCCGCCGGCGTTGTCCTTCTCGTCAAACTTGCCGTACACGCGCGGACGCACGTCGTCGCGGTAGTTGTACAGCTCTTCCTTCAGTTGGTATTCGAGGATCTGGCGCTTCTCTTCCACCACCAGAATCTCTTGCAGCCCTTCGGCAAACGCGCGCGCGCCGTGTGCTTCGAGCGGCCACACGCAGCCGACCTTGTACAGGCGGATGCCGATGCGGCGGCAGGTTTCCTCGTCGAGGCCGAGATCGACCAGCGCCTGGCGCACGTCCAGGTAGGCCTTGCCGGCGGTCATGATGCCGAAGCGCGCCTGCGGCGAATCGAGCACCACGCGGTCGAGCTTGTTGGCACGCACGTACGACAGGCCCGCGTACCACTTGTAGTCGAGCAGACGGGCTTCCTGCACCAGCGGCGGATCGGGCCAGCGGATGTTGAGGCCGCCCTGCGGCATGAAGAAATCTTCCGGCAGGATGATCTCGGCGCGATGCGGGTCGACGTCCACTGACGCGGACGATTCCACCACATCTGTCACGCACTTCATCGACACCCACAGGCCGGAGTAGCGGCTCATCGCCCAGCCGTGCAGGCCGTAGTCGAGGTACTCCTGCACGTTGGACGGATACAGCACCGGAATGCCGGCCGCCTTGAAGACGTGCTCCGACTGGTGCGCCAGCGTGGACGACTTGGCGGCGTGGTCATCGCCTGCCAGCACCAGCACCCCGCCGTGCGCGGACGAACCCGCCGAGTTGGCGTGCTTGAACACGTCGATCGTGCGGTCCACACCCGGACCCTTGCCGTACCACATGCCGTACACGCCGCTGAACTTGGCCGACGGATACAGGTTGACCTGCTGCGAGCCCCAGACCGCCGTGGCGGCCAGGTCTTCATTGAGCCCCGCCTGGAACACGATGTTGTGCCCCGCCAGATGCTTCTTGGCTTTCCACAAGGCTTGGTCCAGCGCCCCCAGCGGCGAGCCGCGGTAGCCGGAGATAAAGCCTGCCGTGTTCAGCCCAGCGGCGCGGTCGCGCTCCTGCTGCAGCATCGGCAGACGCACAAGGGCTTGCGTGCCGCTGATGTAGATGCGGCCACGCTCGAGCGTGTACTTGTCGTCCAGGGAAACGGTTTCGAGCGCGCGGCGTAGCGCGTCGTTCAGAGGGGCATTCATGCGTGCTCCGTGTGGGTGTGCCGGGATCACCAGCAGCAGGTCTCTTTTGGTGCCGCCTGCGCCGCTTCTTGTGGAAACTGGCAGACAGCTATGGGTCGGGGCATCGTAGCATCGCGTGACATTCCCAACACCGTGCAACGCAGCAAAATTGGGGGTGGGTTTTCCCGAGGTTGCGGCGTTCAATGCACGCAGGTGAATCGTTGCCGAGGCCGGCGGCCCGCGTTGTGCGATGCATGCAACGCTGCGGGTGGATCTGCTGATCGGCGAGGCACTGACGGTGCGCGGCAAGGTGTGTTGCGACAAGCGCCTGCGCTATCTGGGCGACGATGTTGGCGGCGATGTGCTGGACGCCCTCACGCGCGCCGCGTGTTGTTGGGCGCAGGTTGGACCGCAGCAGCATTGGCCGCCGCCACGAAGATGGTCACCTGACGATTAGCCGGCAATGCTCTCGATCACGTCGCGCATGCGCGTCACCAACTCGTCCATCGCTTCGGCAGGCACGTTGCCGTAGCCGAGCACGAGGCCGTTGTATTGCGCCGTCAGCGTGCCGGGCAAGCAGAAGCGCGACAGCGGCCGCAGCACCATGCCCCGCTCGCGTGCGGCGCGGCTGACCTCGGTATCCGGCACCGGTGCGTCAAGCCGCGTGGAAAGATGCATGCCGCCCGCACCGCCCGACACGGTGACGATGCCATCCAGGTGTCGCTCGATCGCGGCTTGCAGCGCATTGCGGCGCTCACCATATAGGCGACGCATGCGCCGCAGGTGCCGCGTGAAATGTCCCGCCTCGATGAACTCCGCCAGCGCCAACTGCTCGGCCACACGCCCGCGCAGCATCAACGCGCCGACCGTTTTGCGCAGCACGGGCGCCAACGCCGGCGGCACGACCATGTAGCCCAGGCGCAGCGCCGGGAACAGCATCTTGCTGAACGTGCCGAGGTAGATGACCGGCGCATCAGCGGTCAGGCCCTGCACGGCGGACAGCGGTGCCCCCGTGTGGCGGAACTCGCTGTCGTAGTCGTCTTCGATGATCCACGCGCCGGCTGCGCGGGCGTGCTGGATGAGTGCGAGGCGACGCTCCAGGCTCATCACCGCGCCGAGTGGGTATTGGTGCGATGGCGTGATGTAGATGAGCTTCGGCGGGGCCTCGCGCCAGTCTTCCTCGCGCGGGGCAAGACCATCGGCATCCACGCCGATCGGTACCAGCTTGAGGTCTGCGGCCTGCAGGGCGGCACGTGCACCGTAGTAGCCGGGGTTCTCGATCCACGCGGTGTCGCCCGCGTCGGCCAGCGTGCGGGCGCATAGGTCGAGGCTGTTCTGTGTGCCGTCTGTGATGAACACCTGCGCCGCGTCGCAGCGCACACCGCGCGACACGCGCAGGTATTCCGCCACGGCTTGCCGCAACGCGACGTTGCCTTCCACCGGGCCGTAGCCCATCTGGCCGGGGCCGACGCCGCGCCAGCCGCGCTCCATGCAGCGGCGCCATTGCGCGAGCGGGAATTCATCCAGCGCGGGTGTGCCGGGCAGGAAGGGCAGCAGGTCGCCCATGCCGCCGCGCGGGCGTTCCAGGTCTTTGACACGGCGCGACAGCACGGGTGGCGCTTCGGGCGCCTGTGCGGGCGCCTGTTGCAGACCCACGCGCGCCACCACCGTGCCTTGCCGCCGGCTGAGCACAAAGCCCTCGGTGGCGAGCTGCTCGTAGGCATAGAGCACCGAGTTGCGCGCGATGCCCAGCTCTTCGGCCAGCGTGCGCGACGGCGCCAGGCGCGTGCCTTCTTCGATCTGTCCGCTCAGGATCGCCGCGCGCAAACAGGCATACAGCCGGTGCTGTTGCGAAGCGCGAGCAACGCCCTCGCCGTGCATCGCAGTCCGTTCGTAGTTCGACAGCAGGACGCCGTAGTCCATCGTGGCTCCAAGACTCTGCGTTTTAGTGGGTCTATGCATGGTGCCACGGTTTTTTTATCGTCGGCAGATCGATTGCCTATCCGGAGCCTTGCCATGACGACAGCTTCTGCAACCCCACCCACCGATCGCACGCGTGTGAACCGTGTGGCCCGCCGCGGCCACTACGATGCCGCCACGCTGCACGCTATCCTCGACGAGGCCTACGTCTGCCACATCGCCTTCGCCGACGAGCACGGCGTGCATTGCATCCCGACGGCATGCTGGCGCGAGGGCGATCACCTCTACATTCACGGCTCCAATGGCAGCCGCATGCTCAGGCTGGCCGCCAGCGGGGCGCAGGTGTGCGCGACCATCACGCACATTGATGGCCTGGTGCTGGCGCGCTCGGCGTTCAACCATTCGATGAACTACCGCTCGGCCGTCATCTACGGCGCATTTGAAGTTGTGCCCGACGCGCAGAAGCCTGCGGTACTGGATACTTTCATGGAAGCGCTCGCGCCCGGCCGCTCGCAACAGGCGCGCCCCGGCAATGTCAAGGAATTGGCGGCCACCACCGTGCTGCGCATTCCGCTGATCGAAGCTGCCTGCAAGGTCCGCACGGGCGGGCCGAAGGATGATGCCGAAGACCTCGATCTGCTCGTGTGGGCCGGCGTGTTGCCGATGGCGTTGTTGCCGCTGCTGCCCGTGGTGGATGCCGCGCCAACCGGTACGCCGGACTACGTGCAGGCATGGAGGGACAGCGCACGCGCTCCGGTGGCCGACGCGGCGATGTCATGAAGTATGGGAGAGGAGGGTGGGACGCGGTAGCCGGCCTGCCTCCTTTCCTGACCTGGACGTCGGCACCATGACGTTCGAGTAGAACCGGGCCGCCGCTCAACAAGGCAAAGCGGCCCGACTTCCTTAGCCATGGGATGCGACGAACTGGGCAAGGTCACTTTGGTGAAACCGGCGTTGGTAGCGATCTCACCCGCATGACCATTGATTAGCGTTCCAGTCCCAACTCAGCCTGGGGTTGCAATCGGGTAGGCATTTCTGTCCGGCTAAGCTGACCGCGGCCGTGCGCCAGATCGGAAATGGCTTGCCGCTCGAGGGGGCGTGCGCCGGATTTCAGGTGCGGTGATTCTTGATGATTGGCGCCTGCGCTTTCGGCATCTCGTGCATCTCTGCGTCCCACCTTCAAGGCATGCATTGTGTCTTGCTCGGGCATATTCCGCGCCGTCGCCGTCGACAGCCCTCCCGAAACAAGCCTTCGAATCTCGATGCGGTCTTGGAGCAAATCATTGGAGGCTGGCCGTTGGCTGACTTCACCTGTGCGGTTGGGCAGCGCTGCCGCGGCTTGGCTGCCCGCTGCGTGTGAGTTGATTGGTTGCTGATGCCACAGCGCGGCAGGCGCAGGCGCGCCATGGGTCAATGCATACAGGCCAGCCACTGCACCTGCCACTGCGTTAGGCGCTCGTAAGCGCCCGGAGCCTGTGGCATGCGGACGCGCTTGCGATGTGTGTTCCTGCACAAGGCGGTGGAGCTCGGCACCTTCAATTGCCCAATCGCCCGCCTTGCCAGGATCGTATGGTTCGAACTCGGGCCTATCTTGCAACGATTGCCTGGGCTGTGACTGTTTGCCCGAAGCCGGCTTTCGGCTTCCGGTCCGTGGGGCGTTGCCTGGCTCAGGCGGCGCGCCATACGAACCGGCTGGACGAGATGCGCCGGAATCATTATTCAGCACGCGCACGCTTAACGTCAGGGTGTCGGCGTTGTTGACTGCGTTATCGAAAGTGAAGGGTGCCTGTTGGCCGCCATAGTTCGAACGTCGAGCGTGTTCAGGGGAGTATTGGTACCACTGGTCTTTGGATCCTGCCCCTTTATGGGTGTGCTCATGAATATTCAGTTCGGTAAATTCACGGTTATTCTCGTTGCGCACTGCCCAACCAGAAAATTCAATGCGTCCATTCGGACGGTGCACCCCCGCCGCATCTGTGCCGTCAATGCCATTCCAGGCGATCGATTCATCCGCGCCATTGGCGTCACGGCTGTATCTGATTGCATTTAAAGTTTTTTGCAATTGTTGCGCGACAGCACCCTTGCCTTCCGGGGTCAAGATAACTTGACCGTACAGCCGGACCATGGCGTCGGTCGTTTTGCGATCCCACGGTTCGTGCAAGCGGATAATTGCATGCTCGATTTTATTGATACCGTCATCGTTGGCAAACGCGATGCGCCCGTCAGGCGTCGGAGCGTATTGTTTTGGCGCAGGCATGAATTCCATCGCGCGCCACGTGCCGCTCTCATTTCCCAGCCGAAGAATCTCGCCGCCGGTGTGGGGGTTAATCAGACCCCAAGTCGGTCTATTGCCTCCTTGCATCTGGAAATTGCCGATTTGGTAAGTGTTGCCTTCAATGCGCGTGAAATAGTTTGTATTTCCGTTGGAATCCGTTCGGGTGTAAATGCCTTGCCGGTCTGGTTGCAAGCCCAGCAGATTGCTGTCGGGCGTTCGATAGTTGACAAGGCTCACGCGATCTTGTGCGGACCCATTCTGGAATAACGGGCTTTCAAAAGCTGGGCTTCCGGTCAATGCGGCATTGCTCGGTTCAGGCGGCACACTCTGCAAATCGATTGGGCGATCAGAACGTGTGGTGGGGATGTACATGATGAGTCCTCAATGGCATGGGTACTGCGTAGCCAATCGATGGCTGACGTTTCCTCGCAGCATCGGGTCAGTACAGAACGACTTTCGAAAAGCGGGCGCAAGTCGCGCGGCAAGGATGATGTCTGCGACATTCATTTAATCAATGTCTGGACTCGGCGGGGGGGGATTTGACAAAAAATGCATCTTCCTGATTTAAAGGAATGGAATTCAGCCAAAAATCAGTGTGCTTAGAAAAGAGAATCTTCTTGTTAAGAAAATTCTACAGAATGAATCAATCGGGATTCGCGGACAATCAATGGGCGCAACTTTGTGCGCGGGGGCGAGGAGGCGCAGAGACTGGTGCCGGGCCCGAGTTCTACGCCGTGTTCGGGTGTCCAGCAGTCCATTGCTTTTGAAAGCAACTTGCTGCCGTTGCCCACCTTGATGGTTTGGAGCGAGCCACGCTGGACAACAGCGGTACTGCGCTTTGGCGCAGAGGATGCACCAACAAAAGCGCCAGTCAGTGCACTAGTTGGTTGATCTCAATAATCGGCATCAACACAGCCAGCACGATGAGCAGCACCACAACACCCATCGTGAGAATCAGCGCCGGTTCCAGCAACCCAGTCAGGAACATCGTCCGCCGCTCAAGCTCTTGCGCTTCACCTTGCGCCGCACGCTCGAGCATCGCAGGCAGATTGCCCGTCGCTTCGCCGGAGCGGATCAAGTGCACCAGCACCGGCGGAAACTGGTTCTGCGCCGCCAGTGCCCGCGCCAGTGACGTCCCTTCCCGCACGCGCGTAGACGCATCTTCCACGTTGGTTTTGAGCGCGACGTTATTCAACGTCTCCCCAGCGGCTTGCAGCCCACGCAGAATCGGCACGCCCGCGCTGGTCAGAATCGCCAGCGTGCTCGCAAACCGTGCGGTGTTGTAGCCGCGCACAAGCTTGCCGAACAGCGGTGCCGTCAGCAGCCACTTGTGCCACGACAAACGCAACGCCGGTTGCTTGAGCAGGTTGCGGATCAGCACCCCCAGCGCGGCGAGCACGATGGCCGCCAGCCACCCCCAGTTGCGCACGAAGTCCGACAGCCACAGCATGATGATCGTGAGCGTCGGCAATTTCTGCTTGGTGTTGGCAAACACGCTCACCACCTGCGGCACCACGTACGACAGCAGGAAGATCACGATGGCAAACGCCACCACCGTCACGATGGCCGGGTACGTGAACGCCAGCTTGATCTTGGAGGTGAGCGCGTTGCGGCTCTCGATGTAATCCGCCAGGCGCGAGAGCACGAGGCCCAGGTTGCCCGAGTGCTCGCCGGCGGAAACCAGCGCGCGGTAGATGTCCGGAAAATCCTTCGGATGCTGCGCCAGCGCCACTGACAACGAGCTGCCGCCCACCACTTCCGCGCGGATGGACGCCAGCAGTTCGCCCACATAGGCGCGTTCGGCTTGATCGGCCAGCGCGGCCAGCGCTTCGTCCAGCGGCAGGCCCGCCACCAGCAGGCTGGCAAGCTGGCGCGTGACGAGCGCGTTCTCCTGCGCGGAGAGCCGCTTGCCGAAGCTCGATCCGCTGCGCTTGGTGGCCTGTGCGCCCAGTGCGTCGACCACCAGCGGCGTGAGCCCGCGTGCACGCAGCAGCGTGCGCGCCTGACGCGCGCTATCGGCTTCGATGACGCCCTTGTCGGTTTTGCCGGTGGCGTCGGCGGCTTCGTAGCGGAAGGCTGGCATGCGCTATTCGTTTGATCCCGCGTTAGTCACGTGTGACGCGCAGCACTTCTTCCAGCGACGTGGCGCCCGTGTCGATCCAACGTTGTGCGTCCATGCGCATGGTCTGCATGCCTTGGCCGATGGCGAATGCCTTGATCTCGGATTCGGCGGCCTGGCGGTGGATCATCGTTTGGATTTCGGGCGTGACTGTCAGCAGTTCGTATACGCCCGTACGGCCCTGGTAGCCCGAGTTGCTGCAACGCTCGCAGCCGACGTGATGCCACACCGATTTGCGCGCCGGGGTCGCCGCTGCCACACCCTCTGTAACCGGCGTGCCGGCCACGGCTTCCACTTCAGCGGGCGTGAGTTCGAGCACTTCCTCGCGGCGGCAATGCACGCACAGGCGGCGCACCAGCCGCTGCGCCAACACACCCAGCAGCGACGACGACAGCAGGAACGGTTCGATCCCCATGTCGATCAAGCGCGTCACCGCCGAGGCCGAATCGTTCGTGTGCAGCGTCGCCAGCACCAGGTGGCCGGTGAGCGATGCCTGCACGGCAATCTGCGCGGTTTCCAGATCGCGGATTTCCCCGATCATGACCACGTCCGGGTCCTGACGCAGGATGGCGCGCAAGGCCTTGGCGAAGGTCATGTCGATCTTCGGGTTGACCTGCGTCTGGCCGATGCCGTCGAGGTCGTACTCGATCGGGTCTTCCACCGTCATGATGTTGGTGGACGCCGCATCGAGCCGGGACAGCGCCGCGTACAGCGTGGTCGTCTTGCCCGAACCCGTCGGGCCGGTGACGAGCACGATGCCGTGCGGCTGGTTGATCAGGTGGTCGAAGCGCGCGAGCGTGTTGGCGCCCATGCCGAGCTTGCCGAGGTCCAGCCGGCCGGCTTCCTTGTCGAGCAGGCGCAGCACCGCGCGCTCGCCGTGGCCGGTTGGCAGGGTGCTCACACGCACATCCACCGGGCGTCCGCCCACGCGCAGCGTGATGCGGCCGTCTTGCGGCAGGCGTTTCTCGGCGATGTCGAGCTGGGCCATGATCTTGATACGCGAGATCAGCGCGCCATGCAGCGCCTTCTTCGGGCGCACCACGTCGCGCAGCGTGCCGTCCACGCGAAAGCGCACCACCGACGAATTCTCGAACGGCTCGATGTGGATGTCCGATGCGCCTTCGCGCGCGGCCTGCGTGAGCAGCGCGTTGATCATGCGGATGATCGGCGCATCGTCTTCGGATTCGAGCAGGTCTTCCACGGCTGGAATGTCCTGCATCAGGCGCGAGAGATCGACCTCGCCTTCGACCTCGCCAACCACCTGCGCGGCGCTGCCGTCTTGCGCGTTGTAGGCGGTCTGCGTGGCGGTGGAGAGTGCTGCGGCGTCCAGCGTCACCAGGTGCAGCGCGCCGAACACGCGTGCGAGTTCGGCCAGCGCCGTGCGCGAGGTTTCGGGGCAGACCCACACTTCCAGCGTGTCGACGTCCTGGCGGGCGACGAGCAACTTGGCGTCGCGTGCGAACGCGTACGGCACCAGCCGCACGGCCGACTGCGAGGGCGGCTCGAGCGTGCGCGCGTCAGTGGTGGGAGCTTGCGTTGCCATGATTCGGTCCTTCGTCGCGTCAGTCGCCTCAGCCACCCTTAACCGCCATTACGCGGCGCGTTGCCGTCGTAGCCGCCCGAGGTTGGCGCCGCGAAGTTTTGCAGGCGCGGCTGGCTGCGCGTGGTGCCTTGCGGCATCGGCAGCGGGGCGCCCGGCGGTACTTGCACGCCAGGCCTGCCTTGCGGCACCACACTCACATCACCGTAGTTCTGTGCCGGGCGTACGGTTTCGGGCGCGGGCAGCACTGGTGTGTCTTTGTCCGACGTGGTCGGCAGCATGTTGGGCGAGACAAAACCCTGCTGCGTCTCGCGCATGTAGTTGTAGCGGTTGTCCGACAGCGCGCCGGTGGCCTCGGCCGTGCGCAGGATGATCGGGCGCAGGAACACCAGCAGGTTGGTCTTCTTGCGTGTTTTGGTTTCGGAGCGGAACAGCGCGCCCAGGATGGGGATGTCGCCCAGGCCCGGCACCTTCTGTTCGCCGTCTTGGTAGTTGTCTTCCAGCAGGCCGCCGAGCACGACGATCTGGCCATCGTTGGCCAGCACGTTGGTCTCGATGGAGCGCACGTTGGTGGTCGGGCCCTGCGTGGCATTTTGCGTGCCATTCACCACGGCAGACGACTCCTGGAAGATCTGCATCTTCACCAGCCCGCCATCGGTAATCTGCGGCTTGACGCGTAATGTGATGCCGACGTCCTTGCGATCGAACGTCTGGAACGGCGTGACGGATGCGGCGCTGCCCGTCTGCGCATACGAGCCGGTGGTGATCGGCACGTTCTGGCCGATCAGGATTTTGGCTTCTTCGTTGTCGAGCGTGATCAGGTTGGGCGTGGAGAGCACATTGACCGAGCCATCCGAACCCAGCGCCGAGAGGATCGCGCCCAGGCCCGTGCTCTTGTTGAACACGCCGAAGTTGCCGCCGTTGAGCTGTCCGACATTCACGGCGGACAGCGCCGTCTGCGCTGCCGTGCTGCCGATGCCGCCCGAGGTGATGGCGGCAATTGTGCCGGCCAGCGAAATCAGGTTGCCCGAGCCCGTGCCGAAGTTCGTGCCGCCACCGCCAAAGGTGTTCGGCCCGCCCGCGCCCGCCATCCACTGGATGCCGAGTTGCGAAGCCTTGTCCGACGTGACTTCCACGATCATCGATTCGATGTAGACCTGCGCACGGCGCGCATCGAGGTCATCGATCACGGCGCGCAGGTTGCGGTAGACCGGCTCGCTGGCGGTGATGATGAGCGCGTTGGTGGCCGGGTCGGCCTGGATGATGCCGCCGGTGGTCGGCGTGTTGTTCTGCCCGAACGATGCACGGAACGACGAGTTGCCGCTGCCCATGCCGCTGCCCGAGCCGCTGCCGTAGTTGGTGTTCTGCGTGTTCTGGTTGGACTGTGAGCCGGTCGTGCCGCCGGTCGGCTGCGAGGTCGCGCCTTGCGCGGCGCTCTGGCCGCCAGGGCCGGTGGACGACGCTGCCGACAATGTGGAGTCCGCCGCCACGATCGCGCGCAGCGTGGTGGCCAGTTGCACGGCGTTGGCGTTCTTGAGCGGCACCACCCAGATGTTGCCGGGGCGTGCATTGGGCACGTCCAGCTTGGCGATCAGCTGCTTGGCCTGCGCCAGGCGTGCTGCGCTCGAAGCACGCACCATCACGCTGTTCGAGCGCGGCTCGGCCACCACGGAGGTGCGCAGGCTCGGGTCCGACAGCGCTGCACCGGCACCCGCACCACCCGTGCCGCCGGCTGACGGGTCGAGCAGCTTCTGCAGCGTAGCGGCCACGTCGATGGCAACGGCGTTCTTCAGCGGAATCAGCTCGGTCTCGCCGGCCACAGGTGTGTCGATCGACGCGATGATGCGGCCAATGCGGCGCAGGTTGTCGGCGTAATCGGTAATGACCAGCGTGTTGTTGGCCGGGTACGCGGTGATCGTGTTGTTGGGCGCGATCATCGGGCGCAGCACCGGCACCAGGTTGTTGGCCGATTCATGCTGCAGGCGGAAGACCTGCGTGACGACCTGTTCGCCGCCGCGCGCACCTGCCGCGCCCACGCTGGTGGGCGAGCCCTGCAGCTTGGCGTCGGCTTCCGGCACGACCTTGGTAAAGCCGTTGCCCTCGACAATCGCGTAGCCCTGCATGCGCAGGATCGAGCCGAGAGATTCCAGCGCCTGCGAGCGCGTCACCGGCTTTTCGGTGACGAGGTTGACGGTGCCCTTCACGCGCGGGTCGACGATGAAGTTCTTGCCGGTGGCCTGGCCCACGGCCTTGACCACCGATTCCAGATCCGCGTTGACGAAATTCAGCGAGACCTCATCGCCCGGGTTGCCGCTTTGGGCAGATGCCGCGCTTGGCGGGGCAGCGTAGACGGGCATCGAGCCGGCCACCATTGTTGCGCAGCATGCCAGGACGATGGCGCGAACGGTGAGTCGGGAAGCGGCGTTGTACATGGTCTCGTTCATGGTTGTCGGCACGCTGGCTCGCGCGTCGGCTTGAGGATCAAAAGCGGAGTCGATGGTGTGACCCGTCGCGCGGGCCCAGCAGACTCAACAGGCCAATCAATTGCGGTTCCGACTCCGGTGTGGCACTGGCCACTCCGTCAAAATGCGCGCCCTGGCCCAGGGTGCCCTGGCCCTGCAGAGTGAGCGGTCCGGCCAGTGTCGACAGCGACAACTGCATCGGCCCGCCGCTCACGCCGCCAAACGACACCACCGCCTGGTAGCTGCCCAGCGGCCGTACCCGGCTGAGGCTGGATGATACCTGCTCAAGCGTGACAGTCAGCGCGCCCTGGGCGGTGTCTGGTTGGCCCTTTCCGTGGCCAAATTGGCCCGAGAGCGGCGTCCACTGCGCACGCAGCCGGCCGTCCAGCTTGAGCGTGTTGAACGGTGCGCCCACGCCCTCCAGCAACGATGCCGGCAACGTGACCGTCCCCGCCTCTGCGTCCCAATGCCCCGGCATGACCGTCAACGTGACGGGCTTCTCCAGCGCGCGATCGTGCGTCAGATGCGCCCGCAGCGTGCCGGTCAGCAACGGCAGCATATCGACCGACCACGACAGCCGACCGGGTAGCACCGTCGCATCGGCACCGCCGTTGCCGGCTGTCAGCGCCAGCGTTGCGCTGCCGTGCCAGATACTGCCCTGGCTGTCGGCCAGCAGCACGCGGTGTCCGGTGGCCGCGGCGACGCGCTCGGCTGCCCACGCGGCCGGATACTGCGTCACCACGGTCACACCCACGGCCAGCAGCGCCACACTGCACCACAGCACGCGCCAGCCGAAGCTCGTGCGCTCGTCGGACGCCATGCGGTGGCGCAGGCGCAGCGGCGGCAGCGATTCAATCCCCATCGGCACGATCGAACCCGTCAGCGGCCTGCGGCGGCGGGGCCTTGCAGCGTTGCCGTCACGTTGACCAGGGCGGTCGCGCCCACGTACTTGATGTTCGTGTCGATCACCTTCATGCGCTGCGCCTGCCGCACTTCCTGCAGCCATTCGGCGACGGCGCCAAAGGGCACCTTATCCAGTTGCACTTGCACGCTCTCGCCCGACATGGCCATTCGCGTAGCCTTCAGGCCGTGGTTGGTCAGGCTCGTGTTGAGCGCCTGCTGCAACTCTGCGCCGTGCGGCACGGGTGCGGCGGCAATGGCAGAGAGCCCGCGTGCTTCCTGGCCGAGCGTTTCCATCTCAGCCAGTTGGCTGCGCATCTGCGGCAGGGCCTTTTCAATGCGGCGCTGGCCTTCAAAGGCGGGCTCCCACAGCACAAGGTAGACGACGACGAGCAGCAGGATGACGCCGCCGCCAGCCAGGATCTGGCGCTCGCGCGGCTCGCGCTGCATCCAGAACGTCGTGGCCGCATCGCGCACTGAGTCCGGCACGCCAATGCGCGGCAAGCGGCGGGATGAAGATCGGGCTGGGGAAGGGGAGGAAGTCGCCATGGAGGAATCGTTATTGGGCGATGGAGACCGTCCAGCGCGAGCCGCTGACGTTGGCCGGGGTCGCTTCGGCGCCGCGCGGTGCCTCGGCGGTGTCCATGTTCAGGCCGACGTTGCGGGCGGCGGTACGCAGGCCGGCGGTGTCGGTGCCGTCCTTGAGCGTGACTGTCAGCGCGCGGCCGTGGTAATCGAGCGCGAGCAGCGCATCGGGCGCAAGGCTCGTGGCGGCCTGGGCAAAGCGATCGGCCAGCGGCAGGAAATCTTCCGGCGCCGATTTGCCGGCGGCCAGGCGCAGTTGCTCGACCTGGCGGCGCATCTGCGCGGGTGGGTCGAGGATCACCGGCGTATTCGGGAAGGCCGTCTGCAGCTGCGCGCGCATCGCGGTATCAAGCCGCTTCTGCTCGGCGCGCAGCGTGAGCCAGCGCGCGTTCATGCCGATGAGCTGCACCACCACCAGCAGCACCGCCAGCACGATCGGCAGGCGCCAGACGCTCCAGTCCATGCCGGCCACGCCGCCGCGTGCAAAGTCGAATTGGCAGAGATCGGCCTCGCCCGAGGCCAGGGCGTCGCGTGCGCCGGCAGCCCAGGTGGACCAGTCCAGCGTGGCGGTGGCGGGGTCCGCCGACAGACCGGGCGCCAACTCGCGCAGTGCGGGCGACACCATCAGCGTGGCCGGTGTGGGCGCAATACCCAGCCAGTTGCCAACGTTGGCCGGCAGCAGGCGCAGGCCGTAGCCCTCGGCGCGGCTGGTGCGTACGGTGATGTCGACGGCGACGGGCGCGTCTGGGTCCGACGGTGGCGCCGCATCGAGCGCGATGGTGGCCGGCGCGACTGCAGCCGGTGTTGCAACGGCAGGCGCAACGGCAGGCGCATCGGCAGGCGAATTAGCAGCCGGCCCGGCGGAGGCGTCGAGCGACGGCTCAGCGCGTTCGACGTCGTTTGCCGATTCTGCAATCAGCGCCGCGGCTGCGGCAGGTGTTTCAAACGGCACGCAAAGCTGCGCAGGCAACAAGTGGCAGGTACGGTGCTTGTGGCCCGCGAAGGTATCGAGAATGAAGCGGACCCACGCGCGGTCGGCAATCATCAGCGCGCGTGACTGCGGCTCGCGCGGCGCGCGCCAGCCACGGGCCGGTGCATCGCCCAGGCGCGGGCCCAGGGCGATATGGCATTGCTGCGCGTCCTGCACGAGGCGGTCTTCCACCAGGTTGGGCAGGGCCAGGCGCAGTTTTGGACTAGCAAGCGGCGGCACGTTGGCGCGCACCAGCAGCACATCGGTGGCGGGCAGCAGGAGGATCAGGCGGTCCGCCGCGGGTAGTTCATCGGTGCGCGACGTGCCTTCGCGCTGAACGCGTTGCGGCCCTTGCGCACCCTCTTCACGCACCAGCGCAAAGGGCACGGAGGCAAGCGCGCCCGCTGGCCAACGTTCGGGCGATTGAATGGGCCGGTGCGGCAGGCGCACGTACAGGGAGGTCGTCAAACCGCTCCTCTATTGGTCTTGAGAGTGTGAATGCGAACTGCCCACGGAGCCGCCGGATTGCGCAGGACCCGCGATACTGAACGATGCGGATGACAATACGGCGAAGGCTAGGGTCTGTCTATACGCGGCGCGTACGCATGTGGAGGGGTATTGCGCGGCCGTCATGACGGAATCTCGTCAACATGGCGGATCCACACGATGCGGGTCGCGTTATTGTTGACCGGATCGCCACGTGAAACAAGCGCCACTTCCCCGATCCGCGCGCGCTCGTGGCGGGCCATCCCATAGACCAGGAAATAGTGCGTCTGCACGTCCAGCAGGTTGGCTGCGGCGGTGGTGTCGGCCCCCGGGGCGATGCCGCGCAACTGGTTGGTGACGTCGCCGATATTGCGGAAGTACGCGCGGTCGCGCGCCTGGACCAGCGAGCGGGCGCGGTCCAGATTCAGGTTCGGGATGACGGCGGCCAGCACTTCAGCGCTGGCCGTGTTGGCGTTGATCTGCGTGCGGGTGGGCAGCACCACCACGTACGGACGCAGCTTGGCGATCATGTCCGCCGTGTACCCGGGGATCGTCAGCAGGCTGCCGACGTCATCCAGCGGGCGCGGGCCGTTGCTGTTGCTGCCCCCGCCGCTGCTGTCTTCGCCGCCTTGCTGGCCGCCCTGCGTGCCTTCGGTCGAGTGGAAGCCGCCCAGCATCTGCGCCAGGTATGTCGCCGTGAGGTTGGCCAGGCTTGGGTCGATGTTCAGCGATTGCAGCAGCAGGCCGTACGCCTTGATGCCGTCCTTGTCGCGGCCGGTGATGATGGTGCGCGTGCCCAGCGTCTGCGCGGTCAGCAGGTTCATCAGGTTGAAGCGCGCCTGGGCATCGAAGATGCGGCCCGACAGGTACGACTCTTCGCCCGCCGTATCCGTGCGCAGCGAGCTGCCGAGAAAGTCTGACAGCTTGGTCTCCTGGATGGGTACGGCCCAGATTTCGCCCAGGTGGTCGACGGCGCCGGTGCGGCGTTGGTCGTCGCGCAGGATCAGCCGCGCCCAGTCGATACCCGCCCGCGCGATCCACGTGGCCTGCGCTTTCAGGCGCTGGTTTTCCACCGCGCGGATCTCCACCTGCTGGCGCCACAGCATGCCCGAGACGATCACCACCGCCAGCGTGACCACCAGCAGCGCGGTGATGATGGCCGCGCCGCGCTGGCGCCTGGGGCGCGGAGTCCGTTGAGCAAGCCGACGAGAGCATCGCGCCATGTCAAAGCCCCGTCATGCAGATGCGCGTGAAGCGCTGGGGCGCGCCCTGCGGCGTCATGCGCACGAGCAACGCCAGCTCCACCGCGCGCACCGACGCGGCCGGCACCACCACGCCCGGGCTGTTGGCCGACGGCGCCGACGCGCTGGGCGTGGACGCCGATGGCAGGCCGGTGAGCGTGGTGGTGTTGCTACCGGCCGGGAACAGCGCCGCTGACAGCGCGCCGGTGTTGTCCATCCAGCCGCCCGGTTCGATCCAGGCGCGCGCGCTGATGCTGTCGACGTTGGTGGCCAGCAGGTAGCGCGCCGCACCGCCGCCCCCCTGGCGCAGGTTGTCCAGCGCGTTGCGCAGGTCCCCGCGGTTGGTGATCGGCTGGCTCTGCAGGCGTTCAAGCCGGCCATCGACGATGCGATAGAGCACCACTTGCCACGCGGGCGGCTGGCCGTCGTCGCGGCGGTCGCGCACCATCAGCACGCGGTTGGCGTCCACCTCCACCGGCGAGCGCGACAGCGTGTTCGGATCGGCCAGTTGGGTGCAATCGGCATCAAACTGGGCGTAAGCGGTCTTGAGCGCTTCGATGCGTTCGTCGCGCAGGGCCAGCGCCTCGTGCGTGCGGGTCATGCTGTCCAGCCCGCGCCAGGCGATCACGGCCAGGATGGCCAGCAGCGTGATCGCCACCAGCAGTTCGAGGAGGGTGAAGCCGCGCGCGCGGTGTTTAGAAGACATTGCGCGCGTCGTTGGGGAGCAGGGTCACGAGCCAGGCCAGGCGCACGGATTTGCTCGCGTCCGGATAGACGGACACCTCCACGCGGCGGAACACCGGGTTGGGCGTGGTGGCGACGGTTTCTTCGCACCACAGTTGCGTGTCGCCCTGCGGGCACGCAAAGCCGCGCGCGCCGGGGTCAGGGAAGGTGCGTGCCAGGCGCAGGTTGGCGAGCTGGTTTTCCGCGCTCCAGGTGGCGATCATGCGCGTCTGCAAGGAATCGCTGGCGGTGGTCATGCTGCCCATGGCGCGCATGGTCGCAGTCAGCGCCACGGCCACAATGGTCAGCGCGACCAGCACCTCAAGCAGCGTAAAACCTTGCAGGGTGAAGCCGCGCGTACGCGTGGAGTGGAGGATCTGGCCGCGCGTCATTGCGTTTGCGCCTCCGTCAGCACACGGGGGCCGCCGTCAGACACCACATCCACTCGCGCACCCTGCGAGGTCAACGCCACGCGCCACGGCAGGCCGATCGCCTCGCGGCCGAATACCAGCCGCTGCGGCGCGCCCGGCACCGAAGCCACACCAGCGACGATCTGTACGTTGTCCATACCTTGTCGCCAGTGGCCCGGCGCCAGCACGTCGCGGTTGAGCAAGCGCCAGCCGTTGGGTGTCGATTCATAGAAGCGCCAGCCCTGCGCGTCACCTTCCCACGCCACTGGTCGCGAGGTGAGCTGTGCCTCTTCCTGCGCGAGTTCGATCAGGCGGGCCAGCTTCTGCGCGTCGTCGGCCAGTTGCGAGCGCGGGTTGGGTGTGGCGTTGACGGCCACCACGGCCAGCACGATGCCGATGATGACCACCACCACCAGCAACTCCAGCAGCGTAAAGCCGCGAGTGTGCCGGCGGCGATGTGGATGGCCGAACATGGCGCGCGGGCAGGCTGGGTGCGGGCTTAGTTGTCCCAGTTGCCGATATCGGCGTCGTTGCCCGTGCCGCCGGCCTGGCCGTCGGCGCCAAAGCTGAAGACGTCCACTTCACCGCGCACGCCCGGGTTCAGATATTGGTACGGATGGCCCCACGGGTCTTTGGGCAGGCGCTCCAGATAGCCGCCGCCCTTCCAGTTGTTGGGGATCGGCTCGGTGGTCGGCTTGGCAACCAGCGCGCCAATACCCTGCTCGGTGGTCGGGTAGCGGCCGTTGTCCAGGCGATAGAGCTTGAGCGCCTGCGAAATGGAAGCGATATCCTGTTTTGCGGCGATGATGCGCGCCTCATCGGGGCGGCTCATGATCTTCGGCACCACCAGCGCGGCGAGAATGCCCAGGATCACCACCACCACCATGATCTCGATCAGGGTGAAGCCACGCGCCGTGCTGCGGGCGAGGGCACGTTGGCGGAAAGTGGAGCGAAGTTGGCCTTGCATCATGGCGACAGAGTTGGCAATAAGGGGAAGAGGCACAGTATATCCGTGACATATGACCATGGATTGCGTGGCAGGGTCATGCTGCATTGGGTCTAGAGCCGCCCCTCAACGCTGTTCACCGAACCGGCATGAAGGGCGGATAGAATCGGCGTATTCCTACGGTGTCTCGCCCCATTTCATGACCGCTCGACAGTCGTCCCGCCTGCTCAGTCTTGTACTGTTTGCCGCCCTGTGTGCGCTGCTGACGCATTGGGTGCTGACGCTGTCGTCGCTGCGCGCGCTCTCAGCGCCACGCGAGGCCCGTGTGGCCCAGACCGATGCGCTTGAGACCGGCGCGGCCGTCACGCTCTTTGGCGGTGGTCCGCAGAACGGCCCGCGCGATGTGCAGGTGATGGGCGTGGTGGCCGACTTGGCGGACGGCAGCGGCGCGGCCATCGTGTCGGTGTATGGCGGCGCGCCGCAGGCCGTGCGGGCCGGCAAGGCGCTGTCGTCCAACCTCAAGCTGGTGGAAATCAAGGCGCGCTCTGTGGTGATCGAGCGCAATGGCGCGCGCCAGGAGATTCCGCTGCCGGCCAGCGCCGTGGCAGGGGTGTCCCCCGCCAACCGCAATGCGCCGCCGATGCCGCTGCCGCCGTCGGGTGCCGCTGCTCCGTTGTCGACGCCGGCCATGCCGCCGTCAGCGTCCCCCGCGCCGCCCATGGCTAACAACCCGGCCAACACGGCCATGCCGGGCGCCATGCTGCCCATCGCGCCCGCGCAGACCAACATGGGCGGCGAGGCTGGCAACCAGGGCGGCGGCATCGCCGGCCCGCGCCATCGCGCAGCGGCCGCTGCACGCAAAGGCGATGTGGCCCCGGCAGGCGACCAGCAGTAGTCTTTTTGCGGCTCGCCATGCGTTGACGGGCGCATATTACAGCGCGTGTCATGGGGTAACAGCGTGTAAAAGCCGGCAACGCGCTGGCATTGTCGGGTTCTAATCCGCTGCACAGTCCATGTGAAAAGGAGCTGAACATGACCAACAAACGTGCTGTCCAAGCCTTCCTCGCCACCTCGGCCCTGTTCCTGGCCATGTCGGGCATGAACGCCCGCGCCCAGGACGCCAGTGCCCCCGCCGCCAGCGCACAAGCGCCGGCCGCGGCACCAGCCGCGCCGCAGACCAACGCTCGCGCTGCCAAGCCGGGCCACCACGGCGGCTTCAAGGCCATCGACACCAACGGCGACGGCCAGATCTCGCGCGACGAGGCAAAGGGCCACGCTTGGCTTGAGAAGAACTTCGACCAGATCGATACGAACCACGACGGCCAACTCAGCAAGGACGAGCTGGCCGCCTGGCACAAGGCCCACAAGGGCGAGATGCATGAAAAGATGGCGCAACGCTTCGACGCCAAGTTCAAGGCTGCCGACAAGGACAATGACGGCACCCTGACCAAGGACGAAATGCAGGCCGGTATGCCGCGTCTGGCCAAGAACTTCGACCAGATCGACGCCAACCACGACGGCAAGGTCACCGAAGACGAGATCCGCGCCTACATGAAGGCCCGTCACGATGCCCGCAAGGCGCAGAAGAACACCCCGGCAGCCGCAGTCATGCCGGGCGGCCCGTCGGCCACTAAGGGCGAGTAATTCTCCCCACCTGCGGTACGTGTTGTAAACAAGCGGCGCCTTCGGGCGCCGTTTTTGTTGATCGCGCCAATCTGCATCATCAATCTGGCGCAATACCGGCGTGGGTCGATTTGGCTACAGTGCGGTGTTACGACAGCATGCAACGGAGGCCCCCATCATGAAAACCAGCGCACGTAACCATTTCTCGGGCGAAGTCACCGCCATCCAATCGGGCGCGGTCAATGACGAAGTGACGCTCAAGGTCGGCAACACGTTGGTCGTGGCCGTCATCACGCAAGAGAGCAGCAAGTCGCTCGGCCTGGTCGTGGGCAGCAAGGCCTCGGCACTCATCAAGGCGTCGTCCGTGATCGTGATGGTGGATGCGGATGCATCGAAGGTGTCGGCGCGCAACGTGTTCGTGGGCACGGTGTCGAGCGTCAAGGCCGGTGCGGTCAATTCCGACGTGACCATCTCGGCCGGCGCGCTGGAGATTGCCGCCATCATCACCAACGACAGCGTGGCGCGCCTGGGGTTGGCGGCAGGCAAGCCGGCGGCGGCGGTGATCAAGGCATCGAGCGTGATCCTGGCGGTCGACTGATCGACCCCATGTCGATTCCGCAACTGCCCGCACTGAACATCCTGCTTGCCGGAGCACGCAATGCGCATGCGCCCGACACGCGATTGTTTGCGCGGCTGATTGCGGCGCGCATGGATGCGGGCGACCTCGCCGCACTCGGCCTCGGGCGCGAGGATCTTGCTGCACTGATGACGCGGCACTTTCCCAATGCCACCATCGACGTCGCCCCGCCCGAGCAGCCGTTGGCCGATGCGCCGCCCTTTGTGGCCGAACTGATTGCCTTGCTGCATCAGTTTGACCACCTAGCAACACCGGCCGATGCGGCGGACGCCCGCTGCCTTGCCACCATCCTTGCCGCCGCGTGCTTGCGGCCGGACCATCTCTGGCGCGATCTTGGTCTCTCCGGCCGCGATGACGTGACCGACCTGCTAACGCGCCACTACCCCGCGCTCGTTGCGCGCAACACCGCCAACCTGCGCTGGAAGGCGTTTCTCGCACAGGAAGTGGCACTCGCCCATGGCCGTGTGCCCGGCCCCGCACCGGGGTGCCCCGGCTGTGAAGACTTCGGCCACTGCTTCCCGGTACTCGCCACACCGCGCCCATGAAAAAACACCCCGGTGGCGAACCAGCGGGGTGTGGAGGAAGCAAACCTGAAGTGAGGAGCGTCAGGCCGGCTGATCGTCAGCCTTGAGCACGCCGCGGCGCATCTGGTCGAGTTCGATCGACTCGAACAGCGCCTTGAAGTTGCCCTCGCCAAAGCCTTGGTTACCCTTGCGCTGGATGAACTCGAAGAAGATCGGCCCAAGCTGGTTCTCAGAGAAGATCTGCAGCAGCAGGTCGCCCGGCGCGCCGTCAATCAGGATCTTGCGCTTCTTCAGTTCCGCCACGTCTTCGCCATGGCCGGGGATGCGCTTGTCGACCAGCTCGTAGTACGTGTCGATCGTGTCCAGCAGCTTGATGCCGTTGGCGCGCAGTGCGTCCACCGTCTTGTCCAGCGCGGTCGAACCCAGCGCAATGTGCTGGATGCCCTCGCCGTGGTACATGTCCAGATACTCCTGGATCTGGCCGGCCTTCTCCGTCCCTTCCTCATTGATGGGGATGCGGATGTTGCCGCACGGGCTCGTCATCGCCTTGCTCTTCACGCCCGTGACCTGGCCTTCGATATCGAAGTAGCGCACTTCACGGAAGTTGAAGAAGCGTTCGTAAAACTCGGCCCATTCCTTCATGCGGCCACGGTAGACGTTGTGCGTCAGGTGGTCGATGTAGGTCAGGCCGTGCCCGGTGGGGTTAGGGTTCGCACCCGCAATGGGCACGAAATCCACGTCGTAGATGCTGATGTTGCCGATGTCGCCAGCCTTGGCGCCGTTCTTGCCGGCCCAGCGGTCCACCAGATAGATCAGCGAATCGCCGATACCCTTGATGGCCGGAATGTTCAGCTCCATCGGGCCGCTGTGGGTGTCGAAGCCCCAGGCGCCCAGTTCCAGCGCGCGCTTGTAGGCGAAGGCCGCATCTTGCACGCGGAACGCGATCGCGCAGATCGATGGGCCGTGCAGACGCGCAAAGCGCTGCGCGAACGAATCGGGCTCGGCGTTGATGATGAAGTTGATGCCGCCCTGGCGATACAGCGTCACGTTCTTGTGGCGGTGCTTTGCAATGGCGGTAAAGCCCATGTTTTCGAACAGCTTGCCCATGGCAACGGGGTCCGGCGCGGCGTATTCGATGAACTCGAAGCCGGCGGTGCCCATCGGGTTTTCCCAAGGCGTGAATTGCATGGCGGTCTCCTGCGGGGCGGGCGCTGTTGGGGCGCTCAGGTCTTTGACGATCCTCGCAGTGTAGAAGTGTCGATCCACGCAAAAATTGCGAACTTGTGCCTGCCTTGCTAAATTTGCGCAAGAAAATTGCCGAATTAATTGGTGCGGAGCAACAAAATGAATAAAGTGGAACTCGACAAGATCGACCGTAAGATCCTGGAAGTCCTGCAGAACAACGGCCGCCTCACCAACCTGGAAGTCGCCGAGCGGGTGAACTTGTCGCCCAGCCCGTGTTTGCGACGCATCCGCCGCCTGGAAGAGTCCGGCGTGATCCGCCAGTACGCTGCGCTGCTCGACCCCGGCAAGATCGGCCTGGGGTTGTCGGCGTACATCAACGTGCGGTTGGAAAAGCAGGGCGGCGCACCCAAGGGCAAGGGGCCGTCAGACATCTTCCGCGCGGCCGTCGCCACCTGGCCCGAGGTGGTCACCTGCTACGCCATGACCGGCGAGATGGACTACCTGCTCAAGGTGTTCGTGGAAGACATGGAGCACTTCGCGCGGTTCATCCGAGACCAACTGCTCGCGCATCCGGCGGTGATTGATGTGAAGAGCAGCTTTGCGCTGGAGCGGATTAAGGATACGACTGCGTTGCCGGTGGTGGTTTGAGGAGAATCGTGGCAAGGCAGACTGCAATATCATTATTCCTATTTCGATAAACATCATGACTTTGACTGAAATTCTGATGGTCCTCTCGACAGCGCTAAGTCCGGTGATTGCCGTGCAAGTCACGAGATATCTGGACGATAGAAATGAGGAGCGAGGCAGAAAGCTGGCGATTTTTAAAACACTCATGGCTACTCGCGCCTATAGCATCGCGCCCGCTCACGTCGAAGCGCTCAATCGGATCGACCTTGAATTTTCGGCAAAAAAGCCTCGGGAGAAGGCAGTGCTGGATGTGTGGCAGCAGTACTTGGATCACTTGGGTAACACAAAGATGGAGCCTGTGGCATGGGGTACTCGGCGTGTCGATTTGCTGATCGATCTTTTATACGAGATGGGGCACGCTATTGGTTATGATTTCAATAAAACGCAAATCAAGAACGGAACTTATGCGCCAACAGCGCACGGACGTATGGAAGATGAGCAAGGCAGAGTCCGAGCTATGGTTCTGGAGCTTCTCGATGGGAAGCGGAGTTTTCCGATACATGTAGATGCGTTGTATCCAAAAGATCGAAATTCGTCAGATATTTCTAATTCTGTCGGCAACAAGGTCGATTGATAAAATCATGTTGTTATAATCCCTCTCGCCATCAACAAGATGGCACGGGTTTGGCGACCCACGTAGTTTCTACGGAGAGGCAATTTGCGCAAGCATTTGCCCGGTGCACTCGCACGTCTATGCAATGGCGGGCCGGGTGGAGAGACCTTCGGGTCTGCCGGTTCTCCGTAGGCCGGTTCGCCAACTCCATCGCGGGCCCGCCCCCTCCGTTTGGCGACGAAGAGCGGGCCTCCAACGTTGTAGAACTACGGAGGTTCTATGTTGTTCGCACCCAGCGGGCACCGCCCCGCATCCTACCCATCCCCACCTCGCACCCCTGCGTACACCGCTCTCGGAGGTGCCCAATGACCAATCGCAAACGCCAATACCTGACCGGCGCACTGGCTGCGCGGGAATTTCTGCGTCGCACGCAATCCGATTTGCGCGTGCACCGGCAATTCCGGCCGAACGCTTTGCGCTGGGAATTTGCGTTCGCCGTCGGGCTGCATCCGCACGAATTTCGTGCCGGATTTCTCGACGCGATCGGGGTGTATCTGCTGACTACGCTGGAAGGCGTGTTGGTCGATCCGTACCGATGGGAGGTGTTGGATCTGCTTGAGCGGGAAGAGAACTAAAACAGCAGGAAGGCTTCCCCGAGACGGGCGGGGATGCCCAGAAAGACAACATGCAGTCGTGCATGGACACAGGGCCGAGTTACTTGGCACCCGAATCCGGCATCACAAAATTCGCATCCCGCGAAAGCCGCCACGTTCCATCCGCGCTCTTGCGGAAGATCGTCAGCGTCTGCCCCGACCGCTTCGACACTTTGCCGTCGGGCATCGTCACGTTGATACGCAGGAAGTTACGCAGATACGCAATCTCGCCAAACACCTGCACCTCCTGAATATCGCTCGTACCTTCAACGCGCACGTCCTTCATGTCGTCGGACATCTTGGCGAAGGCTTCCTTGCCGAAGGGCGGCTGACCGGGCGTGAGGAAGAGCACGTCGTCGGTCATCAGGCTGAGCACGGTGGGCAGGTCGCCGGCCTTGCTGGCGGCGAGCCAGGTGTCTACTACGGCGCGGATGGCGCGTTCGTCATCGGTCATGGCGGCGTGGGCGCGAGGCCGGTAAGGGGGCGACGCGCCACTGTACCGCGTAGCGATGACGATGCGGGTTGCCGCCGGAAGCCGGCGCTTCCGGCGGAGGGCGTCATTGCTTGGCCGACGGATCGTCCTGCGGGTTGACGTACTTGATCTCGAGCGGCCCGGTGCCGTGGATCTGCACCACCGT
Organism: uncultured Ralstonia sp.; assembly: GCA_963512445.1. Taxonomy (GTDB): domain Bacteria; phylum Pseudomonadota; class Gammaproteobacteria; order Burkholderiales; family Burkholderiaceae; genus Ralstonia. The sequence continues at coordinate 113,536 of CAUPMS010000008.1, forward strand.
CGCCGTCTTGGTGAAGGCGTAGTGATGCACGCCGCCCGGGACGGAGTGGTAGCCGCCGGTCTTGAGCATGTGCGCGGCGCCTCTGTCCATGCTGTCGCCACCGCCCAGATACAGCGTGCCGGAGATCACCGTGATGTTCTCGGTCTGGGTGTGCCAGTGCGGCGGCACTTTGTAGCCGCCCGGCGCTTTCAGACGGATGACGTAGGGGCCGTCCTTGCCTGGATCGCCGGAGAGCACGGCCAGCTTGGCCCCCTTGGGCAGGCCCGGGGGTGGGTCGACCCATTTCAGGGCGGATGGATTGGCCATCGTCATCTCGCCCAGGGTGGCGTCCTGGGCTGTGGCGGGCAGAGCGCTCAGGCAGAGCAGAGCGGCCGCTGCCACAAGCGGCAGCCGTGCAGAGGGTGTCTTCATCGTCGTCTCCTTCTTGCCTCGGCACCGGGCTCGCGGGCAACGCAGATGGCCGCCCTTGAAGGGCGAGAGGTGCCTTGTCATCATCGTAGGGAAGGCACCCCTGCGGCTGACAAGCGCGCAATTGCTCTAGACGGCGGCCAACAAAAAAACGCCCGGTCAAAGCCGGGCGTTTCGTCATCTGCGGTGCAATCAGACCGTGCGTTTTTGCGGCACCAGCGAGCGCCAGAAGCGCTGGCCGAAGCGGCGCACGTCGCGCAGGTTGCGCTTGAGCATGTAGTCGAGATCGGCGACTTGTTCATCGATGGCTTCGGTCAGCAGGCTCATCGTGTCGGCCGGCGGCAGCTCCAGATAGGCATCGGCCTCGCCATAGGCATACTGCACGCGCATGCCGGCCTTCTTGGCGATGTGCATCATGGCCGCGTTGCGCGACAGGCAGTGCATGTACAGCGTGCGCACCTTGGTGTTCTGGCCGTGCATGGCGGCACGCTGGAACAGCGCGCTGCCCACGCCCTTGCCGCGTGCCGATTCCGACACCGACACGCCGAACTCCGCCACGCGCCCCTGCGGGTTGTCGCGCAGGTAGGCGAGGTGGCCCACACCAACCAGCTCCAGGCGCTCGTTGTAGACGCCAAAGACCTTGTCGTGGTCAAAGTCGATGCTGTCGACGTACGCCTCGATGACGTGATCCCGCACCACCTGGCCGAAACGCAGCAGGCGGTCTTCTTCGCCCAGGGCGAGCAGGTGTTTGAGCAGGCGCGACCGATGGTGCGCGGCAAGCTCGCGCACCAGCACGGTGGAACGCGGCGCGCCTTGCGCTGCTTCCGTTTTGTCGATGTCGTCCTGGGTGACGACGCCGATGGCCTTGCTCAGTTCGAGCGGGTTCACGACACGGTTCCTGTTCTGATCGCGCCCCTCAGTAGAGGGCAGCGAAATGATGAGTCGGAGGTGCGGATGGCACCTCCGGGGCACTCAATCGGGTGCAACTGAGTGTTGTGCAACGCACCATGCCATTGTAGTGCAATCAGGGTTTCCCCGTAAGTCTGGTGTCAGACTTTCCACAGAGTTTCCCGATAAACCATTGATTTAGCGCAGCTGAGCCTGGGCTCAAAGGTTGTGGTGTATCAACAACGTAAAATGCTGCATCGCGCAAAAGCGAGGAGAGGGGCGCTTTTCAAAGTGCTGTGTGCGCCGCATCGCCACCGAGGCTACGGCTCGGCTTGTAACGCCGCTCAACAATAGCCGTGCGAAGATGCGCCATCAAGACGCCCCGCCTCCTGATTTTCCATGACGCCCTCGCGCATACTTGTGATCTACGCGCATCCCGCGCCGCGCCGTTCGCGCGCCAACAAGCCGCTCGCACGTGCGCTGGCCAACCTGCCCGGCGTGGCCATGCATGACTTGTACTGGCATTACCCCGATTTCGACATCGATGTGCGCATCGAGCAGGAAGCGGCGGAGGCGGCGGAGCTGATCGTCTTCCAGTTTCCGGTGCAGTGGTACGCCACGCCGTCGTTGCTCAAGGAGTGGCTGGACGTGGTGCTCGAGATGGGCTGGGCTTTCGGGCCGGGCGGCACGGCGCTGCGCGGCAAGCACGTGATGGTGCTGGCCACCACCGGCGGCCGCGAACACGCCTATAGCGAAGCCGGCACCCACGGCCACGCGTTCGACATGTTCCTGTTGCCACTGCAGCAGACCGCCGCGCTGTGCGGCATGCAGTGGCAGCCGCCGCACGTGCTGCACGACGCCGACGACGCCACGCCCGAGGCGATCGCCGCGCATATCGATCGCATCCGCGCCGCCCTGCAGCCGTGGCTGCCGGTTGAACTCGACTGATTCTCCTTCGTTCATGCAATCGCACGATCTGCTCGTCAATTTCGTCATCTACCTGGCCGCGGCCGTGGTGGCGGTGCCGCTGGCGCGCCGGCTGGGGCTGGGCTCGGTGCTCGGCTATCTGCTGGCCGGGGTGATCGTCGGGCCCTGGGGGTTGCGCCTCATCACCAATGTGCAGTCGATTCTGGATTTCTCGGAGTTTGGCGTCGTGCTGATGATGTTCGTTATTGGGCTGGAGCTGGAGCCCGCGCGGCTGTGGTCGCTCCGGCGCAGCATCTTTGGTTATGGCGGGCTGCAGCTCGCGGTGTGTGCGCTTGCCGTCGGGCTGGCGGTGATGGCGGTGAGCCACCCGTGGCGCGCGGCGGTGGTGGCCGGGCTGGGCTTGGCGCTGTCGTCCACAGCCATTGCGTTGGCGACGCTCTCCGAGCGCAACCTGATGCGTACGCCGGCGGGCACGGCCAGCTTCGGCATCCTGCTGTTCCAGGACATCGCGGCCATCCCGCTGATTGCGTTGTTGCCGCTGTTGGCGCCCGAAATGGGGGATGCGGGCGATGCCGCAGGCGGCGCCCATTGGCTTGCCGCACTCAAGGCCGTGGGCGTGGTGGCGGCCGTGATTTTTGGCGGGCGCACGCTCCTGCGGCCCGTGCTGCGCGCGATTGCCCGCACCAATATGCGCGAGATGTTCACGTCGTTCTCGCTGCTGGTGGTGGTGGGCATTGCGCTGCTGATGCACAGCGTGGGTTTGTCGATGGCGCTGGGCGCCTTCATTGCCGGTGTGCTGCTGGCCGATTCCGAATACCGCCACGCGCTGGAAACCGATATCGAGCCGTTCAAGGGGCTGCTGCTCGGGCTGTTCTTCCTGGCCGTCGGCATGTCGATCGACTTTGGCGTGCTGATGCGCCAGCCGCTGGCGGTGATCGGCCTGGTTGCCGTGTTCCTGGCGGTGAAAATTGGCGCGCTGCGCCTGCTGGCCACGCGCTTTGGCATTGCGCGCGGACAGGCATGGCTGTTTGCGTTCCTGCTCTCGCAGGGCGGTGAATTTGCGTTTGTGGTGTTTGGCCCTGGCGTGGCGGGCAATGTGCTCGGTGCCGAGACGGCTGCCGCGCTGAACCTCGTGGTTGCCTTGTCGATGGCGGCCACGCCGCTCTTGCTGCTCTTCCACGACAAGGTCCTCGCGCCGCGCCTGATGGATGGCAAGAAGCGCGCGCCCGATGCCATCGAGCCGCAGGAGAACGAAGTCATCATCGTGGGTTTCGGCCGCTTCGGGCAGATCGTTGGCCGCATGCTCTACAGCCAGGGCTATCGCCCCACCGTGCTCGACCACGACCCTGACCAGATCGACATGCTGCGCCGTTTCGGTTTCAAGGTCTTCTATGGCGACGCCACGCGCATGGACTTGCTGGAAACCGCCGGCGCCGACCGCGCCCGCATGATGGTTGTCGCCATTGACGACATGGAGACGAACCTGGAAGTGGTGGACCGTGTGCGTGAACGCTTTCCGCACCTGAAGCTGTACGTGCGGGCGCGCAACGTGTCGCACGTGTACCAGTTGCGCGACCGCGGCGTGGAGGTGATCGAGCGCGAGATGTTCGAGGGCTCGCTCATGCTCAGCCGCCGCGTGCTGGAGGGCTTGGGCAAGGCGCCGTACGAAGCGCATCGCATCGCGCAGACGTTCCGCCGCCATACGCTCAACTCGATGGAGCAGGTCTACCCGGTCTACCGCGATCAGAAGAAGCTCGTGTCACTTGCGCAGCAGGGCCGCGACGAGCTGGCCGAGATGTTCCAGCGCGACCGCACGCAGCGCAAGCGCCTGCGCGAATCCGGCATGCCGTGGGGCGAGGGCGATGTGCACAACGACGTGCAAGGCGCCCAGCCCGACGCGGACCTCGCCAATGAAATCGACGCCGCTGACTCCGGCGACACAGGCACGCCCATCGACTGCCCAGCCCGCGCGGGCATCCGCCGCGACAGTTGATGCCCGCGCGCTGCAGCGTCAGCCGCAGACGCTGATGCTGCTGCCCACGGCCACCGACGCCGTGGATTGACCGCCCAGGTTCTGAGCCAGTTGCTGTGGGAGCGCTTGCAGCGAGGCACTGCTGGTCAATCAAGAAATATTCACGGTTGGCCCCCCGGAATTGGACAGTTGGTGTTGTTTCCGGATGGATGGCCAAAGCGCGCCTGCCTGCAGGCACAGGTTGCGAAGGCGGCGTGAACAAAAAAGGAGCGCTCTGGGCGCTCCTGCTTCTGATGTCCAAATCGACCGGGTTGGCGCGGACTTAAACCGCCACGCTCACATTGCGGCGCAGCTCGCAGGTGGTGAGCGAATCGGCCTCGCCGCGTAGCAGCAACTGGCCATTGCTGACCAGCTCGCGGCAGCGCCAGAAGACGAACCAGTCGCTGGCGAGCAGCCCGTCGATGGCGCCCATGATGCTGCCCACCACGTCGCGCGCGCTGGCCCAGTCGGTCGGCACGTGCTCCAGGATCACTTCGTCTACCGTGCCGTATGACACCGGCACCAGCGTATTGCCCTTCCACAGCCGCGTATCGGCGTTCTCGCGCACGGTCTGCTGCCATTCGTAGGCCAAGCGGCCGATACGCAGCACCGACACGGGTGCGATGGTCGAAAACCGCCGCGCCAGCCGCGCGCCCGAATACATGCCGATGGTGGTGAGCGGCCCTTGGCCGTGGGGGGCCTCAAGTTCGCGCACGTCCATGCCGACTTCATTGATGCGCTGGGGCGATTGGTGCAGGTGGAAGGCCACCCGGCGCAGCATGAGCTGGTCCGACGCGCTTTGGCCGTGCCAGATTGCGACTTCCGTGGCGGCATCGCGCAGGTCGGCCAGCGACGCGAGTGCATCGCGCATCTCGGCGGCGAAGTCGATGTTGCTGTTGGGCGCCACGCGCTGCCAGAAGCCCGAGCGTGCCATCGCCACGCTGTCGACGTCGGCCAGCGGCCCGACGGCAAGATCGTCGCGCAGTACGACTACGGAATCGGGGCGGCCAGCCTGTGCGAGCGCCTGCTTGAGCGTGGCGCCGGCAACATCGCCGTTGACGACATGGATGTATTGCATGGCAGCAATTGTAGCGAGAGTGTCAGCCCGGCGCTTTCGTTTTACGCATGTCTATCAGTATTCCCTTGCGCGGTGTCATGGCGCACATCCAAAGGGGGGATAGCCCTCGGGCAATCCTCAGGCGAGCGTGCGAAAATCGCCGCTTTGTTGCAGACCATAACTAAGAACAGGTGAGGAAACATTCATGAGAGCCCCGTTGGTGCCCAAGGGCATGCGCACGGCAATGCTGGCCGCCGCTGCAATGGTGGGTGTGCTGGCTGCCGGTCAGGCCGCCGCGGTGCCGCCCGCTGAAATCTACAAGCGCGCCCAGCAGGAAAAGCCCGCGCTGATCGACACCATGAAGACCCTGGTCTCGATCGAATCGGGCAGCAAGGACATCGAAGGCCTGGACAAGATTGCCGGGGTGATTGCCGACCGCCTGCGCGGCATGGGCGGCGACGTCAAGCTCATCGACCCGAGCGACCACGCCTACCGCATGGCCGACACGCCCGAGAAGGTCGGCAAGATGGTGCTCGCGCGCTTCAAGGGCGAGGGCAAGCGCAACATCATGCTGATTGCGCACATGGATACCGTCTACCTGAAGGGCATGCTCGCGCAGCAGCCGTTCCGCATCGACGGAGACCGCGCCTACGGCCTGGGCATTGCCGACGACAAGAACGGCGTGGCGGTCATTCTGCATACGGTGTCGATCCTGCAGGCGGTGGGCTTCAAGCAGTACGGCACGCTCACGGTGCTGATCAACGGCGATGAAGAGATCAGCTCGCCGGGCGCGCGCGCCATGCAGGCCAAGCTGGGCGCCGAGCAGGACGCCGTGTTCTCGTGCGAAGGCACGCGCGTGACATCTGACAAGCTGTCGCTGGCCACCAGCGGCATTGGCGCGATCCTGCTGGACGTGAAGGGCAAGGCTTCGCACGCGGGCGGCGCGCCGGAGCAGGGCCACAACGCGCTGTACGAACTGTCGCACCAAGTGCTGCAAATGCGCGATCTGTCCAAACCGGAAACCGGCCTAAAGGTGAACTGGACGGTGGCGCAGGCAGGCACCAACCGCAACGTGATCCCGGCCGTGGCCAGTGCCCAGGCGGACGTGCGCCTGCTGCGCGCTGCCGATGCCGAGAAGCTGGAAGAAACCGTCAACGAGCGCATCAAGAACAAGCTGATTCCGGACACACAGGTGAGCGCCAAGTTCGAGCGCCGCCGCCCGCCGCTCGAAGCCACGCCCGCCTCACGCGCGCTGGCTGAACACGCCCAGAAGATCTACGGTGAACTCGGCAAGACATTGGAGATTGACGACAAGGCCGAAGGCGGCGGCACCGATGCCGCGTTTGCCGCGTCGAAGACCCGCGCGCCCGTGATTGAACGCTTCGGCCTGGCGAGCTTTGGCGCGCACTCGAACGACGCGGAATACGTCGATCTGAACTCGATCGTGCCGCGCTTGTACCTGCTGACGCGCATGGTGATGGACGTGTCGCGCGATCGCGCTGGTCCGGCCAGATAACGCTGCTGCAACGCGGCGCGTAAGGCTGACACGTGCCGCAGCAACGCCTCTGCGAAGCCACGGTTCAGTGGCTTCCTTCCGCAGCATGTCCCCCGTTCCGGCCGCTTGCGGCCATCGCCAACGCCGTTCATCACGCCAACGCCACTGGCCGGCGCGTGCGCGCGTTACCGATCACGCTCGACAAGCGCATCTGAGCGCGCATGAAAATGCCCCGCTGGCGCATCACCAGCGGGGCCAGAGTGGGCCAAGAGGCGGAAAGTGGAGGGTGCCTGGAGACCGGCCCGTAAGCGGTTGCCGATCAAGGCATCAATTCGGTACCGGATACCCGTAGACCGTGCCGCCACCCTCGCGGTTGCGGCCGGCCGGGTCACTGCGCATGCCATCCGAATACGGGTCGAAGCGACCGCTGCGCGCGCCTTCTGTATACGTGTCGAAGCGTCCGGTGCGGGCGCCGTCGCTATAGACGTCAAACCGTTCGGCCCGTGCATCCTGGCCGAACACCTCCACGCGGCTGGCCTGCGCCCAAGCGCTGCCCGCCGCGAGGGCCCCGACCGCCAGCATGGCGGCCAACCCCATTTGCCTGAGTCGCATGGCGAACTCCTTCTTCAACTGATTTTCGGTGCTGTTTTAGGCGTGGTCATTCGATGTCCTGCCACGGTCTGAAGACTAGGTCAGGGGGCATGCCGTATCCACGGTGGTGCGACGAACGGTTTGTTGTCGGCGCCGAAATGATGCGAGTCAGCGTGAATGGCGCCAAAAACACGCCAATGGCATGAACCGCCTCCGGCAATCCCCCAACCTTTTTGTCTAATCAAGAGACCGGCTGAAAGGCGGCGGCCAGCCTTGGTGCACCACAGCAGGGCGCTACGCGCTGGCAGGCCTTGTAGCAGGCCGATTTGGTGCGATGCATTAAGAGCGATGCGCGCTTACCACACTTGGTAGAGCGATTCCGTGAATTGCTTTGCCGCACATATGGGCTTTTGTTAAATTTGCGCGGCACTTCCCACACGGAAGTTAAGGAAACGGAGGAGCCCTACCTCATGCACACGGGGTCGGGCGGTTTGAGACAACTCTTTTATTACGAGCCCACATGAAAAAGTCTGCCATTCTGGTTGCAGTTGGCGCCCTGTTCGCAGGTTCTGCCTATGCCCAATCGAGCGTGACGCTGTACGGTATTGTCGATACCAGCATTCACTACATCAACAACGCGAACCAAGCTGGCAACAGCCTGACCCAGATGGAAAGCGGTGCTGTGTCGAACAGCCGCTGGGGCCTGAAGGGCTCGGAAGACCTGGGCGGCGGCAACAAGGCGCTGTTCGTGTTGGAAAGCGGTTTCAACTCGGCCACTGGCCGCATGAGCAGCGCCGGTACGCTGTTCAACCGTCAATCGTTCGTGGGCCTGTCCAACAAGGACCTGGGCACCATCACGCTGGGCCGTCAATACAACTTCGGCTTCACGACTGGCGGCAACTTCGACCCGCTGGGCGTGGGTAACTACGACGGCAACTCGTGGATGTACTACGGCCTGACCGGTCTGCGTGAATCCAACATGCTGAAGTACGAAGGCAAGTGGAACGGCCTGTCGGTCGGCCTGGCCTACGGGTTTGGCGAAGTGCCTGGCGCTCCAAGCCAGAACTCGTACGTTGGTGGCACGGTGGCCTATGAGTTCGGCCCGGCATATATCGGCGCCTTCGCACAGCAGCACAAGGACGTTGCGGGCAACAAGCAAACCGTGTGGGGTATCGGTGGTAACTACACCATCGCCGCCGCCAAGCTGTTCGCAGGCTACATCGACAGCAGCGACGCCACGGGCTGCGTGAACAGCTCGGCCAACTGCGTTGGCGGCAGCGCCTTCGGCCTGAACATCTACGGCAATGCCACGTCGGGCGCTGGCCTGACCCCGGGCGCCACGAAGCGTCGTGACCACGTCGGCATCCTGGGCGTGACGTACAACGTCACCCCGGCACTGGCTCTGACTGGCGTGTTCTACTACGACAGCATCAGCAACGCCCAGCTGACCGCCGGCAACGACGGCAAGCGTTACACCGGTGTGCTGCTGGCCGAGTACGCTCTGTCCAAGCGCACGCAAGTGTATGGCACGGTCGACTACAACAAGGTCAAGGACGCAGCTCTGCCGCAACTGTCGGGCGGTGGCAATGCTTCGGGCATTGGCAAGTCGAACCAGACCAGCGTTGGCGTGGGTATCCGCCACATCTTCTAATCGACGCTGTTACTCGATTGGGAACGGAAAAGGCGCCTTCGGGCGCCTTTTCTTTTGCCTGCCGTTTTTGTGCACGCGGCCAGGCGAGCTTGCCTGGGCATCCGCCTAAAATGTCGCTTCCTGTCTTTTCTTCCGGCACCGCGCCATGACTTCCGTACGTATCGCCCGCCGTCGTCTGCTTGCCTCTGCGGTGCTGTGCGTCAGCTTGCCGCTGGTCGCCGCATTGCCCGCGCAGGCGCAGGACTACCCGGCCAAGCCGATCCGCATCATCGTCGCGTATCCGACCGGCGGCATTTCCGACAACGTGGCGCGTGCGCTGGGTGAAAAACTGTCGGCGCAACTCGGTCAGCCGGTGGTGGTGGAAAACCGCGCCGGTGCCGGTGGCAGCATCGGCATGGACGCCGTGGCCAAGGCGGCCCCCGATGGCTACACGCTCGGCTTCTCCTCGGTGAGCCCGCTCACGCTGAACCCGCATTTCGGCAAGCTGCCATACGACCCGCAGAAAGATATCGCGCCCGTGGCCAACGTCATGTATGCGCCGATGATCCTGCTGGGCACGCCGTCGTTCACGGGCAAGAGCTTTGCCGACATGCTGAGCCAGTCGCGGGCCAAGCCGGGTTCGATCCGCTGGTCGACGTCGGGCCTGGGCACGGTGGGGCATCTCGTGCTGGAACAGATCAGGACGCAGGCACGCGTGGATATCACGCTGATCCCGTACAAGGGCGGTGGCCAGCAGCTGACGGATGCGCTGGGCGGCCAGGTGGAGGTCATGTCGACCAACGTGGGGCCGACCCTGATGCAACACATCACGAGCGGCAAGCTGCGTCCGCTGGCGGTGGGCGCGCCGCACCGGCTCGAGGCGCTGCCCAATGTGCCGACTTTCACCGAGCTGGGCTACGCCAGGGCCAACATGGCATCGACCTTTGGCGTGTTTGCGCCGGCCAAGACGCCTGCGCCCGTGATTACCCGACTGAACGCAGAGATCAACAAGGCGCTGGCTGCGCCTGATCTGCGCGAGCGCCTCATGCAGGCCGCCGTGGTGCCGGCCGGTGGCACGGCCGAGCAGTTCGCCGCGACCATCCGCGCGGAATACGACAGCAATGGCCGCATCGTGCGCGCCGCAGGTATCAAGGAACAGTGAGCCTGCGCTTGAGCCGCTTTAAGCGGTAAAGCGGTACCCGACGCCGACTTCGGTCAACAGGTGCTCGGGCCGCGTCGGGTCGCGCTCCAGCTTGTGGCGCAGATGGCCCATATAGATGCGCAGATAGTGGCTGCTGTCGGAATGCGCGGGGCCCCAGACTTCGCGCAGCAGTTCGCGGTGCGTCATCACCGTGCCGCGCCGGCCAAGCAGCACGGCCAGCAGCCGGTATTCGATGGGCGTGAGATGCACCGCCTCGCCGTTGCGGCTGACCAGGCGGCGCGCCAGGTCGACTTCCACCTCGCCAAAGCGGATGACGCTGCCGCCGTCTTCGCCGCGCTTGGCGTGTCGGCGCAGCAGTACGCGCAAGCGGGCAATCAACTCGCCCACGCCAAAGGGTTTGGTCAGGTAATCATCGGCGCCGGCATCAAGGGCGTCGATCTTGTCGCGCTCATCCACGCGGGCAGAGAGCACCAGCACCGGCACCTCCGTCCAGGTGCGCAACTCGCGGATCAACTGCATGCCGTCACCATCGGGCAGGCCGAGATCGAGGATGACCGCATCGGGCTGGCGCGTTCCGGCTTCGATCAGGCCGCGCCCGACGCGATCGGCTTCGTGGACTTCGCAGCCTTCTTCCTCCAGCGCCGCGCGCACGAAGCGGCGGATGTGCGGCTCGTCGTCGATGACGAGGACGGTGGGCGTGAATGTGAACGGCATGGCACGCATTGTAGAGCGAGCGCCCATGAAAAACGGACCCCGAAGGGTCCGTTTGCATTGATGCTCAGTCGCTTAGGCCTTCTTGGCCCAGGCGCTGCACCAACCCTTGTTGGCGACATCCTTGCCGGCAAACAGCGGGCAGCCGCCTTGCGCTGCCGTACCGCCTTGGTACAGGGCGCAGTTGCCACAGTGCTGATCCGGCGTGTGCTTCGGGAACTTGGCCTTGTCGGCCTTGGCGGTGTCAGCCAAGTAGCCAAGCGCCTTGGCTTGCGGATCGGCCTCCGCCACCATCGGCGCTGCCAGCGCCAGGTCCGACATCGACATGACGGCGCCTGCGGCGGCCACAATCGGGATGCTCTTCAGGAATTGACGACGATTGGACATGCTGATTCCTTTTGTGGGAGTGTGTTGTGTGGCGTCCCGTGCTGCGCCCGTGCACTGCGCAGGCTCGCCCTGGGGGACAGCGGACGGCGTCGGCGCGCCATTTTCCCGCTCGTGCATTCTGGCACAGCAATCGGCCGGCGGCATCTGCGCATGGTCAATGTTCCGCATACCTGAGTGCAGCAATCGCTTGCGTTCGTGGTCTTCAATGCACACGGTGCAATGCCGCTGGCGCACCGTGTGGTCGAAGGGGGCGACCATCTGCGCGCGCGATCGCCCGAACGGCTGGTCAACCCCGGTGGCAATTTGCCGCACGCGTGTACGTGCTTACGTCAGCAGACCTTGCAGCGCCTTTAAGAATGCGTCGCATTCATCGTCGGTGCCGACAGTGATGCGCAGATGCTGGTCGATGCGCGGCAGCTTGAAGTGGCGCACGAAGATGGCCTGATCTTTCAGGCGTGCCGCCAGCGTTGCTGCGTCGTGGGCCGGATGCTTCGCGAAGACGAAGTTCGCCATCGACGGCACGACCTCGAACCCCAGCAACTGCAGTGATTGCGTCAACCGCGCGCGGCTCGCAACCACGCGCGCGCACGTGGCGCGGAAGTACGCGTCGTCTTCGTAAGCCGCTTGGGCGGCCGCCTGCGCGAGGCGGTCCAGCGGATATGAATTGAAGCTGTCCTTCACGCGATTGAGCGCTTCGATGAGCGTTGCGTGCCCGAATGCGAAGCCCACGCGCATACCGGCCAGCGAACGCGACTTCGACGTCGTGTGCACAACGAGCAGGTTCGGGTAGCGGTCGATAAGCGCAATGGCGGAACTGGCGCCGAAATCCACATAGGCCTCATCCACCACGACGACCGACGACGGGTTCGCAGCGACAATCCGTTCGATCTCCGCCAGCGACAGCGCATGGCCGGTCGGCGCGTTGGGGTTCGGGAACAGCACGCCGCCCGCGTCACCAAGATAGTCATCAGCGCGGATGGAGAAATCGTCCGCCAGCGGCACCACTTCGCAATGCACGTCATACAGCCGCGCGTAGGTCGGATAGAAGCTGTACGAGATGTCGGGAAAGCGCAGCGGCTTGTCGTGCTTGAGCAGCGCCTGAAAGACATGCGCCAGCACTTCGTCTGAACCGTTGCCCGCGAAGACCTGCTCGGGCTTCAGGCCGACTTGGGCGGCCACCGTTTCGCGCAACCGGCGCGACAGCGGATCGGGATAGCGGCGCAGGTTGTCGCCTGTGTCGCCCAGTTCCGCAGAGATTGCCGCCACCACCCGCGGTGACGGCGGGTATGGGTTCTCGTTGGTGTTCAGCTTGATGGGGCGCGCGATGGCCGGCTGCTCGCCCGGGACATAGGGCACAAGTTGCTGAACGATGGTGCTCCAGTAACGGCTCACGGCTCGACTCCTGATGGGGGCTGTTTCTCAGAGCGCCCGCCGCGCGATCGACGAATCGAAAAATGCTGGGGGACTGAAGGGCATTCGGAAATGGGCAAACCGGCATCTTGCGGCAGAAGCGCAGTTCTGGCGGGAAAAAGCCCTGCAAGTTTGCGTAAGTCTTTGATCTTTTGGCGCGCCCGGCTGGGATCGAACCAGCAACCCCTGCCTTCGGAGGGCAGCAGTCTACACGCCTTCGACGCCTCAAAAGGGCAATAACCGCTGCACGGCGCCGTGCAACTGTTCTGGCGCAAAATGTGCGTATCGCTCTGTTACCGTCACCGACGAGTGCCCTAGCAAATCTCTAACCACCGTCAACGGCGTACCTGCCATCACCAACCAACTCGCGCAGGTATGCCGCATATCGTGAATACGAAAATTCACGATGCCAGCCCGATCCACCGCCGCTGAAAATCCCTTCTGAAACGTCGTAATCCGCTTCTCACCCTTGGTCGCAAACACCCAAGGACTGCCCGAAGCATGCACGTTCCGCCACGCCTGAATCTCCCGCAACGCATCCAACGCAGCATCGTTCAACGGCACAGACCTACGCTTGCCCGACTTTGTATGCTCCGCGCCGAGCGACAACAAACGCCGCTCAAAACTCACGCGAGCCCATTCAAGTTTAATTAACTCTGATTTTCGGCAACCTGTATTCAGCGCCAACCGGATAAACACTGCTAGATGAGGGCGACGGGCATGCCGCTCAGCAGCTTCACACAACGCCGACGCCTCACCGTTAGTAATCCACCTAACGCGCCCCTCACCTTCGCTTATTCCTAACCGCTGCGCCGGGTTAGGCAAATCCGCACGATCATGCTCAATACGAACGTAGTTGATCGCCGCAGACAACAGCTTAAGTTCACGATTGACTGTAGCAGGCTTAACACCATCAACGGCGCGACGCTGCACATATGCACGGACATCTGCCCGCTTGAGATTCGCGATAAGCATCCCGCCAAAGTGGGGTTGCAATCGTTGCAGTGAATAATGGTCGCGCTGCGCACTCCGATGCACGACAGACGCCATGTAGATACCAATGACATCTTCAAACGTCATACTCCCGCCAGCGGAATTTCTATTTTGGTGTAGTTTACCGCCGCAATTAACAGTCCGTCGAAAAGGCCGCAGCCATGGAAAAACCAAACCGAAATTGGCAGCAGGAATACACCCGATGGTACGGTCGCCCGAACACGCCACGATCCGGCCGACGCGACATGCATTGGTTGATACGCCTGACGATATGCAGCATGGTTTTCCTCGTCGCATACACCGCGTCCAAGCAACTACTCTTCCCAGAACCGAAGCCAACGGTAGCGCAAGCGCCCGCACCATCACCCGTCGTCAAAAACAGCGCGCGTACAACGACACCCGCACAACCGCAACCAAGACCAGAGCCACCAATCGTCATAGAAAACGCGTCGCAGAGAATTGAATACCGAACGGCGCCACCAACACTGCCGACACCTCAACAACCCGGCATCGACCCGTACACCGCCGCACTCGCCAGACAAGCCGACGAGCGCATCGCTCGACAAAACGCAGAAGCTCAAGCACAGCAAACTGCACTCAACAGAAGAGCAACCAACAATGGCCGATGCGCTGAACTCGCAAACGACAGAAGCATCATCACAGAGTGGCTTAGAACAGCGGGATCAGACGCAGACCGAGCACGCTTCCACGTCCTGCTGCAAGCGAACCAGTCAGACCTGATCCGCACAGGCTGCTAGTGCACTGACGGCGCATCCTCGTCGTCACCATCTAGTTCGACCGGCTCTTCATGACCGGTCGCAGCCATCGCAAACCAGAAGCACTTACGCCCTCGCGACACGTAAGTCATCATGCCCTGCCAATTAGCATTGTCAGCAACGAGGAAACGCATCGTTGCATTCAGCGCTTCTGTGAATGACTCGTCATCGTCGCCAGCACGGAACTGGCCAACGGTCTCACGCTCAGGAACATCAATACCCTTGCTGGCCCAGTAACGCCGCTCATTGAGCTTGTGAGACTTCCCCTTGGTGATGTACTTGGACAGGTACGAAGCGAGCTTGTGCACGCCCTTGATACGCTTACGGCCCTTGCTGTTCGGACCCTGCATATCAACATTGCCCTCGCCCTTACCGACCACCGCATACCAATGCTCACGCAGGTAATCGGCATCACGATAGCCATGCACGCCGGCATGGATATGGATACCACCGCTCTCGTGAAATTCCAGCACGGCAACGAAGTGGAAGGGATCGCCGTCACGCACTAGGCGCACGTCTTTACGCACGCGGCGAATGAACGCTTTCCAGTCACGAGCAGCACGCTCACGATCATCCATCACACCGCGATACGTGAGAGTCATCATGTGATCAAGCTTGCCGGTTTTCGCAAGCTCACGAACACGACGCGATGAACGTTGCGCGGCTGACTTCAACGACTTCTCTTGATCCTCCGACTCACCACGCTTCGCTCTAGGCTTCGGAATGTTGATGTCGAACTTGCCTTCAAACGGATTTTGGTAGTGACGGCGGACAGGGTAGCCAACGACCTCGCGTTGCCCATCCGCCCAGCGACGCACACGCACGATGATGTCGTCACGGCTGGACTCTTCACCGAAGCCATCATGGCGAAGCTGCACGGCCCTGCGTTGATCAAAAGGAACAGCAAGTGAGGTAAGGGGAGCGCAGCGATGCAGGCGACGGTAGAAGCCCGAATCGAACTGGCGAGACTGATAGTTTTGTTCTATAGTGGTCGTACGCATCGATGTTGCCTAGAGAGCTATCGGTGTTCACGCCCCGGAAGGTTCCAGCCTTGCCGGGGTTTTCTTTTGGGCATTCAGTGTTGGTACATCGCCCGCGAAGCCTTACGGTTACTGCCTTGGTTCTTAAGTGTTAGTGATTCAAGTCTAGGGGCGCGCTTCGCGCGCCCCGGGATGCGGGCGCTACGCTACGCCCCCAGGGCGCACAAAGCGCGTAGCCCCAACACACCCACCGAACCTGCATAAGCGCGGACACTCCTGACGCTAGACACCTACCAACGCCAACAGCCGCCACCACACAGGCTTTACGAGAAAACCAAGCCATTGCCACTCGACAACGAAAACACCAGCAGCACCAAGCACCATCCCCAAGCACAAGCACCACACACGCCACAAACGTTCCACGAGATCGACCTCAGAAACCAATCAGATGGCGCATAGCCAGCAAACGCGCTCGATACCGACGAGAAGCCTTAGCGGCAACCATGTACCGCCTCGCAAAACGCTTACGATCCAAGCGACGCGCCGCCCATCGAACACCGCACCACGCAAGAACAGCGAGCATTACGACCTCCGAATACGCTTGATTCCAACAGCGTTGCAATGCAAGACCCGCATACGCACCGCAGCAGGCTTATCCCAAACCACTTCGGACGAAGCGACGATCGCTAACACCGTGCGCCGAATCTGCGCCGAATGCCGATGGCCAGCACCTCCGAACAGGTCTAGCTGTCTGTGATCGTGCAACGAACGCGACATGGTTACGAGCGTCATGGCATCCCCCAGAAAACCGTCATACGCGATCAACATCACCTGCCCCGTAAACTGAAAAAGCCCGCCGAAGCGGACTCATGAATTACGACGCAGCAGCCTGCGCCTTCGGTGCGTTGGCAGGCGGGCGTTGCGCTTCCACGGGAATAAGATCGACCACGCGCAGCGTGAGCTTGCCCTCGAACTGACCAAGGCCAACCGTCGCTTCGAACTTGCCCGGACGAACCTTGCCGTTCAGATGCTTCGGCAGCATCACCATCCCCGGCATCGTCTCGCTCACCACGACCCCTTCCGGGTTCACGTACTCGGTTGTCGTCATGCATGCGCACTCCTCCATGTGATACGGCTGCCCGTTCTTTTTCGAGGTGCCCTCACGAACAGTGATGGCATGAATGTCGACAACAACGCGGTTCTTTTGCATGGCACTACTCCTGATAGATGAGCCGGTCCTTCTCGGATGCCGGGATGGTGTAGAGTTACGAAATCAAAGGCCTTTAGTTAAAGACCTTTAGTTGATAAGGTAAAAGTTAAAGGCCTTTAAGTCAAGGAGTGCGCCATGAAAACATCGATCGATTTTTTCAATGAATATGTTGAAGCCCATAGCCCGTATGGGCAAAAGGCCGTGGCCGAACTTCTAGGAACCAGCCAAGCGCAGGTAACGATGTGGAAGAAGGCCGGCCGACTCAGCGCAGCAGCAACCGTCAAGCTCGGTGTCGAACTCGGTTACGACGTCGACGTATGCACGCACGTCGCGCTCATGGAAGCCGAGAAAACCGAATCAGGAAAGAAGACACTCGCCGAACTTTTTGCACGTCGCGCAGGAAGCGGAGCAATCGCAGTGATGATCGCCATAGCAACTGCCGGGATGGCAGCAAGCGACAAATCGATGGCGCGCCCGGCTGGGATCGAACCAGCAACCCCTGCCTTCGGAGGGCAGTACTCTATCCATTGAGCTACGGGCGCATATCGGCACAGAACGCACCGAAAGAGAAGCCCCGCAGGATAGCGCATTTGGGGGCAAGCGTCCATCGCACGCCCATGAACGTACCGGTACGAGGCGTGCTGCTGCAACGTTTCGTTGGGTTTTTGACGCAGGTCGAAAAGCGGCGCCTAGGGCTGTCCCGCGTGTCAAAGGCCTAGGCATTGCGGATATAATCGCGCGTTATTTGCCAAAAGAAAGACGGGGACAGGTCCGTTTGGGCCGACACGGCAATTGAATTGCCATGGTCTTCCTGCCCTCATCACGATCCTATGCGGCCCCCATGCACTGCCGGCGATGCTCGTGACCTCGCCAGCGGCGCTCTGAGGGCTCCAAGAGCGGTTCCACCATCCTGAGAGTTGAGCATGAGCGACGCGCAACACGACGAACACGAGCCTCTGATCAAGACCCCCAAGCAGCTGATCATCGCGGTGATCGCCGCCTTTGTCGTTCCCATTCTCATCATCATCCTGCTGGCCAATTACGTGGGCCTGGGCGCCAAGGAAGGCGCGGGTGGTTCCGGCATGTCGGAAGAGGCCGTCAACGATCGCATCAAGCCTGTTGCGCAGCTCGAACTGAAAGACCCGAACGCGCCGCGCGTCTTCAAGACGGGCGAGCAGCTCTATAAGGAAGTCTGCGCGACCTGCCACGCGGCAGGTGTGGCCGGTGCGCCCAAGTTTGGCGGTGCGGCAAGCTGGGGCCCGCGCCTGTCGCAAGGCCTGGACGGCCTGACGAAGGTGGCGCTGGCCGGCAAGGGCGGCATGCCCGCTCGCGGCGGCACGTCGCCGGATGACGTGAGCGACTACGAAATCGAACGCGCCATCGTCTACATGGCCAACTCCGGCGGCGGCAAGCTGCAGGAACCGGCCGCCCCGGCTGGCGCTGCCGCTGCACCGGCGGCTGGCGCTTCGGCGCAGGAAGCCTCGGCTGCTTCTGCTGCACCGGCTCCGGCCGCCGCCGCGCCTGCCGCCCCGGCACCCGCTGCTGCAGCACCGCAAGCTTCCGCAGGCGAAGTCGGCAAGAAGGTCTACGACTCGACCTGCCAGATGTGTCACGCCGCTGGCGTGGCCGGCGCGCCGAAGTTTGGCGACAAGGCTGCCTGGGCTCCGCGTATTGCCGAAGGCAAGGCCAAGATGTATGACATCGCGCTGCACGGCAAGGGCGCGATGCCGCCCAAGGGCACTTACGCCGGCTCTGACGATGACGTGAAAGCCGCCGTCGACTACATGGCCGCTGCCGCCAAGTAAGCGAAGCCGCAATCCCGCGCATCCCTGCAAAGGCCCGCCCCGTGCGGGCTTTTTTGTTGCCTGCTGCGGCAGTGGCACACGCGCGGCATGCCGTTTGCTATGACCATCTCTGATGTGCGGAGAACGATGCAACCATGCTGCATTGCTCCGCATACGTCTGTGCAATGAGGCAAACGGAGGTTGCAATGCGAACGGAACGAACGACGCTGATCTACTGGGTGGCTGCCGCGCTGGCAATCGGTGGCTCGACGGCCATGGCGGCTGACAACTGGGTCAAGTTGGCCCCGCTGGCCGATAACGGCGGCTCGCTCTATCTGGACAAGGACTCCATCGAGCGCAACAAGGATGGCACCGTACGCGCCACGACGCGCGACGCCTATGACGCGCCGCGCAAGCTCTCAGACGGCAAGGCGTATCAGTACGACACGCGCACCTCCGTCTACGACTGCAAGGACGGGCGCATCCTGCCGGTCAGCGCGCTGATCCAGGACGGCCAGCACGCCACGGTGCTCACCAAAAATATCGACGGCCCCCATTGGGAGACCGTTGTGCCGCGCTCAGAAGGCGAGGCCATTCTGCGCGCCGTCTGCCAGAAATAGCGCGCTGGCGATAGCGTTACTGGACGGCTGCTGCCGGCGCGAGATCGACGCGCAGCGTGCCGTCCGCATCCATGCGCGTCGTGCCGCGCGCAGCGGCCTCGCGGTAGTGGTACAGGTCGAAGCGCAGCGGCCCGCGTGTTGATGTATCGGTGACGAGCACGCGGCTGTTGGTCACCAGCACGTTGTACATCTTCAGGTCGCCGGACTGGATCCAGATACGGCTGCCGGCCTCGGTTGGCGCGGGCGCGCACGTGGCGGGCGCGGGGCCGAAGCTGAGCACCAGCCCATCGGGCGTGACACGCGCCGTTTTCATCTGGCCGACCAGGCGCGGTGGTGGAAACACCGTGTATTGGTCCAGCACCATGTCGTTGCCATCCAGCTTGGCGCCGTCGCGATTGAGCGGCGCAAGCTGCGACAACTCCAGCCCCATCCCCTTGAGCAGCGCCAGCGTCTGAATGCCCATCACGCGGGCTTCGGTGGGCGTGTAGACGAGGTAGCGCGATTCCTTGAGCGCCAGAGTGCCGCGCATGCCAAACGGCAGCCATGCGCCCGGAAAATGGTTGCGCAGCTTGAGCCCGCCCGACACGTCGAGCACGCCGTCGCCCGGCGTGAGCGACAGCGCATTGAGCGAGCGCGGCGAGTAATCCAGCAGATACCGATTGAACAGCGCGTCGAGCGAATCTTTCGGCACCGTGACTTCCCCGCCGAGGATGCGGATGTCGAACTGGCCGGGGTCATCCATGTCAACGGGCTGCCCCGGCTTGTGCGGCACGAGTTGCGCGGTGAGCTGGTGCACGTGGAAACCGATGTTGCCGGTAATGCGGAAATCCACATCGCGCATTTGCACGACAGGCGGTGCGGTGCCCGAGTCGCGCGCAACGGCGGGGCCGTTGGCGTTGGGTGCACCGGAGGACGGATCACAGCGCTGCGCCCATTGCTGGCGCACGCTGGTCAACGCTTTGCGCTGGGCGCTGGCCATCGGGGCAACGGGTGGTTGGGCGGCGCGGGCGAGCGCGCTGGCCAGGAGGCCGGCCAAGCCGAGCGTCACCAATGTCAGGCGCACCATCAAAGCGGCGAGAGCGAAGGCGGGGGCGATCATGGCGCGGTCCTCTTGGCGAGTTGCTGGGCGGGCTTGGCCACTTTGGCCGCTTTGGCAACTGGCGTTGCTTTCGCGGCCTCGGCGGCGGCGAGCGTGTCAAACGACGGCATCAGCACGCGGATGCCCCCATCGGGCGAGAAGCGCAGTGACCCAGCCACAAGCTGATCCCGGTAACGGTACAGGTTGAACACGAACGGCTCGGCCGGGTCTGCCACGACGATATCGATGCGTGCGTTCATCGGCATCGAGCGCAGGAAGCGGATATCACCGCCGCGGAAGAGGATGTACGGGCGCTGCGCGTCGGCAGCGTTGGCCAGCGGCGGCATCTGCGGGCTGCCGTCACCGATCTGCATGCGCAACCCATCGCGCGTGACGCGGATGGCGGAGAGTTTCAGATCTAACGCGGGCGGCGGAAACAGCTTGGGCACCTGCATGACGATCTCGCTGCCCGTGAGCTGCACGGACGGCGTGGACACCGGTAACAGGTCTGCCAATTCGATATGCGCGGCGCCCATCAGTGCACCGGCGTCCTGGCCGCGCACCTTGACGACGTTGGGGCGGAACACGATGGTCTGCGGATCACGCAGCACCAGTGGGCCGCGCAGCTCGATCGGCACCCACGCGCCGCGCCGATGCATCTCGGCGCGCATGTCGAGCGTGCCGTCGTCGAGCGAGAAACTGAAGTTCCTCAATGGTGGCTGAGGCGAATCCCCGCCCGGCCCGCGCGCAAAGACCACGGTATTGAACAGCGCGGCCATGCTCTCTGCCGTCACGCGCACCGAACCGCTCACCGGCTGCAGCGTGTAGGACGACACATCGTCGAGCCACACCGGGTCGCCCGGCGCGCGCGGCACCATGCGCAGCGCGAGCTGGTCGACCTGGAAGCCGACACCGCCGTCAAAGCGGAAATCGACATGCCGCAGATACGAGATCGTATCGGGCTGGCCGGAGTCGCGCAGCGTGGCGGGCCGCACCTCGCGCGTGGCGAGGTTGCCCGACTGGAACGGCGCGCGTGCCTGGGCGCGGGCGTCTTCCAACTGTTTGGCTTTTTCAGCTTCGATGCCGCCGTGTCCATCGCCGGCGGTGGCGCAGCTTTGCAGCAGCAGCGCCACCACCACGGCGCCCGCAGTCCGCAGCGCACTATTGCCGAAATTACGGTGATGCAAGGTCAAGTCCCACATCGACGGTCTCCTCGTCGTGAGCGCCGGAAAGGCTCCGGCAACTGGCGCGTTGTTTTGCCGCGCTCGTGTAGAATTTTTTGCATGCCTGCCCGCAAACCAACCGGCGATGGCGGTCCGCCCGCCGTTCCGTCCGCCGCCCCACCCGCCCGCGAGTTCACCATCGATGAACTGGCGCGCGCGGCTGAAACCACTGTCCGCAACGTCCGCTCGTACCAGGACCGTGGCCTGATCGACCCGCCCGAGCGGCGCGGTCGCGTGGGAATCTACACGCAGGCGCATCTGGGGCGGCTCAAGCTCATCAATCACCTGTTGGGGCGCGGCTACACGCTCGCCAACATCCAGGAACTGCTCAAGGCCATCGTCGAAGGCCATGACCTGCGCTCCATCCTCGGCCTTGAATCCGCTATCGCCAGCCCGTGGTCGGATGAGTCGCCCAAACACTACTCG
This sequence comes from uncultured Ralstonia sp., assembly GCA_963512445.1. Lineage (GTDB taxonomy): Bacteria > Pseudomonadota > Gammaproteobacteria > Burkholderiales > Burkholderiaceae > Ralstonia. Next base: position 135,303 of record CAUPMS010000008.1, read on the forward strand.
CTTCTGGCGCTGGCCAAGCTGTTCGGCCGGGCCATGTCGCGTCAGGCGCTGGCGCGGGCCATCTCGCTTGGCCTGCTTGAACCCGATGGCCTCGGCTATCTGGCGCGCAGCCCGAAGGCGCTGCTGGCCGGTGCCCAGATGGCAAAGGCCGGTTTCTCGCTGATCGAAGTGCTCGACATCATCGAGCGTGCCCGCCCGCATACGCAGGCGATGGCCGACGATCTCGTCTCCATGGTCGTGCGCGAACTCGACAAATACGGCAGCGACTTGCCGCCGGTCGAAGACGTGCCGCGTCTGGTCGACGTGATCTGGCGCATTCGTCCGCTGGCGCTGGTGGCGGTTGAAGCCGAGCTGATGCGCGCGCTTGAAACCGCCGCCAACAAATACTTGGGCGACCGCGTGGCGCAGGTCATCGAGCACCTGCACGAACCGCCGGGCAACCCGCCCGGGCCGGACAAAGGCTAGTGTCTCCGGCGCGCCCATGCGTGGGGCGCGCCTTATTTATTTCTAGTTCCAGTTTGATCCCGATGCAGTGGGTACTGCAGGTGTTTTGAATGCCTGCTCAAGAACCGGCTGCACCGGCTGCCGACAACTTGCGGCGGATCGACGGCGACGGCGCTTCGCCATTGGCGGCGGCGTAGGCTTCGATCTCCGAGATCAGCTTGGGCAAACGCTCCAGCGCCGCGCGGTTGTCCTCATCCCACGGGTGGAATGACGGCCGGAAGAAATCGAAGAACTCCGGAATGATCTTGCGCAGCGGCGCGGGGTAGATCCAAAGGTAGTGGAATACCTTGCCCAGCCCCAGGAATTTGCGCTTGCAGGTGCGATCCGCAAAGATCAGCCGCATGTGCACGTAGAACACCATCGACCAGAACAGCACCGTGGTGGTCAGCATCACGGAGGTGCGCAGGATATAGCTGCGCAGGCCTGGCTTGACGGCGAGATTCCACACGTCATAGCTGACCGCCTTGTGTTCGGTCTCTTCCATGGCGTGCCACATCCAGACCTGGCGATAGCCGGGTTGGGAGTTGCGGCCCAGGCCGTCTTCATGGGCGAGCACCTGACCCGCCAGCATGGCGGTGTAGTGCTCCAGCGCCACCGTCACGGCCAACTGGTGCTTCTTGGGCGTGTACTTGCGCAGCACGTTCAGGAATTTGCCGACAAAGCGGTCGATGCGGGTGGCGGGCAGGCCGGCACGGTCGAGCAGGTCGTTGTACAGCACGTGCTCGCGCGTGTGCATGGCTTCCTGGCCGATGAAGCCGGCCACGGCCTGCTTGAGCTCGGGGTCGGTCACCAGATGGCGGTAGTTGCGCACGCTGTCCATGAAGAAGCGCTCGCCGGTGGGGAAGAAGATCGACAGCGCGTTCAGGAAGTGGGTGACGTGCGTGCCTCGCTCGTGCCAGTTGCTGATGCGATCAGCCGGCAGGTGAGGATGCACGTCGCGGCGGACTGGCATCATGGGCGGTTCTCCTGGAATGTGGTTTCTGCAAGGCGGGCAGTAGCGCGCCCTTGATCGAGGAATGCACAGAGGTCGGTCCCCACGCGTACGGGGTCTTCCTCCATCGGGATATGGCCGAGCGCCGGATACATGTGCAGCGTGGCACCGGAAACGCGGCGGGCGAATTCACCGGCATGCGCGGGCGGGATCCACCGGTCGCGCTGGCCCCACAGAATGAGCGTCGGCACCCGGATTGCGGCCAGCCCGCTCGTATCGACATCGTCAAACCGGAACTTCGGCACCATCTTGCCGATGGCCTGGCGGGCACCATCGGCGTAGAAGAAATCGGCGTAGCGGCGCAGCGTGGGTTCGGACACGCGTGACGGGTCGCCGTACACATCGCGCGTGGCGGCGCGGATGATGCCCTCGGGCAGCATCCACGGCGAGGTCAGCCGTACGCTCAGGTGGTTGAACAGATCGATGTAGATCGGCAGCTTCATCGGAAAGCCGGCCGAATCAATCAGCACGAGCTTCTCCACCCGGCCCGGGTGCCGCACTGCAAAGTCCCACGACACCATGCCGCCCAGCGAATTGCCGATCAGCGTGAGCTTGGACAAACCGAGCGTGTCGACAAACGCGTCGATGAAGTCGCGGTATAGGGACAACTCCATCGCGCGCGGGCGGCCTTGTGCGTCGCGCAGCGGGCCGGTGATGCCGAACGGCGGCAAGTCCAGCCGGATCACGCGATAACGGCGTGTGAGTTGCGGCAGCACACCGTCCCATGTGTGCAGCGAGGCGCCAAAGCCGTGGATCAGCAGCAGCGTGCCTTCTGCGTTGGCGGCGCCTTCATCGGTGTAATGCACGCGCGTGCCCATCAGTGGCAGGTAGCGCGATTGCGGCTTGGCGTAACGGGCGATCAGCACGTCGCGCCCGATGCTGCGCAGGCCGATGCGGCCTGGGCGCAGCATGGCGCGCGCGACGTTGAGCAGATTCGCGCGCGGGGGGCTGGCGAATTGTTCAAGTTCAGCGGTGGTGGCCGTGTTCATTGGCGGCCTCCTACTTGGCGCGGGCGGCGGTCGGTGCGCTATCGCCTTGCACGTCGCGCAGCGCCTTCTTGCGCGTGCGGCGCGCCTCGCGCACGACCAGCGCTTGGTATGCGGCGGGCAGCACGCGGGCCATCACGTCGGCGGCGTGGGCGTCGGGGCCGATCAGCACGCGGCGCTTGTTCTTGCGCACGCCATCGAGGATCACGCTCGCGGCCTTCTCGGCCGTGGTGATGAAGAACTTCTCGAATTCGGCCTTGCCTTGCTGCTCGTCGCGGACCAGGAAGCCGTTCATGCTGGGCGATACGCGGCTCGACTTGGCGATGTTGGTCTTGATGCCGCCCGGGTGCACGCAGGTGGCCGACACGCCGCAGTTCATCAAGTCCAGCTCCTGGCGCAGCGCCTCGGTGTAGCCGCGCACGGCGTACTTGCTGGCGTTGTAGGCGCCCATGCCGGGCTGCGCGAAGATGCCGAAGATGCTCGACGTGTTGACGATGTGCCCGTCGCCACTCGCCTTGAGCAGCGGCAGGAACGCCTTGGTGCCATGCACGACGCCCCAGAAGTTGATGTTCATGATCCAGGCGAGTTCGTCGTCGTCCATGCCTTCGATCGTGCTGGACAGCGCCACGCCAGCGTTGTTGAAGATCAGGTTGACCTTGCCGTGAGCAGCGTTCGCTTCTTCGGCCCAGCGGTAGACGGCGGCGCGGTCGGCCACGTCGACAGCGTGTGTGGTGACGCGGATGCGGTCGCGTTCATGCGCTCGAACCAACTGCAGCGTCTGTGCAAGCGCAGCCTCGTTGCGATCGGCCAGCGCAAGGTGGCAGCCCTCACGTGCGAGCTGCAGTGCCAGCGTGCGGCCCATGCCGGATGCGGCACCGGTGATGGCGGCAACCTTGTTATTGAATGACTTCATGAGATGTCTCCTGATTTTGTTGCTTGTCTTGTATGCGCTGGTGGTGCATCCCTCGTTTCATCCCCTACCGGGGCTGACTCACTTTCTTTGTCTTGCCAAAGAAAGTAAGCAAAGAAAGGCGCGCCCGATGCGACGAAAGATTCCTTGAATTTCCGTGACCGGGCGGGGAAGGAGGCAAACTCGCTTCGCTCAGACAGCCTCCTTCCTTTTTCCGCCCGCTCACAAAAATTCAAGGCGCCGCATAGGGCAGGAACGTCAAAGGCCAAACCATCTGGGCGCCTGCGTTGGCGGCAATGCCTGGATGGGGTCTTAAACACGGTCGAGCGCTTCTTCGTTGGCGGTGTTCTGGGCAGCGGCAGGCACAGTGCGAGCTGGCACGCGCAGCGGCACGCCCTTGGGCACGGGCATCGGGCGCGTGCGGTAGTCCGCCAGCCGGAAATGCGCGGTCGCACGGCGGAACTGCCACGTGAATCCTGGCCACAGCGTGGTGTTCTTGCCGGTTTTCGGATCGAGGTACCAGCTCACGCAGCCGCCGGCCGACCAGATGGCGTTCGACAGCCGTTTCTGGATGCCGTCGTTGAAGCGGCGCTGCACATCGGGGCGTACGTCGATGGCCGCTACGTTGTGCGCGCGCATCGACTTGAGCGCATCGACGATGTACGCCACCTGCGACTCGATCATGAACACCATCGACGAATGGCCGAGCCCCGTGTTCGGCCCCACCACCATGAAGAAATTCGGGAAGCCCGACACCGTAGTGCCCAGGTAGGCCTCGGCGCCGTGCTTGTTCCACGCGTCGACGATGTCCACGCCCTGGCTGCCGAGCAGCACGCCGCGCGGGAACGGGTCGGTGGCATGAAAGCCCGTGCCGAAGATCAGGCAATCGACCTCGCGCCGCGTGCCGTCGGTGGTGACGATGGCGTTGGGCTCCACGCGCGCGATGCCGGTGGTGATCACGTCGACGTTTTCGCGCGTGAGCGCCGGGTAGTAGTCGTTCGAGATCAGGATGCGCTTGCAGCCGATGGTGTAGTCGGGCGTGACTTTCTCGCGCAGCACCGGGTCGGCAATGCGGCGCTTGATGTGGCCGCGCGCCATGCGCTCGACCGCCTTCATCAGCTTTGGGTGAATCACAAAGCCCAGCACGCGCGATTCGAGCATCCAGTAGATGCTGGTGCGCATGAGCTTTTGCGTGAAAGGCAGGTGGCGGAACAGCCAGTGCTCCGCGCGTGACACCTTGCGATCGGGCTTGGGCAGGATCCACGGCGGGGTGCGCTGGTACAGGTCAACGCGGCCGGCCTTGGGCGCGATCTGCGGGACGAACTGGATGGCCGACGCGCCCGTGCCGATCACGGCGACGCGTTTGCCGCGCAGGTCGTAGTCGTGTTCCCACAACTGCGAGTGGAACGCCTTGCCCTGGAAAGTTTCAATGCCGGGAATGTTCGGCCAGGACGGGCGGCTCAGGCCGCCCATGCCGGAGATAAGCGCGCGGGCGCGGTAGCGGCGGCCGTCCGCCATGTCCAGGTTCCACACGCCGGCGGCTTCGTCAAAGGCCGCGCGCGCCAGTTCATGGTGAAAGCGCACATGCGGGCGCACGCCAAATTCATCGGTGCAGCGCTCCAGGTAAGCGCGAATCTCCGGCTGCGGCGAATACATGCGCGACCAGTCCGGATTGGGCGCGAACGAAAACGAATACAGGTGCGATTGCACGTCGCACGCGCAGCCCGGGTAGTGGTTGTCGCGCCACGTGCCGCCCACCGAACCGGCTTTCTCGAAGACGAGGAAGTTGTCGATACCGTGCTGCTTGAGCTGGATGGCCATGCCCAGGCCGGCAAAGCCCGTCCCGATGATGGCGACATCGATCAGGGCGGGGGTGTCAGCATTTGCATGAGGGAGGGGGAAATCGGACCGTGCATTCACGTGGTGTCTCCGTGGGCACCACATGATGGGCACCTCTTAATGTGACATTGATCGATGTCATCGTAGGAGGCGTCTCCGGACGAGTCAATCGCCCGATTGGAACGGTTAATCTAGAAGCGGCGCATCAGCCGCTTGAAACGGATTTCCCTTATGAATCCGCAACTTGCGTGCGGTGCACAACGGACGAGGAGGGCGGTTTTATCACTGTCAGCTGCCGTTGGATGTGAGCAAGGCGCCGTATTGTGTCGGCCCCCGCTGCTCGGAGTTCGGCATCTGTACCGTTGTGAACGGCGTGGCGGAAGGCCTTGACCACGGCGTCCACCGCCGGGTTGCGCAGCAGCGCCAGCGCGCCGCCCGTGCGGTGCACCCATTTGCGCAAGGCTGCGCGGTCGAGCGTTTCGAGCAGCGGGCGCAGCCGTTGCGCATCGTCGTCCAGGGAAGACAGGAAAACCTGCGCCAGGCTGATCGCAGCAGGGCCCGTTCCTAACGTGCCGCGCAGATCGTCGAGCGATAGGGCGATTGGCGCATCGCTCGAGGCTTCGGCCGCCGGTTCTGCGTTGGCCCACAGCGTCGACAGCGCTTCCTGCAGCGTCGCCAGCGTGGTCGGCTTGAGCAGGCTCGCGTCCATGCCAACGGTGCGGCAGCGTGCGTGTTCTTCGGCCAGTGTCGTTGCCGTGATGGCGATGATGGGCAGACGCGGGCCGCCGGCATGTTCTTTCGCGCGGATGTGCCGGGCCAGGTCGAAGCCGTCCATGCGCGGCATGTGGCAGTCGGTGAGCAGCGCGTCGAACCGGCCCTCGCGCAAGCGTTCGAGCGCAACGACGCCATCTTCGGCCAGCGTTGCGCGGTAGCCCAGCAGCCGCAATTGCTTGGCGATCAGTTCGCGATTGATGGGGTGGTCTTCCGCCACCAGGATGTGCGCGCCCAAGGCTTCGCTGGCCGCGGTTGCTGGCGCCGCCCGGGTGGGTACGCTGGGTGGTGCCAGCCGCGCCACCGGTGCCGGTTGTGGCAACGCGTGTTCGCAGGCTTGCACGAAGGCCTGCCAGCTCAACGGGTTGATACTCAGCGTCGCACCGCGTTCTGCGTGGCGCGCTTCACGCGTGATGCGGATGGCGCCTTTGCCGGCCCGCGATGACGTGGTGAGGAGGATGTCAGCATTGGCAGCGGGCGCCGCGTGCAGGCCCGCTGCCATTGCCAACTGCATGAGATTGCGCCGCTCGTCGGGGTTGTCGACGGCAATGGCAACGCTGCGCCCGGCCAGGCGCGGCAGCGCGTAGCGCGCATTGATGATCGGCAAGGCCAGCCGCAGCGTGACGGTGGTGCCGTAGCCGAGCGTGCTCTCCATGACCAGCGAGCCGCCCATCAGGCCAGCAAGCTGGCGTGAGATCACCAGGCCAAGGCCGGTACCGCCATAGCGGCGCGTGGTCGAACGCTCTGCCTGCACGAACGGCGCGAACAGCGTCGCCTGCACTTCGGGCGCGATGCCGATGCCGGTGTCGGTGACCTGAATGGCGACGTGGGCCACGTTGCGCTCGATGGCTGTGCACTGCGCCCTCAGCGCTACGCTGCCGCTGTCCGTGAACTTGATCGCGTTGGAGAGCAGGTTGAAGAGGATCTGGCGCACGCGCACGCTGTCGACCGACACCGTGGCCGGCACGTCGGCCGCCACATCCACACGCACCGACAGCGACTTTTCGTGCGCGCGGCTGGCGAGCAGACCGACCGTACTGTCAAACAGCGCACGCAGATCGGTCTCCACGGGGGCGATATCGAGCCGGCCCGCTTCGATCTTGGCGTAGTCCAGGATGTCATCAAGGATGTGCAGCAGCGCGCGGCCGGAATCCTGGACCAGCGACACCATCTGCTTCTGCTCGCCTTCGAGCCGGGTCTGCTGCAGCAACTCGATCAGACCCAGCACGCCGTTCATGGGCGTGCGGATCTCGTGGCTCATCATGGCCAGGAAGCGGTCCTTTGCCTGCAGCGCCGATTCCGCCGCGTTCTTGGCGGCTTCCAGCGCATCGGCCTGTTCACGCTCGGTGGTGACATCGCTCATGTAGCCGTTCCATACCGTATTGCCGTTCGACTCGCGGTGCGGCGTGGCGCGCGCATGCAGCCAGCGGATCGCGCCGTCCTCACCCACGTGGCGGAATTGCACATCAAACGGAATCAGGTGCTGCGCAGAGGTGAGCGTCATCTCCTCCACGCGCTGGCGATCGTCTTCGTGCACCAGTTGGCCGGGCGTCGACAGATAGGTCAGCAGATCGTCGGGCTGCGCGTGCAGCGTCTCATACGCCTTGCCGGCCACGTACGTCATGCGGCCCTGCTGGTCGCCCGCCGGCAGTTCGAACTGATAGACCAGGGCCGGCAGCGATTCGGTCACCTCGCGCAGCCGGCGCTCTAGGCGTTCGGCGCGCGCTTGGGCTTCGCGGATCTCGCTGATGTCGATCAGTGAGGCCACGGTGCCGGCCGGCTGGCCGTCAGGCAAATGGAACGGCTCGATCCAGTACAGCATCTGGCGCGACTGGCCGTCGGGCGTGACGATGGTGATCTCTTCGCGCGAGCTCTCGTCCGTTTCGATGGCACGGTGGTTGGTCTCGAACAGGTAGGCAGCGTTCTGCGCCGAATACAAGCCAAGTTGCTGGGGCGTGCGGCCCAGCAGCGATTCGCGCGGCCGGCCGAACATGTTGCAGAACGCGGCGTTGACGGCCAGGTACCGGTGGCCCGCATCTTTGGCGACCAGCGGAAACGGGACCGACTCCATCAGCGCACGCTGAAAGCTCAGTTGCTGCGCCAGCGTTTGCTCGGCGCGGCGGCGCTGGCGGTTTTCGCGCCGCAGCTGCAACTGCTTGATGAACAGCGCGACGACGGCAATCAAGACGAGTGCCGCTGCCGGCCCGAACCTGGCCACCACGGCAGAGGTCGACGGCCCCAACTGATAGCTCACCGACAACCACTTGTTGCGGATGCTGACCTGCTCGCCCTCGGGCATGGCAAACAGCGCGCGGTTGATGAGCGGAACCAACGCCCCATAGCGTGCCGACACCCCCACGCCGATGCTCTCGACAGTGTTGGCCGAGCCCGTCACCTTCAGCACACCCGGAAAGTGATGGCGGATCAGGGCATCGGCTACGGGCAGGTTGGCGATGGTGAAGTCGGCCGCGCCGGCCGCCACCATCGACAGCGCATCGTTGATGGACTCGGCCGACACGATGCGGATCCTGGGCACGTTTTGGTGCAGCAGGCTGGCGAGCGAATCGCTCACTGTCAGCGCAACCGTCTTGCCCGCCAGTTCGGACAACGCGGCGACGGTCAACGCGTCGTTGCGACCGACGACCACCATGGGTGTGGCATCGACAGGGTGGCTGAGCGAGAAGCCCGGCGGGCGGGTGTCCTGGTCGGACATACCGAGCAGGATGTCGATCTCCCCGGCGCGGGCCTTGGCGAGCGCCTCCGACCAGTCGTGTACCTGCACGCGTTCAAAGTGCAGGCCGAGCGTGCGGGCCAGGAAGTTCTGATACTCGGGCAGGATGCCCAGCACCTCGCCACGCACCTCATTGAAGGTGTAGGGCATGTAATTGGGGTCGGCTGCGTAGCGCAGCGGCGGCAGCGACGCCAGCATCGCGCGCTCGCCTGCAGACAGCGGCAGCGCCACGGTGCTGGCGCCACCTTGCGTGATCCAGCGTGCGCGCAACTCGGCCAGCGTTGTGTCGGGCAACTGGGCGAGACGTCGGTCGAGATGACGAATGAGCGCAGCCTGCGCGCGCGGCGCGGCAAAGTGCAGCGCGTCGACCCGCTGGTTCACCAACTGCACGATCGACAACGGCCGAAAGCGCGGTTGGGCCAGCAACTCGCGCGTTGAGTAGGTCACGCCAACATAGGTGTCCGCCGCGCCGCGCAGCACGGCATCGAGCGCCTCGCCCGCAGTAGGCGTGCTCACCATGCGCACGCCCGGATACTCGCGCGCCAGTTCCGCTTCCAGCGGCGAGCCTTGTTCCACTGCGACACGCGTGTCGGCCGAGAACGCGTTCTGCCGAACGCGATCGTTGTCGCTGCGGGCAACTACGGCAGTGGCGCGTTCCAGATATGGCGCGGAGTATTCCAGACAACGGTCGTACTGCGAGCGCGGCACCACGCTCATGATGATGTCCACGTCGCCGCTGCAGGCAGCCCTGAGCAGATCGTCGCGGCGCTCGAACACGCGCGCCACGATGCGCGTCTGATCGTGTGGGATCAACTGCATCAGCAGATCGCCCGAGAAGCCGGTGAGCCGGTTGGCGACCACGCCTTCGAGCGGCATCATCGCGTTGCCGATCACCCCGACCGTGAGCTGGGATGGCGTCGGACTCAGGCGCTGGACAGCCTGAGCCGCGTCCTCCGCATGAACCTCGCGCGTGCTGTCCAGCCACGCGAGCACGGCCATGCAGGCCAGCAGGCCAGCGCCAATGCCGATGCGAAGCCGTGTCAGCGCAGAGCGCTTCACGCGCGCGGTCATGGCGTCAGGCCTCGCCGCTGCCCAGCAGCCCGTGGCGCACGGCAAAGTCGAACAGCGCCGCCTCGGTTTCGAGATTGAGCTTGCGCATGGCGGTCTGCTTCTGTGCGCTGATGGTCTTCACGCTGCGATTGAGCTGCACGGCGATCTCGCTGATCGTCTGGCCGGTCACGTACATGCGCAGCACTTCCAGCTCGCGCTTGCCGAGTGTGGCGATCGGGTCGTCTCCGACGGGCTCGGGTTCGGGTGTGCGCCGGATCAGCTTGGCATCGAGCTGCGGCGAGAGATAGATGCGGTCGTTCAGCGCCGCCCGCATGCCTTCAAGGATGTGCTGCGGCTCATCGGATTTGCTGACGATGACCTTGATGCCCGCGCGCAGGATGTTGCTCATCAGCGCACGCGTCTCGAGCATGGTCAGCACCATCACGCGCAGGTCTGGGTGACGGCGCACCAGGAATTCGAGCAGGATGATGCCGTCGCCATAGCGGCTGCCCGGCATGGCGTAGTCCGTGATGGCAATGTCGCAGCGCACGCGGCCCAGCACGGCGATGAGTTCGTCGGCGTTGCTGGCTTCGCCCACCACCTCGAAGCCGTCGACCGCCGACACGAGGTGCCGCACGGCGGCCACCACGCCAGGGTGATCATCTGCAATGACGAGTTGGATGGGGGCCTGCATGTCGACGTGTCTCCGAGCGCGTAACGTGCGGCAACCTGTTTGCCGCGTTGCTGAGAATCGCCGATGCCGCCAGCCTGGAACATCGGAAAAGTCCTATTAGTGCACCCAGATCCGCGCGCTTTTGGTGCAAATTTGTTGCAGTACGTTGCGATTGCGGCTTGGGCGCCGAGCCAGGGCGGCGCCCGGGTGCGTGGCACAATGCTCGCGATTTCTTCGCATGCGCTACGTTCCGATTTCCAATGACGCCCACTCCCCCGACAACACTTTCTGCGGCCGCCCGCCAGCAGAGCGCCGAACGCTCCACGCTGGTGAGCGCGGGCGTCAATTGCCTGCTCTCGGTGGGGCAGATTGCGGCGGGGCTGTGGTCGCATTCGCAGGGCCTGGTGGCCGACGGGCTGCACACGCTGTCGGACCTGATTGCCGATGGCATCGTTTTCATTGCCAACCGCAACAGCCACAAGGGGCCGGACGAAGATCACCAGTACGGTCACGCGCGCTATGAGAACGCAGCGTCGCTGGGGCTGGGGGTGCTGCTGGTCGGGGCGGGCGCGGGCATGATCTGGGCTGCGGTGCAAAGCCTGCGCTCGCCGCAAGGGCCCGCGCCGGTGCATGGCCTGGCGCTGGTGGTGGCGCTGATCGCGCTGGCGGCTAAGGAAGGGCTGTTCCGCTACATGCTGGCCGTGGCCAAGCGCATCAACTCACGCATGTTGATCGCGAATGCATGGCATGCGCGTTCCGATGCGGTGTCCTCATTGGTGGCGGCGATTGGCGTGGCCGGCAACCTGATGGGCTATCACTGGCTCGACCCGGTGGCGGCCTGCGTGGTGGGGCTGATGATCGGCCGCGTGGGCGTGCGCTTTGGCTGGGAAGCGCTCAACGACTTGATGGATCGCGCGTTGCCGCCATCGCAGGTGGAAGCCGTCTATGCGAGCCTTGCCGCCACGCCGGGCGTCATCAACGTGCATGACCTGCGTACGCGCGTGACGGGCGACCAGGCGCTGGTCGATGCGCATATCGAGGTGGACCCGCGCGTCTCTGTGAGCGAAGGCCACGCGATTGCTGTGCGTGCGCGCGCCAATGCGCTGGCCGCACATACGGCGATGGCCGTGCTCGACGTGCAGATCCACGTCGACCCGCGCGAGCGCATCGCCACCGACCCCGTCCCGCTACCGGATCGCGATGCGCTGCACGCCGTGCTGGCGCCACTCCTGCCGCCCGGCACGCCGCTCGATGCGCGTCACTGCGTGTTGCACTACGTGGATGGCCTTGTAGAGATGGACTTGATCCTGCCGCGCGCGATGGCCGCTGAGCATGCCCGCATTGCCGAGGCCATCCACGCCAAGTGGAACGGCCTCGTGCACTTGCGCGTGCTGGCTGCCGGCGCTTAAGCCTCCGGCGTTAGCGGCACTGGTCGACCGCCGTATGGTCCGAATGCGCCGGCTGCGCCTTGGTTGGGTCGAAGCGCAACTGCTCCAGCCCCCTCTCTGTCAGTGACAACCAATCGAGCGCGCCCGACGTGCGCAGCAAGCCGGTGCTGCCCACCGGGCGCCAATGCACGCGCTTGCCGTCGGTGTTCATCAGCGTGGCAGACAGCGTGAGCGAATCCGGCCCCGCTTGCAATTGCAGCAGGCGGCCGTCGGCGGCGGGCGTGTAAGCGGTGTTCTGGTTCACGGCGATGCCCGCTTCGCGCACGGTTGCCGGCATGCATGGAATGGACGCGCGCACCTTGCCCGTGGGATCGATCAGATCGGCAAAGCCGTTGCCCTTGGCCACGCCCACCAGCAGGAAGCGCTCGATCGCCGGCATCCACGTGATGCTGTAGGTGTAGTACTGCAGATGCTTGTGCAGGAGCTGCTCGCCGGTAACGCGCCCGCTGACCGGATCAAAGACGGCGATCTTCAGGTTGGCTTCGGTCTGCCCCGGCACGAACTGCTGCCAGGCCAGTAGCGCATTCGTGTTGCCGCCGGCCACCACGGGCCACCATTCGCGGCGTTCATCTGCAACATCGACGTTATGCAGGCGGCGGCCCCGCCCGTCATAAACCTTCAGGTAGACGCCGTTGCCGCTGCCGAGGTTGTCGACGCCGCCGCCGGTGATCCAGCCATCGGAATAGAACACCACGAAGCGATCACCCACGGCCGCGATATGGCCCGAATGCCCGCCCGATTCCACCTGCTGCGGATATGGCTTGATGGGCCGCAGCGCAGTGTCGTAGATGCCAAAGCGCTGTGTGACGTTTTCCGGCGCCTTCCAGCCGTCTTCAAACGACACCATCACCTGGCCCGAGTGGTTGCGCGCCACGGTCACGGGCTCTTGCGCTTCGGGCTTCTGGATGAAGATGCGCGGGGCATCGAGCACGCCCGTATCGGCATGCCATTGCGCGACATACACATCGTGCGGCCAACTGCCGCTGCGATCGGCCCCGCGCGGCGGCAGGCCCGACGCGCTGAAGAACACGTTGAAGGTGTTGGCGGCCGCAGCGGGCACCGCGCCGATGCCGTGCATGTACTGACGCGGATCAGGCGCGCCAGCGGTAGCAACGGCGGGTACGGTCAGCGCGCAGGCGAGGGCCAGCAGGGTACGACGCAGGAAAGACAATCGGGACACGTGACGCTCCATCTTCATCGGTGGCTGGGTGGCGGTTCCAGAAGCCATTGGGCCACAGGCACCCGCCGAAGTTGCTGCGCGGATGGGGGAACCCGTTTGGCGGAGTGCCGCGGCCGGGCTGGTTTTTACCCCCCGCCGGGGCAATCAAGTTTCGGTCCCGTATGCCGTTCTTCACAAACAAGAGCGGAACCCATTCCGCCAATCCCTTCCCAGCGAGAACAACATGACCCAGCGACTCGACGCCCGATGGCGAAGCGAAGTGACCGAGGCTCTACGTACCGTGGAGGCGCAGTTCGGCCGGGCACCGCAAAGCCTGCCGCGCGACGCGCGCATCGCGGCCCTGACCGACGCCATCTGGGCGCAGCGTGCCGCCTATGCACGTGTGCGCCAGACGCTGGTCGCGTGTTCTGAGCTGGCAGACGAATCGATGTAACCGGCGTGCCCCGGTGCCGCCGCTGTTTTCAAGAAGGTGACGTGATGCGGTACTGCGGTTCGCTGGATCTGGACCATCTGCTGCGCCAGCCGTTTGCCCAACTCGGCCGGCTGGTGCGCGATCAGGACTCGGGGCAGCCCTTGCCCCCGGTGGAAGTGGCCGCGCGCGCGGTCTTGCTGCGCGCTGCCGGCTACGAGGTGATGCCCGCCTGTGGGCACCATGACCGACGCGGCTTCTGCCTCGGCCACGCAGACCAGCTCATCGGGATGTAAGCGCCGCGCCTACGACGCATGCGCCACGTGCGCGCAGCCCTGCGCACACGTTGTTGCGAACGCGCACCACGGCATTGAAAAACAACATGATCGCGTGGTGTGTGAGGCACTCATAAAGCGTTGGCTGGCGCACCTTTGCGGGCAATTCGTTGCCAAAAAGCAAACGGTAAAAATGACTTACATTCCGGTCCTTTTTCGGCCCTTGGTTCTGGTGCATCCTGAACCAAGATGGATCGCACGGATGGCAGATTGTGCGACGTCGGACGCAACGTCAGGCCGGAAGTCGGAAGTCAATCGAATCGGCGACGCCTGCAGACCTGGGGTCAGGGGAAAGAACATGAAAACGCAATATCTCAGCAAACAAGAAATCTACGACGGCGCAGTCCGCCATCTGTTCGGCCAGGGCGGCGCTGCCATCCTGCCGCGCGGCGGTGCCGCGTATCACGGCCAGGGCGGCCGCTGCTGCCCCATCGGCAACCTGATCGGCGTGCGTGACTACACGACGTCGATGGAAAGCGTGCCGGTGCGCTACATCCTCAAGCCCACCAACGAGATCCCGCGATACATGGACGCCGGCGTCATTGCGCTGCGCCGTGCGCTCAAGCGTGCCCGCATCGACGTGGATGATCGTGACACCGTTGAGCTGCTCTCCAAGCTGCAGAACGCGCACGACGTGTTCGGCACGTGGGAATGGAAGGAGCGCCTGCAGTCGATCGCGCGTCAGTTCGGCCTGAGCGGCGCCGTTGTCGATACCGTCGAATCATTCTGACCGACGGGCCGGTCACAGATCACCACACAGAAGGTGACACCCATGCAAGGGAAGGGGACGTTCCTCGCCATCGAGGACATTTTTGAACGCGTGCGCACCCACCTGCTTGCGCAGCAATGCCGCTCCGAAGATGCCGACGGCGAGCCGCGTTACCGCGGGTTGGACAATCGCCGCTGCGGCGTCGGCATCCTCATCGACGACGCGTTTTACTGCAGCGCGATCGAGCGTCTGGGTGTGAGCCTGTTGCGTGTGCCCAGTGACGATCCGCTCGCGCGCGCGCTGCGCTGCTCCGGCGTGAATATCGACGACGATCGGGTGGTCGATCTGCTGATCGATCTGCAGGACATCCACGATCTGGCGGCCATCGAAAGCTGGCCCGCTGCGCTGGAAGATATCCGGCGCCGGTTGCCAGACACGCCGCTGGCTGACTGAACGATTCAACCTCCGTGCGAACCCGGCCCTGCGCCGGGTTTCGTCATTTCAGCGCATCCAGTTCGGGGTAGTGGCGGAAGATGCCCATCGTGTTGAATGCAATGCGCCGCGGCGATTCCAGATACGCCGCGATGTTGGGCTGCGCGGCCACGCGATCATGCAGCGCCGCGAGGTGCGGCAGCTTGCGTTCGTAGCGCTGCATGTGGCGCGGGAAGGCGTAGCGTAGCCCCGCCACGATCTGGAACAGCGATAGATCCACATACGTCAGCGCATCGCGCACGGCCCATGTCGGGCCAGCGGGGTTGCGCTCGAGCACACGCTCGAAGTAGCGCAGGAACTTGGGCGCGCGATGATCCAGAAAATCCTGCGTGCGGCGCTTGGCTTCAGCCTGCTGGTCTTCGTAGTACTCGCCTGAGGCGATGGGGTGATGCGTGTCGTGAATCTCCATTACGAAATCGGCAATCGTCAGTTGCAGGCCATGCGTCCACAGCCCACCTGCTTCGTCGTGCGGGGCCAGGCCGTAGTGCTGGCCCAGGTAGAGCAGGATGTTGGCCGTCTGCGCAATCACCAGTTGGCCGGTCACCAGAAACGGCGGCGCGAACGGCGGTGTGGGGATTCCCGCATCATCGAGAAACGCTTCGATGGCGGCTTCGTCTTCGCGGCCGAGGTCGGTGTAGGGCACGGCAGCCTGCTCCAGCGCGAGCCGGACGAATTCGCCGCGGCCCTGGATTTCGGGCCAGTAGTAGAGCGTGGTTTCCATGGTCGGGCGGATGAACGGGATGGCAACTGCACAGCAAGATCGATGCCCCATACTGCACTGCAGCAGGAATGGCGGCTGCAAACGATAATAGGCGGTCGCTTTCGAATCGCCAGCCGTGAACAACGCCACTGCCCCCGCTCCTTCCTTCGAACCCGCTGATCCCTCCCGCTGGCTCGTTCGAGGCCATCCCGGTTATCTGCGCGCCAATCTGGCGCTGTTTGCGGCGGGCTTCTCCACGTTCTCGCTGTTGTATTGCGTGCAGCCGCTGATGCCGATGCTGGCCCACGACTTTGGCCTCACGCCTGCGCAGACGAGCCTCGTGCTATCGGTATCCACACTGTTGCTGGCGTTTGCGATTCTGTTTGCGGGGCTGCTGTCGGAGTCGATCCATCGCAAGACGCTGATGGGCGTGTCGCTGGTGCTGTCGTCGGTGCTCACGCTGGCGGCCGCGGTGTTGCCGGGCTGGCACGGGTTGCTGGCCACGCGGGCGCTGCTTGGCGTTGTGCTGGGCGGTGTGCCGGCGGTGGCGATGGCGTATCTGGCCGAAGAGGTACACCCGCAAGGCTTGGGCATGGCGATGGGGCTGTACATCGGCGGGACGGCATTCGGCGGCATGGCAGGCCGCGTGCTGACGGGCGCCGTGGCCGACCACTTCGGCTGGCGCGCCGCCATGGGTTTTACCGGCACGCTCGGTTTGCTGGCGGCGCTGGCCTTCCTGTGGCTGCTGCCGCCGTCGCGCCGCTTTGTGCCGCGCAAGGGCGTGGCGTTGGGCGATCTGTTCGACACGCTGGCCGCACATCTGCGTGAACCGGGTCTGCGCGCGCTGTTTGCCATGGGCTTTCTGCTGATGGGCGGCTTCGTCACGATCTACAACTACGCGAGCTTCCACTTGCTTGATGCGCCGTATGCCCTCAGCCAGACGGCGGTGGGCGGCATCTTCATGGTGTACCTGCTGGGTATTGGCGCATCGGCTTGGTTCGGCCGATTGGCGGATCGCCATGGCCGGGGCCGCATGCTGCTGGCGGGCACGGTGCTGATGTCGGCCGGTGTGCTGCTGACGCTGGCCGCGCCGCTGGTATTGGTGATTGGCGGCATCGCGCTGCTGACCTTCGGCTTTTTCGGTGCGCACGCGGTGGCCAGCGGCTGGGTGGGGCGCCGTGCGCAGCGTGCCAAGGGGCAGGCCGCGGCGCTGTATTTGCTGGCGTACTACCTGGGCTCCAGCCTGATCGGCACGACCGGCGGCAAGCTCTATGCGCCGTGGGGCTGGCCCGGCGTGGTGATGCTGGTGATGGCCTGCATGGCCGGTGGGCTGGGCACGGCGGCCTGGCTCTGGCGCCGGGCTCCGCTGCCGCCGGGCGCCAAGCGCTGAGGTTGTGCGCTTGGGGAATTCGCCCCCCGTGGGAATTCGCGTATCGTGCCGTGATCGATGTCTGCACGATCGCTTTCCCTGTCATGCGTACTCATTCTTTCTTTTGGATGCGGCGACTGTGGCCGCTCGCATCGGTCCTGTTTGTTCTGATGGCCGGCGCGGCCCACATGGCCGACGCTGCGCCGGTGTCGTTTGCCAAGCTGGCCGGGCTGTCGCCTTCCACCGCGAGCGCATCGGCGCCGGCGGCGGACCCCGTGCAGACACGCCAGTCGCTCGACACCGTCATCACGCTGCTCAACAACGACCAGCAGCGCACCGCCCTTGTCAATGAACTGAAGCAGTTGCGCGACGGCATGAGCGCGCAGCAGAAGGTGCAGGCCGAACAGGCGCCCGGCCTGCTGGGCGCGGTGGCCGCGCTCATCGAGAACGGCTCGCTGCAGGCCGACGTGGAAGCCGGGGCACCGCGTTACTGGCTGCGCCGTATCGAGGCGGCCAGCGGTAACGCCAGCCTGCTCGTCGCACCCGACAAACGCATGCCGCTCGCGGCCGACTTTGCTGGCACCGTTGGCATTTGGGCCGCCATTGCCGGTGGCTTGCTCGGCTTGGGCTGGCTGATCCGCCGTGTGTTCGGCTTCACCGCCGGCCTCGGGCCGCATCCGACCACGCGTGCGTTGTTGATCGATGCGCTGCGCAAGATCGGCCCATGGGCCATTTCCTTTGCCGTGATCATGCGGCTGGAGCACGACGCCTCGCCTGGGTTTGTGCTGGCGCTGGTGCTGGCCTACGCCATCGTATGGGGCGCGATCATCACGGCGGGCGTGGCGATGCTGTTTTCGCTCTTCTCCGGCAGTGCACACCGGCGCGTGGCGGTGGAGTACCTCTTCAAGCACGGCATGTGGCCGATCTTCCTGACGGCCAGCCTGGGTGCTTGCGGCGATGCGCTGGTCGACCCGCGTGTTGCCCTGGTGCTGGGCGGCTCGCTCAGTCTGCTGCTGGCCACGGTGTGCAACGTGGTGTCGTCATTGATGCTGGCGGTGGGCGCGTTGTGGGTGCGCCGGCCGATCGGCCAACTGATCGCCAATCGCCCGCTGGAGCTGCGCAGCGGCGAGCACACGGGCAACCAGGTCCGCCGCCTGCTGGCTGCGTTCTGGCCGGTGCCGGTGGTGGTGCTGGCGGGCGCCACCGTGATGGCCACGCTGACGATGCCCGACAACGTTGATGCCGTAGCGCGCCGCGCGGTGATGACCTCGCTGCTGCTGGTGGCAGCGTTCTTCCTGTCGGCGCTGATCCGCCCGCGCGCGAATTGGCGCTCGCATCTGCGTCTGGCGCGCAGCTCGCCCTATGTGGAGCGGCTCAAGCATTTCGTTGGCGCGCTGGTGAAGCTCGTCATCTGGATCGCCTTCCTGGAGCTGGTGCTGCGCGTGTGGGACCACACGCTGGTGGAAGTGACGCACAGCTCCGTCAATGGCAAGCGCATCGCCGATGCCATGGTGGGGCTGATCGGCACCGTGTTTGCCACCTGGCTGGTCTGGATTCTGCTCGACACGGCGATCCTGCGGGCGCTGTCACCGGCCTCGGCGCGCGCGCAGCCCAGCACGCGTGCGCTTACCATCCTGCCGCTGCTGCGCAATGGCCTGAAGGTGACGCTGGTGGTGACGGCCGGCATTGGCGTGCTGGCCAACCTGGGCGTGAACGTGACGCCGCTGGTGGCAGGTGCCGGTGTGGTCGGCCTGGCGGTGGGCTTCGGCGCGCAGTCGCTCGCGCAGGACTTGATTACCGGCATCTTCATCCTGATGGAAGACACCATCAGCGTGGGCGATACGGTGGACGTGGGCGTGGCCTCGGGCGCCGTCATCAACCTGACCATTCGCACCGTGCGGCTGCGCGACGGCACAGGCGCGGTGCTGTCGATTCCGTTCAGCCAGATCAAGACCGTGCGCAACCTCTCGCGCGATTACTCGTTTGCCGACTTTGAGGTGCGCGTGGCGATGGATGCCGAGCCGCAGCAGGCCATTGATCTCGTGCGCGCGGCGGCTGACCAGATTGCCGGCGAGTCGCGCTTTGCGTACACGCTGCTCGGTGGTGCGGAAGTTTTCGGGCTGGACCGCTTTGATGGCGGGGCGATGATCGTCAAGGGGCGGTTCAAGACGCGCCCGCAGAAGCAGGCGGATGTGCTGCGGGCGTTCAATGTTGTGCTCAAGGATGCGTTCGATAAGGCGCACGTGCCGCTGGCCTCGCCGGCTACGGTGTTGCGGACTTCGGCGGCGTTTGAGGCGTGGATGACGCAGGTGGCGCCGGGGGGCGAGAAGGCGGATAAGATGCCGCCCGCTTCCAACGAACCGCCTGCGGGAGCGCCGGCGTAAGAGCGCTGACGGTGCATCCCTTGTTTCATCCCCTGCCGGGGCTGACTCACTTTCTTTGTCTTGCCAAAGAAAGTAAGCAAAGAAAGGCGCGCCCGATGCGACGAAAGATTCCTTGAATTTCCGTGACCGGGCGGGGAAGGAGGCAAACTCGCTTCGCTCAGACAGCCTCCTTCCTTTTTCCGCCCGCTCACAAAAATTCAAGGCGCCGCATAGGGCAGGGTACGGCCAAACCGTCTGAGTGCAGGCGTTTGTGCCAGAGGCGCTCGGGGGGGGGCTTGGACAGGCTTCAGAAGCCGTGGCGCATGCCGACCATCACGCCGGTCTGCGAGGACTTCGGTAGTGCGGCGGCCAGCACGGTGCCGGCGTCTTTCTGGTGGGTGTAGTCCATGCCGACGTACAGCCACGTCCGCTTGCTGACGACGTAGTTCATGATCGCGTAGGCGGTGTAGCGCAGGCCGTCGGGGGCGCGCTGGCGGGTGGCCATGCCGCCCACGACCAGGTTGTATTGCCCGCTGAAGTCGTACTTCACGCCGCCCAGGATCAGGTCGTTCTTGGTGGGCGTGCCGTCGCGGTAGTTGATGTAACCGAGCATCAGCTTAGTCGGCCCGAGCTGCATGCTGCCGCCCGTCGTCCACGTGCGGGTGCCGACCGATTGCAGGTCTTTCTGCTGTTCCCATGCGCCGCCAAAGGCGAACGGGCCGCTGGCGTAGTTGAGCGACAGCGCGCTGTAGTTGCCCGCAGAGAACGCGCCCGCCTGTTCGCCCATGCCGACCATCACGCCCGGGCGCCAGCCGTTAAAGTCGCCCACGTACTTGACCGCGTTGTCGATGCGCACGCCGGTAGCGGTGACGTGCCAGGCGGTCGCGCCCAGGTTGCCGATGGAGAGCGCGTCGTACTGGCCGGCCGTGTTGAAGACGAGGTTCTCTTGCCGGCCGAACGTCAGCGAGCCGAACCCGCCTTCGAGCCCGACATATGCCTGACGCCCGAACAGGCGCGATGTCGCCGGTGTGGTGGGCTTGTAGCCGCCCAGGCCCATGTCGTTGGTGGAGCCCACGCCCGTGTCCGGCGCGAAGCCGCTGACCAGGTGGAACACGGCCTTCAGTCCGTTGCCGAGGTCTTCGGAACCGCGCAGGCCGAAGCGGCTGCCGCTGTAGTAGCCGCCGACTTCTTCCGCCTTGCCGTGGCCGGCGGCGTCGTTGTTGGTGCTGTAGCGCAGGCCGGTTTCCATCACGCCGTACAGCGTGACGCTGGATTGCGCGTGCGCGCTGTGGACGGGTAGGCAGGCGAGTAGTGCCGACAGTGCCGTCAGTCTGATAGCCGACAGCGGAATGGAACGGATCGAAGTGGTCATGTGGCTCCCTTATTGTCGTAACGACTGTTGTATCGCCGGAATGGGTTTCCGGATTGGCTCGGGGGCCGACTCTCAGGCAAGTTGCGTCTGTAAGGTTTGAAGTTACGCAGGCATTGGCAAAGCGCCACACACACCGCGTGCCGAGGGGCGCGGCGCGCCCTGCATGTGGCGGGCGTAAACCGCGGGCTTACAGATTCTTGGGGGTTTTCCCTTGGGCAAGCGGCGTGGTGCGGGGCTGCCGCTACACTGGCGGCGCTGATTTCCGATCGCCTCCCCACGCACCGCCATGCCTTCGCTCCCTGTTCCCGTGCTCAACGCCTTGCGTGACAAGCTGCCCGCGCTCTCGCCGGCGCAGCAGGGCGTGGCACGGCTGATTCTGGAGGCGCCGGAGCTGTCGCTCGAACAATCGGTGGAAACGCTGGCCGTGCGTGCCGGTGTGTCGATGCCGACCATTGTGCGGATGTGCCAGGCGCTCGGCTTTGAAGGCCTGCGCGAGTTCAAGGCCACGCTGGCCGCAGAGCTGGCGCACGCGCAGCCGACCTTGCCGGGCCATGTCGGCAGGGCTGACCCGCCGGCACTGGTGGCCAGCAAGGTCATCGACGGGGCCACGCGCGCACTGGCCAAGCTGCGGGAGTCGCTGTCCACCACGCAAATCGACGCCGCCGCCGAGCGCATCGCCCGTGGGCGGCGCGTCGATTGCTATGCCGCCGGTGCCGCGTCATCGTTCATGGCGAACGACATGCAAGCGCGGCTGATGCGGCTGGGGCTGGCGTCCAATGCCTACTTCGATGCGCACCTGCAACTGGTGTCGGCCGCCATGCTGGGCGCGTCGGATGTGGTGGTTGCGTTCTCGCACGTGGGGCGCATGCCGTATCTGCTGGAGTCGATTGCCTATGCGGCCGAGCAGGGCGCCTGCGTGATCGCCATCACCCAGGCGGGCACGCCGCTGGCTGAACGTGCGCAGATCGCGCTGACGGTGGACGTGCCGGAAGATGCGGTGATGCGGGTGGGCACCGAGGCGTACCTGGTGCATCTGACCGTTATCGAGATCCTGATGACCTGCGTGGCGCAGCGCCGCGATGAGATGGTGCGCTCGCGCATGCGGGCGATCCAGCGGCTGCTAACCGAGCGCAGCGTCGACCGCCCATAGAAACGCGATCAGGACAATTCTGGCGGTCCGGCGGCGCCTTGCCGCACTGCTTGTACTGTCTGTGGCGCCGCCAAACCACCAGAACCGCTTCGCTTCGCCCTGATCGCGTTTCTGAAATCAGAGTCGCGAGATCGCCAGCCCGATCGCCAGCAAGCCCCCCAGCCCGAAGATCGTCCAGCCGACCGTGCGGCGCTTGGTGGTCATCACCCACAGCCACAAGCCCGAGATCGACAGAAAGAGGATGCAGCCGGCCAGCGTGTCGACCAGCAAAATCCACGGCACCGTCATGCCGCGGCCCAGGTGCAGGCTGATCAGCTGGCCCAGGATGCCGTTGTCAGTCTGCCGGGCTTCCGCTGAATGGTTGCCGACCCAGTACTCCACCTGGAGCTGTGTGCTGGCGTTGTCGAAGCTGAAGCTCCACTGCTCAGGCTGCATCAGCGCTTGGGTGGCCATGCGTCCGCCGTCGGTCTGATCAGCGAGTTCAGCCCAGGGGACGGGCTTGGCGCGTTCGACGCGGATGCGGTTGGGTGGCTCCCGCAGTTGCAACGCCTGCTGCAGCCGCGTGCCCATCGCCTCCGGCGTGGCCGGCAGCGGATCGGATAGAGCGACCCGCATGGTGGTCTTCTGCTGGGCCACCGGCAGCTTCATCACCGCACGGTGGTTCAGCCAGATGCCCGACACGCCGAAGATCAGCCCCATCACCGCGCCCCACAGGCCGAACCAGCCGTGCGTCTTGCGCAGCCAGCGCACGATCGTGGCGCGGCGGTTGGCGGGGTGTTCGGCTTTGGCTTTGGCTGGGCGGGCGTTGGCAGCCGGTTTAGCGGCGGGTTCGGCCGAAAGCGGGGGATGGGACAGGTCGGTCATGAAGCACAAGGCGGCGCAAGGGCCGCCCGAGGAGGCGAATCGACCGGCCAATATAAATGAGAATGATTCTCGTTGCAATTGGGTTCGGGTTACAGCGTAATACGCTCCAACGCGCGCCGCGACGCCTCATCCGCCGGATAGAAGCACTCGATCCGCATCTCCTGCAGCCCTGCATCACGCGGTGTGCCCAGCGTGGTGAGCGTGCTGAACAATGAGATCGTCACGCTGTCGCGCTGCAGCGTGACGGGCAGGAAAGGCGACGGATCGCCGGCGTCCGGCGCGGGGGACGATTGCGCGGGCGCATCCGCCGCATCGAACAGCGCCGGCTGCAGCGTGCGGATGTCCGCCAGCAACCGCTGCGTGGCCGGGTCGATGGCGTGCAAGGCGAGCTCCTGCCGCACGCGCCGGGCCAAGTAGCGGCCGACGGCCTCACGGTTGGCGATGGCGGGCCATAGCGCGGTCGGGTCGAACACCAGCTTCATCATGTTGACGGCGCCCGAGTTGCGTTCGGTCCCGCCTTCGGCCCGGTCGTCGCCGATGGCCCAGCGCATCAGGCGGCGGTGCGCGGCATTGGCGTCGAGCACGTGCCAGAAGCGGTCGAGCACGATGGCCGGATACGGCGCCTGCTTGTCGAGAATCAACTTCACCGCCTGGCGCACCGCCTGCATCATCGGCGAGGTCTCGTCGGCCGCCGTGGCGAGGCCCTGCTCGGGATAGGCGGGTGCGAAACCGGCGGCCAGCAGCATCTGATTGCGATGGCGCAGCGGCACGTTCAGCTCCTCGGCCAGTTGCAGGATCATGTTGCGGCTGGGCGTGGCGCGCGCCGATTCCAGAAAGCTCACGTGCCGCTGCGATACGCCGGCCGCCAGCGCCAGGGCGAGCTGGCTGTAGCCGCGCCGGATGCGCCAGAAACGCAGCAACTGCGGAAAGCGCGAGAGCGCCGCTGGGGGCGGCTCAAGCGGCTCAAGCGGCTCAAGCGGTTCAAGCGGTTCAAGCGGCTCGATCGCAGCCTGGGCGGTATCGGCGTGATTGAGCACGAGCGTGTCAGCGGACGAAGGCTGGGCAGGTTTCATGTCACCTATTGAAGCAGAGTCAGGTAGGTGCGGCGATTACCTGTCGCGTAATTGTGACCGTACCCGCCGCCGCCAATACTGCATCCATTCCTCTTAATTCGATGCGCCCCCAAGTCGAATACCTCATGCAGCGCGAACCGATCCACTACCCCGCAGATGCCCTTACCGCCCGCGAAGACCACGTCCGCACGGCAGACGGCTGGACGCTGCCAGTCACCGTCACCAGCCCCGGCCTGGGCGCGCACGGGACGGTGGTGATCTGCTCGGCGCTCGGCGTGCCGCGCCCGTTCTACGGCGCGTTTGCGCGTGGGCTGTGCCTGGCGGGGTGGCGTGTGGTGACGTTCGACTATCGCGGCATTGGGGAGGCAGCTGCCACTGGGCCAGGCACGCCGCACTTTGCCGACTGGGGCCGGCAGGATATCGATGCGGTGCTGAAATGGGTGCGAGACACCCTCATCCCCGAGGGCTGTGGCGGCCGCAAGCTGGTGGTGCTGGGCCATAGCGCGGGCGGGCAACTGGCGGGATTGGCGCCGCACATCGTGCATGCCGATGCGCTGGTGCATGTGGCGGTGTCGCTGGCGAATGCGCGGCTGTGGCCGTGGCGCGGGCTGCTGACCCGGCCGCAACTCACGTGGTTGCTGCGTGTGCGGATTCCGCTGGCGGTGGCGCGCGCACGCGGTGGCATGCTGCCGCTGGCGGCCGTCGGGATGGGGCCGATGTCGATTCCCGCCACCATCCTGGGCGACTGGGCGCGCTTTGCCCGCCGGCGCGGCTACATTTTCGCGCCGCGCGCCGGGCTGGATACGTCGCGCTACCCGAGGCTTGCCGTACCGCTGCTCGCCTGGGGCTTTGACGATGACCCGATGGCGCCTGCCAACGCCATTGATGCATTGGTGGCGCGCTTTCCTGCTGCACGCCTCGCCCGCCGCCAAGTGCGTGGCGACGCGCTGGGCGTCAAGGGCGTCGGCCACATGGGTTTCTTCCGGGCATCGTCTGGCGCGCCGTGGTGGCGCGAAACGGTGGCGTGGCTCGATGCGCTCGTCTGAGCTGAGATGACCTCGGAACGCGTAGACGGTGCCCGTGCGGCCGCTGTAGCGCCGTCCGGTCCGGTCAGTTGGTTTCGTCGCTGCCCGGCCGATGCAGAAATGCGCTCGGGCTGCTGCCGAACGCCCGGCGGAACATCGCTGAGAACGCGCTCGGGCTGTTGTAGCCAAGCTCTTGCGCCACGCGCGAGAGCGGCATCCCCTGCGACATCATCGGGATGGCGCTGGCCAGCACCGCCTGCTGGCGCCATTGCGAAAAGCTCACGCCCAGCTCATCCCGGAAGCGCCGCGCCAGCGTGCGGGCGCTGGCGCCCACGTCGCGGGCGAGGGCGTCGAAGGTGAGCGAGGTGCCGGGGTCGGCCATTACGCGTTCGCACAAGGCGCGCAGGCGCTTGTCGGCGGGCATGGGCAAGTCCAGCGGTAGCGGGGCGCTGCGGCGCAACTCATCCAGGATGAGCATCGCCAGCGCCCGCTCGCGCGCGGCGGGCAGCGGCTGGCGCACGTCCATCGCGGCAATCAGCTCGCGCAGCAGCGGCGACACCTCCATCACGCGGCACTGCGCCAGCGCGCCCGTCACCACCGACGGGTCGGCATACAGCGTGCGCAGGAAAGCAGCCTCCACCACCCACACCTCGTGCTCGATGCCGGGCGGAATCCAGATCGCGCGCGAGGGCGGTACCACCCAGGCCGTGTCGCCTGCCTGCACGCGCAGCACGCTGTTGTGGCTGTACGCCACCTGCGCCCACGGATGCGTATGGCGCGGAAACCGCGTGTTGGCGTCCATCTGCCGCGTGTAGAGCCGCACCGGATGCGCCGCAGAGGGCGGCGTGCGGCCTTCGATATCTGTGGGCAGGAGGCGCTGTGGCATGGCGGGTTTGCGACAGAAGTGGTCGGGGCAGTGTAAATCCGCCCGCAGGACTTGTCGAAGCCACATGTCGATGGCAGGCTAGCGCCCGGCGTCAGTTATGTTTGGCGCAACACAACGACAAAGCGGATCGCTCAAGCGGTCTCGACAAAACGCCGTCGCCCACGAGGCACGCGGTGAAATGGGTGCGAACAGTGCAAACGGGAAATCACACGCGTAGCCGGGGGGCGCGCGGGGCGATGGGGGGCTTGCGGCCGTGGGCTGCGCTTGCCATGTGCGTGGCATGCAGTGCGGCGTTGATGGCGCCGGCCGCCCACGCCGACATCAGCATCATCCAATCCTTGCCGCTGTCCGGCACACAAGCGGTGACGGGGCGGGCGCTCAATGCCGGGGCTCGGCTGTACTTCGACTGGCTCAATCTTGACGGCGGCATCAACGGCGAAATCATCCGCCTGGTGGCTCGCGACGACGAGCAGAAGGTCGAGCAGACCCTGCGCAACGTGCGCGACATGGCCAAGATCGACCACCCTGTGGCGGCGCTCACCGTGGTCGGCACCGCCAATGTGGAAGCGCTCATGCGCAACGGCGTGCTGGCCGAAGCCAACCTGCCGCTGGTCGGGCCCGCCACGGGTGCCTCCAGCATGACCGGCGATCCGCTGGTGTTCCCCATCAAGGCCAGCTACCAGCAGGAGATGGACAAAATGGTGGGCGCGCTCGTCACCATCGGTGTCGCGCGCGTCGGCGTGCTGTACCAGGACGACGCGCTGGGCAAGGAGGTGCTGGCCGGCGTGGAGCGCACGCTCAAGCCCTACAGGCTGACGATTGCGGCCACGGCCTCGTACCCGCGCAATACCGCCTCGGTCAGCGCCGCTGTCGATAAGCTGCTTGGTGCCGATGTGCAGGCCATCTTCCTGGGCGCCACGGCGGAGCCCGCCGCGCAGTTCATCAAGCAATACCGCGCGCGCGGCGGCGGCGCCCAACTGCTGGGGCTGTCGTCCATCGACCCCGGCACCCTGCTCAAGGTGGCGGGCATCGACGCGGTGCGTGGCTATTCGCTGGCGCTCGTGATGCCTAACCCCGGCAAGGGCGTGAACCCCGTCATCCGCGAATTCAACCGCGCACGCACCGCCGTGGGCGCCAAGGACGTCGAGCTGTCATTCCGCGCCGTGGAAGGCTTTGTTGCCGCCAAGGTGCTTGCCGAGGCCGTGCGCCGCGCGGGCCCTAAGCCCACGCGCGACCAGGTGCGCCGCGAGCTGGCCCGCTTGCGTAACTTCGACGTGGGCGGCGGGTTTGTGGTGGATTTTTCCGACCGCACGCGCCCTGGCTCGCACTATGTGGAGCTGGGCGTGGTGGGGCCGAATGGGCACGTCATCCAGTAGAGCGTCGCGCGCGAGGCTTCGACGCACGAGCACGACGGTCTAACACTCGACCGCGAGGGTTCGAGGCTCACGCGCGACGGTCTGAGGGTCAACGACGAGGGTTCGAGGCTCACGCGCGACGGTCCGAGGGTCAACGACGAGGGTTTGAGGCTCACGCGTGACGGTCCGAGGGTCGACGACGAGGGTTTGAGGCTCACGCGTGACGGTCCAAGGCTCAACCACGACGGGTGAACCCTCAAGCGTGACGGTTCAGGCCGCGACGTTAACCGCTGGCCCGACGCGATAGTGATACGCGTAGGCGTCAACAAAGCCCAACGAGCGGTACAGGTTCAGCGCGGGCGCATTGTCGACGCTGACCTGCAGATAGGCGGTGATGGGCGCGTCGGCCGTACCCTGGCTGCGCGCCCAGTCGAGCATCGCATCGGTGACGGCACGGCCCAGGCCCCGCCCGCGCACGGTGCTTGCCACGCGCACATCGAACAGGCCCACGTAGCGGTCGTCGCGCACGGCCAGGCCGATCCCCAGGATGCTTCCATTCGACCCGCGCAGCGTGATCGCCGCGTGCGGGCGGTCGAGTGCGGCAAGCATGGCGCGGCGCGTGGCGCGTCCGTGCGCATTGAGCCCATCGAACAGCGCGAAGGTGTCGTGCCAAGCATCGGGGATCGTCGTGTCGATGCTGACGGTGATGCCGTCGGGCAGCGTCGCGGGCGTTGCGGGCGCAAGCTGCGCCGTCATGACGAGGCTGCAGTCGGCGACGCGGTAGCCGCGCGCTTCGAGCAGGGCGTCGGCCTCGGGCGAGGCCAGCGGGGTGACGCGCACGATGGGCGGAAAACCCGCGTGGCGGTATAGGGCTTCGATGCGGGTCAGGCGATCCGCATCGAGTGCGGCGCCCGGTGCGCGCGGGTTGGCGGAGTTGGCCCGTTTGGCCAGGCCCCCCGACATGCGCAACACCCAGGGGCCGTCTTCGATGCTGTGTTCGGGCGGCAGCGCGGCAAAGCCGGCGTGCTCGATGGCAACGATGTCGCTCAGGTTGCCATGCATGCCGTCCGGGTTGCGCATAGG
>CAUPMS010000009.1:0-155178 GCA_963512445.1 uncultured Ralstonia sp.
TTCTTCCTCAAGATCCGCGCCGCGTTCCCCGGAATTCCTCGATGAACCTTTTTTTAAGAGATATTGCGCGCCGCCCGCACAAGGCCCCGGACCCACGTAGCCGCGTTGCCGGGCCAACCCCAACTCTGAGGAGTCGGGCAGACAAAAAACAATATAGCGATCCCTTTCCAGGCGATCATCGACCTCACGGTACAAGCCCACTGGCGCGCTGCGTGATACGTTGATCCGTATCCCCAGCGCCCCCGCAATCAAACTCACCGCAGCGACGGCAACTGCGCTTGCGATCACCCATCGCAATGAAGCGGACCACCTACGGTCAGCACGCGAACGCATAGCGGCCCCCTAGTTGGCACATGCCGCTGAACCGGACGGCGATGCTTGCTGACCCCAAGTCACGGTGCACACCGGCACACGCGCGTTGAGCCAGTCCGCCCAACGGCTGGCCCGCGGCAGCAGCTTGGCGCGGTATCTGGCGTTGTACACGGGCGTTCTGGAGTGGTAGTTGGCTACGCGGGTCCAGATATCGCCGGAATCACGTCGCAAATGGTCCCTCAAGCGCCAAGCCGCAAGGTTGTAGGCATAACACCCCGGCTGCGCGACATGCTCGACACGAACGCCATGCTTGGCAAGACTCGCCAGATAAGCGGTATTGAACTGTAAAGCGCCCACGTCATAGGTTCCGTTGGAGTTCCGAACCCACTGGCCCGGCTTTCCCCCTTCCTGCTCGGCCACGGCGAGCAGGATGTTGGCCGGCACGCCATAGCGCCTTGCCGCACGAATGGAACAGACGACCCGCTCTCGCAGGTGTGCGGGCATATCAATAAAATCAACCATTGCTGGAAAACATTGTTTACCTGGCCGCCATGCGCTCATTGACATCAAACATCAGCGCTTCCATCTGGCGGCATTGAACTCGCGTTGACCCACGCCAAGCCGGAGACCATTTACCGTCAAGCTGCCGTGTCTTGTCACATCCCGATGACGAAAGCACTCACGATGGCGCCTGATCCTGTGTGTCCTGTGAGCCTTCGCCGGACCTCGATGCCGTACGCCGCTCGACCCAGAAGCCTCGGGCCGATACATCGTCTAGTGAGGCATCAGGAGGCGGCTCAGCAGTCGCCACCAGAGCGGCGTCGTCTTGGATCAAACCTTGGGCATCCCGGGGCTCATCATCAGCGGGGCCGACAGGACTGATGGGGCTGACCGGGCTTCCAACGCCGCTATCTGCGCCGTCCGAGGCATTGCTCTTCGTGTGTACCAGCGTTCGTTGACTGCCATCGCCACTGTGCGCGCCAGACTGCGCAGGAGGCGATTCAGATAGCGGCGCGCTTGGCGCTAAACCGCCACTACCGGTTTGACCGCTAGAAACAGATGGTGCGCCGTCACTTCCTCGCGCCGATGCGTGCTGGCTGATGCCCCCACTGCGCGCGCCGGACTGCGCTGGAGGCGTTTCGGATCGCTGCGCGTGTGACGGGCTGCCGCCTGCCGACACTGTCCGCGCGCTTGGCGCTAAACCGCTATTGCCGGTTTGACCGCTAGAAACAGCCGGTGCACCGTCACTTCCTCGCGCCGATGCGTGCTGGCTGATGCCCCCACTGCGCGCGCCGGACTGCGCTGGAGGCGTTTCGGATCGCTGCGCGTGTGACGGGCTGCCGCCTGCCGACACTGTCCGCGCGCTTGGCGCTAAACCGCTATTGCCGGTTTGACCGCTAGAAACAGCCGGTGCACCGTCACTTCCTCGCGCCGATGCGTGCTGGCTGACGCCCCCACTGCGCGCGCCGGACTGCGCGGGCGGCGTTTCGGATCGCTGCGCGTGTGACGGGCTGACGCCTGCCGACACCGTCGGCGCGGCGCTCCGCGTTCCGCCGCTGTTGGTGGCGCGGCTCGTAGAAGGAGACGGCGTGCCGCCGCTCGCATGCAGCAAACCCTGCTGGCTCGTGCCACTGCCACGTCGCCCTGACTGCACAGGAGGCGCTTCCGGTAACCGCACGTATGGCATGTCATGCTTTACCGGCCCTGCCTGCCCCGCGCCGCGCATTCCGTTGCCAACACCGCCATGATTGGCAACAGATGACGTACCGCTGCTGGCATGCAGCGGCGTCTGTCTGCTCGCGCTATTGCCATTGGCAGGCGGTGGTGAAGCCGCATAATCGGCAGCCGGGGCATGCGGCACAGCGCGCGCTGAAGGCTCAGAAGACGGTTGGCTTACTAACCGTTGATACGGCACGCTCGAGGCCCCTTCTTCCGCAGGCCGCGTATCTCCCCTTGGCGCGGCGGAACTCAAGGCGATATGGCGCCTGCGGGCCGCCCCCTCCAACAAAGGTTGCCCGTCGTCCGTCATCCAGTCCTGAACGTGCTGGTCGTGTAGTGATTCCCGACGACTTTGGTCCGGAGATGCCTGATCAGCAAGGTCTCGCGCTGCCGGAGCCTCTACAGCCGCTTCAGGGCCACCGCGCTCGCGCTGCCCCATGCTCTCAGCGGGCGCGCCATCGACGTCCTGCCCGATGGCTCGTGCGGAAGAGGGTGTATGGCTGTGCGCGGCGGGGTTCGCATCCCCCAGGCCAGCTGGCGCTGCCCCCCGACCAGCCAATGCTGCCGCATCGCCTCGACTAGCCGACGCTGCCGCATCCCCCAGCGCCTCCGGTGGGCGGCCGGCCGCCTGCTGATCACTAGCAGCCGCAGCGGATTTGCGTGGCACAGCCTTCAGCCCAGCCGATAACGTCTTGTGGAAAGCGCCAATGCCCCCCAGGTTACCGTCCATCGCCGTCCGGGCAGCAGAAAGCGCGCCCTTTCTTGCCCCCTTCAGCCCCCCTTTCAAGCCGGTCGGGATGCGCTGCTCCATGCCCCGAATACCACTCCGAATGGCATTGCGCATATCAGAGGCAGAGGCATGTCGGCTTCCGGCCGTGCGAGTGCCACTCGCGCGTCCCGCTGTCGCGCCCTGCTTCGCCTGCCCTTGCTGCCCTTGCCGCTGGCTCCCCCCGCCACCTTTGCCCGTTTCCGCGTGAACAGATTTTTTGCCCACAGACTCACCCAGCTCCTTACCGCCGTCCGCAAGCTTGCCAATGCCATCCGCCACACTCTTTCCGGCCTCCCCGCCACCCTTGGAAGCCGTCGCGCCCTTTGCTCCCGCTGCGGCCGCTTTTGCGCCTACTACCGCCCCGCCAACAGCACCCACTGCAACACCGGCAGCCGCGCCGACAACCTTGCTCATATGGAGTGCGCGGCCAGCTCGATTCACATCTGCCGCGCTGGAGCCCAGTGCCGAAACCAGTTGCGCCAATGCATTTGGCACTTTAAGAGATAGCATAAAGAATACAATCCCGATCACCAGCATTCTTGCGCCAAACATGAGATCGAAATTCGTTGACGCGTATTTAAATTGCGCATCAAGAATATTGTATCCAACACTAACAATGAAGATCATCCCCATCAGCTGGGCACCGGCGGACAAACAAGTACGGTAGTAGCTCAATGCCACATCGCTCGTCCACCTTGAGCCGCCAAACCCCAAGAAAAACACGCCACCTATTGCAAGCAAATGAATCATGATTTGCAGCATCATGAAATTTACGGCCATCACGGCGCTGCAAATCAGAAAGATAAGCCCAATGAAAAAGAATGACAAAGAATTGGAGATATGCAGCACTGAAAAATTAGAAGTCGCGAGCTTGAAAACATCGAGCCCGATCTTGAGCACATCATCGGGCCCACGAATGTTTCTCCCCGTCGCTCTATTTGCAACTTCAGAAACGCTGTTTGCCAGATCCAGCCCAAGCCCACTGGACTGCAAAAGCCACAAGAAAAATCCAGAAAATATAAAAAACCAGCACAACTCAAAAACAATCGATGAAAAATCCTCGTTTTTCAGCGCCATGCTAATCACAGTCCAGCACGTGCTAATTCCAACCAGCAACATGAACAGATTCAGCGCAAGCGACTGCAGTTGACTCGACCAGCCATTTGCCGCAATCGTGAAATCGCGAACAATTCCGTCAAGCGTTCCACTGGAGGCCTGCATAGGTGCGATTCTGCTACTGACTTGGTTTACCCCCACTGCATTCGCTGATTGAGCCAATGCGCTGGATTGCAATCCAAGCGTTGCTGCCACCACGATCACGGCAACAGTAAGCCAATCCCTAACTTCTAGAAAAAATCGCATGATGATCTGATGGTGTAGGCGATATCCCGCACCTCGCGTGGAGGATGCCGTGAACTCAGCCATGCAGAGACATAGAGGTGTTGAGCCTGCCGGCCCGATCAGCGTGTCGGGTAATTGCTCTTCGGTCGCAGGCCGCGGGTGGTCCCCTCTTGTTGACTCGCTTCGTCGGTCAGTCGCTGCTCCTGCGCGGTCTTTACCCGGCCTTGCGCTGCCAATAGCAGTCTCAACTGCATCAACTGCGCGGTATTCATGGCCGCCAACTGGTTGTTGTACTGTATTGCCTCAAGCAGGCCGTTGGCGGTTGCAGCATTTGTCTCGATGGTCTGCAGCAATTGCGCGTCTGCGCTCGCCTGATTGCGCGCCTCTTCCAATGCACGCAAGTTTGCATTTTGTGCATACAGTTCGTGATTCAACATCTCGCCCTTATGCTCGTCCAACTCCGCAATCTCGGCCTCTGAGCATTCTCGGCCGATCGCCATACAAGTGTTTTTATAGTAGTTGGCTGGTTTAGGGGAAGGAAATGCCCCTTGTTTTCCACTGACCTTTGACTTTGCCAGCATGGATTCAACATTGCGCTGTACATCGGTTCTGGTGTATTGCGACAATGGCTTTGAGTTTCGCTCCATAATCTCCAGTTGGTTAAGAAGCGTTTTATATTGATCGAGCGCAGTCCGATACTGCTCCTGCAATTGCAAAGTATGCTTAACCAACTCAGAATGATTTGTTGGATCAAACACGACGCTCTGAGCATGCCCCAAACCCGTCTGAGCACAGAGCACTGTGGCCACGGCAAGGGAGCGCCGCAAGACATTCGATCGAATTAGTTCCATCACGGGCTTTCCTTTTATTTGGAATAAATCGGCTTGTACGGAGATGGCAGCGCAATATCACGAACGACCGTAACATTAAAACGATAACCAGGCCTGATCTCTAGCGTGGGCGCGATATTCATGTTCTTGCGCACCATTTCCGACGCCACGGAGCCGAGCTGTTGACCCAATGCCTGGCTCAGAACATCACCGGCCCGAGGCGGCGAATAGGTATCGCCATAACGATTTTCCTGATTCCAGGTGATGCCTGCGGTAATGCCGGAGAGCAGCAAGGCAGAACCAAAGATTCGCAGATAGTGATTGTTCACCCGATCACCAAAGCCGCTGTTGCCCATGGCATCGGCCCCGGGCATTTCGCCAATATCCAACGCGCGGCCGTCAGGAAATACGATGCGCTGCCAGGCAACCATGACGCGACTCTGCCCGTAGGCCACGTCGCTGGCATACGCGCCCACCAACCGGGAGCCTTGAGGAATCAGCAGATGTTTGCCCGTCGGTGTGTCATAAACATGCTGTGCGACCTGCGCACTGACCTGCCCCGGCAAGTCGGAGTTGATCCCGGTAATCAGCATCGACGGAATCACGAAGCCCGCGCGCAGCAGGTACGGGGTATAAGCCGGCTCGACAGCCGAGCCCAGCGCCCAGCGATTGCCACCTCCCGCAGCGGCCTGGAAGGGCGCCAATCCGCTCGTGCCTGACCCGAAGCCTGCCGTTCC
Organism: uncultured Ralstonia sp.; assembly: GCA_963512445.1. Taxonomy (GTDB): domain Bacteria; phylum Pseudomonadota; class Gammaproteobacteria; order Burkholderiales; family Burkholderiaceae; genus Ralstonia. The sequence continues at coordinate 5,709 of CAUPMS010000009.1, forward strand.
AGGCCAGCTTGAGGTACTCCCGCGATTCACAGAACCTGCGCCGGGCACACCCTGCGCTTGCAGAGCCTCGATCTTGCCGCGCACATCGGCAATCCGCGCTTGCAAGGTTGCAGGATCGGTCGGAAGGTCAACGTTTCCGGACGCTCTGTTTGCAGCCATGGAGCCACGAGCAGGACTGTCCTGGCCCGGCCACGAGACTTGCGTCTTGGCGCGGCGCGCATCCTCTGCTTCTTTCTTGCGCGCCAGCAGTACTGGGTCTGGCCCCTCGACAATCGGTGGAGGCGCCCCCATGGGCAGGACGGGCACAGGTGGCTCATCGATCTCGTCCGGCAATGGCACATCGCCCCCCTTGCGATCGCCGACAATCGCACGCGCAAGGCGGCTGCCATCTTCGGAACCCGCGTCATTCGGTGAGGCATTGTTGTAGCTTTCGCCCCGGCGAATGGCGACAACAATGAGCGAGATCAAGATCGCGATCACAACAATGCCGAAGAGCAGCATCGGCACATTGTTGATCCGGCGCACGCCAAAGCTCGCGTTATCTTCATAGCCCGGGTCTGAGGTGTACCGGCGCGCCCAGGAGAAATTAGGCTTCCACATCGGCTGCTCCTGACAAGGTCCACTCGCCCAATGGCATCACTACGCCCTGGCGCAACGTAAAACTGCGGCTCAGCACGTGCTCGCCAACATAAAGCGTCAGGCGGTACTGCGTCGGGTCCGAGAAGGTATCGAGCACATAGGCAAACCTGGTTGCCGATGGCGCAACTTGCGGCACGCCGCTTTCCAGCACACCGTAGCCGGCTTGCCGTAGCGCGCTGCGCAGTCCGGCACCAAACAGGCCGCTGCTCTGCACATCGGCAAACTGCAAAGTCGTGGAAGCCGGAGGCGCAATGCCAGCGATGGTTTGTACGGATTCGATGGCCAGCGTTGCAGCGGCGGCTCGCGGGATGTCAGCAAAATCCCCAAAGCGTGGAGACGCCCCGGGCAGCGCACAACCGGCCATCAGGAGTGACAACACGGTCACGGCGCGTTTCATGATCGCTTCACTCGCGAAATCGTGACGCGCTGCTGCTGCGCCCCTGCACCCGCCACCAGTACGGCTCGGTCGAAAACGGCATCGACGATGTATCGGTCACCCTGCACCCGATAGTTGACGATTTCCGTCTGCTCGCGCCCGAGAATCGAACCGCTCTTCCGCACCAGCAGAAGCACCGGCATTTCGCCTTGAGACACGATCTTCGCCATCTGGATGATGGTTTTGCGCCCGTCGTTGTAAACGCGGACAGGCTTCCAGGAGACCGATCCGGAAATGTCGTATCCAAAATCGAGCTCACCCAGATACTCGCCGGTCTCGGGCATGGTGTTCTGCTGCCGCTCCTGCTGATATCGCGCCCGCAACGCCTCCCATTTGGCACGATCATCTTCCGGATAGACGAACGAAACGTGCGGCGTGGTCTCTTTGCGGGTCGAGCGCAGTTGCAAACGGTAGGTGCGCCGGTCGGTTGTCACCACCATCGACGTCGTCAACCCAACGTCGAACGGTTTCACAATCAAATGCTGGACTTCCCCGCTTCCCACGCCTGAAATGGCGGGTTCGACAGTCCACCTGACGCTGTCGCCAATGTGCACATTCTGGATACGCTCGCTGGGCTGCAGCGCGATATCGCAGACTTGCAAGACCGCGCACGTGACCGTGATATGCGCAGCCCCGAACACAAAACGCTGCCCGCCATCCAGTTCTCGCATGGACGGCGGGTTACTGGTAATCACGGGGCGAGCGAGTTGCGGCCTGTTAGCCTGCGCGGGCGGCGGTGCGACCGGAGCCTGCATCTCTGGCGCCTGAGGCGGGGTGGCAATGTCTACGAGCGGAATCTGCCGAAACTCCACCAGTGGTTCCGATTCGGCAGCAACAACACCAGTTGTGCAACCGAAGAGCAAAAGCGCTAGACCAACGGTCTGCTGGGAATGACGAACGTTCATAGATATCTTCCTACCGCAAGTGTTGAGCCCAAGACATTTCCTTGACATAAATGCCAAGCGGGTTGCGTCGCATTTGTTCCTCATCCGTTTGCGAAGACGGTGGCATCACGACAACCGTCAGACTCGCCTCCATCTGCAACGGGTCTCGCAAATGCTTACCACTGCGCTCACGCTCGGTTTCCACCCAATTGACCTGCCAGGTGTCGTTGCTGCGCTGTAAAACGGAGGAAATCTCAACCTCCACAGTCATTTCCTTGGCCCGCTCGAACGGGCTTTCCCAGCCCTTCTTGGTCAGCCATTCGTTGAGAAATGCCGCAGCCGGATCCTTGACACGAACCATGCTGTACAGATCCATAACCAACCCCCGCTGTATCGTGGTATCGGTTGTGACCGTACGCGCGTTACGAATAAACGTCCCGAGCTGATAGCTGATAATTCTCGGGTCGACATTTCTTGCGCGTGTTACCGGCCCGGCAGCCAATGGCTGCCCAAGTTTGTCCACTTGCACCACAAAAGGAATAAAGCGGGATTGCTGTCCGATATAAATCAACCCGGCAACGGCAGTCAAAGCAATCAGCAACGACAGGATTCCAATGAATTGCCATGTCTGCCGGGATGAAACAAGGCTGCCGACATGTTCATTCCACGTTCTGCGCGCACTCAGGTACGGGTTCTCCGATACCGGATTCACCTTGGTCTTCTTCCCCGATTCTTCATCCGCTGCACCGCTCTTCGCCTTATGGAGTCGGTCTTTCATACTCAACGCTCTGCCTCATAGTCGGCCATGTCCAAATCCCTTTCGTGGAGCCAATGATCGATCCATGCCGGGCCATGCCGGCGCTCCAAAGCGCGAATTCTTTCGATCGAATCCTTGTCGGTTGCCCCAACAAATGCCAAGGCGAATGGACCGAGTGCCAGCGAGTACAACCGGCAACCACGTTCAGACACGTAGTAGTAGTGCTCTTTTGGCGTACTGCTGGCAATGATTTCAATCTGCTGCCGGTTCAAGCCCATGCTGATATATAAACCGGCCACGTCTTCATTTCTCGCATAGGCGTTGGGCAGGAAAATCTTGGTTGCCGTGGATTCCACAATCACATCGAGAATTCCGGAATTTCCGGCATCCGTCAGACTTTGGGTTGCCATCAACACGGCGCAATTCTTTTTTGCGAGCGTTTTAAGCCATTCCCGAATCTTTTCTCGAAAAACAGTGTGGCCCAGCATGATCCACGCCTCATCCAGCACAATCAGCGTGGGTTTTCCGTCAAGGGAGACTTCAATACGGCGAAACAGATAAAGCAGTATTGGCAACGCGTACTTTTCGCCCAACCCCATCAGCTCTTCCAGTTCGAACACCAGAAAATTGGAGAGCTGCAGGCTGTCTTCCTGGGCGTCCAGCAAGTGGCCCATCAACCCTTCTACGGTGTACTGCTTGAGCGCTTGCCGCACGGCCTCGTCTTGCAGCGTGACCGAAAAGTCGGACAGCGTTCGTGATCCGCTCTCGTGCATGTTCTGAATCGCGGCCGCAACTTCATTGCGTTGAAGCGGGGTCAACCGGACGCCGTTGAGTTCGAGAATCGCCTCGATCCAACTTGCCGCCCATGCGCGATCTGAGCGTGATGCCAGGAACTGCAACGGACAGAACGCAAGCGCCTCGTCGTCAGCGCCCACGGTGTAGTGCTCACCGCCAGTTGCACGGCACACCGGATACATCGACATGCCTTTGTCAAACGCAAACACGCGGGCCCCCGGATACCGGCGAAACTGGGAGACGATCATGCCGAGGTGCGTCGACTTTCCTGAACGCGTCGGGCCAAACATGATGGTGTGCCCGAGGTCGCGCACATGCAGGTTCAGCCGGAACGGTGAGTGCCCGGTCGTCACGCAATGCATCAGGGCCGGAGAGTTTGGCGGATACATCGGACAAGGCGCGTGGCTTTCGCCCGTCCAGATCGAACTCGTCGGCAGCAAGTCCGCCAGATTCTGCGTATTCACGATCGGACGTCTTACATTCTGCACACCGTGACCCGGCAAGCTGCCCAGGTAGGCGTCCATCGTATTGATGGTCTCGACTCGGGCGGTGAAGCCCAGATCATTGATGGTCTTGGCCAGATGCTGCGACGACGCCTCGAGCGTCTCGCGCGAGGTCGCCATCAGTACCACCACACTTGTGAAATACCCTTGGGCCACCAAACCACCGCGCGTCTCGGCCAGCGCCATCTCGGCGTCCTCGACCATCGCCAGCGCATCAAGATCAACCGGACCGGAATGCGTGTTGAAAAATTGGTCGAAGAAACCTCGGATCTTCTGCTTCCACTTCTTGCGGTAGTCTTCCAGATGCTTGATGGCCGTGTGACGGTCCAGGAAGATGAAGCGGTTGGACCATCGATACTCGACCGGAATCTCCGCCAGCGCACCGAGCATGCCGGGGTACGACTCGAACGGCAGCCCCTCGATGGCCACCACCTGAATGAATCGATTGCCGACCCGGGGAACGATGCCGCCCCAAAGTTCTTGCCCGCCCAGCAGCGCGTCAAGATAGCTCGGGTTCTCCGGCAGCCTGACGGGATGATTGACGCCGGCAATGCAAAACTGCAGCCACTGCAACAGCGTGTCGTGCGTGAAGGGTCGGCCGTCTTCTGCCTCTTTGCGAACGCTGCCGAGCCGCTGGAGCTCCAGCACGGAAGACAATCTGCTCTGCAGCTCATTGCAGCGCCGCTGAAAGGTTTCCAGCAGATCGCGCGTCCGGCTCTTGCTGTCCGGCCGTTGCTGATCGTCATCGAACATCATCTCGACCAGCTTCTGCTCTGCCAGGGCCGGCGGAAAGTACGTCACGCTCAGAACGAAGCTTCCCTCGAACAGAATGCCGAGTTGTTCAAAGAGATAGCGGCGCTCTTCGTCCATTGCCACCGACACCCGATCGGGAAAGTGCGATAGACCACGTGGGGGATAACTCGGGGCCGGACGGCGAACCGCGTCGACATGCAGCATCCAGCCGTCGCCCAGGCTCGCGAGCGCGCGATTGAGCATTGCCGAAGCGCGCTCGCGCATTTCATCGGTGCTGTCGTCCTGGCTCTCGCCTTCGTAGAGCCAGGCCGCCATCAATGCGCCGTTCTTGCAGATCACCACGCCATCATCAACAACGGCTGCGTAGTTCAGCAGATCGGCCAGCGCGGCATCGCGCGAGCGGTGGCGCTTGAGCTTGAGCTCCGCGCCAAAGGCACGAATCCTTGTGAAGAGAATCACCAGGAGGAGGATCCCCGTGGCGGCAATCCCGAGTGCGAGCAACTCAATCACTGCAGACGGCTCCATCGGGCATCGGGGTCACGGCGGAACGGCGTTGACCGGGCGGCGTAGTAGGCCGCGTACAAGCGGCTTCGAAGGTAGACAAAGCGCATTTGCGGATCCGATTTAGCCATCCTGCGCAGCACCGCGAGGGAGAACAGCCAAAGCCCGATCCCGAGCACAACCGTATAGACCGCTTGCGCGACAAAGATCAGGACGGTGGCGATCAGCGCTGAACTCAAGACCAACTCTCGGTCTCCGCCCAGAATTAAGTTGTCGCGATTTGCGACGCGTCGGATAGGAACAGTGCGCAATGGCATGAGATGCCCAGTTGAAAATACAGGACAGGAAAATCAGAAAACGACTGTTTGCCGGTTCAAGCGCAACCGGAGGCGGCGCACGGCGTGGCGCCGAACGCCATCGGTTGAGACGGCAAACAGCCGCGCTTCGTCAGGCCGCGGGTAATCTGCTCGTTGGATCCTCTTGTTGAGGCGGCGTGTAACTGGCCACAGCACTTCCCGCCGCGCCAAAGAATGTCGTGACGATCTGCTTGGCTCCCAGCAGGAGCGAGCACACCAGCACCACATACAGAAGAGATCGTGTGAACGTGGAGAAATCCCCGCCGAAGATCAGCATGCCGCCCGCCACCACGAGCGCAATCACGGCCAACGCAAACGCCACCGGCCCCGACAGCGAATCCGTCAGCCTTTGCAAATACCCTTCATACGGCAGCCCTGCCCCTACACCGCCCGCAAACGCCGGAGACGTTGCCAGAAAGAGCAACCCCAGGAAAATACCGAGGCACAAAAGCCCGTTCATTTCAGGCTTCCAGTTCAAACGATGGTTCATCATATTCTTCATTAAAAACCTCAAATCTCTTCAATGACATAGTCATTGCGACGATACCCATTCAGACGAACAATCTCGCGAATGCGGCGTCCTGTTGGCGTTCTGTCGATATGCACAATCACATTCACCACATTTGCGATCAGCGGCTCAATATCGTCCGGCGCGTCTTGATGCATGCTGATCAGCATGCGTAACCGGTCTAACCCCGCGCGGGCGTGGTTTGCATGAATTGTTGCTGCGCCGCCTTCGTGGCCGGTGTTCCAAGCCATGAGCAAATCCAGCGCCTCGGGGCCGCGAACCTCCCCCACTAGAATCCGGTCTGGCCGCATGCGCAGTGTCGTCTTGAGCAGCATGGTCATGCTTACTTCCAACGTGGAGTGATACTGCACAACGTTTTGCGCGGCGCATTGGATTTCACCCGTATCTTCAATAATGACCAGCCGCTCTTGATCGTTCTGAACCACCATCTCATTGATAATGGCGTTGACCAGTGTTGTTTTTCCGGAGCCGGTTCCGCCTGTTACCAGAATATTCCGATGCTCTTGGATTGCCGTTTTCATGACCTCGCATTGCCGCGGCGTCATGAGCCCCGCATCAACGTACTGCTGCAACGTAAAAATCGCGACCGCGCGCTTGCGAATGGCAAATGTGGGAGCACTGACAACGGGCGGCAACTGCCCCGCAAAACGGGAGCCGTCCAACGGCAGCTCTGCCTCAAGCAGGGGGCTCCACCGTGTGACCTCCTTTCCGTGGAATCCGGATATGGTTTTGATGATCGCTTCGGCACGCGCTGGAGCCATTTTTCCAATACAGCGCATCGCTTCGCCCAACCGCTCCTGCCAAAGCAGCCCATCCGCATTGAGCATGATTTCGACGGTTGCCGGATCATGTAATGCCTCAAGTACCATTTCGCCAAGATCACGCCGCAACTTTTCTTTTGTCCGGTTTTTCAGCGTGGAAAATTCATCATGTACATCCGTCATTTAAATAACGCCGCAACGGGTCTCCCTATCAATTCCGCCTCATCTAATTCAAGCGAATCTTTTGTTCGTTACAAAGCACATTCCTTCACAATCTTTCATACTTTGGCCCATCACTCACAAGCCATCGCTAAACAAGACGAATCGAAGTCTAGACACCCAATTACGTGAATACAATTGCGCCGACGTAATTCAGAGAATTCCTAACCATTGGCGCAAAAAAACTGACAGAAATTTTCTTCTGCATGGAATTTTATTGAGATACGTTGAATTAATTTATCATTTCAACGCAAATTCAATGCGAGCTGCCGGTAAACCCTTGGGCGCGGCCGCCTCCGAAATACGACGCGCAGCCGTTTGCATGCGCCAAGCTCCGCCGTTACGCGATAATGCGCACTGCGTGCTCCGCCGCACACACCTGACGGAACAACGTGCCGCGCACACGCGCGTAGGCAAAATCTGATTTGTTCCGTGCTGTATTGCTTCAATGGAAAGTGGCCCGTTAGACTTGCGGCGCTGCTTTCGTGCCATGAGAGAAAGCAGCCGAGGAATGGAAGCCTCGGTAACACCCGGCAAGGACTGAGCACAAGTCCTTGTCGTCAATCTCCCGTGGCCGCTCTCCCTTATGGGCGAGCCTGGCAGGGACGGCCTCGTGCCGATCGAGTGGTGTTACTCGGCTTCCAACCTTGCCAGTGCTCGCCCACCCCTCCCCCGGGGTGGTGCGTTTCCTCAACCTGACGGAGACCACGCCATGACAGACGCCCAAGCCTTTCCCGATGACCGCCGCTTTCAAGCGCATGTCGATCTGTTCGACAAACTATCCAAGCTGCGCGCCTTTCTCAGCATGCTGCATTCCAATGGGTTGGAACATTTCCGCGCACTGGACGACACGCGGCAAGCGGAGTACTTGTGGACGTGTCTGGACTACGCCGAGGGCGCTTACACGGCCCTGACGATTTGGGATGGGATTGAGACGCAGGAGGGTAAGGCTGCTTGCTGATTGCGTTGCTGGCGGGTGGCTGGCCCCAGACAGACAAACAGTCTGTCTGGGGCCAGGACTTTGCCAGCTTGGCAATGCCCTGACCGCTTCCAGCTTTCAGTTATGCCGCCTGCTGGCGACAGCCACTGACTAGCGTTCCAACACGGGCTCGAGATGTCGCCGCTGCAGGGAAGGCTGCAGCGCCTCCCGATGTTGGGTTCGATGAGGCGAAAGCCCCTGACGTAACGCCTCGCGCTCAGTTAAGGGGCTCAACCGCCCTTGCAGGCTTGCCCGATCTCCAGCACTGCCCTCTGCACCCGCTGACACAAGACCTGCCTCGCGCCATGCCCGGTTTACTGGGTTGGCGTGCCCAGGGTTAGCCTGGGCGGACATGGGTGCCGACCTCAAGAGCGACGTATCCCTTGTACCTCGGGGTTGACCCTGTAACCCTATAGCGAAATTTGTATCGTTCAGAGAATCCGAGCTATTCCCGACTCCGGGCAGCCCACTTATCCGACTATCCGGAATTTCGCGGATATCTCTTTTAGAGCGTCCAATGCGCATCCCATTTCTGACGGAAAATGTCTCTACAGTGGCCCTAGACGCTCATGCAGTCTGGCTGCGATCAGCGGTAATGCAACGTCACCATAACGATCCGCCAACTCGAGCACACGCATCAGCTCAGCCTGCGCATCTCGATTGGTCAAGAACTCTCGAATATCCGACTCGAGGTGATCAGGCCGCTCATTCACGAAGTGTTGAAAGAGCGGACTCCGGTCATATGCGTTGCCGATTTCCTGATAGGCCGCCATCACAGCATCGCGTTCCGTAGGCACGGTCTGGTACGCCAATACCGCCAACGTTTGGAAAACGCGCCCAGCGGTCTCCGCCGGCCAGATTTGATACGTATCGTGGGCCGCATCAGCGATCTTCAGAAAATTCACGAGCGATACTGCTTGAATCTCGTCACGTTCTGCACTTCCTATCGGCTTCAGAAGCGGTCGCACCCAACTATCGATCTCCCTGCACGACTCCTTCGAGAATGCAATGCGTTCGATCTGGTCAATGAGGTCCATTTGCTTCATCGACAGGTGTCCGAGAACATTCGTGTACCAGGGCATTGCCTTGATCCGTAGACCAAAGTGGTCAGGTTTCTCTGGGTGCCAGTCAATGAGGTCCGGCTCGGGAGCCACTTCTGGCGACACGTCAGCAAGGAACGGCGCGTAGTGTGTGTGGTTCTCCACCAGATGATTGGCCATCATCTCGCGCAGGCGGGCGATCTGGGTGGCGTTGTCTGCGAAGGGAATCCCAAGACGCCGCCGGCCGGCCTCCCCCAAAACATTCAGCACGCTCGCAAAGAAGCAGTTTCCATCCGCCGGTACGTCTTCGATCTCGCGCCCGCCTGGTGCGCGGTGGACGGCGCGATAGTGCTCAAGCGCCGTTCCAGGCAAGTGGATTCTCTCGATCTCGTAGACGGTGGATGCGTTCTCGATGCCGAAATCAAGGGTCTGTGCAACGTCCCCGGTCAAATCTGTAATACGCAACCCGCTATCTTCAGGCCACTCGCGCATCCCGATCAGCAACTGCGGCACAAAATCGGAGATCTCGTTGTTCCATGACCCATTTCCAAGAATATCAAGCTCCGCGAGCCTGATTTTTGAAGAAATATTGGAAGACCCCGTCTTTATCAAAGCAGACTGAAAAATATTGGCTTTTTCTGATTTACTCATCATCGAACATCTATTTAAATCAAGGTAATGACTTGGAGCCGAAAAGAAGACGCAATTTTTCGCGCCGGCTTAACCACCTGCCACAAATGCGATGCGAGGACCCACCGCCAGAAGACAGCCTATAGGCCAACGCCCGAACACACGCGCGGCATCGCATCAGCGGGCCAGAGTAGCTTCTGGCGCTGTTCGGAGGGGGAGATGCGAATTAAAAATGACATGGGGCTCGCATGATGGAGCCCGTTAAAGCACAAAGCCCTGACACTCGGCAATAGAGCGTACGCATTGCAACATTTACGTGCCTGATCAAACGCAGTGTCGCGCTCCTGCGCTTATGGGCGAGCCAGGCAAGGACTGCCTCGTGCCGATCGAGTGGTATCTGACGGAGACCACACCATGACAGACGCCCAAGCCTTTCCTGAATCCCGCCGCTATCAAGCGCATGTCGATCTGTTCGACAAACTCTCGAAGCTGCGCGCATTTCTCAGCATGCTGCATTCCAGCGGGTTCGAACATTTCCGCGCACTGGACGAAACGCGACAAGCGGAATATCTGTGGACGTGTCTGGACTACGCCAAAGTCGCTTACACGAACGACGTTGAAGATTTGGAATTGGATTGAAGTGCGAGAGGGCCAAGCCTCTCGGGGATTGCGTCGCCGTGCAAACGCGGAAGATGTGCTGATCGGGAGCGAATCGTTGACCCTACGCGGCCATTCGCCCATCGGCGCCCAACGTCAAGAGCGGCACATCCACTTTTGGCAACAGCCGCTTTTTAAAGTACGCGTATTTGTAATATCTAATTTTTTCGCACAACACGGGCCGGTGAATGTTTTCGTACAAGAAAACTTCTTTATCCGGCCCCATTGCTTTCAGTTCCTGCGGCAGCATCAGGGCGCGGCGCTCCTTCGACACGCTGCGCGTTGGGGTTCCCTTGCCGTGGCTGATGCTCCATTTACGCAGCGTCTGATAACCGAGCATTTCGGAGTATTCGTTCGCATCCTGCTGCTCGCGGGGCGCATAAAGAATCTGCAGCGCGTGGTTTGTCATGATGGTGCGGGCCACCCCCTTGCCGTAGACCGAATCCAACTGGGCCATGCTCTGGACAATCGTCAGCAGCCTCAGGTTATAGCCCGCCATGTAAGACACCGCGCTGGAGAGAATTTCCACCCGGCCGAGCGCCGTGAACTCATCCATCAACAGCAGGCATTGATGCTTGAGACTCGGATCGCTCTGGGGCAGCACGCGCGTGTTCTCGTTGATCAGTTGGCTGAAGAACAGGTTGATGATCAAACGGGACTGGGCCAGCTTGTTCGGCAGGATCCCGAGATAGATCGTCATGCGCTTCTTTCGGACATCTGAGAGAAGAAAGTCGTCTGCGCTGGTGGCGGCGTCAAGCACTGGGTTGATCCAGAGGTTCAGCGGCTCCATGAGCGTCGCGACCACCGATGAGAACGTCTTGGCTTCCTGCGCGATCAGGCTGGAGAATGCCGAGCGCGCCTGCGGCGACAAGAACGGCTGGTTCGCCAGGCGCTCGAAATGGCCTTTGAGATCGCCCGTGTCGCCCGCTGCCAGACGGTAGACGGCGCCCATCGAGGGACAAGGCAATTCCTCGCCAAAAGAGACGCGGGCATCATCGCGATCTTCAAAAAGATACAGGGCCAAGGCCACAAACGCATTGCGCGCAAGGCCGTTCCAGAACGCCTGCTCGCCTTCCATGCTGGGATACAGCATGGTGGCAATCGCCTGCAGATCAGAAATGCGGCCGCCCGGCTGACTGGAAACGTAGGTCAACGGGTTCCAGCGGTGGGTTCGCCCGTCATCAGCGAACGGGTTGAAGAGAAACACCTCATGCCCCTGCGCGCGCCGCCAACCGGAGGTCAGGTCGAAGTTTTCCTGCTTGATATCCAGCACCACAACGGAATCCCGGTAATCGAGCAGGTTGGGAATCACCACCCCCACGCCTTTGCCAGACCGGGTGGGCGCCGCCAGAATGACGAATTGCTGCCCGCTCAAACGTACAAGCTCATCACCGAATTTCCCCACGATGACGCCATCTGGTGACGGTTTGAGAAGGCCATGCTTGGCAAGCTCCCGCCGTTTGGCGAAGCGCGCATCGCCGTGAAACGGATTCTGCCGAGGACGAAAGAGCAGCACGAGCGCCAACCCATACACCGCCAGCGGCAGTGCAAAGCCGACAACGCCGGAAAGTTTGATCTGCAATGCATACGGCGTAACTTCGGGGCGGCCCAACGCACGAACGTATGCCGGGTAGGTACGTAAGCCGAGGTGGCTCATGTCCAGATGGAGCCAATTGAGCGTCAGGTAACCAGACACATACAAACCCAACAAAAAACACAGAATGCCGCCCGCGATGGCTGCAGCAAATTTAATGGTCAAAACAACATTTGACATGGGTTCAAGATTTTTCATCAGGAAGATGTGGCGCTGCGCGGCACGCCCTGGAAAAACAGGGCAGCAATAGATGCGAGGGGCACACCCTCGGTGCGCAAAGGCCGAAGACTGCCAAGCGGTGCCATGCCCAGCCGGCCCCTCAAAAGCAGGGAAAAATGGTAGTGCCTCGGAAACCCAAAGGGGGTTGAGATATGTGAATCTCAACAAACAGCCATACGTATACGTAATGACGTTTGAGATTGCGCCGCAATCAACGGCTTAATGCCGGCGCGCCACCCCGATCGGCGGTATCGGGCGCGCTTGGCGCTGAAAACCCGAGCGCGTGAAACGAAACGGGTAAGTGTTTTTCCGTCGACGCGGGAATCGCCACGAGCGTCGAGAACCCTCCCCGGATCTTCACTTCGGTGGCACCTTGCGCGTTCTTTCTCAATGCATCCCGGGATAATGCGGCGCAATCCACGCACCATATCTCGAAAATCTGTTCCGGACCGCTCGCGTAAGACAAGGCGGTGTCCCACCTGTCAGTGATGTAGAAAACCGGCGGCCTGCTGTCAACCGTCATGCCGGTACGCAGCGTACTGGAAGGCTCGATACCCCGCGCCAGGATGCGTTGATAACCGGAAAGGCTGGTGCCGTGATAGCCGATTTTTCTTGCCGCAGGCGGCAAACCTGGCGGGATGGCGGCGCGCGAAACGTGCGGTTGGCTGTTATCCAGATCCGCTGTGCCCCGACCGCAGCCGAGCGGTTGGACAACACCCGCGCAGGCCATTCTGATTCCCGTCCATAGTTCGCGGAATCTGGACCGCTCCGCGTTGGGTGTTCGCTCCTCACCAGGCAACGGGTTGGACGGCACGGCATCTCCTCATCGCCAACAAATCAACTGGGCGATTGCACACGGCTTGGCCGGCGTGCCAACACATCAACAAGGCGGTGATCAATCGGCCAGGGCGGCGCTGGCATGCGGGCCGGCGGGAGCAACCTGGCCCGTCTGGCCCAACCACGAAAGGATGCCGCTCCATTGCTCCACGTCCTTGGCCACGCGCGAGGGTGCCACGTCCCAGAGCGTCAGGCCGTGCGCGGCCAGTTGCACGTAGTTCTGGGTATCCCGCAGATAACCGAGGATGGGAACCTCCAGCCCCTGCACGAAGCGCTGAAGCTGTTCCGCCGCGCGCGTGCGCATGTCCACGCGCATGCCGACCACGCCCAGCTTGACTTCGCCATGGCGTACGGGCTTTTCGTCGGCCAGTTTGCGCAGGAAGGCCTGCGTAGCAAGGATGTCGAACATCGAAGGCTGCAGCGGCACGATCACATAGCCGGACATCTTGACCAGATCGCTCAGGCGCCAGCCATGCAGGCCGGCCGGGGTGTCGAGCACCACGTGCGTGGTGCCCTTGGGCGGCTTGGCGATGTGGTCGGCGCTGATTTCCCACGTCCGGATAGGCTTGGCGGTCTCGGGGCGCAGGGCCAGCCACTCGCGTGAGGACTGCTGGCGGTCGGTGTCGCCCAGCATCACGGCGTGATCCTGCGCGGCAAAGTAGCCGGCCAGATTGGTCGCCAGGGTGCTCTTGCCCACCCCGCCCTTCGGATTCGCTACAACGGCCACCGGCATGCCTGCCTCCTTGTCCACATCGCGCGCTCGCAGAGTCATGTGCCGATTCAATCACTCGTAGAATCTGCCCATCCGATAATTATGGCTCAGCCCGCACGTGGCAGCGCCCCGAAGAACGCGGCGAGGTCCAGATGCGCCTCGCACGTGTCGGCAAGGCGTTCGAGCGAAGCCTCACGCAGTGCGGCGTAGTCCTGCGCCTGCGCATCGCGCACGCCGGCCCAGGCGAGCAGCGCGCGGCAAGCGTCGGGCGCATCGAACAAGCCGTGCAGATAGGTGGCGAGGATTTGCCCATCGGCGGAGATCACGCCATCGGCGCGACCATCGTCGAGTTGCACGGCGGGCCGTGCGAGTGCCGGCCCCGCTGTCACGCCCATATGGATTTCATAGCCCGTGATGGCTGCCCCGCCCTTTGCCAGCACGCCACGCACCTGACGCAGTTGCTTGGCGGTCTCCAGCGTGGTTTCGAAATCGAGATAGCCAAGACCCCCAACGCTGCCCGGCGCACCCTCCAGCCCTTGCGGATCGTGCAAACGTCGACCGAGCATCTGCATGCCGCCGCAGATGCCGATCAGCTTGCCGCCGTACCGCAGATGCCGCGCGATGGCCGCTTCCCAGCCATTGGCCCGCAACCAGGCAAGGTCGGCCTGCACGCTCTTGCTGCCCGGCAGGATGATGAGATCGGCCGGCGGAATCGGCTGCCCCGGGCCAATCAGGCGCACGTCCACCTGCGGGTGCGCGCGCAGTGCATCGAAATCAGTGTGGTTGGACACGCGCGGCAGCACCGGAATGACGACGCGCAACGCATCGCCTGAAGCCGCGCGCTGCGCCGTCTGCACAGCATCTTCCGCATCAAGGTGCAGGCCGTGCAGATATGGCAGCACGCCAACCACCGGCTTGCCCGTCTGTGTGGTCAGCCAGTCAAGCCCTGGCGTGAGCAGTGAGATGTCACCGCGAAACCGGTTGATGACGAAGCCGGTCACGCGCGCACGCTCGCTCTCAGACAAGCAGGCGAGCGTGCCGACCAGATGCGCGAACACGCCGCCACGATCAATGTCCGCGACGAGCACCACGGGGCAATCGACGGCCTCCGCAAACCCCATGTTGGCGATGTCGTGGTCGCGCAGGTTGATCTCAGCCGGGCTGCCTGCGCCCTCCACCAGCACGAGGTCGTATTGCGCACGCAGGCGCGTGTGCGATTCGAGCACGGCAGCCATGGCGGTGGGCTTGTAGTCGTGATACGCACGGGCATCGAGGTCGCAGCGCGGCTGGCCGTGGATGATGACCTGCGCGCCCGTATCGCTGTTGGGCTTGAGCAGCACGGGGTTCATGTCGACTGTGGGCGCGACGCCCGCGGCCTGTGCCTGCAATGCCTGCGCACGGCCGATCTCGCCGCCGTCGGCGGTGACGGCGCTGTTGAGCGCCATGTTCTGCGGCTTGAACGGCGCCACGCGCACACCGGCGCGATACGCAACGCGGCACAGGCCAGCGACCAGCGTGCTCTTGCCGGCATCGGACGTGGTGCCCTGGATCATCAGCGTGCCGCGATGCTCGGAAAGCGGCACAGAAATCGGTGGCTTTGACATGCGCGGATTATCGCACCCGCCCGGCTGCCGCCTCGCTAAAATACAGGGATGTCACGCCGTCTCACACTCGTCCTCGGTGGTGCCCGCTCGGGCAAGAGCCATCACGCCGAACAGCTCGCCCTGCAATGCACGGGGCCGGTCACGTATGTCGCCACCGCCCGTGAGGGCGATGAAGAGATGCAACTGCGCGTGGCACTGCACCGCGCCCGCCGCCCGGCCAATTGGGGCCTGGCCGAAGAGCCCGTGCGCCTGGCCGAAGCGCTCTACACGCACACACAACACGGCGGTTGTGTGCTGGTCGATTGCATGACGCTGTGGCTCAACAACCTGCTGTTCTCGGAGCACCACGAGTACCCCGACACCGGCCTCATCACGCCACCTCCAGCCTGGACGGCGGAGATCGACGCGCTGCTGACCGCGCTGCCGTTGCTACCCGGCGAGGTCATTCTCGTGAGCAACGAGGTCGGCCTGGGCGTGGTGCCGATGGGCGCCATCACGCGTTTCTATGTGGATGAGCTGGGCCGGCTGAATCAACGCCTCGCCGCACTGGCCGACAACGTGCATCTGCTGGTGGCTGGCATTCCGATGGTGGTGAAAGGGCCGGCACTCGGCGCAGCAACGTGAGCCTGTCGGTAGGCGGCGTGGGTGGCGCGGGCGATCTCGGGTGGCCGCTCGTGGCACTGGCCGCGCTCGCGGGCGTGCTGCTCGATCGGCTGTTCGGCGAGGTATCGCGCTGGCATCCACTGGTCGGCTTCGGGCGCATCGCCACAGCCATTGAACGCCGCATGAACCGCACACCTGCAGCGTTGGCCTGGTCGCGCGTCGTCGGTCTCGTCGCGTGGGCGATCACGGTGTTGCCGTTCGTGCTGTTGGCAGAATGGCTCGTCGTCATGGCGCGTGATGTCTCGCCATGGCTGGTGGCAGCGCTCAATGCCATCGCGCTCTATTTCGCCATTGGCGCGCGCAGCCTGCATGACCACATCGCGCCGATTGTGCGTGCGCTGTGCGATGCGGATCTGCCCCGCGCACGCGCGCTCGCCTCACGCATTGTCTCGCGTGACCTCTCTGAAGCGGCCGACGAGCCCATCGCGCGCGCCGCCGTGGAGTCTGCGTTGGAGAACGGCAGCGATGCCATCTTCGTGCCGCTGTTCTGGCTGGTTGTGGCCGGGGCGCCGGGTGTGGTGCTGTATCGGCTGGCCAACACGCTCGATGCCATGTGGGGCTATCGCAATGCGCGCTTTACCGGCTTTGGCTGGGCAGCCGCGCGCATCGACGACGTGCTCAACTGGATGCCCGCCCGGCTCACGGCGATGAGCTATGCCTTACTTGGCCAAACCGTAGGCCACACCGCAGATGCGCTGCGCTGCTGGCGTGGGCAGGCGCCGCATTGGTCGAGCCCGAACGCGGGCCCGGTGATGGCCGCCGGCGCGGGCAGCCTGCGTGTGCGGCTGGGCGGCGCCGCATGCTACGAAGGCGTGGAGGAAACCCGCCCGCCGCTGGGCACTGGCGAACCCGCCACCGCCGCCGATATCACGCGTGCGCTGACGCTGGTGTCGCGCACGTTGCGGCTGTGGCTCGGCATGCTGGCACTTATTGCTGCCGTGGTGGGGAGCGTGTCGTGAGCGGCATCGTCCATGGCGGCAACCTCGCTGCTGCACGCGCCCTTTACGGCGAGCCTGCCGGCGGCTGGCTGGACTTGTCCACGGGCATCAACCCACACGGCTATCCCATCCCGCCGATCCCGCCCGGTGCCTGGCTGCGCCTGCCCGAAGACGATGGCCTGGAAGCCCAGGCAGCCGCGCATTACAGCGTGAGCGACACGCGTGCCGTGCTGGCGGTGGCGGGCTCGCAGGCGGCAATCCGCACGCTGCCAACCCTGCTGCCACGCGGGCGTGTTGGCATCGCGCACATCGGCTACAGCGAATATGCGCCCGCTTTTGCACGCGCCGGCCACGACGTCGTGCCACTGCCGGAAGCGGCTTTCCTCGGCGATCTGCCGGATGACGTACGGCACATGGTTGTCGTCAATCCGAACAACCCGACAGCGCGCCTGCTACCCGCAGAAACACTGCGCGACTGGCACACGCGCCTGCATGCGCGCGGCGGCACATTGATCGTGGACGAAGCCTTTATCGAGGCGTTCGATGATGGCCCGACGCTGGCCCCGCTGGCGGGAACGCCGGGGCTGGTCGTACTGCGCTCAATCGGCAAGTTCTATGGGTTGGCAGGCGCACGCATCGGCTTCACGCTGGCAGCGCCTGATCTGCTGGCCTCACTGCGCGAGGCCCTGGGGCACTGGACCGTCAACGGCCCAGCCCGCGCCGTGGTACGCGCCGCGCTGGCGGATACCGCGTGGCAAGCTTCGACGCGCACGCACCTGCAACAGGCAGGCGCGCGGCTCTTTGCGTTGCTTGATCGCCACGGCTTGCCGAATATCGCCACTCCACTGTTTGCCTGGGCGCCTACGTCACAAGCGCAAGCGCTGCACGCAAGCCTGGCGCGCCTCGGCATCTGGACCCGGCTGTTTGATGCACCCGTCTGCGGCTTGCGCTTCGGCCTCCCTCCGGATGAGACCGGATGGCAACATCTTGCCGATGCGCTAGCATCGCTACCGCCCCCCGTCTGACTGCCCCCTGATGCCCGCCCGCCTCTTTCGTCTTGCCCGTCGCCTGTGTGTGCTCGGTCTCACCACGCTTGCGCTAACGATTGCTGCCGCACCGGCGCTTGCCGCCATCTCCGTCACCGACGACACCGGTGCCACCGTCACGCTGCAGCACCCTGCACAACGCATCGTCAGCCTCGCGCCGCATGCGACCGAGTTGTTGTTCGCGGCAGGCGGCGGCGGGCGCATCGTCGGCACCGTGGCCTACAGCGACTACCCGCCGCCCGCGCGCGACATTGCGCACGTGGGCGACAACCGCTCGCTGGATCTGGAACGCATTGCCGCGCTCAAGCCTGATCTGGTGGTGGTCTGGCGCCACGGCAACGCGCAGAAGCAGATCGACCGGCTGCGTGCGCTGGGCATTCCGCTGTTCTTCTCCGAGCCGCATCGCATGGGCGATATTCCGCGCTCGATCGAGGCGCTGGGCACGCTGCTCGACACCCGCGCCAGCGCGCACGACGCGGCGCAGCAGTTCCGCCAGCGCACGGATACGCTGCGCCAGCGTTACGCCGGCCGGCCGCCGGTTTCGGTGTTCTATCAGGTGTGGGAACAGCCGCTGATGACGCTCAACGGCCAGCACATCTTTACTGACATGCTGGCGCTGTGCGGCGGCCGCAATGTGTTTGCGGGCGAGCCCTTGCTCGTGCCGACCGTCTCGCCCGAAGCCGTGATCGCAGCCAACCCTGAAGTGTTGCTGAGCGCCAGCATGGGCGCCACGCAAGGCAGCCGCCCGATCGATACGCTCGACGCGTGGAAGCGCTGGCCGCAATTGCTGGCCGTGCAGCGCGGTAACCTGTTCAGCATCAATGGTGATCTGATCAACCGCTTCGGCCCGCGCCTGGTGGAAGCCGCCACGCTGCTATGCGAAGACCTGGAGCAGGCGCGCTCGCGGCGCCTGGGTTCGCAGGCCGGCCGCTAACGCGCACCGTCGGCTAGCGGTTCCAGAACAGCAGCACCGGCAACGCGTCGGGCTGCACACGAAAACCGCTGGCCGCCCCCCATTGCAGCGGCCATTGCAACGTCTCGGCTAACGGCCGTTGCAACCAATACGCCGCCAACGCACGTATGCAACCGGCATGCGTCACAGCCCACACGCAAGGCACGGGCATCGCAGTCGTTGCATTGGCCCAGGTCGTCACGCGCGCCAGCAAATCCGCCGCCGATTCCCCGCCATGCGGATTGCCATGCACCAGATCACGCGCCCAGCGGTCGATTTCCGCACGCGGGATGTCATCCCACTGGCAGCCTTCCCAGGCGCCGAAATCGAGTTCCATCAATTGCGCATCGATTTCGATGGCGGGCAGTTGCGCCGCTTGCGCCATGGCTTCGGCCGTCAGGCGGCTGCGTTGCAACGGGCTCGCCAGCAGACGATGTGGTGTGTGGGCGATGAGTTTCTCGACGACGGCCGAAGGGTCAGGGTCGATCGGAGTCGCCAGCGCCAGATCCGTACGGCCATAGCAAAGGCCAGTCGTCATGGCAGGCCGCGCGTGGCGGATCAGGATGACATCCATGCCAGCAGCCCCCACAGGATCAGCAACTCGAAGATCTGCTGCGCCATCCCCAGGCAATCACCCGTGATGCCGCCGATGCGGCGCACGAAGTAGCGGCCCAGCAGCCAGCGCGCAACGATCAACCCGACAACGACAAGCGCCGCGCACATCGGCCCGAACCACAGCAGCGGTACAACACCGAACACGCCGGCCCACAACGCATCGCGCCATCGCATGCGCTGCGCAACGGGCTTGGCCTTGCCTTCGGCGCGCACGTAGTCGTGTGTGAGCAGATAACTGACAGCGGCCGCACGACTGGCAGCGTGGGCGGCCACCATCGCAACAAGAAGGGCGACACCATGCGATGCCATCGCGCTCAGCAGTTGCCACTTGAGCAGCAATGCCATGCACACGGCAATCGCTCCGAACGCGCCGATGCGCGAGTCGTGCATGATGCGCAGCCGGTCTTCTGGCGTGTAGCCGCCGCCAAAGCCGTCGGCGCAATCGGCCAGGCCGTCTTCGTGAAAGGCGCCCGTCAGCAGCAACGTGGCCGCCATCGACACGGCCACCGCCACACCCGGCGCAGGCACCGTGCGCGACACGAGCCAGTACACCGCGGCTGCCACTGCGCCCACCAGCCAACCGATTAGCGGAAAGTACCGCGCGGCGCGATTCAACCCCGCCTGCGAGAACCCGACCGACACCGGCACGGGGATGCGGGTGAAATACCCGATCGCCGTCCACAGCGCTTGCCAGTGCTCGCGCAGGATGTTCATGGTTCGGGGCGCTCGCTCACGCCTGCGCTCGCGAAGGTCGCCATCTCACGCAGGAAGGCCACGGCCGACACAACCAGCGGATACGCCAGCACGGCCCCGCTGCCCTCGCCCAGGCGCAACGACAGCGACAGCAGCGGCCGCGCATCGAGCACCTCCAGCAACGCGCGATGGCCGCGTTCGTCCGATACATGCCCGAACACGCAATAGCGCAGCACATCAGGCGCCACGCGCGCCGCCACCAGCACGGCAGCCGTGGCGATAAACCCATCAACGAGGATGACCATGCGCCGCTGCGCTGCCTCAATCACCGCGCCAGTCATGGCTGCGACCTCAAAGCCGCCGAAGCACGCGAGCACATCGAGCGGATCATGCACGTCGGCATGTTGGGTCATTGCCGCCTCCAATACGGCACGCTTGTGGGCCACGCCGTCATCGTCGAGACCCGTACCGCGGCCAACGCATTGCGCGACTGGAAAGCCGGCGAGCCGCGCCATCAGGCACGCGGCAGAAGCCGTGTTGGCGATGCCCATCTCGCCCAATGCGATGACGTTGGTGCCAAGCGCGGCGTGGTGTGCCACGCGCTGTGCACCGAGCGCCATAGCGTGGTCGCGTTCGTCGACGGTCATGGCAGCTTGGTGAACACGCTCGTCGGCAAAATTGCGCGTGCCGGGGCCGATGGGCGCATCGACCAGGCCCGGTGTGTCAGCCGTCCACAGCGGGGCGGCTACGCCGGCATTCACCACTTCCAGCGCAAACCCATGCTGGCGGCAGAACACGTTGACGGCCGCGCCGCCTGCGATGAAGTTGAGCACCATCTGCGCAGTCACCGCCTGCGGATAGGCGCTTACACCTGCGTGGGCGATGCCGTGGTCTGCGGCAAACACGACCATCGCCGGGCGCGTCAGCTGCGGCGTGTCGGTGTTCTGGATCAGGCCAATCTGCACCGCCAGCGATTCAAGCCGGCCCAATGCGCCGAGTGGCTTGGTCTTGCTGTCCACGGCGGCCTGCAGGCGCGCGCGCAGCGCATCATCAAACGGCGGTATATGCATGGCTTGGCTCATTACAGTTCGACTCCCGGCTGTGCCTGAATGCCTTGGGAAAACGCATGCTTGACGAGCGTCATGTCGGTCACGGTATCCGCAGCGTCGATCAACTCGGGCGGCGCACCGCGTCCGGTAATCACCACATGCTGCGCCGGCGGCCGCGCGCGCAAATCGGCCAGCACCGTCTGCACATCCAGGTAATGGTATTTGAGCGCGATGTTCAGTTCGTCCAGCAGCACCAGACCGACGGACGCGTCGTTCAGCAGCTCACGTGCGCAGGCCCATGCGGTCTGGGCTTTTTCCATGTCGCGCGCGCGGTCCTGCGTCTCCCACGTGTAGCCCTCGCCCACCACATAAAACTCGCACTGCTCGGGAAAGCGCCGCAGGAAACGCTCCTCACCGGTCGGGATTGCACCCTTGATGAACTGCACCACGCCGACCTGCATGTCGTGCCCCATGGCGCGGATCACCATGCCAAAGCCGGAGCTGGATTTTCCCTTGCCGTTGCCGGTGTTGACCAGCAGCACGCCGCGTACATCAGTAGCAGCGGCAATCTTGGCGTCCACCACGGCTTTCTTGCGCTGCATGCGCGAGCGATGGCGCTCGTTCAGGCCGTCGTCTTTGTCTTCAGAAGTCATCATCGGGGTCTTCAGGAATCAGGGCCGTGTGACGGCCGTCGGCCACCTTGGCAATCGGGGTGCGCAGCACGCGCGCGCAGTGTCCTGGGGTGAGCACATCGGCGGCAATGCCAGCGGTGGTATGCCCTTCGCCGTCCATCAGCAGCGCGTGCGTGGCGAAGCGGCGCGCAAGGTTCAAATCATGCACGGTCAGCACGACAAGCCAACCGTGCTTTCGGCAGCCTTCGCGCAACAAGCGAAGCACGGCAATCTGCTGATGCAAATCGAGATGCGCGACAGGTTCGTCGAGCAGCAGCACACGCGCCTCCTGCGCCACCACGGCGGCCATCGCTACACGCTGGCGCTCGCCGCCGGAGAGCGTGCGTACATCGCGTTGTGCGAGCGACTGCAACTGCAGCGCAGACACCGCTGCATCAACCGCGTGTGCATCGGCTTCGCCCTCCCACTCCCAGCGCGCGAGATGCGGATGGCGGCCCGTCATTACCGCGTCGTACACGCTGATCGGGAACGTGTCATGCAACGTCTGCGGCAGAAACGCGCGGCGGCGCGCCATCGCCAGCGCAGGCCAGTCAGCGAGCGGCACACCATCGAGCGTGACGCTGCCGCCGTCCGCCGCGCGCAGGCCCGCCAGCACGGCAAGCCACGTCGACTTTCCTGCGCCGTTCGGGCCGACCACGCACCAGAGCTGGCCAGCGGTGGCCGTCATCGATAGACGCTCGATCAACACGCGCCCATCGATGGCCACTCGCAGATCGTGCAACGCGAGTTCAGGCGCTGCGTCCAGGTGTGCGAATGCATCCGCTGCGGGGGCCCGACGCGCATGACGCCACCAGCTCATCGCGTGCTCCGCATCAGCAGGTAAAGGAACGTCGGCACGCCCAGCATCGTGGTAATCACGCCCACCGGCAGTTGCGTCGGGGCGATCACCGTGCGGGCGATCAGGTCGGCCAGCATCAGCAGCCCGCCGCCAGCCATCGCGGTGGCCGGCAGGTGAATGCGCACGTCGCGCGTCCACGCCAGACGCACCATGTGCGGCACCAGCAGTCCGACAAAGGCGACCGAGCCCGCAATCGTCACCGCCACCGCCGTGCAGAGGGAAGCCACCACGTAGATCAGCGCACGCACGCGTGCCACCGGCACACCCAGCGCACGCGCGCGCGTCTCGCCGGTCAGCAGCACGTTCAGGTCGCGCGCATGCGGCAGCACCACCGCCATCGCTGCGACGAGCGCCATCAACGCGCCCGCGTAACGATCGGCGCCACCCAGGTCGCCGACCATCCAGAAAATCATGCCGCGCAGTTTGTTCTCGGGCGCGACGGTCAGAATCAACGTGATCAGGCCCACCCAGCCGGAGGCCATCACCACGCCGCCGAGCAGCAGGCGCGCATTCGCCTCGCCGGGTTCACCGCGCCACAGGTGCTGACGCGCAAGCGCCGCCACCAGCGCCATCGAAAGCAAGGCCCCCGCTCCAGCACCCACCTGAACGCCCCACCACGGCAGCGAGAACAGCATTGCCGTGAGCGCCGCCACCGCCCCGCCGCCAGACACGCCCAGCACATACGGATCGGCAAGCGGATTGCGCAGCAGCATCTGCATCAACGCCCCGGCAAAGGCCAGCAGGCCACCAGCTGCAAATGCAGCACCCGCACGCGGCAGGCGCAATTCGGTGACGATGCCTGCTGCCAGACCATCGCCACCGCCCATCAACGCCCGCCAGACTTCGGCGGGCGACAGCTTTACGCTGCCGAGCATCAATGACGCCACCAACACCACCGCGCACGCGAGCGCCAGCAGCGACCACAGTCGCCAGGCAAAACCGCGTGCAGCGCGTGCGGGCAGTGCAGGTGTCATTATTTCTTCGGCTCGTGCTGTTGCCACGACAGCGTGAAGAACACCCCACGCGAGGCCGTGTTGTACGGATAGACCAACTGGTAGTTCTTGTTCGTCACGTTCTCAAGGCGTGCCGACAGTGCCCAGTCCGGCGTGATCTGGTAGCGGCCGACCAGGTTCAGCAAGCCATAGCCGCCGAGCGTCTTGGTCGAATCCTGACGGTCGCCCGCCGCATTCCACTCCGCGCCCGCCGAGAACGGCCCGAAAGTCTTGTACGCCGACACACTGCCGAAGTGCCGCGCGCGGCGCGACAGCAACTGGTTGGCCGACAAGTCCTGCGGGTTCTGCATGGTAAAGCTCGCACGCAGGTCCACGCCATAGATCGAACCCCGATACGAGGTTTCAACCCCATTCACTCGGGCACGGTTGACGTTGGCGGCCGCGCAGTTGAACGACGCATCGCACACCGCCGTGATCAGATTGCTGTAGTCGGTCTCGAACGCCGTCACGCGCACCAGGCCGATCCCGCTGCTGTACTCCACGCCGCCCTCCACCGAGCGGGCCTTCTCAGGCTGCAGGTTGGGGCTGCCGAAGAACGGGTAGTACAACTCGTTGAAGCTCGGCGCGCGGAAGGCGTTGCTCACGCTCGCCACCGCCTTCCATTGCGGGTTGAACGCGAAGCCGTAACCGGCGTAGTAGCTGTTGGCGCCACCAAAATCCGAGTAGCGGTCACGACGCAGGTTCAACTGCAACTGGTGTGGACCAAACTTGCCTTCGTAACCGATATAGCCCGAGTCAACATTGCGCGTCGGCACGTTGTACGCGTCGCTGTCGATGCTGGTTTGCAGATGCTCCAGGCCCACCTTGAGCAACTGGTTGGGCATGAACGCCCAATCGTTCTGCCAGCTTGCCGTCTGGTTGCGCGTGTTGAAGCGAGCCGGTACCTGCAGCACGCCATTGGTGAAGTTCAGGCTGCGGTCATCGCCCTGCGAGAGCGTCAGGCGCGTCTTCCAGTCCTGCGTCACCTTGCCGTCCACATACGCCGACATCGAGCGGACCACGTTGTGTGCCGTGTTGATATCGGTCGGCTTGCCGAAGGCGTTGTCATAGCTGACATCGCCCCAGGTCTGGAAGTACGTCAGCCCCGCCTGCCAATCCGTCGAGAACCGATGCGACAGTTGCGCCGACACGCTCTTGTTCGTGTACGGGTTGTCGTTCGGGTTGGCCTTGGGCGCCTGCAGCGGGTTGATGGTCGAAAAGCCGTTGGTCTTGAATTCCGACACCGACACCGCGAACGACGTATCACCGTTCTCGCCCAGCGAACCGCTGATACCCGCCTGCGCCCGCTTGGTGTTGCGCGCGCCGTATTCAATCTCGGCATTGGCCAGCGGCGCGTGGCCCTCTCCGCTGCGCGTGAAGATCTGCACCACGCCACCGATCGCGTCCGAGCCGTACAACGCAGACACGTTGCCGCGCACCACCTCGATGTGATCGATCTGGTCGGCCATCAGTTGCCCGATCTGCGCGCCGCCCGAGGTGCCGGAACTCACACGCACACCGTCAATCAGAATCAGCGTCTGGTTGGAACCGGCGCCGCGCATGAACAGGCTGGCGTTGGTGCCAGGGCCGCCGTTCTGTGCGATCTCGATGCCGGCCTCGCGGCGCAGCAGCGTCACTGCATCGGGCGCCTGCGAGCGCTCGATATCAGCGCGGCTGATCACCGTGGTGTGCGGCAGCGCATCCGACAGAGGCTGCTCGCTGCGCGAGGCCGTCACCACCGTCGGATTCAGTTCGCCCACTGGCGCGCTGGTGACCTGTGTATTGCTTTGTGCCCAGGCCGGTGCAACCGCACCCGCCATGACCCCCGTCAGTGCGCTGGCAAGCGCGCGCATGGCCGTCCGGGGCATCCGGAGTGGCCGTTTTGTAGTCAAGCTCATGTTGAAAAGACAAGAAGCGTCAGCCGGACCCGTTCCCCCGCGGGTCGCTGGCAGCAGGATCTCGATGCGGTTCCCTCGAACCGGTCCACGAGCCTACTGCGCGGCCTGATCTTGGCCCTGTGATGCTCGCCGTACTCATGTACGGCTGCGCTTCTCAGGCCAACCTCAGCCCGCTCGCTACGGCTCGTGAATCGGTTCGCACATCGGCTCTGAGATCCACCATCCTGGCCGGTATCCGGGCTGGCGAAGCGGCCTGTCCGCCTTCCCATTCCCAAAGGAACAGTGGCGTATGGACAACCCGCGCGGTGCCCATCTTCTTCTTGGCGAGATGGCGGGCACACACGACGTTCGCTTACCGTTGCGGGGGCAGCGCAGGTTGGCGCGTCACTTGGGGTGGGCGCTCCCTGCTTCCCGTTTAACTGCAGATGGTGCTGCGGGCACCAGGACGCCGCGAAGTTTACCGGAAAAGGCACACCAAACCCGCCCTCCATGCGGTAAAAACACACACCCGCACGTCGTGCCCCCTGCGTCGCCTCCTATTGCGCATCCATATGGAGGACAGGCGCGACGCGCATGATCGGCTAAAATCCCCCCACTCGATTCTGATTGACACCCAATGCTGAACGAACTCGAACAACTTGCCGGCAAGATCGCGCGCGTGCTGCGTCACGCCGATGCGCTAGCCGCCGAGAACCAGCGCCTGCGCGCCGAAGTCGAGCGGCTTCAGGCGGAAGCCGAGGCCTCCAAGACCGAGCGCGACGCGATGGTCGCTGATCGCAGCGTGCTCAATGCCAAGATCGAAGAAGCGCAATTGCGCATCCAATCGATTCTCGACAAGCTGCCCACGGCCACCGACGCCCGCCAGCTTGACCTCCTCGGCCAGGCCGCAGGCGCCGATGACACAACGGCCGCCCCCGCCCCGCATTCGGAGACCTAAGCATGAGCAGCAAGCAAATTGAAGTGAACATCGCCGGGCAGCCGTACAAGTTTGCGGTTTCGGTCGACAACGAAGCCGCTCTGCGTGAAGCTGCCGCCATGGTCGACAACCAGATGACGCGCATCAAGAACGGCTCGAACACCAAGGGCATCGAACGCGTGGCCGTGATGGCCGCCATCAGCATCGCGTCGGATTTGCTGTCGATGCAGCGCCAGGCCGCATCCGATTCCGCCCTGCCAATCGACACGATTCGCGCCAAACTGGCCGACCTCAACGCCCGCACCGACGAAGCACTTCGCCAGTACGGCGAAGTCATTTGACACAGTACAAAACGTGTTTGTAACCGGATCGCATCCGGGCTTGGGTTCGGATGCGATCGGGTGTATAGTGTCACCCAATGGCTTCCGGCATCTCCCGCAAACCCTTACAGCATAAGGCTTTAGCGGCTACAGAGTAGAGAAAAACGGTTGCCCGCAATGAATCTCTCAGACGCATCGCCATGCGCTCAAAAAACAGCGTGATGATGCGTCTGACAGTTTCCCTGCCTGGTTCGCCATGGCCATTAATTCCTTGAACCGATAAGCATTGCTTGGTGCGGGATATGCCGTGTGGGCGAGCGCGTCTTCCAGCGCATAGCGTGCGACGAAAGTCGTGGGCTCCCTGCGCCGGTGATGTACCCAAAATGCGGCTTCCGCTGCCACTCTGAACCTCACTTGGGTTCAGGATGCGGGTCTAGCGGCCAAGGTGGGGACCCAACAAAAGGCGGTAGTGCACATGTGCGCTACCGCCTTTTTCTTTGTGCACATCCGTTGCCCCTTCGGTTGCCATATCGCCAATGGCAAGGCCACGACGGTGTTGCTATGCTGCGCACACCGGCACTTCCGTGCGCTGCCCGCGCGTTCCACACGATGGCCGCCCAATACTGGTTGATGAAGTCAGAGCCCGACGAGGCCAGCATCGACACGCTGCACACCGAGGGCACCCTGCCCTGGACTGGCGTACGCAACTATCAGGCGCGCAACTTCATGCGCGACCGCATGCGTATTGGCGATGGCGTGCTGTTTTATCACTCGTCCTGTCCGCAGCCGGGCATTGCGGGGTTGGCGGAAGTCTGCTCGACCAGCTACCCAGACCCCACGCAGTTCGACGCCAAGAGCCACTATCACGACCCCGCGTCAAAGCCGGAAGCGCCGCGCTGGATGCTCGTCGACGTGAAGTTTGTCAGCAAATGCGCACTGATCGATCTGCCGACGCTGCGTACGCAAGAACAACTCGCCGACATGACGGTGCTGCAACGCGGTAACCGCCTCTCGATCACGCCGGTCACGCCTGCGCAGTGGCGCTACATCACCACCAAATTGATGCACGATCCTGAGTGAATGGCGGGCATCGGGCGCCAATTGTTACGAACGTGATGAACGATGCGCGCAGCAGCCAGTCAGACGCATCACATTGCTTTTTTGGGAGAACACAATGAAATCTGTCCTGGCCGCAACCATTTTGGGAACTGCGATGATGACGACTGCTTTCGCACAAGCTGCACCTGAGACGAATCATTCGGGCGTGCTGTCGCTGGATGCGCAGGCCGTGGCCGAAGTGCCGACCGACACCGTCACGCTCACGCTGAGCACCGAACAGGAAGGCGCGGACCCGGGCGCGATCTCCACTGCACTATCGCGCAAGGCCGACGACGTGATCAATCAGGCCAAGCGTACGTCTGGCGTGCAAGCGGAAACGGGCGGCTTCAACATCTACCCGAACACCGACCGCAACGGCAAGATCAGCGTCTGGCGCGGCCGAGCGGAAGTGCGCATCACATCGAAGGATTTTGCGGCGGCCTCCAAACTGGCTGGCCAACTGGCCAACCAGATGCAAGTGCAGAACGTGAACTTCACGCTCTCGCGCGAGGCACGTACTGCGGCTGAAGCCAAGCTGATCGATCAGGCCGTGAACGCGTTCCGCGACAAGGCACAGGTGACCACCAAGCTGTTCGGCTACACGAGCTACACCATCCGCGACGTGCATGTGAGCCAGGGCAGCAACAACCCAGGCCCGCGTCCGATGATGCGCATGGCGGCCGCTCCGGCTTCGTATGATTCAGCGCCGGTGCCCATCGAGGGCGGCAAGGCGCAGGTGACGGTGACCGTCTCCGGTGCCGTGCAGATGCTGAAGTAAGCGCTAAGGTCGGCGCTGAGGTCGACAATCATGCAGCCATGAAAAAGCCACCGAAGTCGGTGGCTTTTTCTTTGCGCGGATGCAGCGTCAGGCGTGCGCCCGGGCATTCGCATCGTTACCGTTGCTGCCCGCACGGCGATAGGCCCAGACCAGCATCGCAATGCCGATCACGATCATCGGCAGCGACAACCACTGCCCCATCGACAGGTTGGCCGCCAGCAGGCCGAGGAAGTTGTCCGGCTCGCGCGCAAATTCTGCGGCGAAGCGGAACACGCCGTAGCCGAGCAGGAAGGCACCCGAGACAGCGCCCATCGGACGCGGCTTGCGCGCGTACAGCCACAGCAGGATGAAGAACAGCACGCCCTCGCCCGCGAACTGATAGATCTGCGACGGGTGGCGCGGCAGCATGTGGTACTGGTCGAACACGGCTTGCAAGCCACTGGTGACCGCCTGCTGCGCGTGCGAGAGCAGCCACTCACGGTCTTCGCCCTGCGCCTGCGGGAACATCATCGCCCACGGCAGATTGGGTGACGACACGCGGCCCCACAGCTCACCATTGATGAAATTGCCCAGTCGCCCGGCGGCTAGGCCACACGGCACCATCGGCGCGATGAAATCCGTCACCTGCATCCACGAACGGCCGCGCATGCGGGCGTACAGCATCATCGCCACGACCACGCCGAGGAAACCGCCATGGAAGGCCATGCCGCCCTCCCACACCTTGAAGATGTCGAGCGGGTGCGCGAGATACCAGTCGGGCTTGTAGAACAGCACGTAGCCCAGGCGCCCGCCCAGGATCACGCCCAGCACGCCGTAGAACAGCATGTCGTCCAGATCGCGGCCGCTCCAGCCCTCGGCGGCAATATGCGGCTGGCGCGTGCGCAACCGGCCGAACCACAGGAACATGATGAACGCCGCCAGATACATCAGGCCGTACCAGCGGATGGCGAGCGGCCCCAGATGCAGGGCGACGGGGTCGAATTGCGGATGGATGAGCATGAATCCTGCGGGTTTCAGGTTTGATTGTCTCGGTGCTGCCTGGCGATGGCTTCGGCGCTGGTTACGAACCATGGCAGAACCGGCGAAGCCGCATCGCGCCGCCACACCAGCCCGGTCTCAATGAACGGGCTCGGCGCGGCGAGTTCGAGATAGACCACGCCAGTCCGCTGCAGGTTGCATAACGATGCGGGCACCAGCGCGACACCCATCTCGGCAGAGACGAGGCTCACGATGGTCTGCATCTGGATGGCTTCCTGGCCGATGCGCGCGGCGGTCCCGGGCTCACCGGGTCTGCCGTGCGCGGCATGATAGCCGGTAATGATGTCATATAGCGCAGGCGCGGACCGCCGCGGGAAGATGATGAGCGACTCGGCCGCAGCATCGGCCAGCGCAACGGGCTGACCCGGTGCGATGCCCCATTGTTCGACGCGCGACGCAGGCACGGCCAGCACCAGGCGCTCACGCACCAGCGGCCGGTATTCCAGTTCGCCCGGCACGGAGCCCGCATGATGCGCAATCACCACGCCGACATCCACCTCGCCGGCGAGGAGCGCCTCGATCTGCACATCGCTGGTGGCTTCGCGCAACTGGAGTTGCACATCGGGCCGCGCACCACGGAAGTGCCGCAGCACGGCGGGCAGGATGCCGTAATCGGCGGTGCTGACAAAGGACAGCGAGAGCGACCCCACCTCCCCGCGCGCCAGCCGCTGTGCCAGCGCCGGCAACGCAGCCGCATCGGCCAGCACGCGCCGCACCTCGGCCAGCCAGCGCGCACCCACCGGCGTGAGCGCCACCGAGCGCTGCGTGCGATGGAACAGCGTCACGCCCAATTCCTCTTCCAGCGCGCGAATCTGCTGCGACAGGGGCGGCTGCGTCATCGACAGACGCTCGGCGGCACGGCCGAAATGGAGTTCTTCGGCGACGGTCACGAAATAACGGAGCTGGCGCAAATCCATGGCCTGGATTGATAGTTTTTTCGACTCAATAATCACTCAATAATATATTTGACGCGCATTTTATCCAAGCGCATGCTGGGCGCCACGCTGTTTCCTATAAAGACATTCCCGCCCCACGGAGACTCCTATGCCAAACAACAAGCGTTCCCAGCACATCACCCAGGGCGTGGCGCGCTCGCCCAACCGCTCGATGTATTACGCGCTGGGCTACACGAAAGACGACTTCAACAACCCGATGATCGGCGTGGCGAACGGCCACTCAACCATCACGCCGTGCAATTCGGGCCTGCAGAAGCTGGCCGATGCCGCCGTGGCTGCCGTGAAGGATGCCGAAGCGAATCCGCAGATTTTCGGCACACCCACCATTTCCGACGGCATGTCGATGGGCACCGAGGGCATGAAGTTCTCACTGATCTCGCGCGAGGTGATTGCCGACTGCATCGAGACCTGCGTCAACGGCCAGTGGATGGACGGCGTGGTTGTCATCGGCGGCTGCGACAAGAACATGCCGGGCGGCATGATCGCCCTGGCGCGCACCAACGTGCCGGGCATCTACGTGTACGGCGGCACCATCAAACCGGGCCACTGGAAGGGCAAGGATCTGACCATCGTGTCGTCGTTCGAGGCCGTGGGCGAATTCACCGCTGGCCGCATGAGCGATGAAGACTTCGAGGGCATCGAGAAGAACGCCTGCCCGTCGAGCGGTTCGTGCGGCGGCATGTACACGGCCAACACGATGAGCTCGTCGTTCGAGGCGCTCGGCATGTCGCTGCTGTATTCGTCGACGATGGCGAACCCGGACC
Organism: uncultured Ralstonia sp.; assembly: GCA_963512445.1. Taxonomy (GTDB): domain Bacteria; phylum Pseudomonadota; class Gammaproteobacteria; order Burkholderiales; family Burkholderiaceae; genus Ralstonia. The sequence continues at coordinate 37,360 of CAUPMS010000009.1, forward strand.
AGGAAAAGGTCGACAGCGCAGCAGAATCTGCGCGCGTGCTGGTCGAGGCCGTGCGCCGGGACCTGAAGCCGCGCGACATCATCACGCGCAAGTCGATCGAGAATGCCGTGGCCGTCATCATGGCCACCGGCGGCTCGACCAACGCCGTGCTGCACTACCTGGCCATCGCCCACGCGGCCGAAGTGGAATGGACCATCGATGATTTCGAGCGTGTGCGCCAGCATGTGCCCGTCATCTGCAACCTGAAGCCGTCGGGCCAGTACGTGGCGACCGACCTGCACGAAGCCGGCGGCATCCCGCAGGTGATGAAGCTGCTGCTCAACGCCGGCCTGCTGCACGGGGACTGCATCACCATCACCGGCAAGACACTCGCCAAAGAACTCGCCAACGTGCCCGACCAGCCACGTGCGGATCAAAACGTGATCCTGCCCGTCGACCGCGCACTCTACAAGGAAGGCCACCTCGCCATCCTGAAGGGCAACCTGGCCGAGGAAGGCGCCGTGGCGAAGATCACCGGCCTGAAGAACCCGGTCATCACCGGCCCGGCCCGCGTGTTCGACGACGAACAAAGCGCGATGAGCGCCATCCTGAGCGACCAGATCAAAGCGGGCGATATTCTCGTGCTGCGCTATCTCGGGCCCAAGGGCGGCCCCGGCATGCCGGAAATGCTGGCGCCCACCTCGGCCATCATCGGCAAGGGGCTGGGCGAGTCGGTCGGCTTCATCACGGATGGACGCTTCTCGGGCGGTACGTGGGGCATGGTGGTAGGGCACGTGGCGCCCGAAGCGTATGTGGGCGGCACGATCGGGCTGGTGCAGGAAGGCGATTCGATCACCATTGACGCGCACCAGCGCCTGCTGCAACTGAACGTGCCGGATGACGAACTCGCCCGCCGCCGCGCTGCCTGGAAACAGCCCGCACCGCGCTATACGCGTGGCGTGCTGGCAAAGTTTGCGAAGCTGACGGCGCCGGCCAGCAAGGGTGCCGTGACGGACTGACTGCGGCCGCCCCCAACAAAAAACCCGCCGGATGGCGGGTTTTCTCTGTGCGATCAGCGCTGCGGCGGCCTCTGTTGCGCAGCGAGCGCGTCGTCCAGCGCCGCGCCCAGCCAATCCATCAGGCGGGCTTCCAGCGTGCGCGTGAGATCCGCCGCCAGTTGTTCGCTCAGCAGCGACAGGCGCGATTCCATCGCCGCGCGGCATTGCGACTCGATCAGCGCCGGCCATTCGGATTGAAAACGCCACATGACCTCACCCATCACGCGCGCGGCATCGGTACCAGCGGGCGGCATGGCCGATGTGGGTGCCAGGCCTTGCTCGCGCAGAGCCGGCGGGACGTCGGCCTTGGGGGCTTCAGCAGGCACGGGCGGCGGCGCGGCTGGCGCGGCCACGGGTGCAGCGTCCTCCAGCTCAACGATCTCCGTCAGGACAGGGATGTTGTTGTCTGGGTGGGATCCGGGATAGCGTCCGTCGCTCATGCGCGCCCCACGTCGTGGTGTTGGATCGGATAACCGCGGTCGCGGTAGAAGCGGAAGCGATCACGCGCAGCGGCGCGATCGGCATCGTCGTCACCGACGATCTCGATCAACCGGGAAAAACGCGCGAACAGCGGCGGCGGTTCGGGCGAGAGATTGACCAGGATGTCGTGATGCGGCGCGTCGTCCAGCGGCTCGGACACATCGGCCAGCAGGATCGGCGTCTGCTCGGCCAGCGGATGCCGCAATCCACAATGCGGCAGGAAATCGAGCTGGCTGAACGTCCACAACAGCGTATCGAACGCTTGCAGCGCAGCTTGATCACCCACCACGATCACCTTGTGGCCCCCGTCGCTGCCCATGTAAGCCTTGCGCACGAGCCGGCAGGCATACGCCAGCTTGCCGGGCACGTTGCTGTGGAAATCGACGCGAGTCATGCGGTGCGTTGCTTCTGATTGATCAACCGCGGTCCATCAGGAAGCGCGTGAGCAGCGGCACCGGGCGGCCCGTGGCGCCCTTGGCTGCGCCGCTCTTCCAGGCGGTGCCGGCGATGTCCAGGTGGGCCCAGTCGTACTTCTCGGTGAAGCGCGCCAGAAAGCAGGCGGCCGTCACGCTGCCGGCCGGGCGGCCGCCGATGTTGCCCATGTCGGCAAAGTTGGACTTGAGCTGTTCCTGGTACTCCTCGTCCAGCGGCATGCGCCAAGCGGTGTCGAGCGATTGCTTGCCCGCCGCCGCCAGCGCACCCGCCAGCGCATCGCTGCGGGCATACATGCCGGTGTTGATGTGGCCCAGCGCGATGATGCACGCGCCAGTGAGCGTTGCCACATCGATCACCACGGCGGGCTTGAAGCGCTCCACGTAGGTGAGCGCATCGCACAGGATCAGACGGCCTTCGGCGTCCGTATTCAGGATTTCGATGGTCTGGCCCGACATGCTGGTGACGACGTCACCCGGCTTGGTGGCAACGCCGCTGGGCATGTTTTCGCAGGTCGGCACCACGGCGATGACGTTCTGCTTCAGGCCCATCTCAGCCACAGCACGCAGCGTGCCCAGCACCGAAGCGGCGCCGCACATGTCGTACTTCATCTCGTCCATGCCCTCGCCCGGCTTGAGCGAGATGCCACCGGTATCAAACGTGATGCCCTTGCCGACCAGCACCACCGGTGCCTGCTTGGCCGGGCCGCCTTCGTAGCGCAGCACGATAAATGCCGGCGGCTCGACACTGCCCTTGGTCACAGCCAGGAAGGCACCCATCTTCAGGGCTTCGATCTGCTTGCGGCCAAGCACTTCGACCTTGAGCTTGAAATCCTTGGCGATCTGGCGCGCGGTGTTGGCAAGGTACGTCGGCGTGCAGATGTTGGACGGCAGGTTGCCCAGGTCACGCGTGAGGTCCATGCCGTTGGCGATGGCGGTGCCACGCGCGGCGGCCACGCTGGCGGCCTTGGCGTCAGCGGCCGGCACGGACAGCACGATCTTGCGCAAACCAGTGCTGTTTTTGTCGCGCTTGCTCTTCAGTTCGGGGTGGCGCTCGATGAAGCGGTAGCTGGTTTCGCGGATGAGCGTGACGGCGGTCAGCACAGCCCAAGCGGTGTCTTTGTCGCGCGCGGTGTGCTCGGTGAGCGTCCACGTGACGTTGGCGGCCTTGGTCGCGGCCAGCGCGCGCAGTGCGGTGCGCACGGCTTCAGCGTAGGCGCGGTCGGTGAAGTCGGCTTCCTTGCCCAGGCCGACCAGCAGCACGCGCGCGGCGCCAACGCCAGCCACTTCGTGCAGCAGCAGCGACGTGCCGCGTTTGCCTTCAAAGTCGCCCAGCTTGACGAGGCGGGCCACCAGGCCCTTGGTAGCCACGTCCAGCGCCTTGGCGGCGCCGGCCAGGGTCTGCGACTCGAACAGACCGATCACGAGGCAATCGCTCTTGGCGGCCATGGCGCCCGCTTTGGCCCAGTCCAGGGCTTTTGTGCTAAATTCCATCGCGCTTCTCTCTTTGAGGCGAGTCAACGAAAGCCCTCATTATCCGCCATTTTGCGCGGGGCTCCGATGGAATCCACATCGCAACACGTTGATCCCGACCTCGCCCTCCACCCCGCATCCGCATGATTTTCGAACAAGCCCTGCGACGCGAGCTGTCCTTTACCGCCGGCGCCGTCTTCCTCGTGCTGCTGACGTTCATGCTGACCACCCTGGTGATCCGCATTCTCGGCATGGCCGCCAACGGCGAGGCCAACCCGAACGACGTCCTGCTCCTCATCGGTCTGGCCACGCTGGGTTACCTGGCGATTCTGCTGTGCGCCACGCTCTTCATCTCGGTGCTGCTGGTGCTCACGCGCTGGTACAAGGATTCCGAGATGGTGGTGTGGTTCACCTCGGGCATCAGCCTGACAGACTTCATCGGCCCGGTGCTGCGGTTCTCGCTGCCGCTCATCGTTCTGGTAGCGCTGCTGGCGCTGTTTGGCTGGCCGTGGGCCAACCAGCAGAGTGCGCTGTTCCGTGACAGGTTCGAGCAGCGCGACGTGCTGTCGATGATCTCCGCCGGCCGCTTCATCGAGCCCGCGCACGGCAACTACGTTCTCTTCATCGAAGGCGTCGATAACGGCATGAAACACGCCCGCAACCTGTTCGTCGCCAATGCCGAGCAGGACAAGATCGGCGTGGCGATGGCCAAGACCGGCGAGTTCAAGACCATGCCCAACGGCGACCGCTTCGTCGTGCTCGACAAGGGCCGCCGCTATGAAGGCACGCCCGGCAAGCTCGACTACCGCATCGTCGAATTCGACAAGTACGGCGTGAAGATCGCGAACAAGCCACCGCAGGCTGATGCCAACCTGCCCACCAAGAGCCGCTCCACCAAAGACCTGCTCGCCAACCCGACGCCCGAGAACCTGGGCGAGCTGGTCTGGCGCATCGGCTTGCCGCTGCTGGCGCTGAACTTCGTGCTGATCGCCATTCCGCTGGCCTACGTCAACCCGCGCCTGGGCCGCTACACGCCGATGATCTTCGCGGTGCTGATCTACCTGACGTATTCGAACCTGCTGAACCTGTCACAGGCGTGGGTCTCGCAAGGCAAGATGAATGTATTCATGGGCTGGTGGCCGATCCACCTTGCCGCCTTCATCTGCGCGGTGCTGCTGTTCCGCTTCCGCCATTACAGCGCGGCCGGCTTGAAGGGGATTTCCGCCCTGCTAGGTTTTGCACCCAAGAAGGCGGGCGCGTGATGAAGATGCCGGTCTACGAGAAGTACTTCGCGCGCCAGATTTACGGCGTGTTCGTCTTCATCCTGTTTGCAGTGCTGGCGCTGTTCATCTTCTTCGACATGCTGAGCGAGCTGGGCTCGGTGGTCGGACGCTACACCACGCTCGTCGCGTTCTTCCACGTGATGCTGCAGGCGCCGACGCGCGTGTATGAAGTGATTCCGGTGGCAGCGCTCATCAGCGCCATCTATGTGTTCTCGCAAATGGCGAGCCAGTCGGAATTCACGATCTTTCGCGTGGCGGGGCTCGATACGCGGCGCGCGCTGATGTCGTTGTTCAAGATCGCGCTGCCGCTGGCGCTGGTCACATACATCTTTGGCGAATTCATCGGGCCGAAGGCGGAGGAGTACGCGCAGAAGGTTCGGCTGGAGGCGTTGGGCGCAACGGTGTCCGCCGGCTTCCGCTCGGGCGTATGGGTCAAGGATCGCGGCTCCGCCAAGCCGGACGGCACGGGCGGCGAAGTCACCCGCTTCGTCAACGTGGGCGCGCTGCAGCCTGATCAGTCCATCAAAGGCCTGCGCATCTACGAATTCGATTCGGACTACCGCCTGAGTTCGATCCGCGTGGCGGAACAGGCGCGCTATCAGGGCCACCAGAACTGGCAGCTGAACGGTGTGACGGAGACGCGCTTCATTGAATTCCCCCACAAGCCCGGCACTGTGACACCGCAGGACACCATGCAAGCCGTGGCCGGCGCGCCCGATGCGCTGGCGCCCGACTTCCGCGGCGAGCAGACCAGGCTGCCGCAGCAAGAGATGCGCTCCGAACTCACGCCGCAGATTCTGTCGGTGCTCATGGTCACACCCGACCGCATGGCCACGCTGGATCTGTTCCAGTACATTCGTCATCTGCGCGACAACAAACAGGACACGCAGCGCTACGAAATCGCGCTATGGAAGAAGGTCGTCTATCCGTTCACCGTGCTGGTGATGATGGCGCTGGCCCTGCCTTTTGCGTATCTGCATGCGCGTGCGGGAGCGGTGGGCCTGAAGGTGTTCGGCGGCATCATGCTGGGGCTGTCGTTCCAGTTGGTGAACAACCTGTTCTCGCACGTCGGCCTGCTGAACACTTGGCCAGCCATCTTCACGGCCATCGTGCCTGGTGCCCTGTACCTCGCACTCGCGCTCGTGTCGCTGCGCTGGGCGGAGCGTCACTGATGGCCGCGCGCGCGCTCGTCCTGTTTGCACACGGCGCGCGTGATGCCCGTTGGCGCGAGCCGTTCGACCGCCTGCGCGAGCGTTTGGCCGCGCAACAGCCCGACGCCGACACGCGCCTCGCCTTTCTCGAATTGATGACGCCCGATCTGCCGGGCACCATCGACGACTTGGCCGCAAACGGCACGCAGAGCGTCACCATCGTTCCGGTGTTCTTCGGCCAGGGCGGCCACTTGCGGCGCGATCTGCCTGCGCTGGTCACGCAATGCGCACAGGCCCACCCCACCCTCTCCATCCGCTGCGCTGACGCTGTTGGCGAAGACGACGCCGTGCTCGACGCCATTGCAGGTTACTGCGTTCGCCAACTCGGCTGAGCAGGCCTCCTTACTGCGATTCCGCCACGCGCGCGAAGCGCGCATGCACGTTGTTCTCGACGTGAAAGCCGTGCGTGTCGAACTCCACCAGTTCCAGCGTCAACCCCAGATAACGGCGGGCAAGCACGTCGGCCAGATGCGCGCGCATTGCGGCAAACAGTTCTGCGCAAATCGGCCCGGTCACGGCCTTGCGCCGCCCCGCCCTGATACGGAAGGTCATGTGGACGAAGGCGTCGTCTTCTGCGCCATCGGCCATGCGGTACTGGTCGAGGCGCAAGGCACGCGTCCGGATGCCACCCATGGGAAACACATCTGCGTGGCCGATCAGCACATCGTTGAGCACGCGCATCAGCTCAGGAATGCGCGCATCGGCTTCGACATTGGCGGTGTACTCGATGATGACGTGCGGCATGGCACAGATCTCCCCCCGGAGAATGGAATACACCAAAGCATCTCATGCCCGGCAGCGTTGTCGCTGCACCGGGCGGTTTTGATTGCTTGAACAGGGGGTTCGAGAAAGCGCCGGCGTTCTGAGCGGGGCTCAGGCGGCCAGGCTATAGGGATGCGCGCCCAGCGCCCGTTCGGGCACTGTCGCCGATGCCCGCATGGCAAACGCATCGCCAATCATCAGCAGGCTTGGATGCTCTGGGTTGATCCACTCCGCAGCGGCGCCATCGGCCATCTGCTGCAGCGTGAAGCACGCCGAGCGCTGCTCGGGCGTGGTGGCCGCCTCGACCACCCAGGCGGGCGTCGACGGCGCACGGCCACGGGCGATCAGATCGGCGGCAATGGATGCTGCCTGATCGCGGCCCATGTAATAGACGAGCGAATCGGCTTGCACAACCGCTTCCGGCACCACGCCTTCGGGTTGCGGCGTGTCGGGGTCGGCAGCCTTGGCTTGCGTGACGAAGGCGACGCTGCGAGCGACACCGCGCCTGGTCAACGGTTGACGAATCGCTGATGCGGCAGCCAGCGCTGCCGTAATGCCCGGCACGACTTCGTAGTCGATGCCGGCCAGCTCCAGCGCCTGCAGTTCCTCATCCGCGCGGCCGAACAGCATCGGGTCGCCGCCCTTGAGGCGCACCACGCGCTGGTACTTGGTCGCCAGATCCACGAGCTGACGATTGATGAAGCGCTGCGCGGTCGAGCGCTTGCCGCAGCGCTTGCCCACGGCAATCAACACCGCCTGTGGGCAGTACTGGAAGACCTCGGGCGAAACCAGCGCGTCGTGCAGCACAACCTCGGCTTCGCCCAACAATCGTGCACCGCGCACCGTGATGAGGTCTGCGGCACCGGGGCCGGCACCAATCAGGCTCACGCGGCCAAGTGTTTTGGGGGTCTTCGCTTCCATTTGCAGCTTCCTTTGCTTTTTCCTTGCGGGACGCCGACTACAGCGCCCCCTTCACCTTAGGAAAACGCACGGATCATGCCAGCCGCCACCGTATGGTGCGTGGCTTCATCCACCAGGATGAACGCGCCGGTGGCCAGATTATCGCCGTAGGCATCGCACACGATTGGCTTCTGCAGGCTGATGTTGACCGTGCCGATGTCGTTCAGCGCGATCTGCTTGCGGCCGGTTTCGTGCGACAGCGTGTGCACGTCCAGCACGCGCTCGACTTCCGACACACGGGCAAACACGGTGGCCGTGGTGTGCTTGAGCACGTACTTGCGGGCCGGATTCAGCTCGTGCTCGTCGAACCAGCACAGGTCGGCGTGCAGCTTCTTCGCGGCGTTGGCAACGGTGGTTGCGGCGGCGACGACGGTATCGCCGCGCGAGATATCCACGTCGTCCGCCAGGCGCACGGTGATGGTCTCGCCGGGGCCGGCGGAATCGGCCGCGCCGTTGGGCGTCAGCACTTCGGCCACGGTGGTCTCGCGGTTGGCGGGCAGCACGCGCACGGCTTGGCCGACGCGCACGGTGCCGGCTTCCACGCGGCCCATGTAGCCGCGGAAGTCATCGGCCTGCGAGCCGTCCTGACGCGCCACGAGTTGCACCGGGAAGCGCAGTGCGTCATCGCCCACCGGCGCCGTCTCTTCCACCTTCAGGTCTTCCAGCAGCGCCAGCAGTGGCTCGCCCTGGTACCACGGCATGGTTTCGGATACGTGCACGATGTTGTCGCCGCGCAGCGCCGACACCGGCACGTAGCGCACGTCGTGCAGGCCCAGTTGCGCAGCCAGTGCGTCGTAGGCGGTGCGGATTTCGTTGAAGCGCGCTTCGCTGTAGTCGACCAGGTCCATCTTGTTGACGGCCACGATCACATGCTGCAGCTCCAGCAGCTTGACGATGGCCGAGTGGCGCTTGGTCTGGGCCAGCAGTTCAGCACGGCCGTCAACGGTCGTCACGCGCGTGACGTCGATCAGGATGATGGCGGCGTGCGCGGTCGAGGCGCCCGTCACCATGTTGCGCGTGTATTGCTCGTGGCCCGGCGTGTCGGCAATGATGAACTTGCGGCGCGCGGTCGAGAAATAGCGATACGCCACATCGATCGTGATGCCCTGCTCGCGCTCGGCTTCCAGGCCGTCGGTCAGCAACGAGAAGTCGATCTGCTCGCCGGCGGTGCGCTTGTTCTTGGCGTTGGCCAGCGCTTGCAGTTGGTCGGTCAGCACGGCCTTGCTGTCATACAGCAGACGGCCGATCAGCGTGCTCTTGCCGTCGTCGACGGAACCGGCGGTAATGAAGCGCAAAAGGCCTTGGTGCGATGCTTGGTTGCTCATGATCAGAAATACCCTTCCTTCTTGCGCTTTTCCATCGAGGCTTCGCTCGTCTGGTCGTCCATGCGCGTGGCACCGCGTTCGGTGATCTCGGTGATGGCCGTCTCGGCGATGATCTCGGCCGGCGTGGCAGCCGTGCTGGCCACGGGGCACGTGCAGCTGATGTCGCCCACGGTGCGGAAGCGCACCGACAGCACTTCGCTCTCGTCGCCATCGGCCTTGGGCGTGATCGGCGTGACCGGCACCAGCAGGCCGTTCTTGCGCACGACTTCACGTTGGTGCGCGTAGTAGATCGGCGGCAGCGCGAGGTTTTCGCGGGCGATGTACTGCCACACGTCCAGTTCCGTCCAGTTGGAGATCGGGAACACGCGCATCTGTTCGCCTTGCGACATGCGGGCGTTGTACAGGCTCCAGAGTTCCGGGCGCTGGGCCTTCGGATCCCACTGGCCGAACTCGTCGCGGAACGAGAAGATGCGTTCCTTGGCGCGGGCCTTCTCTTCGTCGCGGCGGGCGCCGCCCATCAGGGCATCGAAGCCATGCGATTCGATCGTCTCCAGCAGCGTGACGGCTTGCGCAGCGTTGCGCGAATCGGTCTCTTTGCGCAAACGCACAGTGCCGCGCTTGATGGAATCTTCCACATGGCCGACCACCAGGCGCGCGCCCAACTCAGCAACTTGCTGGTCGCGGAACTGGATCACTTCCGGGTAGTTGTGACCCGTGTCGATGTGCACCAGCGGGAACGGCAGTTCGATCTTGCGATCGCCCAGGCGGAAAGCCTTAAGCGCAAGGTGCAGCATGACGATCGAATCCTTGCCGCCCGAGAACAGCAGCGCCGGGTTGCGGCACTCGGCCACCACCTCGCGGATGATGTAGATCGACTCGGCTTCCAGCCAGTCGAGGTGCTCGTTCTGCACGGGTGTCAGTGCCGTGCCGGGGATCTCGCTCATCACTCCCATCTTCCTTTCCTTAGCTCTTGTGCGACAGGTTCGTCGCCGAATTTGTCACCGCGTTTGTCGCCGCATTTGTCACATGCAGACCGCATTCCTTGCTGTCGCGTGACTCCCACCACCAGCGGCCGGCGCGTACGTCTTCGCCAGCGCGAACCGCGCGTGTGCAAGGCTCGCAGCCGATGCTCGGATAGCCTTTATCGTGCAGCGCGTTGGTGGGCACGTTGTGCTGTTCGAGGTAAGCCCAGACTTCGGGTTCGGACCAGTCGAACAGCGGGTTGTACTTGGCGATGCCGCGGGCGTCATCGTCTTCGGCAAACGGCAGGTCGGCACGGGTGACGGCCTGCTCGCGCCGCTGGCCCGTGAGCCACGCATCGGCGTCTTTGAGCGCGCGGTTCAGCGGCACCACCTTGCGGATGTTGCAGCAGGCCTTGCGCAGTTCGATGCTGTCGTAGAACGCGTTCACGCCGTAGTCGCGCACGTAGGCTTCCACCGCGCGGGCGTCTGGTGCGTACTGCTCGATTGCATAGCCGTAGTGCTCACGGATGCGGTCGAGCATCGCCAGCGTTTCGGCGTGCAGGCGGCCGGTCTGCAGCGTGAAGATCGGCAGGTGAGCGCGCACAGCTTCAGGGCTGCGCAGAATCGCATCGGTCACGACCATGTCTTCGGCGGCCAGGCTGGTGGCGAACTTCGCCACGCCGTGCTTGGCGGCAATCTCGGCCAAGCGCGCGAACAGCGCGGCTTCCTTGGCGGCCAGTGCTTCGGCGGTGCCGGTGTAGACGGGGCGCGTCCACAGCACCGGGCGCCCAGTCACGGAACCAATCGCGGACACCGGCACTTCGGACACGGCGATGTCTTGGGTGTTGCTCATGCTGCGTTCGCCTCAGTAGCACGCTCGCGGCGGAACAGCGGGCGCGGCTCGTCGATGGCGCCTTGGTAACGCACGCTGATCTCGCCGAAGCCGTTCAGCGCGTCTTCGATGTTCTTGTCAGCGCGCACGGCGTAGGCGTCGAAACCGCAGCGACGCATAAAGTCGACCTGATCGCGCAGCACGTCGCCAATGGCGCGCAGCTCACGCGTGAAGCCCAGACGCTGGCGCAGCAGGAACGCCGTGCTGTAGCCGCGGCCATCGCGGAAGACCGGGAAGTCCACCGCCACCAGCGGCAGGTTCGGCAAATCGGCTTCCAGTGCGAACGGCTCGTCGTCCGGGGCCAGCCACACGGCCAGCGTGCCGGCGCGGGCGCGGGTCAGCAGCGCGTCACGGTTGGCTTGCCAGAAAGCCAGCGGCACGATGGCGTACGCGGCGGCATCCACATCGGCTTGCGTCAGTTCGCCACCTTCCGGGGCGCGCAGCACGGTCCACTCGTCGGCCACGATCTGCGGGGCACCGTTTTGCAGCTTGATGATCTTGCTCATGTTCGTTTCCCTCGGCGTTTAGGCTTCTTCACGGGCGTAGACACGTTCCTTGAACGGGGCCATGCCGATGCGGTGGTAGGTGTCGATGAACAACTCGTCTTCCGTGCGGTTGGCAACGAAGGTGTCGATGATGCGTGCGATCACATCCGGCATTTCTTCGGCCTTGAACGACGGGCCGATCACCTTGCCCAGCGCCGAGTCGTTGCCCTGCGCACCGCCCAGCGACACCTGGTACCACTCCTCGTCGGCCTTATCCACACCCAGGATGCCGATGTTGCCAACGTGGTGGTGACCGCACGAGTTGATGCAACCCGAGATGTTGAGCGACAGCTCGCCCAGGTCGTACACGTAGTCCAGGTTGTCGAAACGCGCCTGGATGGCCTGTGCGATGGGAATCGACTTGGCGTTGGCAAGCGAGCAGAAATCGCCGCCCGGGCAGGCGATGATGTCGGTCAGCAGGCCGATGTTGGCGGTGGCCATGCCGTGTTCCTTGGCGAGTTGCCAGAGCGCGAACAGATCGCGCTTCTTCACGTCCGGCAGGATCAGGTTCTGCTCGTGCGCCACGCGCAGTTCGCCAAAACCAAAACGCTCGGACCAGTCGGCCACCAGTGCCATCTGCTCGGCCGTCGCATCGCCCGGGGGCAATGCCACGCCCGGCTTGAGCGACAGCGTGACCGCGGCATAGCCCGGCACGCGGTGCGGGTGCACATTGCGGCTGACCCAGCGCGCGAACGCCTTGTTCTCCAGCAGCGCCTTTTCGTAGGTGGCGTCGGTATCGGCCAGCTTTTCATACGCGGGCGGCGCAAAGTCCTTCGCCACACGGTCGAACTCGGCCTGCGGGATGGTCGACGGGCCGTCTTTGATGTGCTGCCACTCTTCTTCCACCTGGCGGGCGAATTCTTCCGCGCCGATGGCCTTTACGAGAATCTTGATACGCGCCTTGTACTTGTTGTCGCGGCGGCCATAGCGGTTATACACGCGCACGGCGGCCTCGATGTACGACAGCATGTGCTGCCACGGCAGGTCTTCCTTGATGATGGCGCCCAGGATCGGGGTGCGGCCCATGCCGCCGCCAGCCAGGATGCGCAGCAGCGTCTGGCCGTCTTTTTCATAGGCGTACACGCCAATGTCGTGCAGTTGCGTGACGGCGCGGTCTTCGCGCGTGGCCGACACGGCGATCTTGAACTTGCGCGGCAGGAAGGCGAATTCGGGGATGAACGTCGACCACTGGCGCAGGATTTCCGCCAGCGGACGCGGATCCACAAACTCATCCTGTGCCACGCCGGCAAACTGATCGGTCGTGATGTTGCGAATGCAGTTGCCCGACGTCTGGATGGCGTGCATTTCCACCGAAGCCAGCTTGGCCAGGATGTCCGGCACCTCTTCCAGCTTGATCCAGTTGTACTGGATGTTCTGGCGCGTGCTGAAGTGACCGTAGCCGCGGTCGTGTTCAGCGGCGATGTGGCTGAGCATGCGCAACTGATTGGCGCGCAGGTGGCCGTACGGAATCGCCACGCGCAGCATATAGGCGTGGCGTTGGTAGTACAGGCCATTCTGCAGGCGCAGCGGCAGGAACTCTTCTTCCGTCAGCTCGCCCGAAATACGGCGGCGCACCTGGTCGCGGAACTGCGCGACGCGGTCGGCGACGAGGCGGTGATCGTAAGCGTCGTATTGGTACATGACTGTTCAGTCCAATCCGGCCAGGCCGGCGTGCGATTCAATTGGGGGGATTCGAAACAAGCGGTTCTTATGTGGCGGCTGCCGTCGGCTCAGCGACAGCAGCAGCAACCAAACGGGGTCGGCATGCAATCGAAATCACGCATCACGACACCAGCTTGATGGCCGTGATCGTCAGCGTGGCGGCAAGCGCGCCGCGCACCAGACGTTCCGGCAGATTCTTGGACAGGCGCGCGCCCAGCCAGATACCCGGGATGGAGCCCACCAGCAGCGACACCAGCAGATTCCAGTCGATCGTGCCCAGGTACATGTGGCCCAGGCCCGCCACGGCGGTCAGCGGCACGGCATAGGCGATATCGGTGCCGGCCACTTCGGCGCTCTTCAATTCGGGATACAGGATCAGGATGAGCGTCGCGCCCACGGCACCGGCACCGATGGACGACACCGTCACCAGCACGCCCAGCACGGCACCAACGATGATGGTTGCCACGGCCAAGCCCTTGCCCTGCAGACGATAGCGCGGGTTGGCCGCCAGCCAGCCCAGCACGCGCTGGCGGAACAGCAGCGAGATCACCGTCAGGATGACCGACACGCCAATCGTCAGGCGGATGAGGTGCATCCATTCGGCATCGAGGTTGCCGGCGTTCTTCAGCACGAACACCGTCACCAGCGCCGCGGGCAGGCTGCCCAGGCAGAGGCGCTTGACGATGTCCCAGCGGATATGGCCGTGGCTGCGGTGTGCGATCGTGCCCACGCCCTTGGTCAGCGATGCAAACGCCAGGTCGGTGCCCACGGCCGTGGCCGGCGAGAAGCCGAACATCAGCGTCAGCAGCGGTGTCATCAGCGAACCGCCGCCAACGCCCGTCAGGCCGACCAACAGGCCGACCAGCAAACCGGAAACCGTATAGGCGAGCGTCATAGCGCAGGGACAGTGAGGGCGTGTTATCACGAAGTTCGAGCATCGTAATGAAATGGCCTCATATCCCAAACCAATAAAAAATTGTTTGTTTATATTGCGTCGGTTATAAGTAGCCGCCTGATCGCTCGCATTTCCTTGAACTACCCGCGCAGCCATGAACCTCCATCAATTCCGCTTCGTACGCGAAGCCGTGCGGCAGAAATTCAACCTGACCGAGGCCGCAAAAGCGCTTTATACATCACAGCCAGGCGTCTCCAAGGCCATCATCGAGTTGGAAGAGGAGCTGGGTGTCGATATCTTCACGCGCCACGGTAAGCGCATCCGGGGCCTCACGGAGCCCGGCCGGCGTATCCTCGCCTCGGTCGAACGTGTGCTGGAAGAGGTCGAAACGCTCAAACGCGTCGGCAAGGACTACGCAGCGCAGGACCAGGGCAACTTCACCATCGCCACCACGCATACGCAGGCGCGCTACGCCCTGCCCCGCGCGATTGCCGAGTTCACACGCAAGTACCCCAAGGTGCGCCTGTCCATTCAGCAGGGCACGCCGGCGCAGATTGCCGAGATGGTGCTGCACGACCAGGCCGACATCGCCATCGCCACCGAGGGCATGTCGCATGTGAAGGATCTGATCTCAATCCCGGGCTACCAGTGGCAGCATGTGGTGGTGACGCCACCCGACCACCCGCTGCTCGCGCGCCAGCACCTGACGCTGGAAGACCTGAAGGGCTACCCGATCATCACGTACGACCAGCACTTTGCCGGCCGGCCCAAGATCGACCACGCGTTCGAACTGCGACAGATGAAGCCCGATGTCGTGCTCGAAGCCATCGACGCCGACGTCATCAAGACCTACGTGGAAGTGGGCCTGGGCGTGGGCATTGTCGCCGGCATGGCGTTTGACCCCGAACGTGATCGCAATCTGCGTGCGATCCCGGCGGGGCATCTGTTTGGCACCAACGTCACGCACCTGGGCATCAAGCAAGGCGCGTACTTGCGCGGCTTCGTCTACACCTTCATCGAGCTGTTCGCGCCGACGCTCACCCGCAAGCTGGTCGAGCAACTGATGTCCGGCGAGCACGAAGCGTACGAGCTCTGAGTCCCAAGTTCAGACACCACCCCGCATTTCCGGAGATTTCATGACGACCCGACGTCGCCTGCTGTGTGGCCTTGCGCTCTTTGCCAGCGCGGCCGCAATTGCCATGACGGCCCTGCCCGCCCAAGCCGATATTCGCGTGGGCGTGGTCCTGTCGACCACCGGCCCTGCCGCCGCCATCGGTATCCCGAGCAAGAACACGGTGCAGATGTGGCCGGCAACCATCGGTGGCCAGCGCGCGCAGGTCATCATCCTGGACGACGCGTCCGACCCATCGATGGCGGTGCGCAATGTGCGCAAGCTGATCGCTGAAGACAAGGTGGATGTGATCGTCGGCCCGACGATTGTGCCGACGGCGCTGGCTTCGCTTGATGCCGTGGCGGAAGGCCAGACGCCCATGGTGACGCTGGCCGCATCTGCTTCCATTGTCGAGCCGCAGGACGCCAAGCGCCGCTGGGCCTTCAAGATGCCGCAGAACGATTCGCAGATGGCGACGCTGGTCACACAGCACATGGCGGATAGCGGCGTGCGCACGGTGGGCTTTATCGGCTTTACCGATGCGTATGGTGAGAGCTGGTGGCGTGAGTTCTCCAAGCTGGCCGAGGTGCGCAAGCTGAAGGTGGTCGCCAGCGAGCGCTTTGCCCGTACGGACACGAGCGTGACCGGCCAGGCGCTCAAGCTGATGGCCGCCAAACCCGATGCCATCCTGATTGCCGGCGCCGGTACGCCGGCCGCACTGCCCGAGCGCACGCTGGTCGAACGTGGCTACAAAGGCCGCATCTATCAGACGCACGGCATCGCCAGCACAGAATTCCTGAAGGTGGGCGGCAAGGACGTGGAAGGCACGCTCTTCCCGACCGGCCCCGTGGTGGTGGCGCACGAGCTGCCGGCCAGCCATCCGGTACGCAAGGTCGCCGTGGAATTTGCCGACCGCTATGAAGCCAAGTACGGCCCCAACACCGTCACGCAATTCGCCGGAGACGCCTGGGGCGCTTGGCAACTGCTGGACAACGCGACAGCCCGCGCGCTGAAGACCGGTGCCAAGCCGGGCACCCTCGCCTTCCGCGTTGCCCTGCGCGACGCGTTGGAAACCACCCAGAACCTGACCGTGCCCAACGGCGTGCTGAACCTGAATGCCCAGGATCACCAGGGCTTCGACCAGCGCTCCCGCGTGATGGGCATCATTAAGAACGGGCACTTTGCCTACGCTGGCCCGCGCTAATTCGACATGCGAGATTTGTCATGACACGTATCGCCTTCATCGGCCTCGGCAACATGGGCACGCCGATGGTTCAGCATCTGATTGCAGCCGGCCACACCGTGCGCGCCTATGTACGCCGCCCTGAAGCGGCCGACAACGCCCGCGCCATCGGCGCCGAGCCCGTCAACACGCCCGCCGAAGCCGCGCGCGACGCCGAGGTCATCTTCACCAACGTCACCTCCACCGCCGATGTGGAAGGCGTGCTGCTGGGGCCGGATGGCGTTGTCCAGGGCGCACCGCGCGGTGCGGTGTGCATTGACCACAGCACGATCTCCGCCGTGGCCACGCGCCGCATTGCGGCTGAACTGGAAGCGGCCGGGTTGGAGTTCCTGGATGCGCCGGTCTCCGGCGGCACAGCAGGCGCGCAAAAGGCCACGCTGTCGATCATGGTCGGCGGCAACGCCGAGGTGCTGGAACGCGTGCGCCCGCTGCTGCAACTGCTGGGCACCACCATCACGCATATCGGCGGTCATGGTTCGGGCCAGGTTGCCAAGGCGTGCAACCAGATCGTGCAGGTCATCAACATTCAGGGCATTGCCGAGGCCATGCTGTTTGCGCGCGCCCAGGGCACCGACCCGTCGCGCGTGCTGGCCGCAATCGGCCCGGGCTTTGCCGGCAGCCGCATGCTGGACATGATGGGCCCCAAGATGGCCGAACGACACTTTGCCGCCGGCATCGAAGCGCGCCTGCACGACAAGGATTTCGGCCTTGTGCGCGAAATCGCTCAGGAACTCGGCCTGCAGATGCCAGCGATGGAACTGGTGGCTTCGCAGCTCAATACGCTGGTCGCCAACGGCTGGGGATATGACGATACGGCGTCGCTGCTGCGCGTGCTGGAAGCGCAAAACGAGCGCCAGCCGGACTGAGTTCCTTTCGCCCCGCCCGGCCTGTCTTGTCTGGCGGGGCGGATTTCTGGCATAATCACCGGCTGATCGCATCTGCCCGAGTGGTGAAATTGGTAGACGCAGGGGACTCAAAATCCCCCGCCGCAAGGCGTGCCGGTTCGATTCCGGCCTCGGGCACCACCTCCAGGAAACCTAGACGAAGATTGGGTTTCCTCTCGACAAAGTTCAAAACGCCACCCCCACATAGGCGCCTCTTTGAACGATTTCCCCGCAACTATCTCGGGGATTTTCAGACAATCCGCCTTAATGACCTGACACACTCAGCAGTTGACGTGAGCTGGACAGTCGCGATCCTCTCTGGGAAAAGCACTCCCTGACAATGCGCCGCGGATTCAGGCGCGAACAGTCAATCCCGGTTCGCGAACGGCGTCACATCAGCCGCGCTCCCCCAAAAAAGGCAGGGCACAATCTCTCAGTTGGAATCAATCTGCGGCTGACCGGAAATGGAACTTAGGCAACTGCGCTACTTTCTCTGCGTCGTCGAACACGGGAGCATGGGCAAGGCCGCACTCGAACTCAATGTCGTCACGTCGGCGTTGAGTCAGCAGATTAGCCGCCTCGAAAGCGAACTCTCGACTCGCCTGCTCCAGCGCACATCAAGCGGTGTCGTGCCGACTGATGCTGGACTCGCCTTCTGGCGCCAGGCCCAACTTGCACTACGCCACGTTGACGATGCCGCGCTTGCCGCGCGCGAAGCTCGACTATCGGGTCATGTGAGCATCGGCATGGCGCCGAGCACTGCAAGCGTGCTTGGCGTCGCTTTCATGCAAGCGATGCGCGAGCGCTATCCAGACATACGGCTGCGCATCGCCGAGAGCCTTTCGGGCTATTTGAGTTCAATGCTAAGCGCACGTCAGATTGACTTGGCCGTGCTTTTCCGTGAAGAGCCGGCGCAGCGCTGGAGCGTTTTACCGCTGCTTGATGAACGCCTCTTTGTCATCGGCGCGAAGGGGCTGGAAGGGATGCCCAGCGGCCCGAAAGTACGGCTCGCAGAGCTTGGAAAGGTCCCTTTGATTCTTCCGAGCGGCCCGCACGGTCTGCGAACCTTGCTTGCAGCGGCGTTCAGGCGCGCACGATACGAACCACGCATCGTTGCAGAAGTCGATGGCCTTTCGCTTCTGATGGATTTCGTTCGCGCAGGCATCGGCGCGACGATCCAGCCCGGTGCAGCACTTGCGCGTCCCGATAATGCCGCGCTGGAAAGCGTTTCCGTTGCGGATGCGTTTGCTACACGTCCCAATCTTGTCGTCAGCGTGTCAGATGACGAACTTTCACCCGCCGGCCTTGCGGCGCGGGTCGTGCTGACAGATGTCGCACGACAGTTGGTGCGGGAAGGACGCTGGCCAGGCGCACGATTGCGGCCAGTTGCCTCTTCACAAAAACTGAAGACCCGTTGACACCCGCCTCCTAGCGGCGGACGAGCCGCGTCACTACAGTGCGTCCGCAAGGAGGCAACGGAGATGGTTGACGTACTCGTCATTGGAGGAGGGAATGCCGCGTTATGCGCGGCCTTGATGGCGCGCGAAGCGGGCGCGTCTGTCCTGCTCCTGGAATCTGCACCGCGCGAATGGCGTGGCGGCAATTCACAACACACCCGCAATCTGCGCTGCATGCACGATGCACCGCAGGACGTTCTGGTAGACGCCTATCCGGAAGAAGAATTCTGGCAGGACCTGCTCAAGGTCACGGGCGGTATCACCAACGAACACCTGGCACGCCTTGTGATTCGCGCGTCCGCGACATGCCGGCCGTGGATGCACAAGCATGGCGTGCGCTTTCAACCGCCGCTCTCCGGCGCGCTGCACGTGGCCCGCACCAATGCGTTCTTCATGGGCGGCGGTAAGGCACTCGTCAATGCTTACTACCGCAGCGCCGAAGCACTTGGCGTGCAGATTCGATATGGGACACCCGTTGACGCCATTGAGCTGGAGGGCAACCGCTTCGTCGCGGCGAGGAGCGGCACGCAGCGATTCGAGGCGCGCGCCTGCGTGCTCGCAGCTGGCGGCTTCGAGTCGAACCAGGAATGGCTGCGCGAAGCCTGGGGGCAGAACGAGCGCGGCGAGTGGCCTGCCGACAATTTCCTGATTCGCGGGACGCGGTTCAACATGGGTGTGCTGCTCAAGCACATGATTGAGGCAGGCGCAGATGCGATCGGCGACCCCTCTCAGTCGCATTGTGTTGCCATCGATGCACGGGCACCGCTCTACGATGGCGGCATCTGCACGCGCATCGACTGCGTGTCCCTTGGCGTCGTCGTGAACGGGCAGGCAGAACGCTTCTATGACGAAGGCGAGGATTTCTGGCCAAAACGCTATGCGATCTGGGGGCGCCTCGTTGCGCAACAACCTGGTCAAATCGGCTATTCCATCATCGATTCGAAGGCGGTCGGCCGCTTTATGCCGCCGGTGTTTCCTGGCGTGAAGGCAGACACACTGGCGGAACTCGCGCGCAAGCTCGAACTGCCGCAAGAGCAGTTCACCGAGACACTGCACCGGTACAACGACGCCTGCAAGGTCGGCTCGTTCGACCACACTGCACTCGACGATTGCCACACCGAGGGGCTCTCTCCGCCGAAGACGCATTGGGCTCGCCCCATAGACACACCGCCCTTCTACGGCTACGCCTTGCGACCGGGCATTACTTTCACCTACCTCGGCCTCAAGACGAACGACAGGGCGCAGGTTCATTTTGGAGAGCAGCCGAGCGACAACCTGTTTGTCGCAGGCGAAATGATGGCTGGCAACGTTCTCGGCAAGGGCTACACGGCGGGGGTCGGCATGTCGATTGGCACCGCATTCGGGCGAATCGCCGGTACCGAAGCCGCACGCCATGCACTGCAAACTTCAGGAGTTCACTGTGCAGAAGTCTGACACGCTCGCGCCAACACGGACGCGCGCTACTGCACGCGATGCTGCAGCGACCCATCGCGCGGCGGAAGGCGTTGCTTCACGCGTCATCCCTATCTTGCCGATGAACCAGAACGAAAGCGAAGTCGCACGTCAGATGCAAATCTGTAACGCGTGCCGCTACTGCGAAGGCTTCTGCGCGGTGTTCCCGGCGATGACGCGCCGTCTTGAGTTCGGAAAAGCAGACGTCAACTACCTGGCCAACCTTTGCCACAACTGCGGTGCCTGCTATCACGCGTGCCAGTACGCCCCACCGCACGCGTTCGGCGTCAACGTGCCGAAAGCGATGGCGAAGGTGCGTCTCGACACCTATACGGAGTACGCATGGCCCGCGGCGTTCGGCGCGCTCTACAAGCGCAATGGCGTCACGGTGTCCGTCGCGCTGGCACTTGGGCTCGCGTTGTTCCTGCTGCTCGGCACCGCGATGCACAGCGGCCTGTCGCAAACCGCCGGCGCAAATTTCTACGCGGTCTTCCCCCACAATCTGCTCGCGGCGATGTTTGGCGCGGTGTTCCTCTTCGCCGTGGTTGCCCTGAGCATCGGCGTCACCCGCTTCTGGCGCAATGTCACGGCGGGAACGGCGAATGCGAGCACACCTGCAGTGGCCGAAGCTGCGAAGAACGCACTGACACTGAAGTATCTCGACGGCGGACACGGCGCAGGCTGCAATGAATCGGACGACGCCTTCACCCTCGCCCGACGGCGCTTCCACCATTTGACGTTCTACGGCTTCGTGCTGTGCTTCGCCGCGACCGCGGTCGCCACGCTGTACCACTACGTGCTCGGGTTGCATGCACCCTACCCTCTGATCAGCGTGCCGGTGTTGCTCGGCACCACAGGCGGTATTGGTCTGCTCGTCGGACCGGCGGGATTGCTTTGGCTCAATCTGCAGCGGCATCCCGAACGGGGGGACACCACGCAGCGCCCGATGGACCGAGGCTTCATTGCGCTGCTCATGCTGACAAGCGCATCGGGGCTTGCGCTGCTGGGACTGCGCGATACGTCCTGGATGCCCTGCTTGCTGGCTGTGCATCTAGGCATCGTTGTCGCGCTGTTCGCAACGCTCCCATACGGGAAGTTCGCACACGGCATCTATCGGTCGGCAGCGCTGTTGAAATCGTCGATCGAGAAGCGGCAGCGTAATGAGCTGAAACTCGGCTCGGACTAGACGGAAAGCGGTGCGACGCACCGCTTCAAAACAATAGGATGGAGACTCCGTGAACCCCAATACACCCATTGGCGCGACCCCTGACGGCTCGCGCAAGCACAAAGTGGCTGCCGTGCTGCGTGTAACGAGCGGCAATTTTCTCGAACAGTTCGACTTCTTTCTGTTCGGCTTCTACGCCACGTCAATCTCAAAAATCTTCTTTCCAGCTTCGAGCGAGTTCGCCTCGCTGATGCTCACTTTCGCTGTGTTTGGCGCCGGCTTCCTGATGCGCCCACTCGGCGCAATTTTCCTTGGCGCTTACATCGACAAGGTCGGGCGGCGCACCGGCCTGATTGTCACGCTGTCGATTATGGCGAGCGGCACGATCCTGATTGCATGTGTGCCGGGCTACGCCACGATTGGTCTCGCCGCGCCTGCGCTCGTGCTCATCGGCCGGCTGTTGCAGGGCTTCTCTGCGGGTGCAGAGCTGGGCGGTGTGTCCGTGTATCTCGCGGAGATGGCTACGCCTGGCCACAAAGGCTTCTACACGAGTTGGCAGTCGGGCAGCCAGCAGATCGCGATTGTTGTTGCCGCAGCGCTGGGCTACGGCTTGAACCACTGGATGACTGCGCAACAGATTGGCGCGTGGGGTTGGCGCATTCCGTTCTTCATCGGCTGCGCAATTGTGCCGTTCCTGTTCCTGCTGCGCCGCTCATTGCAGGAAACCGCTGCGTTCGTGTCGCGGCGACATCGCCCGCAGGCACGGGAGGTGTTTGCAATGCTGCTGCGCAACTGGCGCACCGTGATTGCCGGCATGTTGCTCACTTCGATGACGACCACGACTTTCTATCTGATTACCGTTTACACCCCGACATTCGGTAAAGCGGTACTCAAGCTGTCGACCGAAGACAGCCTGATGGTGACGCTGCTCGTTGCACTGTCGAATTTCGTATGGCTGCCAATCGGTGGTGCCTTGTCGGACCGCATTGGACGCAAGCCAATTCTCGCCGCCATTGCGGTACTGGCAATCCTCACCGCCTATCCGTCTTTGTCCTGGCTCGCGAGCGCGCCGAGCTTCGGACGCATGCTGACGGTGCTGCTCTGGTTCTCATTCTTCTTCGGGATGTACAACGGCGCCATGGTCGCAGCCCTGACAGAGATCATGCCTGTCGAAGTGCGCGTTGCCGGATTCTCGTTGGCGTTCAGCCTCGCAACGGCGCTGTTCGGAGGTTTTACGCCTGCAGTCTCGACGTACCTTATCGAAGTCACGCATGACAAGGCCTCCCCTGGCTACTGGCTTAGCTTCGCAGCCGTCTGTGGACTGTGCGCGACACTTGGCTTATATCGCCACGGAACGCAGAAGGTGCCCGCAGCGACCTCCGCCTAATCTCGAGGGCACCCGGCACCTGCAGTACGCGTTCGCTCCAACAACAAGCCCAGGCACCACATTCAAGGCCGCGCCTGCCCATGCAGGGGCGGCTTTTTCACTGTGTTTCGTCCAGACACGCTACCGTGCTGCCGGGCAACGCGCCCCGCGCGGCGTGGGATAATGCCGGTTTTGCCCCGGGCGCGGCTCAAGAGGTTGATCGCACGGGCGCGCGAGGGCCTTTATCCGCGTGGCCCGCTCCCACAATCGATCCTTCTTCAACACCATAATGCCCGCATACCGTTCCAAAACCTCCACCGCCGGCCGCAACATGGCGGGGGCGCGCTCGCTGTGGCGCGCCACCGGCATGAAAGACGAAGACTTTCAGAAGCCGATCATCGCGGTGGTCAACTCGTTCACCCAATTCGTGCCCGGCCATGTGCACCTGAAAGATCTCGGCCAGCTCGTCGCGCGCGAGATCGAAGCTGCGGGCGGTGTGGCCAAGGAATTCAACACCATCGCCGTGGATGACGGCATCGCGATGGGCCACGACGGCATGCTGTATTCGCTGCCGAGCCGCGAGATCATTGCCGATTCGGTCGAATACATGGTCAACGCGCACTGCGCCGATGCGATGGTCTGCATCTCCAACTGCGACAAGATCACCCCTGGCATGCTGATGGCCGCGATGCGCCTGAACATTCCGGTGATCTTCGTGTCGGGCGGTCCGATGGAAGCGGGCAAGACGCGCTTGGCCAACCCGGTCACCAAGGCCATCGAGATCAAGAAGCTCGACCTGATCGACGCGATGGTCATCGCGGCCGACAGCAAGTATTCCGATGAAGAAGTGGCAGAAGTCGAGCGCTCGGCCTGCCCGACCTGCGGTTCGTGCTCGGGCATGTTCACGGCCAACTCGATGAACTGCCTGACCGAAGCACTGGGCCTCTCGCTGCCGGGCAACGGCACCGTGGTCGCCACGCACGCAGACCGCGAGCAGCTCTTCAAGCGCGCCGGCCGCCGCATCGTAGAACTGGCCCGCCTGTACTACGAGCAGGAAGACGAACGCGTGCTGCCGCGCTCGGTCGGCTTCAAGGCGTTCGAGAACGCGATGACGCTCGACATCGCCATGGGTGGCTCGACCAACACGATCCTCCACCTGCTGGCCATCGCACAGGAAGCCGAAATCGACTTCACGATGAGCGACATCGACCGCCTCTCGCGTGTCGTGCCGCAGTTGTGCAAGGTCGCGCCCAACACGAACAAGTACCACATCGAAGACGTACACCGCGCCGGCGGCATCATGGCCATTCTGGGCGAGCTGGATCGCGCCGGGAAGCTGCACACTGACGCGCCAACCGTGCACACGCCCACGATGAAGGACGCACTGGACCAATGGGACATCGTCCGCACGTCGGATGAAGCCGTGCAGACGTTCTACCGTGCCGGCCCGGCGGGCATTCCAACGCAGGTGGCGTTCAGCCAGAACACGCGCTGGCCGAGCCTGGACCTGGACCGCGCTGAAGGCTGCATCCGCTCGAACGAGCATGCATTCTCGAAGGAAGGCGGCCTGGCGGTACTGCGCGGCAATATCGCGCTGGACGGCTGCGTGGTGAAGACTGCCGGTGTTGACGAAAGCATTCTCGTGTTTGAAGGCACGGCCCACGTCACTGAATCGCAGGACGAAGCGGTCGAGAACATCCTCGCCGACAAGGTCAAGGCCGGCGACGTAGTGGTCGTGCGCTACGAAGGCCCGAAGGGTGGGCCCGGCATGCAGGAAATGCTCTACCCGACGAGCTACATCAAGTCCAAGGGGCTGGGCAAGGCCTGCGCGCTGCTGACGGACGGCCGCTTCTCGGGCGGCACATCGGGCCTGTCGATCGGCCACTGCTCGCCGGAAGCGGCAGCGGGCGGCGCGATTGGCCTGGTGCGCAATGGCGACAAGATCCGCATCGACATCCCCAACCGCACGATCAACGTGCTGGTGTCGGATGAAGAGCTCGCGCGCCGCCGCGAAGAGCAGAACGCCCTTGGCTGGAAGCCCGCGCAGCCGCGTCCGCGCAAGGTGTCGGCCGCGCTCAAGGCGTACGCCAAACTGGTCATGTCGGCTGACAAGGGCGCGGTGCGCGACCTGTCGCAACTGGACGACTGATACCGCAGTGGGCCATGTGCCCTACTGCTGCTGAAGCCGCTCTCACGAGCGGCTTCTTTTTTTGGTCGGAATGACCTTGTCGATTGCATCGACAGTGCGACGCTCAGTCCCACTGTGCTGCAAGCCCGTCGGGCGAAACCTCGCGGCCGTTGCGCTCAAGCGCGGCAATCTGCGCCATGTCGGCGTCCGTCAGGCGCAGCGTTTGCGCGCGCAGATTGCTGGCAAGATTTTCGCGTTTTGTCGACGACGGGATCACCGAATAGCCTAGCTGCATCGCCCAGGCCAGCACGACCTGCGCGGGCGTCGCGTGATGCCGCTGCGCAATCGCGCCGATCACCGGATCGCCCAGTACTTTGCCGTACGCCAGCGTCATGTACGACGTAACGTGAATGCCTTCGCGCTGCAGAAATTCCACCAGCTTGCGGTTCTGCAGATACGGGCTCAGCTCGATCTGGTTGGTGGCGATCGCCTCTTTGCCCACCGTCGCAATGGCCTGCCGTGTCAATGCGATGTTGAAGTTCGAGATGCCGATCTGCCGTGTCAGGCCCCGGGCCTTGGCAGCCGCCAGCGCGGTCATGAATGCCTCCAGCGACACGCCGTTGTCGGGCGCGGGCCAGTGGATCAACGTGAGATCGACGTAGTCCGTGCGCAGCTTGGCAAGGCTGTCTTCGAGACTCGGCACAAGCTTGTCCTTCGCGTAGTTGTCGACCCAGATTTTGGTGGTCAGGAACAGGTCTTCGCGGTGAACGCCCGAGCCGGCAATCGCCTCCCCCACGTCGGCTTCATTGCCGTAGATCTGCGCGGTATCAATGGCGCGATAGCCGAGTTCGAGGCCGTTGCGAATCGAATCGATGACAACCTGGCCCTTCAGGCGGAATGTGCCGAGGCCGAAAGCGGGAATCTTGTTCATCTTGTTTCCCATGAAAGCAAATCGAGGATGGAATAGGAGGAATCGAATCAGGGGTTCATGGCCAGGCGCGTCCGGCGCTGCAAGACGTGCAGGCCCACCAGCGCGAGACCTGCCGCCGCGATCACCGCGCCAACGATCGGCACCGCCGCGTAGCCAAAGCCCGCAGAGATAGCTGCGCCGCCTGCTGCTGCGCCCAGCGCGTTGCCAAGGTTGAACGCCCCCACGTTGACCGACGATGCCAGCCCCGGCGCCTCGGCCGCGGCGCGCATCACGCGCATCTGCAGCGGCGGCACCACGGCGAAGGTGGCGATGCCCCACACCAGCAGCGCGGCAGCCGCACCCGCATGCGTTTTGGCGAGCATCGGGAACGCAAGCATCGTCACGATCAAGAGCAGCAGGAAGCCAATCAGGCTGCCGTCGAGCGAGCGATCCGCCAGGCGGCCACCCGCGATGTTGCCGATCGAGAAACCGATGCCGATCAGCACCAGCATGGCAGTCACGAACGCGGGGCTGGCCCCGGTCAGTTGGGCGAGCGTCGGTGCCACGTATGTGTAGAGCGTGAACATCGCGCCAGCGCCAAGCACCGTCGTGGCGAGCGCGCCCAAGACAACGGGGCGCGTCAGCACGGCGAGCTCAGCGCGCAGGTTGGGCATCCTGCCGGCCTCGCCTTTTGGCAGCGCGGCAAACAAGCCGGCGATGGCGATCACGCCCAGGCTTGCCGTGGCGGCAAACGACATGCGCCAGCCGATCATCTGCCCAAGCCACGTAGCGGCCGGCACGCCGCCCACGTTGGCGATCGTCAGGCCCATGAACATGGTTGCCACGGCGCTGGCCTGCTTCTCGCGCGGCACAAGGCTGGCGGCCACCACCGAACCGAGCCCGAAGAACGCGCCATGGTTGAGGCTGGTGACAAGCCGCGCAAGCAGCAGCGTCGTGTAGTCCGGTGCCACCGCTGACAGCAGGTTGCCGATGGTGAAGATGCTCATCAGCGCAATCAGCGCCTTGCGGCGCGGCCAGCGCGCAAGCAGCAGCGTCATCACGGGCGCACCGACCATCACGCCGATGGCGTAAGCGCTGATCAACATGCCGGCCTGCGGAATCGACACGTGTACGCCGTCGGCAATCACGGGCAACAGGCCCATTGGCGAAAACTCGGTGGTGCCGATGCCAAAGGCACCCGCGGCAAGGGCGAGCAGCGGCAGCCTGGCGCTGCTGCGTCCGGTGCCGCGTGTTGTGCCGCGTGTTGTGCCGCGTGTGGTGCCGCGTCCGGTGCCGCGTGCGGGCTCGGTGGAAATAGTTGTGGGGGTCATGGGGCGGGCTCCAATGCGGGGTGTGGAAAGCGGGCAGGACTTCTGCCCCGGGTTCCGCAACCGTTTCATGCAGCGCAGTGTGCGTGCCCTGCCCTTGCAGAAAAACCCGTCTGCCGACGAAACAGTCTTGATTGTCAATCAACAATCGATGTCACTCAGAACACACTCCAGATTGGCAATCCCGCCACGGTGCGGCATTTCAAAATATGTCACGACGTGATATATTCCGCCCCGAACCTTTTGATTTCGCCATGTCATCCCCCGCATCACACCCCTTGTCCAAGCAGGATTTCGAGAGCCTCTCCGATTTCCGCTACCACCTGCGCCGCTTCCTGCGCGCCTCTGAAGACCTGATTCACTCCAAGGGCATTACGCCGTTGCAGTATCAGTTGCTGCTGCACGTCAAAGGCTATGCCGGGCGCGAATGGGCGACCGTGGGCGAGCTGGCCGAGCGCCTGCAGGCCGCCCCGCACGGCACGGCAGCACTCATCACGCGCTGCGAAGAAGCGGGCCTGGTCGAACGCCGCCAGAGCGACACCGACGCGCGCCAGGTGGAAGTCCACCTCTCCAGGAAGGGCGACCACCTCGTCGCACTGCTGGCTGGGCTGCACCAGAGCGAGCTGTCGGCCTTCAGCCGCGCTTTCAAGATTCCCCACCTAGAACAACCCGTCCAGCAGTAACGTCATGCAAACCCTTGAACATCGGCGCGACTTTGCGACCGACACCACGTTGTTCCGCACCACTGCGCTGGCGGTCGTCATTGCCGCATTTGCCACGCTCGCAGCGGTGGTGCTGCTCCACCTGATCCGCTTTTTCACCAACCTGTTTTTCTTCCAGACGCTGTCGCTGGCGGACCGCTCGCCAGCCGCCAATACGCTCGGTGTCTGGGTGATTGCGGTACCGCTCATCGGCGGGTTGATCGTCGGGCTGATGGCGCGCTTCGGCTCGGAGAAGATCCGCGGGCACGGCATTCCCGAGGCCATCGAAGCCATCCTGTTCGGCAAGAGCAAGATGTCGCCCAAGGTGGCGGTGCTCAAGCCGCTGTCGTCGGGCATCGTGATCGGCAGCGGCGGCCCGTTTGGCGCGGAAGGCCCGATCATCATGACCGGCGGCGCGATCGGCTCGCTGTTTGCGCAGTTCTTCAAGCTGACGGCGGCCGAGCGCAAAACGCTGCTGGTGGCCGGTGCCACGGCCGGCATGACAGCCGTGTTCGGCACGCCGGTGGCCGCGTTGCTGCTGGCGGTCGAGCTGCTGCTGTTCGAATGGCGCCCGCGCAGCATGCTGCCCGTGGCGGTGGCGTGCGCGGTGGCGGGTTTTCTGCGCGTGCTAGTGCTGGAGCCCGGGCCCCTCTTCCCGCTGGAAACCGCGCCGGCGACGCTGCCCGCGCTGGGTTCCTGCGTGGTCGCCGGGCTGCTGTGCGGCGCGCTTGCGCGTTCGCTGTCGATGGCGCTGTACAAGACCGAAGACCTGTTCGGCCGCCTGCCGATCCACTGGATGTGGTGGCCGGCCATCGGCGGTCTGGTTGTTGGCATTGGCGGCTATTTCGAGCCGCGTGCGCTGGGTGTCGGCTACGACGTCATTGGCGATTTACTGCACAACCATCTGGCCATCCGGGTAGCGCTCGCGCTGCTGATGGTCAAGGCGATCATCTGGGTGATCGCGCTGGGCTCGGGCACGTCGGGCGGGGTGCTCGCCCCACTGCTGATGATGGGCGCTGGCCTGGGTGTGCTCATCGGCCCCGTGCTGCCGGGCGGTGATCCGGGCCTGTGGCCGCTGGTGTGCATGGCCGCAATGCTGGCAGGTGTGCTGGGCGCCCCGCTCACGGCCATCGTCTTCGCATTCGGGCTCACGCACGATGTGAACGCGCTGCTGCCGATCCTGCTGGCGGTGGCGGTGTCCTACGGCTTTGTCGTGCTGACGATGCCGCGCTCGATCATGACCGAGAAGATCGCGCGCCGCGGCTTCCACATCTACCGCGAATACGCTGTTGACCCGCTTGAGCGCCACGCTGTGGATGAGGTCATGACGCGCACGGTGCAGACCATCGACGCACAGGCCACGCTGGCTGACACGCTCGCCAACCGCTTCGGCGCCGAGCAGGCGCACCGCGCGTTTCCGGTGGTGCAAAGCGGCGCGCTGATCGGCATGCTCGATCGCGATGCGCTGCTAGCGGGCCAGAAGCGTGGCGCCATCACCGTTGCCGAACTGTTCGGTGCAAACGCCCCGGTGATGGCACTGCCCGGCGAGACCTGCCGCATCGTCGCCACGCGCCTGGCGGTGCATGGGCTGGAGCGGCTGCCGGTGGTGGCCGATTCGCAGTCGCGCACGCTGGTGGGCATCGTCTCGCGCAGCGACCTGGTCAAGCCGTCGCTGGCGTTCTTTGATGAAGAACAGCGCCGCGAGCGCTTCCGCCGTGTGCCGCTGTCGGGCACGCGCACGCAGCTTGAACTGCGCCGTCGGCGCGCAGGCCGAGCCCGCTAACCTCAACCTGCCACATGCCGATTGCGGCCGCTTTCCTTGGCGCGGTACAGCGCAAGGTCTGCGCGCTTGAGCATCTCCAACGCGGTATCGCCCGGCCGGCAGACCGTCATGCCCATGCTGACAGTCATCGACAGCCCCGTCGGGAAGGTTTCGTCCGTTTCGGCCACCGCCGCACGCAGGCGTTCAGCCACTTCGGTGGCGGTGTCCAGCGCGGTGCGGCCCATCACCATGGCAAATTCCTCGCCACCCAGACGCCCGACCAGATCACTGCTGCGCAGCACCCCCGTGGCCAGCGAGGCAAAGCGCTGCAGCGCCATGTCGCCCACGGCGTGACCCCATGTGTCATTAATGCGCTTGAAGTGATCCAGATCGGCAAGCACCAGCACGAGCGGTTCTGCGCGGTTGTGGGCGCGCGCGAGCACTGTATCGAACAGCGCCAGGAAGCGACGGCGTGTCAGCACGCCCGTCAGATGGTCGAAATGCGCCTCGTTGGCGAGCGCGCTGTTGGTACGCTGCAGCCGCTGGTTCAGATGACGCGTCACGCGGTGATGCTGCCGCTCGCGCACCAAAGACCACGCTACCAGCACAAACGTCACCAGCACGCTCACGAACAGCACAAAACCGATCATGCGGTTGCGCGCATGGTTGGCGATCTGCTGGCCCCACGCAGGCAGCGGTTCGGCCACGACGACGGTGAGGTCCGCGCTGGCATTGCGTGACACCTTGAGCGACGGCATCGCACTGCCTTCGCGCCAGGCCAGCGCGTCGCGCACCTCGGCCGGCACCCAGTGGGGCACGTCGCGATGTGCCTGTGCGGTGGGTTGGTATGGCCACGTCTCGAAGTCGACGCGCTGGTAGGCGTTGTACCGATCGCTGGCACCCATGCGCTGCAGCCGCGCGTCCGGCAGGATCTTGCCCACCAGCGACGCATCGGTCGACAGGATGATCAGCCCGTTCGGATCCGTCACCAACGAGGTTGGATGTGACACCCAGTGCTGCAGGCGCGCCAAGCTCACCTTGGTGCCCATTGCCGCGACGAGGTAACCGCCGGCGTCATACACCGGAGCGGCAAAGAACAGGCCCGGCACACCCGTCACCTGGCCCACGGTGAACTGCTCGCCCAGGCCGCCGAGCATTGCCTCCTTCATGTACGGCTGCATGCTCGATTGCACGCCAAGAACCGAATCTTCATGACCGGCGTTATTGGCCAGCACCACGTAGTTGCGCTGGTTGACGACCCACACGTAGTCCAGCCCAAGGTTGCCGGCAGTGGCGCTCAGGAACGCGTTGATGTCGACCACCTCCGGGTGCGACGTCGCATCTTCCGCGCGCGAGCCCTGATCCATCAGGTTCCAGCGCCGGGTGTCGACGCGCTCCACGGCGCGCGGGATGGCATCGATCTGAGCGAGCGTCTGCGGAAGCGCGCGCAGCAATGCCACGTCGGCCGTAATCTGGCTCGACATCCCTTCCGCCACCTGCGCGGCCAGTTGGCGCCGCGCATCGGCCGTCTGCTGCATATCGCGCGCACTCATCGTGTCGGCCACAAGGCAGGCCGCAAACCAGCACAGCCCCACGCCCACGACCACCGCCGACAGCCCAAGCGCCAGCCTCACCACGCGCAAACGCGCACCGTTGGATGGCGATGCTGCCGGAGATGGCGCGGGCGCGTTCACGTCAGGCCTCGCTGGCCAGGAAATCCGCCACCGTCGGGTAGCGCAGCGCCACGCGCAACTCGCGCATCAGCCGTGTGTTGCGCAGGCGGCGCGATTCGCTCATGAACGACAGCAACGCCGGCTCGATCCGCTGGGTAGCTTCGGCCCGCGAAATGCGCGGCGGCCGCTGCAAGCCGCGCGCGTCGGCCACGGCATCGAAGTAGTCGCCCATGCGCAGCTCCGACGCGTCGCTTGCGTGCACGATGCGCTGTGATTTCCCCCGGAACAGCGCGGCAATGACGGCGCGCGCCAGGTCGTCTGCGTGGATGTGGTTGGTGTAGACGTCGTCCTCCGCGCGCAACGCGGGCGTACCGCGCTCCAGCCGGGCGACGGGCAGCCGGTCAGCCGCATAGATGCCGGGAATGCGCAGGATCGATGTGCGCCAGCCGCCGCCCGCGCCGAACCAGCGCACGCGGCGCTCGGCGGCAACACGGCGCTGGGCACGCGCCGTCGTTGGCTTCACCGGGCGGGATTCGTCGACCCAGGCGCCGCCCGCATCGCCATACACGCCGCTGGTGCTGGCGTACACAAACGCGCGCGCTTGGAGGCGGGTTTTCAAGCGGCCAGTGAGGCCACCAGAACTGCGCGCCCGCTCGGGTAAAATGCGATGTTTTGTGGCTCGGGGTCTCGGGGCCGGTCGGGCCAGCGTGTGCAGCAGTGCGGCAGTACGCGGATCATCGTTGCCGGCAGCAGGCGGCGGCGCCAGATGCAGCACGCGAGGGCTTAAGCCCCGCAGGCGGCGCAGTGATGCGGCATCGTCCAGATTGGCGACAATCGGCACGGCACCGGCTTCGCGTAACGATGCGCGGCCAGCCTCGCGCGAGGTGACGGCGAAGACGCGAAAACGCATGCGCAGCATCGCCAGGCAGCGTTGCCCGACATCGCCGCAGCCGACGATCAGCACGCGTGGACGCCCCAGGCGTGGTGCAGATTTGGATGGCCGAGCGACTGATTGATTCACCATCGGACGTGCTGCCGGATTGACCACCATTGCATGCCCAGACGGGCGACCAGACACTCTTTTCAACATATTCGGAATTGTAGTATGGCTTACCAGATCAACGTGCTGCCCAGCG
This sequence comes from uncultured Ralstonia sp., assembly GCA_963512445.1. Classification (GTDB taxonomy): domain Bacteria; phylum Pseudomonadota; class Gammaproteobacteria; order Burkholderiales; family Burkholderiaceae; genus Ralstonia. The sequence goes on from CAUPMS010000009.1 coordinate 69,594, forward strand.
GCCGCCAGTTCCAGGCCGAAGACGGCGAGACCATCCTTGCAGCGGCGCTGCGCCAGGGCATCGGCTTGCCGTATGGCTGCAAGAACGGCGCATGCGGTTCGTGCAAGGGCCACGTGCGCGAAGGCTCCATCGTCCAGGGCAACCATTCGCCCAACGCGCTCTCCGCCCAGGAGGCCACCGAAGGCCGCGCGCTGTTCTGCTGCGCCACCCCCGCCACTGATGTCACCATCGAAGTGCGCGAAGTGCACGGCGCCGGCGACGTGCCCATCAAGAAGATCCCGTGCCGCGTTGCGTCGCTGGAGAAGGCTGCACCGGACGTCACCATCGTCAAGCTGCAACTGCCTGCCACCGAGCGTATGCAATTTCTGGCCGGGCAGTACGTGGAATTCCTCCTGCGTGACGGCAAGCGCCGCAGCTACTCGATCGCCAACCCGCCGCACGAAGAAGGCCCGATCGAGCTGCACATCCGACACATGCCGGGCGGCGCATTCACCGATTACGTGTTCGGCGCCAAGGAAGGCGCCCCGGCCATGAAGGAGCGCGACATCCTGCGCTTCGAGGGGCCGCTGGGCAGCTTCTTCCTGCGTGAAGAATCCAACAAGCCGATCATCCTGCTGGCCTCGGGCACCGGCTTCGCGCCCATCAAGGCGATCGTCGAGCATGCCCAGTTCATCGGCAGCAAGCGCCCGATGACGCTGTACTGGGGCGGCCGCCGCCCGCAAGACCTGTACATGCACGCCAAGGCTGAGGAATGGGCGCGCACGATCCCGGGCTTCGCGTACGTGCCGGTCATCTCCAACGCCCTGCCCGAGGACGCCTGGAGCGGCCGCACCGGCTTCGTGCACCAAGCGGTGATGGCCGACCATCCGGACCTGTCAAACCACGAGGTCTACGCCTGCGGCGCACCGGTGGTGATCAACTCGGCGCGCGCCGACTTCGCCGCCCAGTGCCGGATGCACCCGGATGCGTTCTTCGCCGATTCCTTCACCTCTGAGGCGGACCTGCACCCCGCTGCTGGCTGAGGCTGACGTTGCACAAATCCAAAGCGCGTCAAAATTTCGTTTTGACTTGACCTGGCATCCGTCTTATTCTTGCGCCTTATGAACCAAGCCCTGCACCTCCGACGCCGCCGTACATTGCTCCCTCCGGGAAGCCACGCGGCTGTCTGCTGATTGCATATCGGGTTCACAGGATTCGACGATCACAAGGCCACGGGGCAACCCCCGTGGCCTTTGTCTTTTTCCAACTCGCGTTTTTCCGCTTTTTCATCTTTCTGCCGCCTTTTTCTGGAGTTTTGCCATGGCGTTTGCTGACTACCCCGTCCAGTCCCTGATGTACATCACCAACCGGCCCGAGATCGTCTTCACCGAAGGCAAGGGCTCGTGGCTGACGGACCACAACGGCAAGCGATACCTGGACTTCGTGCAGGGCTGGGCCGTCAACTGCCTCGGCCATTCGAACGACGGCATGATCGAAGCGCTCAACGCGCAAGCCAAGAAGCTGATCAACCCGAGCCCGGCGTTCTACAACGAGCCGATGGCCAAGCTGGCCGGCCTGCTGACCGCGCACAGCTGTTTCGACAAGGTGTTCTTCGCCAACAGCGGCGCCGAAGCCAACGAAGGCGCCATCAAGCTCGCCCGCAAGTGGGGCAAGAAGCATAAGAACGGCGCCTTCCAGATCATCACGTTCGACCACAGCTTCCACGGTCGCACGCTCGCCACCATGAGCGCATCGGGCAAGGCCGGCTGGGACACCATCTTCGCGCCGCAAGTGCCGGGCTTCCCGAAAGCGATCCTGAACGACATCGCCTCGGTGGAAGCGCTCATCACCGACGACACCGTCGGCGTGATGCTGGAGCCGGTGCAAGGCGAAGGCGGCGTGCTGCCGGCCACGCCGGAGTTCATGCAGCAACTGCGTGCGCTGACCAAAAAGCACAAGATCCTGCTGATCGTCGACGAAGTGCAGGCCGGCTGCGGGCGTTGCGGCACGCTGTTCGCCTACCAGCTCTCGAACGTCGAGCCGGACATCATGACACTGGGCAAGGGCATCGGTGGTGGTGTGCCGCTGTCGGCCCTGCTGTGCACGGATGAAGTCGCCAGCTTTGAGGCCGGCGACCAGGGCGGCACCTACAACGGCAACCCGCTGATGACGGCCGTCGGCTGCTCGGTGATCGAGCAGTTGCTGGCCCCGGGCTTCCTGGCTGGCGTGGAAGAGCGCGGCGCCTACCTGCGCGCCCAACTGCTCAAGCTGACCGAAGAGTTCGGCCTGGCCGGCGAGCGCGGCAACGGTCTGCTGCGCGCCCTGCTGCTTGGCAAGGACATCGGCGGCCAACTGGTCGAAGCCGCGCGCGAGATGAACCCGACGGGCCTGCTGCTGAACGCCCCACGCCCGAACATCCTGCGCTTCATGCCCGCGCTGAACGTGACCACCGAAGAAATCGACACGATGATCGGCATGCTGCGTACGCTACTCAAGGCACACGCCTAAGCTTCAATGCTTTACCCGGGCGACGCGCAATGCGTCGCCCCTCATCACCCTACCGCTCCACCCGCTGTTCCCACTCTGAGGTTTGCCATGGCCGCAACGCTTGCAGTTCCGGCCACGGGGATCGTTTTGTCGGATGATTCCGCGTGGCTCCCGCTGGACCAGATCTACCGCTTTCTCTCGCAGGAAACGTATTGGGCCCGCGGCCTGCCCCGCGCCGTGTTCGACCGATCGATCGCCAATTCGCTCTGCTTCGCCGCCTACTGCCTGAACGACGACGGCACGCACGGAGACCTTGTCGGCTTCGCTCGCGTCGTCACCGATCGCGCGACGTTCGCCTATCTGTGCGATGTGTTCGTGCTGCCCGAATGGCGCGGCAAGGGCGTCTCGCACGCGTTGATGGAATTCCTGCGCGAGCATCCGGAGCTGCAGACCCTGCGCCGCACGGTGCTGGTCACCACGGGCGCCGACTGGCTCTATCGCAAGCATGGCTTTACCGATGTGCCCGAGGGTATCGGCTTCATGCAACGCCACCAAGCAAACATCTATCGCCTCGGCGATATGTGAGGCAAAACGGGCACCAGGATCGCAGAGGCAAAACACGTCATGCACCCTCGAAGGAGCCAAAACTGAGCTTGGGCTGATCCGCTTCAATTGTGACCCAAGCCAACTTCGCCTACGCTTCAAGATTTTCCGCAGCGGCGCAACCGATGGCGCATTTCAAGGGATACGCGCAACATGAGCCTCTCAGTCCACCAGTTGGAGCCCCCCACCATGCACAGTGACGGCGAGCTGATTTCACATGGGGATACCGGTCAGGATGACGCGCTCCTTCTGGAAAGCATCCGCTCTCGCCTGCGCGCAGCCGGAGATGCGCCTGGTACAACCGTTGAACAAGCGCTATCGCTGGTCGAAGTACTTGCCAGCTTCGACCTTGGGCGCTTTCTGCTGCGGCACCGCGGTCTGAATGCATACTGGACTCACCAGTTGGTGACATACCAAGCGGGCATGCTGCCGGTGAACGAGACGAATCGTCTGGAGCGCCAGACGTTCGAGCATCTGCCCGCAACACTCGCCACACGGGAACGATTCGGCATCTTCCGCGAGCAACTGCAAGCGCTGATGCGCCCTGGCATCACGGCTGCCTCCGTGCCGTGCGGGTTGATGGGCGAATTGCTGCTGCTCGACTACAGCGGACTACCCGACGTATCACTCATCGGGGTCGATCTGGACCCCGCAGCACTGAGCCATGCGCGCGCACTGGCTGAAACGCGCCAGCTAGCCGACCGCGTATCGCTGCATTGTAAAAACGCCTGGGCGCTCAACATGCCAGCCAGCGCCGACATACTCACAAGTAATGGACTCAATATCTACGAGCCCGACGATGAGCGCGTGGTCTTGCTGTATCGTTCTTTCTTCGAGACGCTGCGCCCAGGCGGTACGCTGGTCACCAGCTTTATGACTCCACCGCCCTCCCTGTCTGCTGCCTCCCCTTGGAACATGTGTGCGGTCGACCCGGAAATGCTAGCACTACAGGCATTGCTGTTTGTTAGGATCATCGAAGCAAAGTGGCAAGCGTTTCGCACATATGAACAGACACGAGAACAGTTGCAACGTGCCGGTTTTATGAACATCCGCTTTATTGATGACGAGGCACGCATGTTTCCGACCGTGGTTGCCCAACGGGCCGCATAGCGTCAACACAAACACCCTCAAAAGCAAAGAGCCCACGCTGATGCGCAGGCTCTTCACGGTTTGGACCCCGCAATTGCGGGGCTTTCTCATGGTACTGCGAGGCGCTTATTCGCCCAGGTAGGCGGCACGCACCTTCGGGTCGTCCAGCATCTGCTTGGCATCACCGCTCATGGTGATGAGACCGGAGTCCATCACGTAGCCGCGGTGTGCTGCCTGCAGTGCCAGGCGCGCGTTCTGCTCGACGAGCAGTACGGTCACGCCTTGCGCCGAGATGTCACGCACCACCTCGAAGATCTTCTCCACCATGATCGGCGAGAGACCCATCGACGGTTCGTCCAGCAGCAGCAGCTTCGGTTGACTCATCAGCGCACGCGCCATGGCCAGCATCTGCTGCTCACCGCCCGACATCGTGCCGGCCAGCTGGTTTGCACGCTCCTTCAGGCGCGGGAAGATGCCGAACATGCGCTCGATGTCAGCCTTGATCTGGGCATCGTCGTCGCGCGTGAAGGCGCCCATCTGCAGGTTCTCGACGATGGTCATGCGCGCGAACACACCGCGGCCTTCCGGCACCATCGCCAGACCCTGCTTGAGCAGGTTGTAGCTCGGCACGCCCTTGATGGACTTGCCCAGATACTGCACGTCACCAGCGGCCCAGCCCTGCAGCCCGGTGATGGCCTTCATGGTGGTCGTCTTGCCGGCGCCGTTGGCACCGATCAGCGTGACCAGCTCACCTTCGCGAATCTCCAGATCCACGCCCTTGACTGCCTGGATGCCGCCGTAGGCGACCTTCAGGCTGTCGATCTTCAACATAATTGGCTTCATATTCCGTTCCTCTGCGTCAGTGCGCTGACGCGCCGAGGTAGGCCTCGATCACGGCCGGGTTGCTCTGCACTTCATGCGGCAGGCCTTGCGCGATCACCTTGCCGTAGTCCAGCACGGTCAGGCGGTTGCACAGGCCCATCACCAGCTTCACGTCGTGTTCGATCAGCAGGATGGTTTTACCGTCGGAACGGATCTTGTCGAGCAGGCCACGGAGTTCCACCTTTTCCGTGGCATTCATGCCGGCAGCCGGTTCGTCCAGGGCCAGCAGCTTGGGCTGCGTGGCCAGGGCACGCGCGATTTCCAGACGGCGCTGGTGCCCGTACGAGAGGTTACGCGCGGTGTAGTTGGCGTACTTGCCGATACCGACATAGTCCAGCAGGTCGTGCGCCCAGTCTTCGATGGACGCTTCTTCCTCACGCGCAGCCTTGGTGCGGAACACCGCGCCGATCAGGCCGGCCTTGGTGCGCACGTGGCGGCCGACCATGACGTTTTCCGCCGCAGTCATGTCGCCAAACAGGCGGATGTTCTGGAACGTGCGTGCGATGCCAGCCTTGGCCACTTCGTGCACCGCGGTCGGCTGGTAGGGCGTGCCGCCCAGCACGAACTCGCCGGCATCCGGCGTGTACAGCCCTGTGATGACGTTGAAGAACGTGGTCTTGCCAGCACCGTTCGGGCCGATCAGACCGTAGATTTCGCCTTCGCGAATTTCCAGGCTCACGTCGGACAGCGCTTGCAGGCCGCCGAAACGCTTCTGCACTCCTCGGATCGAGAGGAGGACGTTGTTATTGCTCATGTGCGTGCCTCCATCAGATACGGGACAGTCCACCAGCCCGCTGCTTTTGCGGACGGTCTTCCTTGCGCGGCGAGGGCCACAGGCCCGACGGGCGATAAAGCATCACCCCCACCATCGCCAGGCCGAACAGCAGCTGACGAAGCACTTCCGCTTCTACGATCACATGGCCGAACAGCTTGTTCTGCACCGGCTCGGCCAGGGCGCGCAACAGCTCCTGGAAACCCACCAGCAGGATGCCGCCCAGGATCACGCCCGGAATGTGGCCCATGCCGCCCAGCACCACGATCGCCAGGATGTAGATCGACTCCCACAGCACGAACGATTCCGGCGACACGAAGCCCTGGAACGACGCGAACATCGCCCCGGACACACCGCCGAACGACGCGCCCATGGCAAAGGCCAGCAGCTTGATGTTGCGGGTGTTGATGCCCATCGCCTTGGCAGCGATTTCATCTTCACGCAGTGCCACCCATGCACGACCGATCCGCGAGTTCTGCAGCCGCAGGCACACGATGATGATGATCGCGGCCAGCAACACGAACAGGTAGTAGTACATGTAGACCGAGTCGAAGCGGATGCCGAAAAAGTCATGGCGCTTCGAGAAGTCGAACCCGAAGATCTTGACCGGCTCGATCAGGTTGATGCCCTTCGGACCGTTGGTGATGTTCACCGGGCGGTCGAGGTTGTTCATGAAGATCCGGATGATTTCACCAAAGCCCAACGTCACGATGGCGAGGTAGTCACCGCGCAGCTTCAGCACCGGCGTGCCCAGCAGAATGCCGAACAACGCCGCCAGCCCGGCACCCAACGGGATCACCCACCAGACGATGAGGTGCAGCCCGTTCGGGAACAGGTTGTGGATCCACTCGAACTGGTTGGACAAGTGCGGCGAACCCAGCAACGCCATCATGTAGGCGCCCACCGCGTAGAACGCGATGTAACCCAGATCGAGCAGGCCGGCAAAGCCCACCACGATGTTCAGGCCCAGGGCCAGCATGATGTACAGCAGTGCGAAGTCCAGCACGCGCACCCAGTAGTTGCCGCCCGCGGCACCCACGATGAACGGCGCGAAGATCGCGAGGATCAGGAAGCCGTACAGCGCGGCGCGCGTCTTCATCGGCGCTTTGAAATTTTCTGTCATGGCGCTCCCCTTCTTATGCGCGGTCCGCAACGCGTTCGCCCATGATGCCGGACGGGCGGAACAGCAGCACGCCAATCAGCACGATGAACGCGAACACATCCTGGTAGTTCGAACCGAACACACCGCCAGTCAGGTCACCGATGTAACCGGCACCCAGTGCTTCGATCAGGCCCAGCAGCATGCCGCCCACCATGGCGCCCGCCAGGTTGCCGATGCCGCCCAGCACAGCGGCGGTGAACGCCTTCAGGCCGGGGATGAAGCCCATGTAGAAGTGAGCGTTGCCGTAGTTGGTCGCCATCATCACGCCCGCAACGGCTGCCAGGGCGGCGCCGATCATGAACGTGGCGGAGATCACAAAGTTCGGGTTGACGCCCATCAGGCCTGCCACACGCTGGTTCTCGGCGGTAGCGCGCATGGCGCGGCCGAGCTTGGTGCGGTTGACCAGCAGAATCAGCCCGATCATCACCAGGATTGCCACCACGATGATGACGATTTCCTTGCCGGTGATGGTCGCGCCCGTCGAGCCAATATCAATCGGGCTCGAAGGCAGCAGTTGCGGGAAGGTCAGCGGGTTACGCGACCAGATCATCATCGCCAGAGTCTGCAGCACGATCGACACGCCGATGGCGGTGATCAGCGGTGCCAGACGCGGCGCATTGCGCAGCGGCCGGTAGGCGACCCGTTCGATGGTGTACGCCACGATGGCACAAACCGGCATTGCAAACAGCAGCGCAATGACGAGCGTGAGCCAGTCAGGCAGATTGGGGAAGTACTTCTGGAGGAAGTTGATGGCAGTCAGCGCAGACATTGCACCGACCATCAGGACATCGCCGTGGGCGAAGTTGATGATGCCGAGAATACCGTAGACCATGGTGTAACCCAGTGCGATCAGCGCGTAAATGCTGCCGAGCACCAGGCCGTTCACGATCTGCTGGATAAAGATATCCATGAGAACAGCTCCTGCTATGCCTTGCTTTGTTGTAGGCGACGGGATGGCGCGCCCGCAAGGTATGCGATCAATCGGATGGGTAAGGTGAGGTTGCTGGTAAGCGGCCTGCCGAACGTGCCCATGGTGAGGGCCTTGTGTGACTGGCTAGGCTATAAAAAACGGCACCGCAGGGGTGGGCGCGGTGCCGTTTTCAGGGCGGATAACCCTTCGATTACATCTTCACAACGTCAAGAACAGTCTTCTTCTTGTCCTTGTAGTTGTACAGGGTGATGGAGCCTTGCTTCAGGTCACCCTTGTCGTCGAACGCGATGTTGCCGATCACGCCGTTGTAGTTGGTTGCCGGCATGACAGCCAGGATCTTGGCCGGATCGGTCGAGTTGGCACGCTTCATCGCGTCGATGACCACGTTGACAGCGTCATACGTGAACGGCGCGTAGATCTGCACCGGCGTGTGGAAACGGTCTTGGTACTTCTTGTCGAAGTCCGCGCCCTTCTCCATCTTCGACAGCGCCAGGCCTGCTTCCGAGCAGACGATGTTGTCGATTGCGTCGCCGGCCAGTTCGGCCACCTTGTCGGTACACACGCCGTCGCCGCCAACGATCTTGGCAGTGATGCCCAGTTCCTTGGCTTGCTTGGCGAACGGACCGCCGGTGGCATCCATGCCGCCGTACATGATCACATCCGGCTTCTTGCCCTTGATCTTGGTCAGAATGGCCTTGAAGTCGGTCGCCTTGTCGTTGGTGGCTTCACGTGCCACGACGTTCACGCCGTCTGCCTTCGCGGTCTTCTCGAACTCGTCAGCCAGGCCCTTGCCGTAGGCAGTGGCATCATCAACGATGGCCACGCTCTTGGCACCCAGGGTCTTGGCGGCGTAGTTCGCCAGTGCCGGACCTTGCTGCGCGTCGGTCGCAACCACGCGGTAGGTCGTCTTGAAGCCTTGCTTGGTGTAGTCGGGGTTGGTCGACGACGGCGAGATCTGCACGATGCCTGCATCGCTGTAGATCTTGGACGCCGGGATCGACACACCCGAGTTCAGGTGGCCAACGACGGCGACAACCTTCTCGTCAACCAGCTTCTGCGCCACAGCGGTGCCGGTCTTCGGGTCGCCCGCATCGTCTTCACCGACCAGTTCCAGCTTGATCTTCTTGCCGTCGATGGTCAGGCCTGCCTTGTTGGCTTCTTCAACGGCCAGGCGTGCACCGTTTTCGTTGTCTTTGCCAAGGTGAGCAATACCGCCCGTGAGCGGAGCCGCGTGACCGATCTTGACGACGGTCTCGCCGCCGCCGGCAGCGGCGGCTGGAGCCGACGTTGCTGCAGGTGCAGCAGCTTGGTCTGCGGGCTTTTCCTCGTTCTTACCGCAAGCTGCTACGAGTGCCACGGCAGCCGCAAGCGGCAGAACTTTGGCAAACTTGATTTGCATGAGTGATCTCCTAGATCTCGCAAGAGCAAGAAGAGCGTCCTGCCTCCCGGCCGCTCCCCCTGCGCCGATTGTTTCAATTTGAAACGCGCGAATTGTATCCCCTTTTATTGCGGATGCAATACGCGTCGCAACAACGATTTTTACTGTAACTACGCCGCTTTACGGGCTTTCCCCAATGCCCAAACAGGCGTCATTTCGCGCAGGCATTCACGAACGGCAGACAGTCCTATCAAGAAGCATGCCAGACTAGGGGAAACCCCCTATTCATGCGGCTTGGCGGGCGATTTTCATGGCAAATCAAGGCTTCAGCGGGATTGAAGCTGTTCTTGCAATGCACAAAAAAATGGCCACTCCTAGAAGAAGTGGCCATTGATTCGTCAAAAGCGCTTTATGCACCGCATTAGGGTGCACAGTTTTCGTGCACTTTTAAGTGAGCATTTACATAAAGGCTTTCAATTGATTTGAAGACCCCTCGGAAGGGGGAAGGACATGTCTTCCTGGATGCCATCCAGCGGACGCACGGTACGCGCACCCAGCGCCTTGAGCCGATCAACGATCGATTGGGCCAGTTCTTCTGGCGCCGAAGCGCCCGCAGTCAGGCCCACGCGGCGCTTGCCGGCCACCCATTCGGGCTTCACCTGCTCAGGCGTATCCACCATATAGGCGGGCACACCCAGCTTTTCCGCCAGTTCGCGCAGGCGGTTCGAGTTCGAGCTGTTCGGGCTGCCAACCACGATCACCACCTCCACTTGCGGCGCCATGAACTTCACAGCGTCCTGGCGGTTCTGCGTCGCATAGCAGATGTCCTGCTTCTTCGGCTCGTGCACGGAAGGAAAGCGTGCCTTGATGGCCGCCACGATTTCCTGCGTCTCATCTACCGACAACGTCGTCTGCGTCACGTAAGCCAGGCGCGTCGGGTCGTTCACCACAAGATGCGCGACATCCTCGACGGACTCGACCAGCAGCATGCCGTCATTGGCCTGACCCATCGTGCCCTCCACTTCGGGGTGCCCCTTGTGGCCGATCATGATGATCTCAAAGCCCTGCGCACGCATCTTCGACACTTCGACGTGCACCTTGGTCACCAGCGGGCACGTTGCATCGAACACCCGCAGGCCGCGCGCCTCCGCCGCCTCGCGCACCGCACGCGATACACCATGCGCACTGAAGATGACCGTGCCGCCCACCGGCACATCGTCGAGTTCCTGCACAAACACCGCGCCCTTATTTCGCAGATCGCTGACGACATAGGCGTTATGCACGATCTCGTGGCGCACGTAGATGGGCGCACCAAACAACTCCAGCGCCCGCTCGACAATTTCGATAGCGCGGTCCACGCCGGCGCAGAAGCCGCGCGGCTGTGCCAGCAAAACCTCTGCGTCAGCCTGGGTGACAGGATCAATGCGGGAATCGAGCGGGCCATTCACAGCGTTGCTCATATTAGAGAATGCCGATCAGTTGAACTTCAAACACGATGGTCTGACCGGCCAGCGGGTGGTTGAAGTCGAACAGCGCGGAAGTCTCGCCGACTTCCTTGAGCACGCCAGCGTATTTGCCCCCGCTGGGGGCGTTGAATTCAACCAGGTCGCCCGGCTGGTAATCCTCTTCGAACGAGGAATTCTCCCGCAGTGTGGCCAGCGACACGCGCTGCAGCAACTCCGGATTGCGTGGGCCGAACGCATGCTCCGGCGCCAGGCGGAACGTCGTGCGCTCACCCTCGTGCATACCGAGCAGCGCTTGCTCCAGCGTCGGCGCCAGTTGGCCTTGGCCAAGCAACAGCGTGGCCGGCTTGTCGTCGAAGGTGGTGACGATATCCGTGTCGTTTTCCATTGCGATGCGGTAGTGCAGCGTCAGAAACGAATCCGGGCCAACCACCTTGCCTGCGTCGCTTGGCGTCGCCGTGGACGCCCCGTTCACCAAATTTTGCACGCTCAACCTGCTTGACCAAAAAGTAACCCGTTATTGTACGTCAGCCCTCCCTGCAGCCGCAGGCTCGGCACCCACCGCACACTTATATCAATAGGGCCTTTTTCGCCTCAATCAACCTTATGGCAATCGTTGACTGGCCCGCCCATGAGCGGCCGCGTGAAAAACTCCTCGCCCACGGCCCTGCGGCGCTCTCCGATGCGGAACTGGTGGCCATCTTCCTGCGCGTAGGCATGCCGGGCAAAAGCGCCGTCGACCTCGCACGCGAACTGCTCTCGCACTTTGGCTCCCTGGGGCGGCTATGCCACGCGTCACAACAAGAGTTCTCATCGATCAACGGCATGGGCCCCGCAAAATACGCGCAACTCCACGCGCTGCTGGAAGTGGCCCGGCGCGCACTGAAAGAAGATTTCGCGCACGGCCAGACCTTTGACTCCCCACAAAGCGTGAAGGATTTTCTGCGCCTGACGCTCGGTCACCGCCCACACGAGGTATTCGCCTGCCTCTTTCTAGATGTACGGCATCGGCTGATCGCCTGGGAAGAACTCTTCCGCGGCACGCTGACCGAAGCCCGCGTCTACCCACGCGAGATCGCCAAGCGGGCTCTACATCACAATGCAGCAGCGGTGATCCTCGCCCACAACCACCCCACCGGCAGTACCGAACCCAGCGAATCCGATATTGTCTTGACGCGAGAGCTATGTCGCGCGCTGGCCATGCTCGACGTGACGATTCTGGATCACATGATCGTCGGTCGAACCAGCGTTTATGGCTTCCTGGAACACGGCAAGATGTAGCGCCGACAACGCATCGCGCCTCACCTAACAGCACTCCGCTGAACTCGTTGATTTGCCAGCAGTTTTGTGTGTATAATCCGCGTTTCGCTGAAGTCCCACCTCTACAGTGGCGCTGCGCTTGGTTTGGTCCCAGCGCCCGGTCGCAAACTGTAGCCAACGAATTTAGTTAGGAGTGCTCCATGGCACGCGTCTGTCAAGTGACCGGGAAAGCGCCGATGGTCGGCAATAACGTTTCCCATGCAAACAACAAGACCAAGCGCCGTTTTCTGCCGAACCTGCAGAACCGCCGCTTCTGGGTCGAATCCGAAAACCGCTGGGTCAGCCTGCGCGTGTCGAACGCCGGTCTGCGCCTGATCGATAAAAAAGGCATCGACGAAGTGCTCGTGGACCTGCGCGCACGCGGCGAAGTCTAATTAGGAGTAAATCATGGCCAGCAAAGGCGGACGCGACAAGATCAAGCTGGAATCGACCGCAGGTACGGGTCATTTCTACACGACCACCAAGAACAAGCGCACCAAGCCGGAAAAGATGGAGATCATGAAGTTCGATCCCGTTGCCCGCAAGCACGTCGCTTACAAGGAAACCAAGATCAAGTAATCCTCGTGATTGCGTTGGCTTGTTTCCGTCGGCATGACCGACAGCAAAAACCCGCTTCAAGGCGGGTTTTTTGTTGCCTGCTGTTTGGTGCGCGCTGCGGTGTACACTGCTTCCCTTTCCGATTGACACGCGGCTGTGTTACCTGCCAGCCGCATCTGCCCAGCGCCCCGCGTCTTCCATGAATTTCGATGTTGCCGTCGTCGGCAGCGGCCTGGCGGGCCTGACCGTCGCCCTGCACCTCGCCGATCACCGCCGCGTGGTCGTCATCAGCAAACGCAGCCTGCCGGAAGGCGCCAGCGATTGGGCTCAGGGTGGCATTGCCGCCGTGCTCGATTCGGGCGACAGCCATGATGAACATGTCGACGACACGCTCATCGCCGGCGCCGGCCTGTGCGATGAAGCGGCCACGCGCCACATCATCGAGAACGGGCGCTCTGCCATCGAATGGCTGATCGACCATGGTGTGCCTTTCACGCGAGACGTTCAGGCCGAACTCGGCTTCCACCTCACGCGCGAAGGTGGGCACCGCCATCGCCGCATCATCCATGCAGCTGACGCAACCGGCCATGCCGTGGTGACCACGCTGGTGGAAAAGGTGCGCAATCACCCGAACATCACGCTGCTGGAAGACCACTTCGCGATCGACCTGATTACCGACGCAAAGCTGGGCCAGCCGGGCATGCGCTGCCATGGCTTGTACGCGCTCGACATTACCTCGGGCCACGTCAAGACGCTCACCGCCAGCCACACCGTGATGGCCACCGGCGGTGCAGGCAAGGTGTATCTCTACACGACGAATCCGGATACGGCCAGCGGCGACGGCATCGCCATGGCGTGGCGCGCGGGCTGCCGCGTGGCGAACATGGAGTTCATCCAGTTCCACCCGACGTGTCTGTACCACCCGTTCGCCAAATCCTTCCTGATTACCGAAGCCGTGCGTGGCGAAGGCGGCAAGCTGATTCTGCCCGACGGCACGCGCTTCATGCCCGCGCACGACGAGCGCGCTGAGCTGGCCCCGCGCGACATCGTCGCCCGCGCCATCGACTTCGAGATGAAGAAGCGTGGTCTGGACTGCGTCTATCTGGACATCAGCCACCAGAGCCCGGAGTTCCTCAAGGAACACTTCCCGACCATCCTGGCGCGCTGTCTGGAACTGGGCATCGATATCACGCGCGACCCGATTCCGGTGGTGCCGGCCGCCCATTACACGTGCGGCGGTGTGGTGACTGACCACCTTGGCCGCACGGATATTGCCGGCCTGTACGCGGTGGGCGAAACGGCCTACACCGGCCTGCACGGCGCCAACCGGCTGGCGAGCAACTCGCTGCTGGAATGCATGGTGATCGGGCGCGGCGCGGCGGAAGACATCCTCGCCCAACCGCAATCCAAGCCGACCGCCATGCAAATGCCGGCCTGGGACGAAAGTCGTGTGACCGATGCAGACGAGGAAGTCGTCGTCTCACATAACTGGGACGAGCTGCGCCGCATGATGTGGAACTACGTCGGCATCGTGCGCACGAACAAGCGGCTGGAACGCGCGCAGCACCGCATTGCCCTGCTGCGCGAAGAGATTGCCGAGTATTACGCCAACTTCCGCGTGGGCCACGACCTGCTGGAGCTGCGCAACCTGGTGGAAGTCGCTTCGCTCATCGTCGACAGTGCGCTGTCGCGGCACGAGAGCCGCGGCCTGCATTTCTCGCGCGACTACCCCGAGACGCTGCCCAAGGCATTGCCGACGGTCATGCAGCCGACCCATCGGCAGATCGCGCGAAAACGCTGAGGCCTATTCAACGATCCGAAGCGAAAAGTCGGTCGCGCGCACGTCCTTCGTGAGCGCACCGACGGAGATACGGTCCACGCCGGTCTCGGCAAACACGCGGATCGTGTCGATGTTCACGCCCCCGGACACCTCCAGTAACGCCCTGCCCGCTGTCACGCGCACTGCCTCGCGCATCGCGGGCGGCTCGAAGTTGTCGAGCAACACCGACGTGGCACCCGCCGCCAGCGCTTCATCGAGCTGGGCGAGCGTTTCCACTTCAACCTGGATCGTCACGCCGGCGTTCAGCGCCTGCGCCGCACGCAGGGCAGCCGTCACGCCACCCGCCGCTGCAATGTGGTTTTCCTTGATGAGAATGCCGTCGTACAACGCCAGGCGCTGGTTCTCACCGCCGCCGATGCGCACGGCGTACTTCTGCGCCAGCCGCAGGCCCGGCAGCGTCTTGCGCGTATCTAGCACGCGAGCAGGCGTGCCGGCGATCACTTCGGCGTAACGCGACGTCGCGCTCGCCACGCCGGAGAGCAACTGAAGAAAGTTCAGCGACGGGCGCTCGGCGGTCAGCAACGAACGCGCTGGACCTTCGATTTCGCACACCACCGAATCGGGCGCCATGCGGTCGCCCTCTTGCTGGCGCCATGTCACGCGCAACGCGGGGTCAACGGCGCGCATGCAAGCGTCAAACCAGGGCGTGCCGCACAGCACGGCGTTCTCGCGCACGATTACGCGCGCACGCGCATGGCGATCGGCGGGAATCAGCAAGCCAGTGCGGTCACCCGTGCCGACGTCCTCGGCAATGGCGGCAGCCACATTAGCGGCCAGCGCCTCGCGCAGCGCGGGGCCGAAGCTATCGAAGATCGCCTGTGCGGCGCTGGGATTCATCAGGGTCGCCGTCATGCCGGGCCGATTCCTTGGAAGAGTTGTGCGTTGGCTGCCAGATCACCCCGAGGCCGAACCGCAGCTTTCTCGCGCTCGGCAAAGTCGAGCATGCGGTCGATGCAGACCACGGCCTGTTTGCCGATGGCCGGGTCGACATGGATCTCGTTGCGGCCGGTTTCCAGTACTTCGGCCAGATTGGTCAGCGCATTCATCGCCATCCACGGGCAATGCGCGCAGCTCTTGCAGGTGGCGGCGTTGCCGGCAGTCGGCGCCTCGATGAAGCGCTTGCCCGGTGCGGCCATGCGCATCTTGTGCAGGATGCCGTTGTCAGTCGCAACGATGAATTCCTGCGCCGACAACGACTGCGCCGCCGAGATCAACTGCGAGGTCGAGCCCACCACATCCGCCTGCGCCACCACCGATTCGGGCGATTCCGGATGCACGAGGATCTTCGCGTTCGGATGTTCGGCGCGCAGCAGGTCCAGCTCCACGCCCTTGAACTCGTCGTGGACCAGGCAAGAGCCTTGCCACATCAGCATGTCGGCGCCGGTCTGCTTCTGGATGTAGCTGCCGAGATGGCGATCAGGCGCCCACAGGATCTTCTTTCCCTGTGCGTGCAGGTGCTGAACGATCTTCAGGCCGATGGAGGACGTCACCATCCAGTCCGCACGCGCCTTCACCGCAGCGCTGGTATTGGCGTAGACGACCACGGTGCGATCCGGATGTGCGTCGCAAAACGCTGCGAATTCGTCCGGCGGGCAGCCCAGGTCCAATGAGCACGTCGCGTCCAGATCCGGCATCAGCACGGTCTTTTCGGGGCTGAGAATCTTGGCGGTCTCGCCCATGAAGCGCACGCCCGCTACGATCAGCGTCTTGGCCGAGTGGTCACGACCAAAGCGCGCCATCTCCAGTGAGTCGGACACGCAGCCGCCGGTCTCCTCGGCCAGATCTTGCAGATCAGCATCGACGTAATAATGCGCAACCAGCACAGCCTCGCGTTCCTTGAGCAGGCGCTTGATGCGGGCCTTCAGTTCGTCGCGTTCCTCGCGCGACAGCACTGGCGGCACCTTGGCCCAGGCGTGGGCCACGCAACTGGCGCCGGATTGCCCAAGTTGGGCTTGGGCGAGCATATCCGGGCGCTCGAATTCAACCGTCTTGATGTGGGTTTCCATGGTGGTCTCCCCGTCCGTTCGAGCTGTAAAGGCGCCGAGACGCTGGCGCGGCAACGAAACAGACGGTGTGTGAGGAGGACTGGCACCGCGATGCTTTGTCGCGGCGTATTAAAAATGTGAATTGGGTGCAGTTTACCCAAAAGAAAAGCCCCGCTGCGGAGCGGGGCTTCACCTATGAAACAAGAAACTCAGGCGTAACGGCGCAGGCGAACAGCAAATTCCTGCAGTGCATGAATGCCGCTTTCCTCAGCGCGCTTGCACCACTCTTGGAGTTGATGCAGCAGTTGTTCACGCGTGGCGTTCGAACGGCCCCACAGGGCGCCTAGTTCGCGGCGCATCTCAACGAAGGTGTGCAGCGCCGAATGGTCCGACACGATCTGCGAGAGCTGCTCGCGCTGCGGCGCGCCCAGCTTGGTCTCGTCACGGTGGAACCACTTACGGGCCGGCTTCAGCGCACGGTATTCGACGGCGCGCGATTCCTTCAGCTTGGCCAGTTCTTCGCGGTAAGCCGCCTTGACGGCCTTGGCGTAGCGCGCCATCACGTCGTAGCGGTTGGCGATGATGGCCTCCAGCGTGTTTTGGTCCACCGGCTTGGCATCGACAAAGCGTGCCTTGGGGGCCACTTTCTTGACCTTCGCCAAGCCGATGATCTCCAGCGCGCGGATGTAGCCCCAGCCGATATCGAACTCGTACCACTTGACCGAGAACTTGGCCGACGTGGCGTACGTGTGGTGATTGTTGTGCAACTCTTCGCCACCGATGATGAATCCCCACGGCGACACGTTGGTCGAAGCGTCTTCGCAGTCGAAGTTGCGATAGCCCCAGTAGTGCCCCAGACCGTTGATGATGCCAGCAGCATGGATCGGGATCCACAGCATCTGCACCGCCCACACCGTCAGGCCGACCGCGCCAAACATCAGCACGTCGAGGATCAGCATCAGGCCAACGCCCTGCCACGTGAACTTGGAATACAGGTTGTGCTCGATCCAGTCGTCAGGCGTGCCGTGGCTGAACTTCTGGATGGTTTCCTGGTTCTTGGCCTCGGCGCGATACAGCTCGGCGCCCTCGAACAACACCTTGCGGATGCCACGCGTTTGCGGGCTGTGCGGATCGTCTTCGGTTTCGCACTTGGCGTGGTGCTTACGGTGAATGGCAGTCCATTCACGCGTGACCATGCCAGTCGTCAGCCACAGCCAGAAACGGAAGAAGTGCGCGGGAATCGGATGCAGATCCAGTGCCCGGTGCGCCTGGCAACGGTGCAGGTAGATCGTGACGCCGGCGATGGTGATATGCGTCACCACCAGCGTGAAAATCAGGATTTGCCACCAGGCCCAATCCAGGGTGCCGTTGGCAAGGAAAGTCAGAAAGGAGTCGATCAAAGTGTTCTCCGTGGTCAACTCGGGTGATCAAAGCAGCCTGGGCCCGTCAATCGATCAGGACGTTGCTGCCTCTTTAGGCCATCCGCTGCCGCAGCGTTACAAGGTTGCAAGCTCACAACAGTGGGGTCGTCTTGGCGGGGATTCAGGTGTTGGCACCCGGCTTGCGCGTCACATCGGCGAGCTTCCAGCCGCCGGTCATATGACCTCCGCCCCTGCGCAATACAAGGCGTTCGCGGCGCTTTGTCGTAAGGGCTAAGCTTTTACGACGGGCCGTCTGATCCTTTGTGGGAGCATCCAGTATTTTAACTGAATACCCCCTCTATTCCATGGGGGAAAACCGCCAATTTGACCTCGGACAAGTCCGCACCGTTCCCTCAAAAGGTGTGCTAAGCCGGCGCAGAGGAATTGGAGGAGATCGCCGCATCACCCGAAGCGCCCTGCTGCAGTGCCAGCGGCCCCAGCACACGCACTTCGCGTTGCGGATACGGGATCTCGATGCCGGCTTCCTTGAAGCGGCGGTAGATTGCGCGATTCAGATCGGACTGCACACCCAGCTTGCCGTTGTGCGGGTCCCCGATCCACACACCCAGTTCGTACTCGATGCCGCTATCGCCAAACAGCGCCATGAAAGCGGCGGGTGCCGGCTCGGTCAGTACACGTGGGATACCCTCGGCGCAACGCAGCAGCAACGCCAGCACCGCCTCCGGGTCAGCCGCATAGGACGCCTGCACGCGCACTGCCACGCGCACGGTGCCGCGCTCGTTATGGTTCTGCACCGCCTGCGCGACCATCAACTCATTCGGCACCAGCGTATCGCCGTCGCCGTTGCGCACCACGGTGTAGCGCGTGCGGATCTGCGTGACGATGCCGGTGTAGGTGCTGACCGTAATCTGATCGCCCAGCTTGAGCGATCGCTCGAGCAGGATGATGAAGCCCGACACGTAGTTGCTGGCGATCTTCTGCAGGCCAAAGCCCAAGCCCACACCCAGCGCGCCGCCAAACACGGACAGCACCGTCAGGTCGATACCCACCAGCGACAGGCTCAACAGCAGCGACACCAGCAGCAGCACCGCCTTGGTCACGCGCGACAGCACCACCTTCAGGTTGGCGTCGATCGCCGAAGCACGCGTGATACGGCTATCCAGCCACGAGCCGAACCACATCGCCACCAAAACGGTGATGAGAATCCACACCACGCCCATCAGCATGGCGGCCAGGCTCACCTTCTGCTTGCCACCCAGCGCAAAGCGGATGCCGTCGAGGTAATCGACCACATCGCCCGACACGCCCAGCACGTAGAGCACCATGCCGATCCACATCAGCGTGGTCAGCACGCGCTCGGCCACGACCAGCATGCCGTGCAGTTCGCCGTTGGCCGACAGCACCCGGCGCAGCACGTAGAACCCGAGATAGAGCATCGCCAAGCCGAACAGCGGCACCGCAGCGAGCCGGAACACGCTGATCGGCATGGTACCGATCAGGGCATAGCGCGCACCCACCACCAGCAGCCAGCCGATCAACGGGAACATCGCCCGCTCCAGGCTCGACCAGGCAAAACGCAGGGCGAACGTGTCATTCACATGGGCCGTATGCAAGCGCCGCGAGATCGGCC
This sequence comes from uncultured Ralstonia sp., assembly GCA_963512445.1. GTDB lineage: Bacteria > Pseudomonadota > Gammaproteobacteria > Burkholderiales > Burkholderiaceae > Ralstonia. The sequence goes on from CAUPMS010000009.1 coordinate 89,034, forward strand.
GCGCGATCAGCCAGGCAGCCGCCAGCACCAGCACCAGCACGCCCAGTTGCCAGATAAAGCGCGGGCCGCCCAGATCGGAGACGATGTCCTCGATCATGTGGCCCAACGCAATGTGGTTCAGATTCAGTGGCAATCCGTTCATTGGAAAGACCGGTTATTGCACGCGATACGGCAGCGCATCGCCCGCGCGCTTCTGCCAGTTAGTGGCGTAGCGCTGGGCGAGATCAGCGTCACCGCGCACGCGATGAGTTCATTCTCGGCATGGCCGCGCTGCGCGGTCTGCGTGAAGTTGTGCTGTGTGGTTGACGGGTTCTTCATTGGGCAAGGCGTGATGGCGTCAGCATTTTACAAGTACCTGCAATGCAATACCGTATCGCATTCGCTGCCGCATCCTTCGGGCCGAGTCCGGGCAGGATTGGCCTGCCGCCTATTCGCTGATCAGCCGTCGCGCAGCACCGTCCTGAAGCCGATGTGGGAGGTTGGCAGGTCGCTTTCAGCCGCCTCGCGCGCGGAGGCGCGATAGCGCACACAAAAATCTGGCGCGCACAGGAAAGAGCCGCCCTTGATTACGCTGTTGCCCGCCGCCGCGCGCGGCCGTGCGGCGGCGGCAACCGCAGCGGTATCACCATTCAAATGCGGCTGGCGCGGGCCGGTGTATGGATCGCGGGTCCACTCCCATGCGTTGCCGATCATGTCATACAGGCCAAAGGCGTTCGCTGCATAGCAGCCCACTGGCGCCAGGCCATCGAAACCGTCGCGCGAGGTGTTCAACACCGGGAACACCCCCTGCCAGTAGTTGGCAGTGGGGGTGCCGTCAGCGGACTGTGGTGCGGTCTCAAGGCCGGCATCATTGCGACCGGCCTTGGCCGCGAACTCCCATTCGTTCTCGATCGGCAAGTCGTGCCCCAGCCATTGGGCATAGGCCAGGGCATCGGCCTGCGTGACCAACGTGACCGGCTGATTGTCGCGGTGGTGATCGTAGTCTGCCGGATCGCCGGATTCGGGCCCGTTCGGATGCCGCCAATTCGCTCCCGGCGTCATCAACCACCACGCATAGGGCCGCTGTCGCAGCTCCGCATCGGTGGGCTTGTGAAAGACGACCGCCGCACCCTGCCGCTCAGCATCGGTGACATAACCCGTGGCCCGCACAAAAGCCGCGAATTGCGCCACCGTCACCTCGGTCCGATCGATCCAGAAGCGGCCCACGCGTGCCTTGCCGGCGGGGCGCTCATCCGGGTAACCGAGCGTCGTGCCTGGCACGAACTCCCCACCCGCGACGTGCACCATGCCGGCATGCTTCGACTCGCCCCATTCCTCAGGAAGCCCGGAATAGCCGCTGCAGCGCTGCGCAGAACCCAGGGCAGTATCGGAAAACACCGCGACGGCCGGCACGTTGCGCACCGCCAGCGCGGCCACCAGGCCCACACAAAATGTGGCACCTGCCATGATCGCCACGGCTGCCTTCTTCCTCCGGCGGTCACTGGCACAGAGAAAGTGCGGCATCATGCCTCCTTGCTCATGATTCAGCCTCCGTTGAACAACCGGGAATCACCTGCGGCGAGCGTCCGCGGTAACCGCCCGTGGCCCGGGCAGCATGTCCGTGTAGTACTGGGTTCCGTTGCTATAACCCTTGCGTTCGGCTAGCCCAGGGATATCGACCACACCGTTCTCGCGCTGATAGCGCTCGTACAGGTTGGTCAACTCCCGAAGCTTGTCGGGATACTGCTGAGCAACGTCATCACGCTCCCCCCGATCCTTGCGCACGTTGTAGAGCTCCCAACGACCCTTGCCCCACGGCGGATTGGCGTACACGATTTTCCAGTCGCCTTCACGCATGGCTTTGCGCCCATTGAGCTCCCACCCAGAGCTGAACCGGTTGGGATGGACTTGAGGTGCCTGTCCAGTCAGGAAAGCCAGCATGGAGTTGCCTTGCATCGGGTAGACGGACCTGCCCTGGTAATGATCGCCCGGCGACTGCACGCCAGCGAGTTGCAGCAGGGTTGGCGCAATGTCCAGCACATGGGCCGGCGCGGCGCTGGTCTTGCCCGCTGCAATCCGTCCGGGCATCGCCGCAATCGCCGGTACTGCGATGCCGCCTTCATAGGCAAAGGCTTTGTACAGGTGGAACGGCGTCGAACTGACTTGCGCCCAACCTGGGCCATACTCGACAAAGGAGCCCCTGCGGCCTGTATTGGCCACGCTGTTGTCGGCATGGCGGTGCACCCACTCGCGATTAGCCGCTTCGTCCAGCACGCTGTTGCCGTCGGCGCCGTTGTCCGACAGGAAGATCACCAGCGTGTTGTCATATGCGCCGGTGGATTTCAGATAGGTCAGCACGCGTCCGATCTGGCGGTCCATCTCGTCGACCATCGCCGCATAGACGGCCATGCGCTTGGATTCGATCCGCCGCTGCTGTGGCGTCAGTTCCGACCAGCGCGGCCAAACCGTGCTGCCGGCATACGGCTGCGCATCAGCCGGCACCAGGCCAAGTTGCTTCATGCGGGCCAGGCGGCGCGCCGCGATGACGTCGTAGCCAACGTCATACTTGCCCTCGTATTTGCGAATTGCCGCGTCGGGTGCCTGCAGCGGCCAGTGCGGCGCCGTGAATGCCAGGTAAGCGAAGAATGGCTTGCTGTCGCCTCGACGACTGTCGATCTGGCGAATGATGCGATCGGCGTAAAACGTGCTGGAGTAAAACTTCGGCGGCAGATCGACCAGCTTGCCGTTTTCACGGTACAGCGCGCGCGGCGTTTTATCGGGGTCATCGGTGATGATGCCCACCTGATCCGTATGGCTGGCGCCCCCTTGTACCAGCGCGAAGGACTGTTCGAAACCACGCGCAGCCGGGCTGGCTTCCTCCGTGGTGCCGAGATGCCACTTGCCGGCCATGTACGTGTGGTAGCCACCGTCTCGCAGCAGCGCGGGCAACGGCGCGACGCGGTCGTTCAGATAGCCTTCGTATCCCGGCTTGCTGCGCTGTGCCGGCGTTAGCAATTCAGCCATGCTGCCGAATCCTGCGCGATGGTGGTCGACACCGGACATCAGCATCGCGCGCGTTGGCGAACAGTACGGCGATGCGTAGAACTGCGTCAGCTTGAGGCCCGACGATGCCAGCCTGTCCAGGTTGGGCGTCGCAATCTCGCCGCCGAACGCGCCCAGGTCCGAGTAGCCGAGGTCATCAGCAACAATCAGCAAGACGTTGGGGCGCTCCTGCGCGGGCGCGGTGGCCGGTGCAGCGCCTGCCGAAAGCGTTATCGCGCAGGCAGCGACGCCCGCGATCCTACATAGCCGTCCCATGTTTCCTCCACGTTGTGTTCTGCATATTGATGTTCGGGCAAGCGGCTCGGAAATCGAGTTCATAGACTCGTACTGTGTCGCACAGCAACCGCCCCACGCTAGCGCTAGCGGTCACGCCGCAATCAGGCGGCGCGGGAAATCCGGAGCCCGCCGTTCAGGCCAGGCGCGTACCGATCGCCGCAAGCGTGTTCGCTGCTCGCCAGCCTACGCCCCCGATTCCGTGGCGGGCTGGGCGATCATCAACGCGTTCGGTCGTAAGCGATCAGGTATGTAGCCGGCGCGCGATGGCGGCGCGGTGATGTCCAGCCTTTGCAGAAGCTGTGCCAGTTTGGAGCCGCCAGCCCATCAATCTCGATATTTCGAGGGAAAACCCCGAGAAAGATGACACTTTTATGGCCTGTATTGCCGGCTCAAACACAGATGAAGGGGTGGCTTGGTTCAGTTTGACAAGCTTTTTTTGATGATTTGATCAGATTGGCTTTCGAGCGCTTCATCAAATGATCAATTCTTCCAACCGGCAGGGTGACCACCGGTTTGGTGTCGACTCATCAAAATCTCGATATTTATGCCTAGCCCAACGCAATGTGGTTCAGATTCAGCGGCAATCCGTTCATTGGAAAGACCGGTTATTGCACGCGATACGGCAGCGCATCGCCCACGTGCTTCTGCCAGTTGGCGGCGTAGCGCTGGGCGAGATCAGCGTCACCGCGCACGATAAGTACGTTCTCGGCATTACCGCGCTGCGCGGTCTGTGTGAAGTTGAAGCTGCCGGTGACGAGCACCGGATGCGCGCCGCGCGCGTCGATCACGATGACCTTGTTGTGCGCGTTTTTGTAGCGCACTTCCAGCCAGACAGGGATACCCGCATTAGCGACCTCGGGTACGCGGCTGCCGCCGGAGCGCGTCATCTGTTCACGATCGGCCAGCACGCGCACATCGACGCCCCGCTGATGCGCCGCCAGCAACGCACGCGTAATCGCCTTGTTCGACAGCAGATACGCCTGCACCAGCACCTGCTCGCGCGCCTGATCAATGGCGTCGGCCAGCAGCCCTTCGATGTCGTCATCGGGCGTGAAGGCCGCCTGCACGGTGCCCTTGGCCGGCTGCACCGGCGGCGTGCTGCGCGCCAGTGCAACGCCGCTCAACGCGAGCGCCAGCCACGCGGCCAGCGCCAAAGCCAGTCGCCGCAACATCATGCGCGGCGCTCCAGCACCGCCGCGAAGAAGCCGTCGGTCTGGTGCGTGTGCGGATACAGCTCCAGGTACGGGCCCATGTCCAGCGCGATCTTCTGCGCGGCCAGCACCTCACCGGCGGGCACGAGCACGAAGTCTTCATGCGCGGCCAGGAACTGCTCCACCACCTGCTGGTTCTCACGCGCCAGCACACTGCACGTTGCGTAGACGAGGCGGCCACCCGGCTTCAACAGCCGCGCCGCCGACGTCAGGATCGACAACTGCTTGGCCGACATTTCTTCCACGGCCTGCGCCGACTGGCGCCACTTCAGGTCCGGATTGCGGCGCAGCGTGCCCAAGCCGCTGCACGGCGCGTCGACCAGCACGCGATCAATCTTGCCGGCCAGCCGTTTGACCTTGGCGTCGTGCTCGCTGTCGATGCGGCCCGGATGCACGTTCGACAGGCCGCTGCGCGCCAGGCGCGGGCCGAGGTTCGACAGGCGCTTTTCCGACACGTCGAAGGCGTACAAGCGCCCCGTGGAGCGCATCGCCGCGCCAATCGCCAGCGTCTTGCCGCCCGCGCCCGCGCAGAAATCGACCACCATTTCGCTGCGCTTGGGCGCAAGCAACTGACACAGCAGTTGGCTGCCCTCGTCCTGCACTTCGACCGTACCGTTGGTGAAGATGTCGAGCTTGTTCAGCGCTGGCTTGCCCGCCAGACGAATGCCCACCGGCGACAGCGGCGCCGCAGCGCCTTCGATGCCCGCTTCGGCCAGGGTGGCGAGCACGGCGTCGCGCTCGCCCTTGAGCGTGTTCACGCGCAAATCCAGCGGCGCCGGGGTTAGCCAGGCTTGTGCAAGTGCCTCGGTAAAGTCGGCGCCATGCTGCGCGACCAGCGCGTCGAACAGCCAGTCGGGCAGGTTGGCGCGCACGCGGGCTGCCAGCGCGGCGCGGTCGCGGTTTTCCCAGCGATCCAGCCATTCGGCTTCGGCCGGGTTCAGGAACGGGGCGATGGCCTCGCGGCCGGCAGTTTGCAGCAGGCCAAGCAGCACCAGGCGGCGGCGTGCCGGGCCGGTGCCGCTCTCGGCAAACTGGCCGAATTCCACCTTGCGGCGCAGCACGGCAAAAGCCGCCTCGGCGATGATGCCGCGCTCGCGGTGGCCGAGTTCGTGGTGCTCGCGGAAGTACTGGCTGACGACCATGTCGGCCGGTGCCGCAAAGTGCAGCAGGCGCGCAAGCACCTTGTCCAGATGCTCCAGATGGCTGCCATGCACGCCCGTGCGGGGGCGCGGCGTGCTGCGGGGCGCGGGCTTGCCCTGCGGTGCCCGATACCAGCCCCCCCCGCCCGAACTTGAGCGCTTGTTGCTCGACCCACCGCTTCCATTGCCGCGCGAACGCTGACGATCCTGACTCATGCTACCTCCCGCGCGCTAGCGCCAATAACAAGCTGCGACACATCCGGCGAGACGCGCACAACACCGTGTTCAATCGACAATCGCCCTTCCACAAACCAGCGTACGGCACGCGGGTAGATCGTGTGCTCCTGCGACAGCAGCCGGCCGGCCAGCGAGTCCGGCGTGTCGTCCTGACGCACGTCGATGATGGCCTGCAGCACGATCGGGCCGTGGTCCAGATCAGCGGTGACGAAATGCACCGTCGCGCCATGCACCTTCACGCCCATGGCCAGCGCAGCCTCGTGCGTATGCAGACCAGGGAAGCACGGCAGCAGCGACGGGTGAATGTTCAGCATGCGCCCTGCATAACGCTTGACAAAGCCCGGCGTGAGGATGCGCATGAAGCCTGCCAGCACCACCAGATCGGGCGAAAAGCCGTCGACAACCTGCGCCAGGGCGGCGTCAAAGCTGTCGCGATCGGGAAAAGCCTTGTGGTCGACCACTGCAGTGGCAATGCCGTGCGAAGCGGCAAATTTAAGTCCTGCCGCATCGGGCCGATTAGAAATAACGGCGGCAATGCGTCCCGGCCAACCTTCGGTCTGACAGGCGCGGACGATGGCTTCCATATTGGAGCCGCGTCCGGAAATGAGAATGACGATGTTTTTCATCGCGGCATTTTATCAAGTGCGCCGCAGCTCCCCGAGAAAATCGGGTGTGACGCCTGCGCAGCCATGCCACGGGCGCTTTTGCGGCCACCGTGGCGTTTTGCCGACGCGCGCCAGCAAAAACCCTGCCGCGCCGGCAAAAGGAAGGAGCAACCGTTGGCGTGCTTTGGCGCGCTCTGATAATCTCAGCACCATAATTGTCCGCGTTCCCGAGGGGTCGGGTGGGCAGCCAGCGATGATCCGACGCATATCCAGCCTCCGTTCATCCTGCGCTGCAACATCGTGCGGCGATAACCGTGACGGCCGATCGGCACAGGGTGATACACCCGGCCCGTCGTCCATCGCCCGCGCCGGGTCGACACGCGTACAACAACAAGAGGGCACTGCCCTCACCGGGGAATAAGAATGACGAGCTCGCTGCGTAGCCTGCTGGTGGTCGACGACCACCCTCTCGCCTTGTCTGGCACGACCACGTTTCTTGCACACGCCTTGCCCGAAGTCCAGGTGCACGCGGCCATCGGCCGCCGCCAGGCGCTTGCGCTGGTCGAAGAAGGCGTCCGCCCGGACGTCGTGCTGCTGGACGTGTGGCTATCCGATTGCACCGGCTTCGATGCCATGCGCGAATTGCGCGGCCGGCTGCCGGAAGCACGCTTTGCCTTCATGTCGGCTGAAAACACGCCGGAAATTGTCGCCAAGGCCCAGGCCCTGGGCGCCATCGGCTTCATCGGCAAGCACGCCGATGCGCATGCATTCTCCAAGGCCGTGGCAGGCATCTTCGGTGGGGATTCAGCGTTCCCGTCGGAAGACGATATGGGTGGCGCCAATGGCAAGGGCGGTGCATCGCACGGCATCCCTATCACGCCGGCTGAACTGGGGCTTACGCCGCGTCAAGGCTCGGTGCTGGCGCTGCTGCTTGAAGGCCTGCCGAACAAGTCGATCGCGCGCCAGTTGGGCCTGACGGAAAACACCGTCAAGGAACACGTCTCGGCGATTCTGCAGCGGCTGGGCGTGCGCACGCGCATCCAGATCATCTCGCGCATGGAACGCTTCCGCCTGACGGGCGCGGCCTGATCTGATCATTCCGGCGCCGCATTGACAGCGCCGTTTTACGCCTTCCTCAGTCTCAGAAGGCGACTTGCGGCTCGGCTGAGCGGCCGCGCAGCCAACGCTTGAGCAGCACGCGCAGCATGTTCGGGTCCATCGGCTTGGCCAGCAGCAGATAGCCGGCCTCTTCCGCGCGCGCCAGGGCGGCGGAATTGCGATCGCCCGTCAGCAGCACGGCGTGTGCATCGGGGTGGCTGACCTGCCAGCGTTCGAGCAGCTGCAAGCCATCTTCTTCACCCGGCAGACGCAGATCGCAGAAGATGATCTGCGGGCGGATGCCGCGTGCGAGCAGTTGCTCTGCGGAGCGGCCATCTGCAGCGCTGTGGACTTCCACGCCCCACGCTTCAAGCAGCGCATGCCAGGCCTTGCGGATCTGCGGATCGTCGTCCACCACCAGCACCACGCCCGAAAAACGCGGCTGATCCAGCACCGCACGCTTCTGCTCGGCGCGCGGCTGCGTAGCCAGCGGCGCCTTGATTTCAGCCGGCACCGGCCGCAGCGCCATCCAGAACATCGAACCACGTCCAGGCACCGAGCGCACGCCAAACGTGCCGCGCAGCAGACGCACGCATTCCTTGTAGATCGACAGGCCCAAGCCCAGACCCTGGCTCGGATCGCGCTCGGGGTTTTCAACTTGGTAGTACGTCGAGAAGATATCTTTCTGGTGCTCCGGCGCGATGCCGATGCCGGTATCCCACACCTCGATACGCAGATGCTTCTGGCGCACGCGCAGCGCCACCATCACGCCGCCGCGCTCGGTGTAGCGCAACGCGTTCTGCAGCAGATTGAACAGCGCCCGGCGCAACAGCACCGGCTCGGCCATGCCGAACACCGGCAGCGGCGGAATGCGCGGCGTAAGCGTCAGCCCCTTGGCGCGCGCGTCCGGCATGAACTGCTGGACCACTTCAGTGATGACCTCGCCCAGATCCACCGGCTCCAGCGTCGGCGAGGTCTTGCGGCTCTCAAGCTTTGACAGATCCAGCAGCGAGCGGAACAGCAGATCAATGGTCGCGGCGCCCGAGGCCAACTGCTCCACCAGCGGCGCCAACGATTCGGATTGATTACGCGCGCGCAGCGCCTCAACGAGCAGCACGATCGCATGCACCGGCTGGCGCAAGTCGTGGCTGGCCGCGGCCAGGAAGCGCGATTTTTCTTCCGATGCCGACAGCGCGCGCTGCTTTTCGTCCTGATAGCGGCGCGCCAGTTGGCGGCTCTCGTTCTCTAGCTGAATTTCGCGCACCAGCGTGTTGTGAATGTTCACCGCATGCCGCGTCAGCAGCGCTCCGAAGAACAACAGCACGCCGCGCAGGTACAGCCCATGCCCCGGAAACGCCTGCTCGGCCAGCACAAAGTGCGGCGCGAGAATGCCCGTCCCGAGGATCAGCAGACTGGACGGCACCGGCGCTTGCGACAGCACGGCCGCCGCCGCCACGCCAATGATGACGATCATCAGCAGGCTGCTGAACTCCAACGACGGCGACATCAGATACAGCCCCGCCGAGCAGCCCCACGCGACGCCGCCCACCGCCGACATGACGTGCATGCCCATCCACCACTTGCGGGTGTGCGCGGCCAGCGTCATGCGGGCCAGGTCGTACCGGTAACCAAAATAGAAGCGCAGGCCCGACGCTGTCAGGCACAGCATGATCAGGCACCAGCCCAGCAGCACCGGGCGGTTGGAGGCATCCCAGAAGGCTGCCATCGTCAGGGCAGGCAGGACGACCGAGGCGGCGATCCCCATGGGCGCCCCGCGATGCACGGCGGCGAGCAGCTTGGCCCGGGCGTCCAGTTCAAGCGGCGCGCGGCTGGCGAGCCCGAACTTGGCAAAGAAAAGGCGCAACGAGGCGTTCAAGGGGATGCGGGGAAGAAACTGGATACCGGATTGTGCCGCAAGCATGCACCGCGCGGGCGCACCGTTCGGACGATTGCGCAACACCCCGCCTCATCCTTCCCCGACCCGCCGGGGATGGGGCAATCCCTTATATAATGTGCGTTTTACTGGATTTTGGCCGGCTGTCGCGCCAATCCGGTACAAAAACGCACTTCTCTTTTCCTCGACCACCGACGCTTCTCGTGAAAGTCTTTCGCGGCCTGCCCAACGCCGAGAGTCGCGCGCCCTGCGCGTTGACCATCGGCAACTTCGACGGCGTGCACCGCGGGCACCAGTCTCTGCTGGCCCGTGCACGCGCGGCGGCCGACGCACGCGGGTTGCCGCTCACAGTGATGACGTTCGAGCCGCATCCGCGCGAATTCTTCATGCCGGACCGCGCGCCCGCCCGCATTGCATTGCTGCGCGACAAGCTGGAAAGCCTGCGTAAACAAGGCGTCGACCGCGTGGTCGTGGAACATTTCAACGCGCATTTCGCCGGCCAGACGCCCGACGAATTCGTGCGCAACGTGCTGGTCGACGGCCTGCACACGCGCTGGCTGCTGGTGGGCGACGACTTCCGCTTCGGCGCCAAGCGCGCGGGCGATTTTTCGTATCTGCAGGCCGCCGGCGCCCAGTTCGGCTTCGAGGTCGAACAGATGGGCTCGGTGTCGGAATCCGGCATCCGTATCTCCAGCTCGGCCGTGCGCGAGGCGCTGGCCGCCGGTGATCTGGAGCACGCGCGCCGCCTGCTCGGCCACGGTTACGCCATCAGCGGGCACGTGGTGCATGGGCAGAAGCTCGGCCGCTCGCTGGGCTTCCCGACGCTGAACCTGCGCATCTCGCACCGCAAGCCGGCGGTGGCGGGCATCTTTGTCGTGCAGGTGCATGGACTGGCAGAGAAACCGTTGCCGGCTGTCGCCAGCATCGGCGTGCGCCCGACGGTGGATGATTCCGGCCGCGTGCTGCTGGAAGTGCATATCTTTGATTACCACGCCAGCGTCTACGGCAAACTGGTCCGCGTCGAATTCATGAAGAAACTGCGCGACGAAGCCCGCTTCGATTCGCTTGATGCGCTGAAAGATGCCATCGCGCAGGACTGCATCGACGCGCGCAACTTCTTCGGCCTGCCGATTCCGCCGACTGGCGAATCTCCTGCGCTGCGGCGCGACTTTGCCACGTCGGCCACCGACCGAATTCAGTAGGCGGCCGACACACTCGCCGCCCGAAAGCCACGCCGCGCACGCGCCCTGCACTGTGGACGCGCTGCACCGATCCGATTTGCCCGAATCTGCCCCACACCACACCATGTCTGACGCCAAGAAGCCCACGCCGGAGAAGAGCAAGTACCCGGTCAACCTGCTGGACACCCCCTTCCCCATGCGCGGCGATCTACCCAAGCGCGAGCCGCAATGGGTAAAGCTTTGGCAGGACAAGCAGCTCTATAAGAAGATTCGCGCCGCACGTAAGGGTGCGAAGAAGTTCATCCTGCACGACGGCCCCCCGTACGCCAACGGCGATCTGCACATCGGCCACGCGGTCAACAAGATCCTCAAGGACATGGTGATCAAGTCGCGCGGCCTGACCGGGCTTGATGCCGTCTACGTGCCGGGCTGGGACTGCCACGGTATGCCGATCGAAATCCAGATCGAAAAGCAGTTCGGCAAGGGCCTGCCCGTCAAGGAAGTGCAGGAGAAGGCGCGTGCCTACGCCACCGGCCAGATCGCCCGCCAGAAGGTGGACTTCGAGCGCCTGGGCGTGCTGGGAGACTGGGCCGATCCGTACCTGACCATGAACTTCCGCAACGAGGCGGATGAGGTCCGCGCGCTGGGCAAGATCCTGGAAAAGGGCTACGTCTTCCGCGGCCTGAAGCCGGTCAACTGGTGCTTTGATTGCGGCTCGGCACTGGCGGAAGCGGAAGTCGAATACGCCGACCGTACCGACCTGTCGATCGACGTCGGCTTCCCGTTTGCGGATATCGACGCGCTGGCGAGCGCCTTCCACGTGGGCGCCGACGTGCTCAAGGCCAAGCCGGGCTGGATCGTGATCTGGACCACCACGCCGTGGACGATCCCTTCCAACCAGGCGCTGAACCTGCACCCGGAAATCGAATACGCGCTGGTCGACACGACGCGCGGCCTGGTGATTGTCGCCAAGGAGCGCGTCGAGGCTTGCCTGCAAAGCTGGAAGCTCGAAGGCACCGTGCTGGCCACGTGCGAAGGCGCGGCGCTCAATGGCGTGCGCTTCCACCACCCGCTGGCCAAGATGGACGCCGGTTACGACCGCACCTCGCCGGTCTACCTGGGCGACTACGTGACCATCGACACCGGCACCGGCATCGTCCACTCCGCGCCTGCGTATGGCGTGGAAGACTTCCAGTCGTGCAAGTCGCACGGCATGGTTGACGCCGACATCATCAACCCGGTGATGGGCAACGGCGTGTACGCATCGACGCTGCCGCTATTCGGCGGCCAGATGATCTGGGATGCGAATCCGAAGATCGTCGAGGTGCTCCGCGACTCGGGCAACCTGTTCGATGCACACAAGCACCCGCACAGCTACATGCATTGCTGGCGCCACAAGACGCCGATCATCTACCGCGCCACGTCGCAGTGGTTTGCGGGGATGGATGTGCAGCCGAACGACGGCAACGCCACGCTGCGTGAGACGGCGCTTGCCGGCATCGACGCCACCGCCTTCTACCCGTCGTGGGGCAAGCAGCGCCTGCACAACATGATCGCCAACCGCCCGGACTGGACGCTCTCGCGCCAGCGCCAATGGGGCGTGCCGATGGCCTTCTTCGTGCACAAGGAAACCGGCGCGCTGCACCCGCGCACGCCCGAGCTGCTGGAGCAAATCGCCCAGCGCATCGAAAAGAGCGGCATCGAAGCCTGGCAGACGCTCGACCCGCGCGAATTGCTCGGCGATGAAGCCGACATGTACGAGAAGAACCGCGACACGCTGGACGTGTGGTTCGACTCGGGCACCACGCACTGGCACGTCATCCGCGGCTCGCACGTGGCCGACCTGTACGACGCCTCGGCCGACCTGCCGGACGGTCGCTTGGCTGACCTGTATCTGGAGGGCTCCGACCAGCACCGCGGCTGGTTCCACTCGTCGCTGCTGACGGCCTCGATGCTGTATGGCAAGCCGCCCTACAAGGGCCTGCTCACGCACGGCTTCACGGTGGACGGTGAAGGCCGCAAGATGTCCAAGTCGATCGGCAACACGATCGCGCCGCAGGAAATCGCCAACAAGATGGGCGCCGAGATCATCCGTCTGTGGGTGGCCGCGACCGACTACTCGGGCGAACTCGCCATCTCGGATGAAATCCTCAAGCGCGTGGTGGAAGGCTATCGCCGCATCCGCAACACGCTGCGCTTCCTGCTCGCCAACCTGACGGATTACGACCACGCCAAGCACGCCCTGCCGACCGAGCAATGGCTCGAAATCGACCGCTACGCCGTGGCGTTGACGGATGCGCTGCAGAAGGAAGTGCTGTCGCACTACGACGTGTACGAATTCCACCCGGTGGTCGCCAAGCTGCAGACGTTCTGCTCGGAAGACCTGGGCGGCTTCTACCTCGACGTGCTGAAGGACCGCCTGTACACCACGGCGCCCGATTCGGTGGCGCGCCGCTCGGCCCAGAACGCGCTGTATCACATCACCCAGGCGATGCTGCACTGGATGGCGCCGTTCCTGTCGTTTACGGCCGAAGAGGCGTGGCAGGTCTTTGCCCACGGCACGGAACACACCGACACCATCTTCACCAGCACCTACTACGATGCCCCAGTACCGCAAGGCGCCAGCGCGCTACTCGAGAAGTGGGCCGCCATCCGCAACGTGCGCGGCGAAGTGACCAAGCAACTGGAAACGTTGCGCGTCGACGGCAAGATCGGCTCGTCGCTGCAGGCAGAAGTGACCGTCTCGGCGGGCGACACAGTGCACGACGCGCTAGCCAGCCTGGGCGACGATCTGCGCTTCGTGCTGATCACGTCGGCGGCCAAGCTCGAGCGTGCGCCCGAAGGCGGCGATCTGCTCATCAGCGTGGTGCCATCGACGCACGCCAAATGCGAGCGCTGCTGGCACTACCGCGCTGACGTTGGCCACGACGCGGCCCACCCGACCCTCTGCAGCCGCTGCACCGACAACCTGTTCGGCGCCGGTGAACAACGGAGCGCTGCGTGATGGCGGCTCGTAACGGCGGCAACAACGGTAAGAGCAAGGGCGTGGCGCGCAAGAGCAGCAGCGCTGGCGGCCATGGCCTGGGCCCGTGGCTAGGCCTGGCCGTCATCTGGATCCTGCTGGACCAACTGACCAAGGTCGCCATCCTCAAGACCTTTACCTACGGCGAGTCGCGCCCCGTCACCGGGTTCTTCAACCTCGTGCTGGCCTACAACAAGGGCGCGGCGTTCTCGTTCCTGGCGGCGGCGGGCGGCTGGCAGCGCTGGTTCTTCACGGGCCTGGGCGTGGCGGCGGCGGTGTTCATCATCTGGCTGCTCAAGCGACACAGCGGACAGAAGATGTTCTGCTTTGCGCTGGCGCTGATCCTGGGTGGTGCGCTGGGCAACGTGATCGACCGCGTCATCTACGGCCACGTGGTGGATTTCCTCGACTTCTACCTGCACAACTACCACTGGCCCGCCTTCAACGTGGCGGACTGCGGCATCACCATCGGTGCGGTGCTGCTGATTGTGGATGAGCTGCGGCGCGTGCGTCGCTGACCTGCCTTGGCCGACCTCCGGCAGTGGAACGGTGAAACGGTGCTTTGCCTTGAGGAAGCCGGCCCGCGCATTGCCAGCGAGCAGGACGCACTGGACCACCTGATTGGCGAAGCACTCGGCCATGGCGCATCAATGGTTGCCGTGCCTGTCAGCCGGCTGGATGCAGCGTTCTTTGCGCTGCGCACCGGCCTGGCCGGCGGCATCGCGCAGAAGATCACCAACTACCGGCTGAAGCTTGCCGTGGTGGGCGACATCTCCGCACACCTGGACGCCAGCAACGCGCTGCGCGACTGGGTGCGCGAGTCCAACAAGCGCGATACGATCCGCTTTGTACCGACGCTTGCCGACTTGGCCGCTGATGCACGGCCGATGCCTGCGGAATGACCCGCCCGCCTCAGTAACGCACGGCGTACCAAGCCCGCTTGACGTACTCGGTCAGAATCGATCCGGTTTCATAGATCGGGAACGACTTGGTTGCGTCACCAGGAACCACGCCGTGCGCGCCCCATGTCACCTCGGGCCAGACCTGCCGAAACACCTGCAGCGCACGGCCCGTGTGATACCAGCTCGTAACCAACACCGCGCTGCTCACATTCTGGTCAGCCAGCGCCTGGCGCGTCATCTGCGCGTTTTCCATCGTGCTGCCGGACTGGCATTCTTGGCCGATCCGCTCAGCCGGGACCCCTGCCATAACGAGACGGCGCTTGATGAGCAGGCAATCGCCCTCCCCGCTCACGAACACGCGCGGCGCCACGCCAGCGTGATACAGCTCAGCCGCACCGATCACGCGCTGGCCCGACTCTCCACCCAACACCACAATCACATCGGCACGGGCGGGCGTGGATTCTTCCCGCAACCATGTCTTGGCCTCGCGCACCAGCACGGTGCCAACGACCCCTACCACGATGGCGCACACGCCCACCAAGGCCAACACATTGCGGACTGCCGGGTGACGAAAAACCGAGCGGAAAACCATATCGGGAATAAGCATTTGAGGAAAAATCCGGGCGCCGGACGCGCCTGGAGGCAAGCCGGTATCATCGCCACACTGATTGGCAGGCTGGCCCGGCCACGGGTTGTATCCTGCCCATGCATATCGCGTCAATCGGATTCAAAAGCGAGTGTTTATGGAACTGCAAGGCAAACATTTCGTCCTCGGCCTGACCGGCGGCATCGCGTGCTACAAGTCGGCCGAGTTGGTACGGCTGCTGACCAAGGCCGGTGCGACCGTGCAGGTGGTGATGACCGACGCCGCCACGCACTTCATCACGCCGGTGACGATGCAAGCGCTTTCTGGCCGCCCGGTCTTCACCTCGCAGTGGGATGGTCGCGTCGGCAACAACATGGCGCACATCGACCTCTCGCGCGAGGCAGATGCCATCGTCATTGCCCCGGCCTCCACCGACTTCCTCGCCAAGCTCGCGCACGGCATGGCCGACGATCTGCTCTCCACGCTGTGCATCGCGCGCGACTGCCCGCTGCTCGTGGCGCCGGCCATGAACCGGCAGATGTGGGCCGCGCCCGCCACGCAGCGCAACGCCGCCCAACTGCGCGCCGACGACGTCACCTTGCTCGGCCCCGATGCTGGCGACCAGGCCTGCGGCGAAGTTGGCGACGGGCGCATGCTGGAACCGGAAGACATCGTTGAACAGCTCATCGGCTTCTTCCAGCCCAAGCTGCTGCGCGGCCACCGCGTGCTGCTGACCGCTGGCCCGACCTTCGAGCCGATCGACCCGGTGCGTGGCATCACAAACTTGTCCAGCGGCAAAATGGGCTTTGCGCTAGCGCGTGCCGCGGCACAGGCCGGCGCGGAAGTCACGCTGGTCGCCGGGCCTTGTCACCAGGACACGCCCGCCGGCGTGCTGCGCATCGACGTGCAAACCGCCCAGCAGATGCACGACGCGGTGATGCGCGAGTTGGATACGAGCAAGAACGACATCTTCATTGCCGTGGCTGCCGTGGCCGACTGGCGTGTGGCGCAAGCGGCCGAGAACAAGCTCAAGAAGCAGAACGACACCGACGTACCGGCCCTGACGTTCACGCAGAACCCGGACATCCTCGCCGCTGTCGCGCACCGCGCGAATGCGCCATTCTGCGTGGGCTTTGCGGCCGAGACTGAGCGCCTTGAAGAATTTGGCGAGGCCAAGCGCCAGAAGAAAGGCATTCCACTGCTGGTCGGCAACCTTGGCCATCAGACCTTCGGCCGTGACGACAACGAAGTCGCGCTGTTCGACGCCGGCGGCATCACGCGCCTGCCGCGCGCCGACAAGCTGACGCTGGCGCGCCAGATCGTCGCCGCCATTGCCGACCGCGTGCACGGAGCGTGATCATGAGCACACCGATCCGCCTGTCCGTCCTCGACCAGAGCCCCGTCATCTACGGCCACAGCGCGCGCGACGCCATTGCCGCGACGGTCGACCTGGCGCAACTCACAGATTCGCTCGGCTACACGCGTTACTGGTGCGCCGAGCACCACGGCCTGCGCGGCGTCAGCAACCCGGCGCCCGAAGTGATGATCGCCCGCGTGGCGAGTGCCACGAAGCATCTGCGCGTGGGCTCCGGCGGCGTGATGCTGCCCTACTACAGCCCATTCAAGCTCGCAGAGCAGTTCCGCCTGCTGGAGGCGCTATTCCCGAACCGCATCGACCTGGGCGTCGGCCGCGCACCCGGTGGCGACATGCGCACCGCGCAGGCCGTCGCCATGGGCGACTACAACCGCGGCGACATTTTTCCCCAACAAGTGCAGGAACTGATCTGGCACCTGACGGGCACGCTGCCGCCTGATCACCCGGCCTACGGCGTCCTACTGCAACCCGAAATCGACACCAAGCCCGAGTTGTGGGTACTCGGCTCCAGCGATTTCGGCGGCGCGCTGGCGGCCCGCCTGGGCATTCGCTTCGCCTTCGCGCACTTCATCAACCCGCACGTTGGGCACATCGTCGCGCAGCAGTACCGCACGGACTTTGAATCGAACTATGACGCGCGACCGTACAGCGCTGCCGCCATCTTCGTGATTGCGGCGGACACAGAAGCCGAAGCGCGCCGCTATGAAGCCGCCGTCGACCTGCGCCGCGTGCAGATGGCGCTTGGCGCCAATGGCCCGATCCCGACCGTCGAACAAGGCGAAGCCCACGTCTACACCGAGCGCGACCAAGCCATCGTCATGCGCGAGCGCCCGCGCAGCATCATCGGCACGCCGGAATCGATTGCCGAGCAGATGCACGCGCTCAAAGACCGCTTTGTCGCCGACGAGTTGATCGTGCTGACCGTTGCGCCAAGCTACAAGGCCCGCCTGCGCTCCTATGAGCTGCTGGCCGAGGCGTTTGCGCTACCATCTCCGGCTTCTGCAACCTCTTCGGCCTGCCTCGCATGAAACTCGACGTCAAGATCCTCGACGCCCGTCTGCACGAACAGCTCCCGCAATACGCCACCACCGGCAGCGCCGGGCTGGACCTGCGCGCCTGCGTCGACGCCCCGCTCACCATCGAACCGGGCACCACACATCTGATCCCGACTGGCATGGCCATCCACCTGGCTGATCCGGGTTATGCGGCGCTGATCCTGCCGCGTTCGGGCATGGGCCACAAGCACGGCATCGTGCTTGGCAACCTGGTCGGCCTGATCGACTCGGATTACCAAGGCCAGCTCATGGTCAGCACGTGGAACCGGGGCAGCACGGCCTTCGTGCTCAACCCGATGGAGCGCTTGGCGCAGCTCGTGATCGTGCCGGTGGTGCAGGCCGAACTGAACATCGTCGACGACTTTGCCGAGAGTGAGCGGGGCGCTGGCGGTTTTGGCAGCACCGGACGCCACTGACGCATCGTCCACGCATAAGAAAACGGCCCGGGATTTCCGGGCCGTTTCATTTGGAGCGATCGACTGCGCGTCAGGCTTCCGCTTCTTCCTGCGCGGGTGCCGGCGGCGCCTCGTTCTCGGAGAACTCCAGCTTCACTGCATCGGCATCGTCCAGGTCCACAACCACCTTGCCGCCATTGGTCAGCTTGCCGAACAGCAGTTCGTCGGCCAGCGCCTTGCGGATCATGTCCTGGATCAGGCGTTGCATCGGGCGCGCGCCCATCAGCGGGTCGAAGCCCTTCTTCGCCAGGAAGCGACGCAGCTTCTCGGTGAAGATGGCGTCCACCTTCTTCTCGTGCAGTTGCTCTTCCAGCTGCATGAGGAACTTGTCGACCACACGCATGATGATGTCTTCATCCAGCGAGCGGAAGCTGATGGTCGCATCCAGACGGTTGCGGAACTCCGGCGTGAACATGCGCTTGATGTCGGCCATCTCGTCGCCCTGTTCGCGCGTCGTGGTGAAGCCAATGGTCGCCTTGTTCATCGTCTCCGCGCCCGCGTTGGTCGTCATGATGATGATCACGTTGCGGAAATCCGCCTTGCGGCCGTTATTGTCCGTCAGCGCGCCGTGGTCCATCACCTGCAGCAGGATGTTGAAGATGTCCGGGTGCGCCTTCTCGATTTCGTCCAGCAGCAGCACGCAGTGCGGCTTCTTGGTCACGGCTTCCGTCAGCAAACCGCCCTGGTCGAAGCCCACATAGCCCGGAGGCGCACCGATCAGCCGGCTCACCGCATGGCGCTCCATGTACTCCGACATATCGAAGCGGATCAGCTCGATGCCGAGGATGAACGCGAGCTGCTTGGCGACTTCGGTCTTGCCCACGCCCGTCGGGCCGCTGAACAGGAACGAGCCGATCGGCTTGTCCGTCTTGCCCAGCCCGGCACGCGACATCTTGATGGCCGAAGCCAGCGCGTCGATGGCCGGATCTTGCCCGAACACGACCGACTTCAGATCGCGCTCCAGCGTCTGCAGCTTGCTGCGATCGTCCTGCGACACGCTTTGCGGCGGGACACGGGCGATGCGCGAGACGATGTCTTCAATCTCAGCCTTGCCAATCGTCTTCTTCTGCTTCGACTTCGGCAGAATGCGTTGCGCTGCACCGGCCTCGTCGATCACGTCGATGGCCTTGTCGGGCAGGTGGCGATCCGTGATGAAGCGTGCCGACAGCTCAGCCGCAGCGGTGAGCGCCGACGACGCGTACCTCACGCCGTGGTGCTCTTCAAAGCGCGACTTCAGCCCACGCAGGATCTGCACGGTCTGGTCAACCGTCGGCTCCACCACGTCGATCTTCTGGAAGCGCCGCGACAGCGCCGCGTCCTTCTCGAAGATGCCGCGATATTCCGTGAACGTGGTCGCGCCAATGCACTTGAGCGCACCTGACGACAGCGCCGGCTTGAGCAGGTTGCTGGCGTCCAGCGTGCCGCCCGACGCAGCGCCCGCGCCAATCAGCGTGTGGATCTCGTCGATGAACAGGATCGCGTTCGGGTTGTCCTTGAGCGACTTCAGCACGCCCTTGAGGCGTTGTTCAAAGTCGCCGCGGTACTTGGTACCGGCCAGCAGCGCGCCCATGTCGAGCGAATAGACGACGGACTTGGACAGGATGTCCGGCACCTCGCCCTTGGTGATGCGCCACGCCAGACCTTCCGCAATGGCCGTCTTGCCGACGCCGGCTTCGCCCACCAGCAGCGGGTTGTTCTTGCGGCGGCGGCACAGCACCTGCACCACGCGCTCGACTTCCTGCTCGCGGCCGATCAGCGGATCAATCTTGCCGGCCTTGGCCAGCGCGTTCAGGTTCTGGGTGAACTGCTCCAGTGGGCTTTCCTTGCCGTCGCCGCCTTCGCCTTCGGGGTTGCCTTCGCCTTGCTTGGCCGGCTCAGCCTGATCCTTGCGGATGCCGTGGCTGATGAAGTTAACGACGTCCAGCCGGGTCACGCCTTGTTGCTGGAGGTAGTACACCGCGTGCGAATCCTTCTCGCCGAAGATGGCGACCAGCACGTTGGCACCCGTCACCTCCTTCTTGCCGTTGGAGGTGGACTGCACGTGCATGATGGCGCGCTGGATCACGCGCTGGAAGCCGAGCGTCGGCTGCGTGTCCACCTCGTCCGTGCCGGGCACCACCGGGGTGTTGTCGGCGATGAAGTTCTTCAGATGCGTGCGAAGGTCTTCGATGTTGGCAGCGCAGGCGCGCAGCACCTCCGCCGCCGTCGGGTTGTCCAGCAGCGCAAGCAGCAGATGCTCCACCGTAATGAATTCGTGGCGAGCCTGGCGGGCTTCGACAAACGCCATGTGCAGGCTGACTTCCAGTTCTTGCGCGATCATGCTTCCTCCATCACGCACTGCAGCGGGTGGCCCGCTTGCCGTGCATGGGTTGACACTAATTCCACTTTCGTCGCGGCGATATCCCGGGTATAGAGACCGCACACGCCCTTACCTTCCCGATGCACCGTCAGCATGATTTGTGTCGCTGTCTCCCGGTCTTTGCTGAAGTATTGCTGAAGAATCATCACGACGAATTCCATCGGGGTGTAGTCGTCGTTGAGCAGCAGCACCTTGTACATCGCGGGCGGTTTGAGCGCTTGCTCTTTCCGCTCCAGTACGGTGCCTGCATCGTGTTGTGGAGTGGTCGCTTGCCGGATTGCCATGGTCTTATTCTAACCACTCCTTTCGAGTTCGCAATTTGGGGAAATAACGCCGACTTCAAGGTCTACAAACGGTTTGGCCCACGCCGCGTGCATCCGTCAGCCCACGGGGCGCGCAGTGTTTTACCCGCTGCGCGCTGGCTGGAAACTGCGCAAGCTCTGGGCCCGACATGCCAATCGTTTTCCGCACGTGGGGGCGATTAGCCAGATTTCGAGCAAATCCTCTTCAAAAACTGACCGATTTTCGCCACAGACCCACCCTTTGTGGCCTTGACAGCCTCTTGCATTCCTCGAACAATCGGATTCAGCATGTGCGCCCTACTGCCCCGCAAACCGTTGGCAGCGAGCCGCATGAATGGTGAGCCCGGGAGGCCTCACACCAGTCGACTACAGATCGACAACCGCTTCAGGCTGTGGTGTTGCCACAAGAAGACCGATCGCTTGCGGCGCGGTTCCACCCGCGCCATTCGTCGTGCCCTGCGGGCCGGCGGCCAGGCGATGACTGCGCGGTACCGTTCTGCACTGCCCCGACAGGCATACCCTCCCGGCTCGGACTTGTGTTTTAACGGAGGGGTTTTCATGGCACTCGGTACGGTCAAATGGTTTAACGACGCCAAGGGTTTCGGTTTCATCTCGCCTGACGAAGGCGGCGAAGAGCTGTTCGCGCATTTCTCGGCCATCAACATGGCTGGCTTCAAGACGCTCAAGGAAAATCAGCGCGTCTCGTTTGAAGTGACGCAAGGCCCGAAGGGCAAGCAGGCTACCAACATCCAGGCTGCCTGATTGGCGTTGCGCGGCACCCCGCCTAACGGCGATGGTGCCCAAATGCAAAAAACCCGGTGACATGCCGGGTTTTTTGTTGCCGGGGCGCAGGACAATGGCGGGGATATCTCACCACGCGCAACACGTCATATCGGCGGATTGTGCACTACGGTGTGGATGATCCCCGTGCCATTTCAAGGAGCCCCCCGCATGAAACACCACCTGACCCGCACTGCCGCCACGGCAACACTGGTGCTCGCAGCGCTACTTCCCGCCGCCGCTCACGCGCAGCTCGGAGACCTCATCAAGGGCGCCACGCAAGGCAACAACAGCCAGGGCGCCGCGGGTGGCCTCGGCAGCATCGGCAACCTGGGCGGTGTGCCATCGCTCGGCGCATTGACGTCGGGCAGCACCGGCAATGTGGCCGGCGTGCTGGAGTTCTGCATGAAAAACAACTACCTGGGCGGCGCCACCGATGCAGCGTCGGTGAAGGACAAGCTGCTGGGCAAACTCAGCGGCGCGCCGGCGTCGGACCCCGGCTACACCAACGGCACAAAAGGCCTCCTGACCGGCTCCGATGGCAACCAGTTCGACCTGAGCCGCATCAAGTCGCAGATCACCCAGCAGGCTTGCGACAAGATCCTGTCTCAGGGCAAATCGCTGCTTTAAGCCGCCGCGCAGGCGGGCGCGCACTACACTGCAATATCGGCTGACCGCTCGCCTGCCATTCAAGGAGCCCCATGCTGGAAACCGCCGCGCTGGCCGCCGGGTTGTCCTGGACCAGCGGATTTCGTCTCTACCTGGCCGTATTTGCTGCCGGTGTCCTCGGCCGCACGGGTTGGCTGCACCTGCCACCCGGCTTGCAGATGCTGGAATCGTGGTGGGTGATCGGCTTGGCCGGCGTGCTGGCCGTGGCGGAATTCCTTGCCGACAAGATTCCCGGTTTCGATTCCGTGTGGGATGGCATCCAGACCTTCATCCGCGTGCCTGCGGGGGCGATTCTGGCGGCGGCCGCATTTGGGCAGCTTGATCCGCAGTGGATGGTGGCGGCGGGCCTGATTGGTGGCACGCTGGCCGGCACGGCGCACGCCACCAAGGCGGGCACGCGGGCGCTGATCAACACGTCGCCCGAGCCATTCTCGAACTGGGTGGCGTCGTTCAGTGAAGACGTGGCCGCCAGCGGCGGCTTGTTGATGGCGTTTTTCCTGCCGATTGCGTTTTTGGTGATGCTGGCGCTGCTGCTGTTGGTGTCGGTGTGGCTGCTGCCCAAGCTGTGGCGCGGCGTGCGGCGGCTGCGCGATGCACTGCGTGGGCGCTCGTCTGAGCCACCACCTGCCGGCACAACCCGGCTGCCGCGCTAAGGCGCGATCCGAAAGCGCACAACAATCGCCCGAACAGCAGAAAGCCGACGCGTCGCATAACGCGCTCGGCGTTCATCATGCTCGCGGCGCTCCACGAGATGGAGCAGGCGTTGCGCGCGCAGGCAAAACGTCGCAGCGGATGCTGGCACAAATTGCAATTTCTTGTGAACACAAAATGCTGCCGACAGCCTCCACGCCCGCATAAATACAGGCTCCGCACGGGATTTACGCAAATTCTGATTTATAGTTTCGCCCCTGCTCCGACGAAGCGGCCATCGGTACACTCTGCGCCATCGCTTTCAGTGCCATAGGGAAAGCGATCGAGGTGTGGAAACCTCGTGCGTGACGGGTAAGAACCGAGCATAGGTTCTTACCCTCGATTGCTATGGCTTGGCTTCGTCTCCCTCCTGGGGCGAGCCAGGCTTGAGCGGCTTCGGCCGCGCCGACTGTCACGCATCGGTTTTCCACCTTGCCTGTGCTCGCCCACCCTCCCCCAAGGGTTGGGCGCGGTTCCGTTCATCAGATGAAGAGGAATGCCGTGACCCGCTCGATCTCCAAACCCGTCGATTCACCGACTGGCGACACGCTTAGCGAATATCAGAAAGGCGTTTGCCGTGCGCGTGATTTTTTGCGCGCACTGTCCGCGCGCGCCGCAGCCATCAAGCATTCCGCAACGAGCACGACGGACTCGCCAGAACATCCCGATCAACCCCGCTGATCAATGGGCGAGGCTCAACGCATGGACCCGCAGCGCCCTTGTTGCAGCATCGGCGTTGGGGCTTGTTGGGGCTCGCCCGCCCTTTAGGTTGGAGAGCGCGAACCCGCCAAGACTGCGAGCACCCGCAGAGTCGGCCGCGGTTTCAAATAAAAAACCCCGGCCAGCCGAAGCTGCCGGGGTTTTTTCATATCCATCGCGGGCGGCGCCGCGAGCGACATGCTTACATATTGTCGATCATCACTTGACCGAAGCCCGAGCACGACACTTGCGTCGCGCCTTCGAGCAGGCGGGCGAAGTCATACGTGACCTTCTTCGACAGGATCGACTTCTCGATCGACGAGATGATCAGGTCTGCCGCTTCCGTCCAGCCCATGTGGCGCAGCATCATTTCGGCCGACAGGATTTCGGAACCGGGGTTCACGTAGTCCTTGCCTGCGTACTTCGGTGCCGTACCGTGCGTGGCCTCGAACATGGCAACAGAGTCGCTCAGGTTCGCGCCCGGGGCGATACCGATACCGCCAACTTGTGCAGCCAGTGCGTCGGAGATGTAGTCGCCGTTCAGGTTCAGCGTGGCGACCACCGAGTACTCGGCCGGACGCAGCAGGATCTGCTGCAGGAAGGCGTCAGCAATCGCGTCCTTGACAACGATTTCCTTGCCCGTCTTCGGGTTCTTGAACTTGCACCACGGGCCGCCGTCGATCAGCTCGGCGCCGAATTCCTTCTGTGCCAGTGCGTAGGCCCAGTCACGGAAACCACCTTCCGTGAACTTCATGATGTTGCCCTTGTGCACGATCGTGACCGACGGCTTGTCGTTGTCGATCGCGTACTGGATGGCCTTGCGCACCAGGCGCTCGGTGCCTTCGCGCGAAACCGGCTTGACGCCGATGCCCGAGGTTTCCGGGAAGCGGATCTTCTTGACGCCGAATTCGTCTTGCAGAATCTTGATCAGCTTCTTGGCCTTGTCGCTCTGGGCTTCGAATTCGATGCCGGCGTAGATGTCTTCCGAGTTCTCACGGAAGATGACCATGTCGGTCTTCTCCGGCTCTTTGACCGGCGAAGGCACGCCCTTGAAGTAGCGCACCGGGCGCAGGCAGACGTACAGATCCAGCTCCTGGCGCAGCGCCACGTTCAGCGAACGGATGCCGCCGCCCACCGGCGTCGTCAGCGGGCCCTTGATGGACACCACGTAGTCCTTCAGGACTTGCAGGGTTTCTTCCGGCAGCCACACGTCCGGGCCGTACACCTTGGTCGACTTCTCGCCGGCGTAGATTTCCATCCAGGAAATCTTGCGCTCACCCTTGTAGGCCTTCTCAACGGCTGCGTCCACGACCTTGATCATCACCGGGGTGATATCGAAGCCCGTGCCGTCACCCTCGATGTACGGAATGATGGGGTTGTTGGGAACGTTCAGGGAGAAGTCTTGGTTGACGGTGATCTTCTCGCCGGCCGGGACCTTGATGTGTTGATACATGGACGACTCCAGTGCAGACCGCAGATGCGCGGGTGGACGGTGGGGGTTGACAGCACAGCGCGCCGCTTACGCCGGGTTGACCCAGCCCGGTGTGGCACGCTGCAATGAACTGGCGATTGTAACGACCTACGGTGACGCTCTCACGATGCACCGCACAAATCTCGCGTAAGCCGCAACTCTTATATAAGACACAAGAGTTAATTTCGCATTATGCCGGAAAATTTCACCATCCGCCATACTCCCGCACGCGGCGGAGCCGCTGTCAACTGCTGGGGAAGTCGGCGTCGGGGTGCGATTGATCGGGCGTGCTCGATCTAGGCCCCAGGCGCGGGCAAGGCCATCCAATCGATCGGCCCGAAACGCAGGCTTCTCATCGTGGTTGCCGGGCATCTTTCTTGCGCAGCGCAACATGCGCCACATAGCGGGGCAGGGTACTTCGGGGTATTGGTTGTCTCCCACAAAAAATTCCCCGCGACGTGTCAACGGCCCTGTAACGGCCTGCGTTATTGCAGATGACTCATTCAAGCGGGTCGTTGGTTAACTCACTGATCTATAAAAGGATTCACCATGAAGAAGCTGATCGCTGCCCTGATCGCCGGCCTGTTCGCCACCGGTGTGTTCGCTCAAGCCTCCGCTCCGGCTGCTGACGCAGCTGCTGCTCCGGCTGCTGCCGAAAAGGCTGCTCCGAAGGCCAAGAAGGCCAAGAAGCACCACCACAAGAAGGCTGCCAAGAAGGCAGAAGCAGCTGCTGACGCTTCGGCACCGGCTGCCAAGCAATAAGCTTGTGTTTCTGCCGGGCCCACGCGGCTCGGCTGATACAGAAAGAGCAGATGCTTATGCATCTGCTTTTTTTTCGCCCTCGCCTGCCAGGCGGAAATCTTGAGCGCGCATGCGGGGCTGTCAAAATAGCGCAATCAAGCTTGAGTACGTTGCCCGTTCCTCATAACAAGAAACAGGGATGGCGCAATGGAATTCCGATCGATGTTCGCTCCGGTGCGACGCAAACGCACCGTGTTGACGATGCTCTCTCTTGCCGCGCTGGCCGCTGCTGCCGTGATTGCTGGCTGCGGTGGCTCGTCGTCCGACTCGCCCCCTGTATCGACGGCCACGCCGTCGGATGCGGCCACGGCTGACGCCAATATCCAGGCCGCATGGGTGGAAATTGGCGACAGCAACCAAACGGTCGTGCGCGCCGTCACGAGCTATACGAACAGCGCCTCGCCCGTTGACAACTCGGTCTGCCCGCTACTGACGGTGGACGGAACCTCCACGCGCATGAACCTGCGCGTGGCTGCTGGTACCGTGGCCCAGCGCACCACGGTCAGCGCCGCCAGCGATTCGAAAGCCTCGTCCTTCCCTGTGAACGCCTGCGAGGCAACGGTGGCCTCCACCGCCAGCGCCGCGTCGATCGGCTCGCGCGTGATGCCGCTGCCCAAGGCCAACCCGCAGCGCGTGGTGGTCCTGGCGGACACCGGTTGCCGCATGAAGAAGTCGAGCAACACGTTCCAGGCGTGTAACGATCCGCTGTCGTGGCCGTTTGCCAACGCCGCCATCACGGCCGCCGCCATGAACCCCGACCTCGTGCTACACGTGGGCGACTACCACTATCGCGAAAACGCCTGCCCGCCCGACGTGGCAGGCTGCCAGGGCAGCCCGTGGGGCTACGGCTGGGATACGTGGCAGGCTGATCTGTTCCAGCCCGCCGCTCCGCTGATGGCCGCCGCCCCGTGGGTGCTGGTGCGTGGCAATCATGAAGAGTGCGCACGCGCCGGACAGGGCTGGTACCGCTTCCTGGACCCGCGCCCCTACTCTGCCGCCCGCTCGTGTGATGATCCGGCCAACGATACCGGTGCCAACGCGTCGGACCCGTATGCCGTGGCCATCGGCAGCGATACGCAGGTCATCGTGTTCGACTCGGCCAAGGCTGGCACGACGGCATTGGCAACCACCGACCCGTGGTTCCAGACCTATCAGAAGCAGTTCAGCACCGTAGGCACGCTGGCTGCCAAGCCGGGCGTGATGTCGATCTTCACCAACCACCACCCGATCCTGGGTTTCGTGCCCATCGCGGGCGCTACGCCGCTGGGTGGCAATGCCGCGCTGCTGTCGGTCATGAACAGCCTGAACGCCACGGCCTACTACCCGCCGGGCGTGCAGGTCGCGCTGCATGGTCACGTGCATGACTTCCAGGCCATCAACTTCACCAGCAACCACCCGGCGACCATGGTCGTTGGCAACGCCGGCGATTCGCTCGACGTGGCCCTGCCCGATCCGTTCCCGGCCATCAGCCCGGCTTCGGGCGTAACGGTTGGCAGCATTTCGCACAACAACTCGTTCGGCTTCATGGTGATGGACCGCCAGGCTGCACCCGCCAAGGGCTGGCTGTTCAAGGCCTACACCGTGGCCGGCAAGCTGCTGACGACGTGCACGCAGAACGGCTCGAGCCTGGTGTGCGACAAGACGGGCTTCGTCGCACCTTGAAGCGCCTGAGCACCGCGCTGCTTGCGGCGCTGCTTACCGCCACGCTTTTCTCGGGCGTGGCGGTGGCCGAATCGATCGGCATGACGCCCAAGCTGGATGCCGTGCCGCCGCCTGCCGAATCGGCATCGTTCAAGCCAGACCCGAACCTTGTTGCGCTCGGCAAGCGGGTGTTCTTTGATGCGCGCCTGTCGGAGCCACAAGGCACATCATGCGCGGCATGCCACGATCCGGGCCGCGCCTTCGCCCCCACATTGAAGGGCGAGGCGCTGCGCATCGGCGTCCCGGCCGGCAGCCGCCCGGGGCACGTGGCGCCGCGCAATGCGCCGTCGCTGCTGTATCTGCGCTACCTCCCGCATCGCTACTTCTTCCAGGACGATGACGCGAGCTTTCCGTCGCCGTTTGGCGGCTTCTTTGTTGATGGCCGTGCCGATACGCTTGGCGAGCAGATCCGCGGCCCACTGTTCAGTCCGGACGAGATGGGCAACCGCTCGCCACGCGCCCTGCAGCGCAAGGTGGCCGGCACCGACCTCGGCCAAGCGCTGACGAAGCAATTTGGCGCGGATGCAGTACGCGATCCGGAACGCCTCGTTGGCGTACTCGGCAAGGCGCTGGAGGCGTATTTCCAGAGCGACGAGATGGCGCCGTTCACCTCGCGCTTTGATGATTTCCTGCGCAAGCGCACGCCGCTCTCCACCGCCGAGATGCGTGGCCTCGCGCTGTTCCGCAATCCGGACAAAGGCAACTGTGCGTCGTGTCACCTGATGGTGGAGTCGTCATCGCGGCCGGAGCGTTCGCTCTTTACCGACTTCGGCTACGACGCCATTGCCGTGCCGCGCAACCCGCTGCTGCCGGCCAACAAAGACGCGCGCCACTTTGACGTGGGCCTGTGCCAGACCGCCCACAAGCTCAAGTGGCCCGAGCCCGATCAGTGGTGCGGCTACTTCCGCACAGCGGGCCTGCGCAATGTGGCGGTGCGCCAGACCTTCATGCATAACGGCGTGTTCCACACGCTGCGCGACGCGGTGGCCTTCTATGCCACGCGCTCGACCGACCCCGCGCAGTGGTACCCGGGCACAAAGGGAACCCCCCTGCGCTTTAACGACGTGCCAGCCAAGTACCAGGGCAACATCAACGTGAACGCCGTGCCGATGAACCGCCGCCCCGGCACCACGCCTGCCCTCACCGAAGACGAGATCGACGACCTTGTCGCCTTCCTGCGCACGCTCACCGATGCGCGCTATGTGGCGCTCATGCCAGACCCGGCGGCCGACAAGGCACGCTCCGCACACGTACCCAAGGCGCCGATCCGTACGGCAAACACGCGGTAACAACTTCGTCCGACCCTTCGGCGCAGCCTCATTGACGGCAACTGGCCGAGTGCCGATCATGGAGCGTTTCGTTTTCGACCCGCTCCTTCCATGACCACCTTGCCCCGCCTGATTGCTGCGCTCTCCGTGGCTGTTGCCGCCACCGGCGCGTTTGCGCAAACCCCGACCGGCCCGAATACTGGCCTGCCCGTCGCCAACCTGACCCTCGGCATGTACAAGGTCAAGGCTGAAGTGGCCGCCACCCCGCAAACACGCGAGACCGGCCTGATGTTCCGCAAGTCCATGCCCGATACGGCCGGCATGCTGTTCGTGTTTGACGAATCCGCCGGGCACTGCTTCTGGATGAAGAACACCGACCTGCCGCTGTCGATCGCCTTCATCACCGACGACGGCACCATTTCCGACATTGCCGAGATGAAGCCGCAGACCGAAGACAACCACTGCCCGACCAAGGCCGGCGTCTACGCGCTGGAGATGAACAAGGGCTGGTTCGCCCGCAAGGGGATCAAGCCCGGCATGAAGGTGGGTGGGCTGCCCCGCTAAAACGCAAGCACATACAACAACAGAGAGGAGACCGCCGCATGCACGCTTTCGACAACAACCGTCGCCGCTGGATGCGGCAAGCCGGTGCGCTGGCCGCTGGCGCCGGTGCTGCTTCGGCAGGCTGGCCGCTGGCCGCTTCGGCAGCCGATGCGCCCAAGAAGGGCACGCGGCTGATCCTGCTGGGCACCGGCGGCGGGGCAACGCCCAAGAAGAACCGATCGGCGCCGGCGCAGGTCATCGTCATCAACGGCGTGTCGTACGTGGTCGATTGCGGCAACGGCGTCGCGCGCCAGTACGTAACGGCGGGCCTCAAGCTCAAGGACATTCGCCACGTTTTCATCACGCATCAGCACTCCGACCACAACGCCGACTACGGCGCGCTGATGCTGCTCGGCTGGGCCGCCGACCTGACCGGCCCAGTCGACACCTGGGGCCCGCCCCCGCTGGCTGCGATGACGACCAAGTTCCTCGAGCTGTACGACTACGACATCCGCACCCGCATCGCCGATGAAGGCCGTCCGCCGCTGGCGCCGATGATCCACCCGCACGAACTGACCGAAGGCGGGCTGGTGATGCAGGACGCCAACGTGAAGGTGACGAGCGCGCTGGTGAAGCACCCGCCCGTGTCGCCGGCATTTGCGTTTCGCTTCGATTCGGCAGACCGCTCCATCGTCATCTCCGGCGATACAGCGCCGAGCGAAAACCTCGTGCGCCTGGCCTATGGCGCCGACGTGCTCGTGCACGAGGTGATGCATCTGCCGTCGCTGGACAAACTGATCGCCACCGAGCCCAACGCCAAGACGCTGCGCGAGCATCTGCTGGCGAGCCACACCTCCACCGAAGACGTCGGCCGCATCGCCACCGAGGCCAAGGTGAAAACGCTGGTGCTGTCGCACTTCGTGCCGGGCGGCTATCCGTATCTGGAAGATTCGGTGTGGCTGGATGCCGTGCGCCCGCACTTCAAGGGCGAGATCATCGTCGGGCGCGATCTGCAGGAAATTTAAGGGCGCCCGCTGGTGGCTTCGCTGCAATCCCGGTAAAGCTGATTGCCTGTGTTACGGCCTGCGGGCAGGGTCTCGTCGGTGAGGAAGCCGGTGGGGCCCTTCGTCCACCACACATACTGGCCCGACGCATAGCGCGCCCCCGAAGCGGCGATCACGTTGGCAAAGACGAGCGTCTTGCCGTTAAGCGTCATGGCGGCCAGCGGCGTATCCCCCACCGTCATGTATTTCACGAGCAGCGACTTGCCGCCTTCACACGTGTAGCGCACGTCGTGCGGGTCCTTGATCGGCAATGTGGAGTAGGCACGCGCCTGGTCGATGGCCTTATTCAGGCCGGCCTTGGCAAAGTCGAGCGCGGTGTTCAGATCATCAGACGACATGCCCGGCACCGGCGATTGCTGTGCGGTGGCGATGCCGCTGAACACGCTGGCGCCCAGCGCCAGCCCAAACATCACTGCAGTTGCTAGACGGTGCATGGATCGGTCTCCTTTCCTGGGAATATTCAACGGAAGCCGGTTAGTCAGCCGCGTCGCTGTCAGGTTCGGTAGGTTTGAGCACGAATGCTGTCGGCTCGACGCGCTGCGGCAGTTCCTCAGACAGCGCACGCGCGGCCTCGGCAAAGCACTGCACGAGGCTGTCTGCCAGGGAAGACGGCGCGTGATGCTCGGCACGCATGGCGCGCACGTCAAACGTCTGTGCGGGCTCAAGCGCGAACAGCGCGATGCGCTCCATGCTGCCAGTGGCTGCCGTGAACTGATCGAGCATCGTCACACCAAGCGATTCCTCTACCAACGAGCGCGCCAGCGAATACGTCTGCACTTCCAGCGTCGATTGCGGTGCCAGCCCGCCGCGTGCCAGCGTCTGCCCGACCAGCGAGCCAAGCGAGATCTGGTCTTCCAAGCCGATGAAGGGCTTCTCGGCGACGAGCTTGTGCAACGCGCGCCCGTCCGCCTTGCCCCCCACCCACGCGCGCGGCACCGCCAGCAGGATGCGGCCCTGCGCAACCGGTGTGGTGCTGATGGCCGGATGCACGGGCGGCGCAAAAGCGAAGCCGACGTCGATGTCCTGCGACAGCAGGCCCTGCACGATCTCGGCCGTGTGATGCGTGAACACGCGCACCAGCGTATCGGGATGGCGTTGCGAGAAGCGCCGCACGGCGGGTGCGAGGATGCTGGGCGCCAAGCTGGGCGTGGCCGCCACGCGCAAGCGCCCCGCGCCCTTGTGCCGCAGGTTGGCCGACACGCGCCGCACGCGCTCAACCTCCTGGTACAGGCGCTCGACTTCCGTGAACAGCTCGAACGCCTCGGCGGTGGGCTGCAGACGGCCCTTGGTGCGATCAAACAGGCGAAAGCCAAGCTGCAACTCGGTGTGCTGCAGCACGCGCGTCACCACGGGTTGCGACACGTTCAGCATGCGCGCCGCCTCGCTGACGGTCCCGACCAGCATCACGGCGCGGAAGACTTCAATCTGGCGCAGACGCATGGCCTCGGGTCCTCAATGGTTCGAATATGCGAATCGGGAAGCGCCGATTGTGACATCCTGCGCCGGTCTTCGGCTAGGCGGGTGCAGGTGTGGCGGAAGCGCCCTCCGCTTCCAGCGCATCCAGAAACACCCGCACCTTGCGCGGCACGAGCTTGCGCGCCGGCATCAGCGCATAGACGCGCAGCGCGGTCAGCTCGAAATTGGGCAGCACGTGTACAAGGCGGCCGGCGGCCACTTCCGCGTCGCCCACGGAGCGCGCCATGCGCGCCACGCCCAGGCCGCGCACGGCGGCGCGAGCGCGCATTTCGGCGTTCAAGGTCTGCAGGCGCGGCTGGATCGGGACTTCGATCGGCTCGGCCTTGGGCTCGCCAGCGGGGCGGAAGGCCCAGCTCGCATCATCGGGGCCGGAAAGGCAAGGCCAGCCGGCCAGATCCGCGGGCGTCATGAGCGGCGGGCGTTCGGTCAGCAAGGTCGGCGATGCATACAAACCGCGCGGGATCAGCACCACGCGGCGCGCCACCAGAGACGAATCCGGCAGTACCTGGTCGACCATGACAAAGACGATGTCGTAGCCGCTGGCCAGCAGATCGGGCTGCTCCCACGAGATGTGCACCTGGATCTGCAGATGCGGATATTTCTCCAGCGTGCGGCACACGGGCTCGGTCAGGTGCTGTGCACCCACTTCGTACGGCGCGGCGATGCGCAGCGTGCCGGCCACGGTCTCGCTGGCGGCGGTGGTATCAGCGTGCACTTCGCGCAAGCGCTCGAACAGTGGCGCGATGTCGTCGTAGAAGTGCGAGCCCGCTTCAGTCAGCCGCAACTGGCGCGTGGTGCGGGTCATGAGCCGCACGCCCAGCGCCGCCTCCAGCCGCGATACGGCAGCGCTGGCCGTCGATTTGGGGATGCCCAGCGCCTCGGCGGCGGCCGTGAAGCTGCCGGCCTCCACCACACGGCAGAAGGTTTCCCAGTCGTTCCACTCCATTGTTCGCATGACTGGACAGTGTTCCTAAAGTTGGCCGTTTATCCGGCTGGCGGGCAAGTTTAAGCTCGGGCACATGTCGCTGCAAATCATCAAACCCGCGTCTCTGCGGGCGTTCCCCCACTTTTCTTCGGCGCGCGTCCATGCTTTTGGGCTGGCCATGGGTGTCTCCACGGGCCTCGATTTCGTCTCTTCGCAGATGTTCGCCGTGGCGGGCCAGCACATCCAGGGCGGCGTGCATGCGAGCCCCGAGGCCTACCTGTACGCCGTCACAGCGTATGCCGTGGCGGCGGTGGTCGCCAACCTTGCCATCGGCCGCATTGCCGCGCACGTGGGCTACCGGATGTATTCGCTGGCGGGCATCGTGTTGTTCGCCATCGGTTGCGTGGTGTGCGCGCAATCCAACAATATCGGTCAACTTGTCATCGGGCGGGCCATTCAAGGGCTCGGCGCGGGCGGGTTGTTCTCGGCGTCGCGCATTCTGGTGCAGCTCACGGCCGAGCCCGACGAGCGCATCCCGCCAATGCTGATGTTCAGCGTCGGCCTGTTCGGCCTGACCACGATTGCGCCATGGATCTGCGCCGAGGTGCTCGAATACAGCGAATGGCGCGTGATCTTCTGGATCGAACTGGCGCTGGCCGGAATCGCGTGGATGGCGGTGTTCTTCCTGCCGCCCGAGCACCATCAGCCGCGCACCCGCGCCGCGCGCCGTCCGGACGAAGCCCCGCCCGAAGACAGCCAGTGGGACTGGGTTGGCGTAGGCGCCATGGCCATCGGCGCGCTGTCGTTCCTGATGGGCCTGTCGGAGCTGCGCTACAGCCGGCTGACGGCCTCGCCTTTGATTCCGCTGCTGTTGCTCGGCGGCGCGGCCTCGCTGCTGCTGGCCATCCATCGTCTGCGCACGCACCCCGACCCGTGGCTCGATCTCTCGCGCCTGAACGGCCGCCGCTATCTGTGGGGCATTGGCTTCTATGGCGTCTATTACCTGATGAGCGGGTATTGGTCGTATCTGTTTCCAGCGGTGTCACAGGGCGGGCTGGGCTTTACGTTCCGCACGACCACGCTGTTCTTGATGATCAGCGGCGCGGTGTCAACCGTGGTGGCCATGGTCATGACGATCTGGCTGCCGTTCTTCTTCCGCAAGCGCCGCTTTATTGCCATGGGCTTTGCCGTGTATGCGGGGGCAGCGCTGCTGTTGGCGACCAGCCTGATGCCGGGCGCGCCGGACTACGCGTTCTTCCCCGTGTCGATCCTGGAAGGCATCACGCCGGGCGCGGTGATGATCCAGGTGGCGATGATGACCTACCTGGATCTGGACCGCGAAGACTTCGCGCACGGCTACCAGATGAAGAACATCGCGCGCCAGTTCGCCACGGCGGTGGGCACCGGGCTGGCTGCGGTATCGCTGCAGACGCAGCAGGCGGAATCGCGCTCGCTGATCGTGGCGCACGTCACGCGCTTCACGTCGGATCTGCAGGCGACCGGCGAACTCACTACACAGCGGCTGGCGAGCCTGTCGGCCGAGATCGACCGGCAGGCGACGCTGCTGGCCGGCACCCAGCTCTTTAGCTGGTTTGCGGTTGCCTGCGGTGTGTTTGCGGTGCTGGTGCTGGTGCAGCGGTCGTTGCGCTAGGCGCACACACTACGACTTCTGCACCGCATACTTCCCCGGCCCCACAGCCGCCAACAGGAACAGCCCGCCCATGATGGTCAGGTTCTTGTAGAACTGGATCTCGTTGGCGGCCTCCATGGCGCCTTGCATATCCCAGTAGGAATGGGCGATGAAGGAGGTGCCGAGCACGAACAGCGCCATCAGAATGGCCAGCGGCCGCGTCCAGAAGCCGATCAGCAAGGCGATACCGACGCCAAGCTCCATGACGACGGCAATCACTGCAGCCACCATCGGCAGGGGTGCCCCAGTGCTGGCCATGTAGCCAACCGTGCCCTGGAAGCCCGTCAGCTTGCCCCATCCGGACATCACGAACAGCACCATCATCAGAATACGGGCGAGCAGCATCAATTCGTCGCGCCAGCGTTGAATGCATGCGTCCATCGCGGCCTCCGGAGCCAGTGTTGGTGCATCCAGTCTAGGCGCTGGAATTACCAAGTGTGGTTTCGAGCGCATCGAGTACCGCCTGAATCACGCCGTGCCGCACGTGCTCTTTCCGTTCGATCATGCCGACGGTGCGCACGGGCGTGTGCGGCGGCATGGGCAGCACACGCAGTGCGGGGTCACTCTCCCAGCTTGCGCGGCGCAGACGCGGCACCAGCGTCACGCCCACCTGCTGGCGCACCAGCTCGA
This sequence comes from uncultured Ralstonia sp., assembly GCA_963512445.1. GTDB lineage: Bacteria > Pseudomonadota > Gammaproteobacteria > Burkholderiales > Burkholderiaceae > Ralstonia. The sequence goes on from CAUPMS010000009.1 coordinate 124,180, forward strand.
CAATCGCCTCGATCGAATTGACCTCGATGAACTCATTGACCGCCATGTGCGTCTTGCGCAAGGCGCGGTCGATGAGGGCACCGGTACGCACCGCGCGGTCAAAGCGCAGGAACGGGTGGGTGCGCAGGACTTCTTCCGCACGACCGCGTGTGTGGCGGCCGGCCACCACAACCAGCGGCTCCGTATAGAGCGGATGCCAAGCCAGGTTGGCGGGCAAACGTTCCAGGTGCTCGACCACCAGCGCGCCATCCAGCTCGCCGGCTTCCACCTGCTCCGCCAGCTCGCCCGATTTGCCGGTAATGAGCTTGACGTCGAGCCCCTTGTGCACCTGCTTGAGCCCCGCCACCGCATGCGCCAACGACCCCATCACCGACACCACCGCCCCGATCGCCACCGCGCCTGACAGCTCGGTCTGCGGCTCGTCGCCGATGCGCATGGCGTCGTACAGGCCCAACAGGTGCTCGGCTTGCGGCAGCAGCGCGCGGCCGTGCGCGTTGAGCGTGACGGTGCGCCCGGAACGGTCGAACAGGTCACGGCGCAGTTCGGCCTCCAGCGCGCGCATCTGCAGGCTCACAGCGGCCTGCGTAAGCGCCACGCGTTCAGCGGCGGCGGCAAACGAGCCATGGCGTGCCACGGCGACAAAGGTGCGGAGAAAGCGGACAGAACTCACAGCGCGGGACGGACGACTTTCAAGTTTTTCTTAAGCAGCATCCAATGAATTTTAACTTTATTAAATTCCGCGCACCGCAAATAATCGTCCGTCAAACATTTCCGCTTGAGCCCCATGTCCCACCGCTTCGATTGGCAGAACCCCTATCCCACCGTGCGCATTCCGCTGTTTGCGCGCAACGTTGTCTCCACATCGCACCCGCTGGCCGCGCAGGCTGGGCTGCGCATGCTGCTCGCGGGTGGCAACGCCGTGGATGCGGCGATCGCGGCGGCGGCCATGCTCACCGTCGTCGAACCCGTGTCATGCGGCCTGGGCAGCGACGCGTTCGCCATTCTGTGGGACGGCAAGGAACTGCACGGCCTGAACGCCTCCGGCACCGCACCACAGGCCTGGAACCTCGATTACTACCGCAAGAAATACGGCGAAGATGCCAACGGCAACCCGAAGCGCCCCACACGCGGCTGGGATGCGGTGACTGTGCCCGGCGCCGTCTCCGCTTGGGCCGCATTGCACGAGCGATTCGGCAAGCTGCCATTTGCCGATGTGCTGGAACCCGCCGCCGAGATTGCCGAGCGCGGCTACACCGTCTCGCCCATCGTGGCGCACAAGTGGGCGGCGGCCATTCCCGAACTGCACAACCAGCCCGGCTACGCGCAGGCCTTCATGCCGCGCGGCCGCGCACCGGCTGTGGGCGAGAAGTTCCAGCTGACCGATGCCGCTGCCACGCTGCGCCGCCTGGGCCAGACCAACGGCCGCGACTTCTACGAAGGCGAACTCGCCGAGCGCATCGCAGCCTATTCGCGCGAATGCGGCGGCGGCATGACCGCACAAGACCTGCGTGACTACCGCCCCGAGTGGGTCAAGCCCATCACCAAGGGCTACCGCGGCCACGACCTGCACGAAATCCCGCCGAACGGCCAGGGCATTGCCGCGCTTATCGCGCTGGGCATTCTCAAGCGCTTCGACCTGGCTTCCATGCCCGTCGATTCCGCCGATTCGCAGCACCTGCAGATCGAAGCAATGAAGCTGGCGTTTGCCGATCTCTACAAGTACGTGGCCGACCCGCGCTCGATGGAAGTCACGCCCGAGCAGATGCTCGACGATGCCTACCTCGATGCGCGCGCGAAGCGCATCGACATGGGCCGCGCGCAGATGCCGACCTTCGGCATGCCGCGCGCTGGCGGCACGGTGTACCTGACTGCGGCGGACGAGAGCGGCATGATGATCTCGTTCATCCAGTCCAACTACATGGGCTTTGGCTCGGGCGTGGTGGTGCCGGGCACGGGCATCAGCCTGCAGAACCGCGGCTTCGGTTTCTCGATGGATGCGCGTTCGGCCAACGTGGTGGAAGGCGGCAAGCGGCCGTTCCACACCATCATCCCCGCGTTTCTGACCAAGGACGGCCAGCCGCAGATGAGCTTTGGCGTGATGGGTGGCGACATGCAGCCGCAAGGCCATCTGCAGACGCTCGTGCGCATGCTCGACTACAAGCAGCAGCCGCAAGCCGCGTGCGATGCGCCGCGCTGGAAGGTCAACCGCGATTTCACGCTCGATGTGGAAGCCACCATGAACGCCGACACCGTCGCCGCACTGGAAGCCCGCGGGCACAAACTCGAATCGATCGCTGACCCGTACATGGATTTCGGTTCGGGCCAGTTCATCTGGCGCCTGTCGGACGATGCCGATCACGGCTACGTGGCCGCCAGTGACAGCCGCCGCGACGGACACGCGGTGGGCTTTTAAAGAAGACCCCCGCACAAACGCGTTGGCCCGTCGGACCGGGCGGGCAACGCGCTGCAGTTCCCATAAAAACGAACCCGGCCGGCACCAAAGGAACCCTCATCATGACCGCCCCATCTGCGGCAGGCTCTGCTGCACCCGCTCGTCCTGCAACAACGCGTGCCGCGCATGCACGCCGCATCGTCATTTCGTCGTCGATCGGCAATGCACTGGAGTGGTACGACTTTCTCGTCTACGGCTTCTTCGCGTCCATCATCGGCAAGCTGTTCTTTCCGGCGGATGACGAGTGGGTGTCGCTGCTGTTTGCGGTGGGCAGTTTTGGCGTGTCATTCATCACACGGCCGGTGGGCGCGATCGTGCTCGGCATGTATGCGGACAGGAAGGGGCGCAAGGCCGCGCTCACACTGTCGATCCTGCTGATGATTGTCGGCACGCTGGCGATTGCCGTGATGCCGAGCTATCAGCAGATCGGCATCGTCGCGCCGGTCACCATTCTGCTTGCGCGTCTGGTGCAGGGCTTTGCGGTGGGCGGTGAGTTCGGCAGTGCGACGGCGTTCATGGTGGAGCACAGCACGCGCGGGCGTGGGTACTACGCAAGCTGGCAGTTCGCGAGCCAAGGCATTGCCACCATTCTCGCGGCGGGGCTGGGGGCGCTGCTGACAGCATCGCTCACCCCGGCGGACCTGGAGGGCTGGGGCTGGCGGCTGCCGTTCATCTTCGGCTTGCTGGTGGGCCCGGTCGGTTTCTACATCCGCCGCCATCTGGACGAAACGCCCGAGTTCGTCGCCGAGCAAAAGAAGACCACCATCGACCCGCAGGCTTCGTTCAAGGCGCAGTGGACCAACCTGCTGCTGGCGGTGGGCGTGGTGGCGCAGTCCACGGTGTCGGTGTATGTGCTGCAGCTCTACATGCCGACGTATGCCGTCAAGCAGCTGCATCTGCCGGCGGCGCAGTCGTTCGCGGTGGTGGTGCTCAATGGTGGGCTGCAGTTTCTGCTGTCTCCGGTGATGGGCGCGCTGTCGGATCGCATCGGCCGCATCCGCATCATGCTCACCACGTCGGTGCTGATGATTCTGCTGATCTATCCGATGTTCGCGCTGTTGCGTGCGCATCCGACCATCGGTGCATTGCTGGCGCTGCAAGCCGTGTCGGGCATCTTCAAGGCCGCGTATTCGGGCCCGATGCCGGCGCTGATGTCGGAAATCTTTCCCACACGCGTGCGCTCAACCGGCCTGTCGCTCGGCTACAGCCTGGGCGTCACCCTGTTCGGCGGGTTCGCGCCGTTCATCGTCACGTGGCTGATCCACACGACGGGCGATACGCTGGCACCGAGCTACTACGTGCTGACGGCGGCCGTGGTGAGCGGTATCTCGCTGACGGTGATCGCGCTGCGCCGTCGCAAACAAGGGCACGCTGCCTGAGCGTTTGCGCTTTCCTTGCGCCGCATCAGGCCCCTCAGCGTGGCGCTCAAACGCGCGCCCACGCTGCTGGATCGAGGCGCGCCTGTTCTCGAGTATGTGAATTTCGCCGGTGGCGCCGTGCCTGAGGAATGGCCGGTCAACTGCCCTTGTACCAGGTCGCGTTGTACGGCGCGCCATGGCGCATGTAGCGCGTGCCGTGATGATGGCGACGCGCGTTGCCCGGGGCCGGCACGTCGTTGTCTTCAAGGGTCTCGCGTTCGGCCACGGTGCGGGCGCGGGGCTGCTGCACTTGCGAGTAGACCCGCTGCTCCATCCGGTCGCGCGCTTCAGCCACATGGTCGGGCGAGGCTGGTTGCTGTGCTGCAGCGTCCACCAGCGCAAGAGCAGACGTCGCCGCGGGCGTGGCGGCGTTGGCGGGCGCCGCAGCCACGGCAACGCTCATTGCATCGCCCGCCTGGGCGGCCGTCGGCGTATGGCTGGCGAGGCTCTCTACCCAGGGCGCGTGGTACATCCCGACGTAAATCGCCCCTGTCACGGTAATCAATGCAGCCGCAACACTGCTGAATGCGCCGCTTGCCACGGCACCCGACACGCGGCCCCACCACGGCTTGCGCTCGCCGGCGGTCTGCTCCACGTCCGACACCTCGGTCGGATCAACATGGGTGGCGGCCAGATGCGGCGCCAGATGCAACGACTGCGTGGGGTCCGGTGGTTGAGCAGTGATCGAAGCGGGCAAGCGCATGGTGAGAACTCGAGGTCATGGATCGGCAGCGTCATCCTCTGCCGATCGTTATTCGGAAACCGCCGCATGTCACCTGTGTGACAGCTGAACGGAGGATGAGCAGCCTTGGCTAGCAAGTTTCCTGCCGGGTTTTGTGCGGTGCCGCAAACCGCTGCCATCCCTTGCTAATGCTTGCACCGACGCTCGGCACAGACGATTCGGCAGCGCAGCGGCATGCCCGTACGTACGCACAGCAGGTAGACTTTGCAAAGTTTACCGGGTGTGACGCCCGGCTCCCCCCTGCCCTACTCGCCTCACAGGCCCCTCAAGGAGAACACCGTGCGTTGGGATGACATGCGCGAAAGCAACAACGTCGAGGATGAGCGCGCATCCTCGGGCGGCGGCGGCTTCGGTGGCGGCGGCATGCGGCTGGGCATCGGCGGCATCGCAATCGTGGCCGTGGTCGGTTTGCTGATGGGCAAGAACCCGCTGGAAATCCTCGGCATGGTGATGCAGGTGTCGCAGAACGCGCCGACGCAATCCGCGCCGCATAGCCCAGCCCGCCAGGCCAGTCCAACAGGCGAGACCGACAACGACCGCAGCAAACAATTGGTCTCGCACGTGCTGGGCGACACCGAAGACACGTGGACGCAACTGTTCAAGCAGGCCGGCCGCGCGTATCAGCCGCCCAAGCTGGTGCTGTTCCGCCAGGGCATCCGCTCGGGCTGCGGCGACGCCAGCTCTGCTGTCGGCCCGTTCTATTGTCCGGCTGACACCAAGGTCTACCTCGACCTCGGCTTCTTTGATGAACTGCGCCGCAAATTTGGCGCCCCGGGCGACTTTGCCGCTGCGTACGTCGTCGCGCACGAGGTGGGGCACCACGTGCAGAACCTGCTGGGCGTGTCGGAAAAGGTCAGCCGCGCGCAGGCCGGCAAATCGCAGGCGGCGGCCAATGCGCTGTCGGTCAAGCTGGAGTTGCAGGCTGATTGCCTGGCCGGCGTGTGGGGGCACTATGCACAGCAGCGCGGCCTGCTCGAGCGCGGTGATCTTGAGCAAGCGCTGACCGCCGCGCACGCCATTGGCGACGACACGCTGCAGCGCAACGCGGGCCGCAGCGTCACGCCCGACGCCTTCACGCACGGTTCGTCCGAGCAGCGCATGCACTGGCTCCGCCAGGGCTTCGATGGCGGCGATATTCGTCAGTGCGATACCTTCCGCGCGGGAGCGGATGCTTAGTTCGCAAGCATAGTCAGGACGAGCACATCCCCAATTCGGGGGAGGGTCATTCAATCGCTGTGCTTGCAAGCGGGCGCTAGCGCCCGCCCGAGCAATCGAGCAGCGCGCCCGTCACGTATGACGCCGCATCGGAGAGCAGCCAGACGATGGTCTCGGCCACTTCCTGCGGCGTGCCGGGCCGACCGATCGGCGTGGCGCTGCCCAAGCGCTGAGCGCGGTCGGGCTGGCCGCCTGAAGCGTGGATGTCGGTCTCGATCAGGCCGGGGCGCACGGCATTGACGCGCACGCCATCGCGCGCCAACTCGCGCGCCAAACCCAGCGTCATCGTGTCGACGGCACCCTTGGACGCTGCGTAATCGACATATTCGTGCGGCGAGCCCAGCCGCGACGCTGCCGACGACACGTTCACCACCGACCCGCCCACGCCACCGCGCGACGTCGACAACCGCCGTGCCGCCTCGCGCGCCACCAGAAAGGCGCCCAGTACATTGGTCTCGAACATCGTGCGCAGGCGATGCGTCGTCATGTCGGCCACGTCCTGCGCCTCGGCCACGATGCCCGCGTTGTTGACCACACCGTGCAGCGCGCCGAAGCGCCCCGCGGCCGCCTCGAACAGGGCGATCACATCTTCGTCGCTCGACACATCGCCCTGCACCGCCAGCGCATGGCCGCCGGCCTGTTCGATGAGCCCGGCCGTCTCTTCCGCCGCCTGCCGGTTGCCACGATATTGCAGCGCGACAGACCAGCCGCGTTGCGCACACAGCACCGCCGTCGCGCGGCCGATACCCCGGCCCCCGCCGGTAATGACGATGGTCTTGGACATACCGATCTCCCGATGTGTTGTTGTGTTCGCAATTGTGCCGAGATGCCGATTTTTTGGCATTGAGGGATATGTCCGAATCCGGCGAACCCATGCGACCCGACAGGGCTAGACTAGCCGCCAAGCTCCTCGATCACCACCATGCACCTCGACCACAACGCCTGCTACCACGCCGTGCAATCGCGCGATCGGCGCTTTGACGGCTGGTTCTTCGTCGGTGTGACTTCTACCGGCGTATATTGCCGCCCCGTCTGCGCGGTCCGCACGCCGCTGGAAAAGAACTGCCGCTTTTTCACCACGGCCGCCGCCGCCGAGCGCGCGGGCTTTCGCCCGTGCCTGCGCTGCCGGCCGGAACTGGCACCCGGGCACAGCCTGGCCGAGATGTCGTCAAGCCTTGCACGCGCCGCCGCGCGCATGATCGACGAGGGCTTTCTGCAAGAGCACGACCTGGCCGCACTGGCTGCCGCCGTGGGCGTAACCGACCGCCACCTGCGCCGCATCTTCCGCGCGGAATTTGACGTCTCACCCATCGAATACGCACAAACGCGGCGCCTGCTGCTCGCCAAGCAACTGCTGACGGATACCGCCATGCCCGTCGGCGACGTCGCTTTTGCCGCCGGCTTTGGCAGCGTGCGGCGCCTGAACAGCGGCTTTACCGAGCACTACGGTTTTGCCCCAACACGCCTGCGTTCGCGCACGGCCGCCACACCGGCAACATCCAGCACCGAAGATGGCCCCACGCTCATGCTCGGCTACCGCCCGCCGTTTGCGTGGCAAGCGCTGCTTGCGTTTCTGCGCGCCCGTGCAGTGGATGGCGTGGAGGTGGTCGATGCCAACAGCTACGCACGCACGATCACGGTCGACTATGCCGGCGCGCGGCACACCGGCTGGCTGCACGCGCGCAATGTGCCGCAACGCCACGCGGTGGCGCTCACGCTGTCGCCCAGCCTGCTGCACGCCATGCCGCCCGTGCTGGCCCGCGCGCGGCGGCTGTTCGACCTCGACTGTCGGCCCGATCTGGTGGATGCGCATCTCGGCTCGCTCGCCACCGAGACGCCGGGCCTGCGTGTGCCGGGCGCCGTGGATGGCTTCGAGATTGCCGTGCGCGCCATCGCCGGACAAGTCATCTCGCTGGTGCAGGCGCGGCGCATTCTCGGGCGCATGGCTACCGCGTATGGCGTGCCGCTTTCGCAGTCACGCGAGGGGCTGTCGATGACATTTCCGACGGCTGCAGCATTGGCAAAAATCGATCCACAGGGGCTGTCCGAGCAGACCGGGCTGCAAGCCAGCCGCGCCGCCACCGTGGTCGGACTCGCCCGCGCCATCGACGCCGGCACCCTGCGGCTCGAGCCCCTGGTGCCGCTCGCGCCCACGCTGGCCGCCTTGCAAGCGCTGCCCGGTGTAGGCGAGTGGACAGCGCAATACGTCGCCATGCGGGCGCTCGGCTGGCCCAATGCATTCCCGCTGGGCGATTACGTCTTGCGCAAACGCCTGGCGGACGGTGACGGCGCGCTGCCAACGCGCCGCGCCATGGTCGAACGCGCCGAACCGTGGGCCCCGTGGCGCGCCTATGCCGCCATGCATCTCTGGCACCGCGAGGACGCATTCGCCCCACCTGTATCGAGCTAACGCGTTGACCATCATGTATCGCCACACCTTTGCCTGTCCGCTCGGTGATCTGCTGCTGACCGCCACCGACACCCATCTGACCGGCGCGTTCTTCCCCGGCCAGAAGACGATTCCCACGAGCGCCGCGCGCATGTCGCCGCGCGCAGATGTGCCCGTCATCCGCGAGGCGCAGGCGCAATTCACTGCGTACTTTGCCAACAAGCTGCACGACTTTGATCTGCCGATGGCGCCCGAGGGCACGCCATTCCAGCAAGACGTCTGGCGCCTGCTGTGCGACATCGCGTTCGGCAGTCACACCACCTACGGCCAGATCACTGCGCGCCTCGGGCTCACGCGTGAACATGCGCGCGCCGTGGGCACCGCTGTCGGCCGCAACCCGATCTCGATCGCCATCCCCTGCCATCGTGTGGTCGGCGCGGATGGCGGGCTCACAGGCTACGCCGGGGGCCTGCCGCGCAAGGCCGCGCTGCTTCGGCTCGAAGGGCATCCCGCGCAGGTTGGCCAGCGCCTGCCCATGCCGAACGACGATCGCCAAGGCACGCTGACGCTTCTGCCTGCATAAAACGCCAATCGCGCGGACAATGCGCGCACGCCACCCTAACAACGATCACGAGACCCCCTTCATGCGCCGCTCCGATCTGCTCGAACTCCTGACGCTGGCTGCCCTATGGGGCGGCTCATTCCTGTTCATGCGCGTGGCTGCGCCGCCGTTCGGGCCGGTCGCGCTGATTGCGTTGCGGGTGGCCATTGCCTCGTGCTTCCTCGTCCCGATGCTGACCTGGCGCGGCGGCATGGGGGCGCTGCGCACGCATTGGCCGCATCTGCTAGCGGTGGGCGTGCTGAACTCGGCCATCCCGTTCTGCCTGTTTGCCTATGCCGAACTCACGCTCACGGCGGGCTTCGCCTCGGTACTCAATGCGGCGGCACCGCTGTTTGCGGCCATCGTGGCATTCACCTGGTTGGGCGAGCGCATGTCGTCGTTGCGCGTGCTTGGATTGGCAATCGGCTTTATCGGCGTGATCGTGCTGGTGGGCGGGTCGTCGGTCATCGATGCCAAACAGGGCGGCGTGGCCGTGGCCGCGGCGCTCTCGGCAACCGTGCTGTACGGCGTAGCCAGCAGCTATACCAAGCGCTTTCTGACCGGCGTACCGCCGCTGGCCGTGGCGACCGGCAGCCAGTTGGCTGCCGCCATCGTACTGGCGCCGCTGGCCTACTGGCTGTGGCCCGCGCAAACGCCCACCGGCAGCGTGTGGCTGCATGTCATCGCCCTGGGCATCGCATGCACGGGCGTCGCCTACATCCTCTTCTTCCGCCTCATCGCGCATGTGGGGCCGACGCGCGCGGTATCGGTCACCTTCCTGATCCCGGTGTTCGGCGTGCTGTGGGGCATCCTGTTCCTGGGCGAACAACTGACGCTCAACATGGTGATCGGCTGCGCGGTGATCCTGCTCGGTACGTCGCTGTCGACCGGTGTGTTCGCACTGGGCAAAAAAGCCAGCGCAAATGCAACGGCCGCAGAAAATGAGAAAGATTCGCTTTTGCGCTCCGGCCGCTAAACGTCCAGGTTAGCGCCTCGGCTGGTCAAGGCTTGCCGTGACCAGCCGAAAACCCGTTGAAGCCGACACTTAAATCCGCGCACGAATTGGTCCGCAATGCAGCGCATTGCATTGCCGCTCATCACAATACGAAGGGCTTTCGCCTACATTCGTGCAGCGCGACAGAGTACTGGCACGCCCCGCGATCAATCATCGATTTGTAATAAATATCCGCCCATCGCGCCACTTCTGAAATTTATTCAACCTCGCCAATATTGATTCTGCGGTCAGATTTAAAAAAACCGAAAACCTGAAATAGACGCGATAAACATCGACCAACGCGCACTCGATCTTAACGATCCGATAATCCGATTTGAGAAAATTGCATCATCGAAATCGGATTTCCCTGATTGGTAAGCGGATTTTCTTTGTTATGCTCGCCCTCGGTCGATGAGGGGCGTGCAAGGGAATCGCCAATTGCTCCAAGGCAGCTGAAACTCCCAATTGCCGGCGGGTTCCCCGCTGCACAGCCGACTACGCACGCTCCATCAAATACGTTGGATACGCGCATGCTGGACGTCTACCTGAATAAGCATCTGATCGGTCAGCTATCGTGCGGCCGCAGCGGTTGGGCGTTCGAATACGATGCTCGCTGGCAGACTTCATCGCAGGGCTTTGATCTGAGCCCGCACCTGCCGCGCACCGCCGGCAACATCGCCGACACGGCAAAAGCCCAGCCGGTGCGCCACTTCTTTGAATACCTGCTGCCCGAACCGGCACGCAACACGCCCAAGCCTGCCGCCGCAGCGCTGGAGCATCTCGCGCAAGCGGCGCCGCATCTGGATGGCCCGCTGGCCCTGGTGCCCATCGGCCTCAAGCCGTGCAGCGGCTGCGCCGACGGGCTGTCCGAACGCGATCTCGTGCTGCAGTTCCAGCAAACCGTCGCCCGCCCGCCCCGCAGCACGCCGCTGCGGGTGGCCGAACCTCGCGCGCGCTACGGCACCGATGTTGCAGCGGTGTCCGAAGAAATCAGCCTGCCCTTCCTGGCCTCGAACGGCTTGCCGGTATCGATGTGGCTTGGCCGGTTTTCTGCACCGGCCAACGCCGCGCAATCGAGCCATTTCGTACGGTTGGATCTGAGCGAAGGCGCGCACCTGCCCTACGCCACCATCAACCACTGCTGGGCCACGCTGCTTGGCCGCAGTATCGGGTTGGACACGCCGTTCATCGGCCTGCGCCAGTTTCCGGAAACCGCCGCCGTGGTGCAACGCCTTGATCGCACCCTGCGCTGCAAGAGCGACGACACCGCGCTCGTGCAGGCCCGCTACGTCGTCTCGGCGGTGCAGTTGCTGGGGCTCTCGCCCAAGCATCGCTTCCTGCCCATCACCGTCGAGCAAGTCGCGCAATGCGCAAGCCTGTGCGCGGACCCCGCTTCCGCCACGGCCGCGCTGTTCCGCTGGATGGTGTTCTGTCTGCTGATCGGCGGTCGCAATGCCTCAGCGGGCACGCTGCATTTCCACATCGGTGCGGATGGCGTCCGGCTGGCTGCGCACGATCACCTCTTCTGCGCTGCGGTCTACGCCAACGAATGGAATGCCGATGAGCTGTCGCCCGATGCACAAGCCCGCTACGACGCCATTGACCAAGACGCCTTGCTCGCCCTGGCCGATCACCTCGGCTACGACACCAGCCAGGCGCGTCGTGAGTTGCTGCGACTGATCAGCATGCTGGCACCACAATCGTCGTTTGTGGCGACACATCTCTCGCAGGCACTGGGGCATTCGCCAACACGCGCGGCGGAGATCGACTTCCTCGCGCGCATCCACCGACATGTGTCGGAGACGGCGCGACGCTTGGGCGGCAAGACTGCCGAAGTCTGAAACTGAAACGCGAGGCTAGAGCGCGGCCAGGCTGACCGTGCCGTAATGGGCGTAGCCGTGCGCGGCCAGCGTATCCATGGCCTCAGCTTCCGCCCGCGCGAACGCAAGCGCCAGGGTGTCGGGGCTGCCCGTCCCGCTGGCGAAGGCCTGGTAGGCCGAGAAGGCCGCGCGCGGCGATACCCCGCTGCGCTCAAGCACACGCTGCGCGGCTTCCAGCGCCGCACGAATCGCCGCCTCCCCGGGCGAGGCATCGCGAAACGCTAGCTGTAGACAGGATGTCGTCGGATTCATCCGCGTTTCGAGGTTCGATTCACTGAAACAACACACCTGACCCAGTCTAGGAAAGCGCCTATCGAGTGCCAAGCATGACGCTCGTCCCGGGAGCGCGTTTTCACCTCACCTGCACGCAGCGACTTGGGGATGCCCCCGGGTGCACATGCTGTGATTCACGTTGCATAATCGAATCGATTGACGAAGCAACGACTTTGTTGACGACACCACAACGACAGGAGACACCCATGATCACGCCCCCGATCCAGTTAAAACGTACTGCGCTCGCCTGGCTACTGGCCAGTGCAGCCTTGCCGGCGTTCGCGCAAATTCCGTTCAGCCCCGGCGGCACTGCATCGGCGCCGGCGCAGGCTGCGGCGGCCACGCCCGGCGGGATCGATGTGGCGCAGATCAAACCGGCGGTGGATGCAGCGGTCAATGCCGAGTACGGTCAGCTCGATTCGCTCTACAAAGACCTCCATGCGCATCCCGAACTGGCCTTTCAGGAAACGCGCACAGCCGCCAAGCTGGCTGAGCAGATGCGCGAGATCGGCTTTGACGTGACGGAGCACGTGGGCAAGACCGGTGTGGTAGCCGTATATCGCAATGGCGCAGGCCCAACGATCCTGGTGCGCACGGAACTCGACGCGCTGCCGATGGAAGAGAAGACCGGCCTGCCCTACGCCAGCCATGTGCACACCAAATGGCGCGGCGAAGACGTGGGCGTGGCGCACAGCTGCGGGCACGACGTACACATGGCGTCATGGGTTGGCACGGCCAAGACGCTGGTATCGCTCAAGGACCGCTGGCACGGCACGCTGGTGTTCGTTGCGCAGCCGGCGGAAGAAACCGTGTCCGGTGCGCAGAGCATGATCGACGACGGCTTCTTCAAGCGCTTCCCCAAGCCCGACTATGCGTTCGCGCTGCACACAGGCCCCGGGCCGTATGGCTCGATCGTCTTCAACAGCGGGCCAATCACCTCCAACTCCGACGGGCTGGAGATCACCTTCAAGGGTCGCGGCGGTCACGGCTCGGCGCCAGACAAGACCATCGACCCGGTGATGATGGCCGCGCGCTTCGTGGTCGATCTGCAAAGCGTGATCAGCCGCGAGAAAGATCCGCAGGAATTCGGTGTGGTGAGCATCGGTGCCATCCAGGGCGGCAGCGCCGAGAACATCATCCCCGACAGCGTGCTGCTGCGTGGGACGATCCGTTCTTACAAGCCGGCGGTGCGCCAGAAGATGCTCGACGGCATCCGCCGCACGGCCAAGGCTGTCACCGAGATGTCGGGCGCGCCGGACGCCGAGATCAAGCTCACCGAGGGCGGCAAGGCGGTCAACAACGACCCGACCGTGGTCACACGCACCGAGGCGATGTTCAAGACCGCCTTCGGTAACAGCCGCGTGCTGCGCGTGCCGCCGATTACGGCGAGTGAGGATTTCTCGGCGTTTGTTGACGCGGGCATCCCGTCAATGTTCTTCTTCATTGGCGTGAATGATCCGCAAACGTTCATGGCCTCGCTCAAGCCGGGCGCCAAGCCGCTGCCGACCAATCATTCGCCGCTGTTTGCGCCGGCGCCGGAGCCGTCCATCAAGACGGGCGTGACGGCGATGTCGCTGGCGGTGCTCAATGCGCTGCAATGGCACAAGACAGCAGCGCAATCGGCTGGAGAATAATCAGCCGAGAACCGTGACTCAGGGGCGCGGCGCTGAGGCGGCCGCGCCTTTTTGCTTTTCTTTCAGATGGGGATGCTCATGTTCAACCGCTTCATCCGCACCGGCGCGTTCGTGCTGTGCGCCTGCCTTGCAGCGCCGGCTTTGGCGCAAACCACCAATCGGCTCGACGAAATCATTGCGCGCGGCACGCTGCGTGTTGGCACCACCGGCGACTACAAGCCCTTCACCTACAAGAACCCTGCCGATGGCCGCTTCATCGGCCTGGACGTCGAGATGGGCGAGCGTCTGGCCAAAGTGCTGGGCGTGAAGCTGGAAATCGTGCCGACCACGTGGTCGACGCTGATGCAAGACTTTGCGGCCGACCGCTACGACATCGCCATGAGCGGGGTGTCGGTCACGCTGGAGCGGCAGAAGAAGGCGTTCTATTCGATTCCGTATCAGCGCGACGGCAAAACGCCGATCACGCGCTGCGAAAATCAAGCGAAATACCAGACGCTGGCGCAGATCGACCAGCCGAATGTGCGCGCCGTGGTCAATCCGGGCGGCACCAACGAGAAGTTCGCGCGTGAGCATCTGAAGCAGGCGCAGATTCGCGTGTATCCGGACAATGTGACGATCTTCAACGAGATCGTCGCGGGCCGCGCGGACCTGATGATGACCGACGCGGTGGAAACCAAGCTGCAGCAGAAGCTGCACCCCGAGCTGTGCGCCGTGCACCCGGAAGCACCGTTCGATTTTTCGGAGAAGGCCTACCTGCTGCCGCGCGACGTGGTGTTCAAAAACTTCGTCGACCAGTGGCTGCGGCAGACCACGGAAAGCGGTGAATTCGCCAAGCGCTTTGATGCGTGGCTGGCATACCCGTGGAACGCGCCGGCCAAGTAAGCAGAAAAAGGAGGCTGCGCTGGTCCGCCTCGGTCAGTGCAGGCTGGCGGGATCGCCGTGTTGCAGGGCCAGCGCGTCGCGCAGCAGTGCGTCGGTCATGTCGCGGCCCAGTAGCGCCGGGTCGAAGCGCGCTGAAAAGCGCGTCGAACACGACTCCACCTGCAGCACCACCTGGCCCGGCGGCAGCAGTTCGATGTCGACGTGGATGACCTCGTCGTCTTCGGTAAAGGAATGCAGCAGCGTGAGCGCGCGGTAGCCGTCGGCGCGCTCCACGGCCGTTTCCGTCCAGGACGGCGCCAGTAGCGCGCAATTGACCAGCGTCTCCGGCTCGTCCGGGCGGTACAGGTGCAGACCCATCATGGTCGAGGCGGCATCGGCCACGCTGGACCATTCAGCGGCAGGAATCAGGTCGCCCAGCAGGCGGATGTCGTCGACAGCGGCATCGCTCTGCACGAAGGCAGCGCCCAGGAAGAACGCGGTCTCATCACGGAAACCGCCTGCAACCGTGTTGCGCCACAGACGGTGGCTGCTCTTGCTGCCGAGCGCAACTTGCGACAGCACCTTGGCCGCACGCGCGCCGTCGGTGCCCGACCATTGCTCCACCGCGCCGTGCGAGAACAGGCGGTCGGCCATCACCAGGCCCACGCCTTTGGGCAGCACGCGCTCTTCCAGCCAGGTGGCCAGCACGTGCACACCGCTGAACGGCATGTCCGGACGCCCGATCGCGTGTGCGCGCACCCGGCCGTTTTCCGGCACGTGGAACGGCATGGCAAACAGCCTTGCCTGATAGGCGAGGCCATCGATCTCGAAACGGGCGATGGAAGCGGTGGTGATGGACATGGTGATCTTCCTGCTGCAAGGGCGGAAAACGCCGCCCGTACCAGCATCAACGACCATCCACGCCGAATGTTTAGCCGCCACATGACCCGCTTGGGAGAGGGGAATCCCCATGCTTGTAATGCAACGCAACAATCGGGGCGTAGCAGGACAGGAATTTTTCGTTGCCCCTGCCGTCACACCTTCGCATTAAGGGTTATCCCGCATCTCACATTTCCATGTCAATTCAATGACTTATGTGCGGTTTGCGGTGCTTGAAGCGCCACAATTGTTCTTATTTTTTGAACAAAGCGTTTCATAGAACGGCTTTTTTACCCTTCTGGCAACGACTAAGCTTATGCCATCGCGTTACCGCACTGCAGCAAAACCGCCCTGTGGCAATGCTCACCCCCTGTTGTGGAGTTCATCATGAAGACCAAAAACCTGATTCTCGCCTCGCTGATCGCTGTTGCCGCCCTTCCCGCCTTTGCCGCCGGCGTGCAAAGCCAAGACCCGTACACCAACGGCCAAGCCGTGACCAAGGCTGATCCGTACACCGATGGCGCCCGCAAGGCTGACATCTACACCGACGGCGCCGTGCGCAAGGCAGACCCGTACACCGATGGCCAACTGCGCAAGGCCGATCCGTACACCGACGGCGCCCTGGTCGGCAAGGCTGACCCGTTCAGCGACGGCCAATAAGTCGTTCGCAGTCGTTCGCATCTCCCGTATCACTCTCCCTCCCCGATGCCCGGCGCCCCAGTTGGCGCCGGCACCGGTTTACCGAGGCGGCCTTCTGGCCGCTTTTTTTTTGCCTACACGCTCAGACTTCACATTGCGAGCCCGGACTTTTCCTCCCTCAAGGCCTTGGCAGTCCGTCCGATAAAAGAGAATGCAACCATTGGCGGGGCAGCCTTCCCTTGCGCCGGCTGCGCAAAACGGACCTCGCCACGGACGGATCTCTGAACATCAACATGCGCAAGCGCATCGCCATCGAACACCTGCGGGTGGGCATGTACCTCGACGAATTTGTCGGCTCGTGGCTGGAACACCCGTTCTGGCGGGCCCGCTTTCGCGTGGAAGATGCCGCCCAGCTGCAGCGCCTGCGTGCCAGCGGCGTACGCGAGGTGTGGATCGACATCACGCGCGGCACCGACGTGGCCGCCGCCAATGCAGCGCCTTCGGCCCCCGAAGTGCCAGCGCCGCCCGCCTGCCCCGCCGACGCCAGCAGCGCCCCGCGCCCCACCACGTATGCGGAAGAAATGCGCCGCGCGGCGCGCCTCATCAGCAAAGCCGAGGTGGCCGTGCAGGCCATGTTTGCCGATGCGCGCATGGGCCGCACGATTGAAGCGCGCGACGCGCTGCCGCTGGTGGAAGCCATTTCGGGCTCGGTCGACCGCCACCCCAGCGCGCTGACGAGCCTGGTGCGCCTGAAGACGAAAGACCGCTACACCTTCCTGCATTCTGTGGCCGTGTGCGCACTGATGGTGTCGCTGGGCCGCCAGCTCGGGCTCTCCGATGACGAGGTCCGCGACGCCGGCCTGGCGGGCCTGCTGCACGACATCGGCAAGATCGCGATTCCGCCCGAGGTGCTGAACAAGCCGGGCGCGCTCACCGACGATGAGTTCCGCCACGTGATCGTCCACCCGCAGGCGGGTCACGACATCCTGGCCGGCGACAGCAGCATGCGCGACATCGCGCTCGACGTCTGCCTGCACCACCATGAACGCATGGACGGCACCGGCTATCCGCACAAGCTGGCAGGCGTTGGCATCTCGTTGTTTGCGCGCATGGGCGCCATCTGCGATGTGTACGACGCGGTTACGTCCGACCGCCCGTACAAAAAAGCGTGGGAAGCCGCCTACGCCGTGCAGCGCATGGTCGAATGGCGCGGCAGCCATTTCGACCCGATGGTGTTCAACGCCTTCGTCAAAAGCGTGGGCATCTATCCGGTGGGCTCACTCGTGCGGTTGCGCTCGGGGCGGCTGGCGGTGGTCATGCAGCACGCGCGGGGCACGTTGCTCACGCCCACGGTCAAGGTATTCTTCTCGATATCGTCGGGCACGCGGATTGCGCCCGAACTCATCGATCTGGCTCATACCAGCGACCAGATCGTTTCGCGAGAAGAACCCCGCGACTGGGGCCTGACCGACCTCAACGAACTTTGGATACACGGCGACTGACCTGCAGTCTCATCCTCCGGCGCTGCCTGGCATGGCTCGCGCTGGGCTGGCTGGCGTGCAGCGCGTCGGCTTTCGCAGAGCAACCGCTACGCATTGGCTCCAAACGCTTCACCGAGTCGTACGTGCTCGGCGAAATCCTCACGCAGACAGCTAGCTCCCACGGCCCCGCCGAACACGTGCCGGGCCTGGGCAATACCGCCATCGTCTTCGCGGCGCTCAAGAACGGCAGCATCGACGTCTACCCGGATTACCTCGGCACCATCGCTGCCGAAATCCTTCACCTGCCGGCCGAGCAAGCTGCCAACCCCGATCAGGCGGTGCTGCTGGCGGACATCAACCGCACCCTCGCGCCGATGGGCTTCGCTGCTGGCGTGCCACTGGGTTTTGAAGACACCTACGCGCTCGCCATGCGCGAGGCCGATGCCGAGCGCGAACACATCCGCACGCTGGCCGATCTGGCCACGCACCCGGCGCTGCGTCTTGGCTTGTCGCATGAGTTTCTGGGCCGCGCTGACGGCTGGCCCGCAATTGCCGCGCATTACAAGCTGCCGCAACACCCGACCGGCCTCGACCACGGCGTCGCCTACGACGCGCTGCGCGCAGCCCAAGTCGACGTGATCGACATCTACTCCACCGATGCCAAGATCCGCCGCGAACACCTGCGCGTGCTCGACGACCCCGCGCACATCTTCCCGCGCTACGACGCCGTGCTGCTCTATCGCGCCGACGTTGCGCAACGGCACCCGGCGCAGTGGCAGGCCATCACCACGCTTGCCGGGCGCATCCAGCGCGATGACATGGTGGCGATGAATGCGGCGGTCGAACTCGAAGGCCGGTCGTTCTCGCAAGCCGCGCGGCAGTTTCTGGCGGGACGTGGCAATGTGCCGGCCGCCACGCCGGCCCGCGCGTTCTTTACCCAACTGACCGACGGCCTTGGGCGGCTCACGCAGCGGCACCTCATGCTGGTGGGTATTTCGACCGGCGTTGCCGTGCTGCTCGGGGTGCCGCTCGGTCTGATGGCGGCGCGGCGCCGGATCAAACAGCCGATCCTTGCCGTAGTGGGCGTGCTGCAGACGATTCCCTCGCTGGCGCTGCTGGCCATGCTCATCCCCATCGTCGGGTCGATTGGCGTGGTGCCAGCGCTGATTGCGCTTGCGGTATATGCGCTGCTGCCCATCGTGCGCAACACCATCGTCGGGCTGGAGCAGGTGCCCGATGGCCTGCGCGATGCTGCATTGGCGCTGGGTTTCACGCCGTCGCAGCGCACACGCGTGGTGGATCTACCACTGGCGCTGCCGGTCATCCTCGCTGGCGTCAAAACCGCCGCCGTCATCAGCGTGGGCACCGCGACCATCGCCGCGTTCATCGGCGCTGGCGGCTATGGCGAGCGCATCGCCACCGGGCTTGCTCTCAACGACAGCGCAACGCTGCTCGCAGGCGCCATCCCCGCAGCGGCGCTGGCGCTGATCGTGCAGGGTGCGTTCGAAGTCGTTGAATGGTGGCTGCGCCGGCACGGCGGCGGCACCCTGCTCCGCTAGCGAGCGCGCAACTGAGCGTTCCATTACCATCGCGGTCATTCCAGCCGCCCAGCACGCTCCGCTTATGACCACACTCCCGTTTTCCACCGCCCTGCTCGTTGCGGCGGCCGGCGTCTATGCTGGCGCCCAGAACGCCCTCGCGGGCGGCGGGTCGTTCATCACGTTTCCAGCCTTGCTGCTGGCAGGTCTCAACCCGCTGGGCGCCAACATGACCTCGACGATCGCGCTGTTCCCCAGCCAGATCACCTCGTCGATTGCGGGGCGCAAACTGGCCGGCGGCGTTGATGCGGGCGAGCATCACCTCTCGCTCAAGCAGTTGATCGTCATCAGCCTGATCGGTGGCGTGCTGGGCGCGCTGTTGCTGTTGGCGACGCCGCCGTCGTTCTTCGCCAGGCTGGTGCCGTATCTCGTGCTATTTGCGACCAGCGTGTTTGCGTGGGGCAGCTTCCGCCGCAAACCGCTGCACGCGGCATCTGGCATGTCGACCACCGCTTTGGCAACCGCGCAGTTTGCGATCGCCATTTATGGCGGCTACTTCGGCGGCGGAATCGGGTTTCTGATGCTGGCAGCGCTCACCGTGGCGGGCCAGCAGGTGCGCATGGCGGGCGCCACCAAGAACGTGCTCGCCATGACGATGAATGCGTCAGCGGTGGCGGTGTTTGCGTTCTCGCCGCAGGTGAACTGGGCGGCCGTAGTGTCGCTGGGCATCGGCGGCATTGCGGGCGGCTTTGCCGGCGCATGGCTGCTGCACCGGCTGCCGGAAAAGGTGCTGCGCGGCTTTGTCGTCATCGTCGGGATCATCCTGACGGTCTGGCTGTTTTTGCGCGCCTGAAATACCGCGCCTTGACAGCGTTTGTCCGACAGACGGTTCAGTCAACGCCTACTGTCTGCCGGGCTGCCGCTTTCCTATTGTGACGTTTGGGACGCGCGCCAAGATGGCATGCCGCGCGCGTGTCATGGAGTCCGCCCCGTTTCACAACAAGGAGAATGAGCATGCAAGCACGCAAGATGTCGACTCTGGCCGTAGCCATCGCCGTGGCCGCCTGTGCGTGGATCGGCGCGGCGCCCGCGCAGGCCCAGCAGAAGGATCACAGCGCTGTGACCGGCGTCGACAGCCCGATGGAAGGCCCGCGCACCCAGGTCCAGCGCAATGCCGATGCTGCCGCCAACCCCGGCTATCACAACAACGCCACCGGCGCACAACCGGAGGCCACGCCCGGCACGCTTAAGCAGAAAGTCCACCGCGCGCACGTGAAGACCGACAAATGGGTCGACAAGCACATCACGCACCGCCATGGCAAGGGAGGCAAGGCGACTGCGGAATCGTCGTCCGACCATGCATTCTGGTCGCGTCGCGCCAGCCAATGCGATTCGCTGGTGGGTGAAGCCCAGCGCGTCTGCCGCGAACGCCGCTCTGAAGCCGCCGGCAACATGCAATAACCGGATCACGCCCGCGCCGATAAAAAAAGCCGCGATTCCTCGCGGCTTTTTCATTGCAGCAACGTCTGCGTCAGACAATACCGGTGGCGTAGAACATGGCAATCACGAAGAACACGGCCAGCGTCTTGATGACCGTCACGCAGAACACATCGCGATACGCCTCGCGGTGCGTGAGGCCCGTGACGGCCAGCAGCGTGATCACGGCGCCGTTATGCGGCAGCGTATCCATGCCGCCCGAGGCCATTGCAGCCACACGGTGCAGGGCTTCCATCGGAATGCCCGTTGCCTGTGCAGCCTGCACGAACTGGTCGGCCATCGCCGCCAGTGCAATGCTCATGCCGCCCGAGGCCGAACCGGTGATGCCCGCCAGCGTGCTCACCGTGACCGCTTCATTGACGAGCGGATTCGGAATCGCGCGCAGCCCATCGGCCAGCACCAGGAAGCCCGGCAGCGCTGCGATCACGCCACCAAAGCCGTATTCCGATGCGGTGTTCATGGCCGCCAGCAGCGCGCCCGACACCGCCGCCTTGCTGCCTTCGGCAAAGCGGCCTTTCACAGCGCGAAAGCCGAACACGAGCACCACGATGATGCCGATCAGCAGCGCCGCTTCCACGGCCCAGATCGCAGTCAACTTGTTGGCTTCAACCGTCAGCGGCTTGGGCAGACCCGGCAGCGCAACGGTGACGACCTTGTCGTACCACGTCGGAATCCAGCGCGTGAACAGCAGATTCATCACGCCCACCAGCACCAGCGGCGACAGTGCGATCAGCGGGTGTGCGAGCTTGCCGGTCTCAGCGGTCTCGGGCTCATTCACCAGCTTGGTCAGGCCGTGGTCATACCCGTGGCCGTTGCGCAGTGCCGCACGGCGGCGCCATTCCAGATACGACATGCCCACCACGATGATGAACAGCGCGCCCATCGTGCCCAGCCACGGCGCAGCCCACGATGTGGTGTGGAAGAACGTGGTCGGGATGATGTTCTGGATCTGTGGCGTGCCCGGCAGCGAATCCATCGTGAACGAGAACGCGCCCAGCGCGATCGTGCCCGGGATCAGACGCTTGGGGATATTGCCCTGGCGGAACATTTCCGCCGCAAACGGGTACACCGCAAACACCACCACGAACAGCGACACACCGCCGTATGTCAGCAGCGCGCACACCAGCACGATGGAGAGCATCGCCCGCTTGGCCCCCACCACGCGGATGACCGACGCGACGATCGAGCGCGAAAAGCCCGACAGCTCGATCACCTTGCCGAACACGGCACCGAGCAGGAACACCGGGAAATACAGTTTGACGAAGCCGACCATCTTCTCCATGAAGATGCCGGAGAACACGGGCGCCACGGCCGATGGATCAGTCAGAAGCACCGCGCCCAGGGCAGCCAGCGGTGCAAACAGGATGACGCTGTAGCCGCGATACGCGGCGAACATCAGAAATGCCAGCGCAGCCAGCACGATGACGACGGACATCGACAATCTCCTCGCACATTGTTTTCGTTTTAAGAGCGATGGATTGTATGTCGCGATGCAGCAGATTCCGTTACGCAGTCACGCGTATTGAACTGACGGCGGAACTGGCGTTCAACCCTGTCAGGCGGGCGTTCTCGTCGCGTTGAGAGATTGAGATGGGCAGATATGACAGATCAGTGACGATGGCCCCAGCCGCCGCGTCCGCCCCATCCCCGGCCACCCCAGCCGCGATGGCAGTCCCAGCAACCGCCGCCGCCAATCCACACGCTGCCGAAAACCGGCGCCGGATAGTAGGGATAGTAGGCCGGCCCATCGTAGTAATACGGGTCGTACGCGTACGGATAGGCCGGATACGCGGCCACCGGTGCGGGCGCCGCCACTACGGGGGCGATCGGGTTGCCGTAGGCGTCGTAATAGGGCGCGACCACGCAGCCGCCCAGCAAGACGACCGCACACGCGGCCAACGCGCCCGGCAGGATGGCGGCAAAACGACGGCCGGGTTGCGATGTCGGGTTCATGATGTGCTCCGTTGGATGCATGCGCATATGCGTTCGACAATCTTTGGCCGGTTCAATTCCAAGCACCTCGCATGCCGTCTCAGCCAATCGCAGCCGGATCACTTACCATGACCGCTTCGCCGCCCGCGCTGGGGAGAGATCGAGGCAGGCGATGCCCATAAAACACTGGAGGACACATCCATGCAAGCCACCGAAGCCACGACAGCGCCCACCCAGGGCGATCGGGCACCGGCACCGGCCATCTCTGCGGCCACCCGACGCAAGGCCATCATTGCCGCCACCATCGGCAACGGCCTCGAATGGTTCGACTTCACGGTCTACAGCTTCTTCGCAGTCATCATCGCCAAGCTGTTCTTCCCCACTGGCAACGACTTCACCTCGTTCATGCTGACGGTTGCCACATTTGGCGTGGGGTTCTTCATGCGCCCCGTCGGCGCTGTCGTGCTTGGCGTCTACGCCGACCGCGTGGGCCGCAAAGCCGCGCTTACGCTCACCATCATGCTGATGGCGATCGGCACGGCCATCATCGGCCTCGCGCCCACGTATTCGCAAATCGGTATCGGCGCGCCCATCCTCATCGTGATCGCGCGGCTCATCCAGGGCTTCTCGGCCGGCGGTGAAGTCGGTGGCGCCACGGCGTTCCTGATCGAGTATGCGCCGGACGAACGCCGTGGCTATTTCGCAAGCTGGCAGCAGGCGAGCCAGGGCATCTCGTTCATCCTCGGTGCCGCGATGGGCGCGATCGTCACGAACGGCTTGTCGCCCGAGCAGATCGATGCATGGGGCTGGCGCATTCCGTTCCTGTTCGGTTTGCTGATCGGGCCGGTGGGCATGTACATCCGCTCACACCTGCACGAGCCGCCTGCATTTGAAGCGCAAAAAGCAAAGGCCGCAAAGGAATCGCGTCTGGCACCGTTGTCGCAAGTGCTGAGCGATCATCCGCGCGAAGTGCTCGGCGGCCTGGGCGTGACGATTCTCTGGACGGTCTGCACTTACACGCTGGTGTTCTACATGCCGACGTACGCCAAGCAGCAGCTCGGTCTGCCGCTGGGCGCGACGTTCCAGTCGACGGCGTTGTGCGGTGCGATCATCTTCGTACTGTGCCCGCTCATGGGCACGCTGTCGGATCGCGTTGGCCGCAAGCGCATGCTGGGCACGGTGGCGCTCATCATCGCAGTGGCGGCGTATCCGCTCTTCCACTGGCTCAATGTCAACCCGACGGTGCAGACGCTGCTGCAGGTACAGGTGATTCTGGGTGTGTTGCTGGCGGCATTCACGGGCCCGGCACCGGCGGTGCTGGCGGAGCAGTTCCCGACGGCGGTGCGCTCCACCGGCTTGTCGATTTCGTACAACCTGGCGGTCACGGTCTTCGGCGGCTTTGCTCCGCTGATCGTGACGTGGCTGATCGCCAGCACGGGCAGCAAGCTGGCACCGTCGTACTACGTGATGGTCGCCGCCATCATCAGCGTGTTTGCGCTGTCGCTGATGCACGACCGCACAGGCAAGCCGATCGAGAAGTAGCCGCTTGAAGTCAAACCAAGCGGCACGAGAACGGCCGGTGGCTCACCCCACCGGCCGTTCATCTTTGGCGGCCAGCAACGCCGCGTTCTCCAGCACGCGTACACCCGGCGCGTCCACGCGCGCCGCCATAACGAGCGCCGCCGCCACCGAATCCGCCGGCACCGGTCGCCATGTCTTGGGCACGATCCATCCGATGGCGCGCGACAGGTCTTGGGCAATGCGTTCGCCGGGCCGGAATTCTGCGCGTTTGCCGAGCAGCAGCGAAGGCCGCACCACCGTGACGGACGGAAAACCGATCGACAGGAGTTCCGCCTCCACCTCGCCCTTGCAGCGGTTGTAGAACACGCCCGAGCGCGCATCAGCACCCAACGCGCTCACCAGCAGAAAATGATGCGCACCGGCAGCAAACGCACGCCGTGCCAGTTCCACCGGGTACTCAACATCAACGCGCCGGAATGCCGCTTGGGAACCGGCCTGCCGGATGGTCGTGCCAAGCGCGCAGATAACGAGATCAGCGGCAAACGCGGACTGGGTTTCGGGCACGTCCAGGCGATCGAAATCGACCACGCATTCACGCAATCGGCCGGGCATTGCCTGCCCTGCTGTCAAGGCCCCGCGCCGGCGTACAAGCGCAGTGACACTGCCCACCCAAGGCTGGGCGACAAGGCGATGCACCACCGCGCGGCCTACCAGGCCGTTGGCGCCGGCCACCAGAACGGCCGGTCCGCGCGGTTGCTCAGGTGGTTCGCCACCAACCGCGAAGCCTTGTCCGACAGGCATTTGCGAACTCGACATGATGTTCTCCATGAAGTTTGCACGGGCCCAAAAGCACAGTGTACGGCGACCGGCGAGCCGGTTTGCTGCAGTGCCGCCTGCGCGCTTTCGGTGCGCTTCCGGCATAAAGAACGCTGGCGAAAATGCAAACAAACCCTGTCGATATCAGGTGTTTCCCGGATACCCGCCCGCAAACCTAGACGGGGCAAGTGTCGGCTGCAAGCAACGGCCCGCAAACCCTTGCAGGTAGGGGATGTGCAACCCTTCGCAACGGTGATATAAAACGGGTCGCAGTACAACGCTGTCCAACAAACCTGAAGTGGGGAACTGACATGACGACCAAATCCGAACTCGTAGCCGCCATTGCGAAAGACGCTGAACTGAGCAACGCCGCCGCCGAGCGCGCGCTGAACTCCGCGCTGGAAAACATCAAGAAGACCGTCGCCAAGGGCGGCACCATCACGCTGGTTGGCTTCGGTTCGTTTTCGTCGGGCAAGCGTGCTGCACGCACCGGCCGCAACCCGCGCACTGGCGAAGCCATCAAGATCCCGGCAACCAAGACCGTGAAATTCACGGCTGGCAAGGGCTTCAAGGACGCAGTGAACAAGAAGAAGTAAGAGTCTTCTGCCGAGCCCGGCATGCGTGCCGGGCCGGGAGACTTGCAAGGGACCCTACGGGGTCCCTTTTCTTTTGATGTGTTTGATCTGGCGCAGGATCAGGCCACCGGCCACAACCCCACCAGGTAGCCAACCGAGCCGACGCGCGCGACAAACGTGTCGACATCATCCGCTGCGTCGAGCCATGCCGCGCCGCCTTGCGATACATCGTCCGTGCCGATCGACAGCACGCCGTGCACGCAATACACGAGCCATTGCATGCCCGGGTGCAGGCGCGGCAACGTGCGGCGCTCGCCGGCCGCCAGCGCAATCGCCTCGGCGTGATGCGCCCAAACGTCGCGCCGCGTCATCACGTTGAAATCGGACAACGGTGCGTCAAGTGTCGCGTGCACATCCGCCTCACCGGGAAAGCGTGCGGGCGCTTGGCCGGGCGCGAGCTTCACGGCTTCGGCATCCGCGCGATGCATCGTCAGCCGCCCACCAGCGATCACCGCCAGTGAACGGTCAATGCCAACAAAGCGCGAAAACGGCCCGGCCGCTTCCACCTGCGCGGTGCTCACGCGCCAGTCGAAATTGTCGAGCGTGGCGCCAGCAGGTGCGATAGCGATTTCAGTCGTGACACCGCCGCCGTTTTTCCACGGCATGCGGCGCATGGCATCTGCAGGAATCAGCTTCATGAACGGCGCAACAAGTGATACGCCAGACGCGCCGCCACGCGCACGGTGCGGCGATCCTGGTCGTATTCGGGGTTGGTCTCGGCGATGTCCGCCACGCGCACTTTGCCCGTCGCGCAGACGTGCTGCACCAGCGTTTCGAGCACCGGCAGCGTGATGCCGTAAGCGGCGGGCGCAGACACGCCGGGTGCCACTGCGGCGGCCAGCACATCCATGTCGATGGTCAGGTAGACGTGGTCGGCATCAGCCAGCCACGCATCCAGATCGGCCATGCGCGCATCGAGGTGGCGCTCCTGCGTGTTGGTGTCTTCCACGTAATGCGCGTGCAGCGCGTCGGCGCGGTCGAACAGCGCAGGCGTGTTGGACAAGCGGCTCACGCCCAGGCAGCAATACGTCAGATCGATACCGTGCGCGGCGCAGTCTTCGGCGATCTGGTCGAACGGGGTGCCGGAGTTGCCGGGGCGGCTCGTGCGCAGATCGAAATGCGCGTCAAAGTTGACGATGGCCAAACGTCCACGCCCCTGCCCGCGCCAGCCCTGCTTCTGCCAGTGCTTACGCAAGCCTTGATACGTGCCGAACGCCACTTCATGACCACCGCCGAGCACCACCGGACGCGCGCCGGCATCCAGCAGTTCGCATACGGTCTCGCCAAGCGCGGCTTGTGCTCCTTCCAGATCGCCATCGCCGCACGTCACATCGCCCGCGTCGGCCAGCACCGACAGACCATGCGCCGGCACGTTGGCCAACGCCCGACGGATTTCGCGCGGGCCCTGCGCGGCACCGGCGCGGCCATGGTTGCGCACCACGCCCGCATCGCACGCAAACCCCAGCAATGCAGGCACGCCGGACAGCGCCGTCGCATAGGCCGACCGCACGACCTGGAACAGGCGCGTCACGTCACCGCGCTCGCCCGTGTCGTCACGGCCCTGCCAGATGGAAGCATCGAATGTCATACGCTCGGCCATCGTCATGACCGCGACAGCACAGCCTGCAGGAACGAACGCGTGCGCACTTCCTTGGGTTCGCCAAAGATGACCGACGGCGGCCCGGCTTCGACGATACCGCCGCCGTCCATCACCACCACCACGTCGGCCACTTCGCGCGCGAAGCCCATCTCGTGCGTGACCACCAGCATCGTCATACCTTCCTTGGCGAGCAGCTTCATTACCTGCAGCACTTCACCGACGAGTTCCGGGTCGAGCGCAGAGGTCGGCTCATCAAACAGCATCACCTTCGGCCGCATCGCCAGCGCACGGGCAATCGCCACGCGCTGCTTCTGACCGCCGGAGAGGCTCGCCGGCA
The DNA here is from genome assembly GCA_963512445.1 of uncultured Ralstonia sp. GTDB lineage: Bacteria > Pseudomonadota > Gammaproteobacteria > Burkholderiales > Burkholderiaceae > Ralstonia. Next base: position 151,514 of record CAUPMS010000009.1, read on the forward strand.
TCGCGTCGGCCTTGTGTGCCAGGCCCACTTTCTCCAGCAATTCACGCGCTTCGGTTTCGGCCTCGTGCTTGGACTTGCCGCTCAGCATGCGCGGGCCCACGGTGATGTTGTGCAGCACCGAAAGATGCGGAAACAGGTTGAACGACTGGAACACCATGCCGACCTGCTGGCGCAGGTGGTTCAAGTCGCTCTCGGGCAGCATCGTGCCGTTGTCGATCAGCCGCTTGCCGCAGATGTCGATGCTGCCGCCTTCGGGCACTTCCAGCCCGTTGCAGCAGCGCAGGAACGTGCTCTTGCCCGAGCCGCTGGGGCCGATCACGACCACCACCTGCGAGGCGTCGACTTCGAAGTCGATACCCTTGAGCACGGTGTGATCGCCATACGATTTGGTCAGGCCGCGAATCTGGATCATCGGTGCATCCAGCGCGGATTTGAGAGTTTGCGGGGTCGCCGCATTTGTCATGTTCATTGCACCATGCCTCCCGCACGGATGTTGCGTTCAAGCCGATGCAGCAGGTAGCTGGCGGCGCTGGTGAGCACCAGATACACCAGCGCAATCGCCAGATACACCTCCAGCGAGCGATACGACACGCTGATGATTTTCTGCCCCTCGTGCATCAAGTCGTGAATGGTCAGCAGCGACACCAGCGCCGAGTTCTTGATGAGCGCGATGAACTCGTTGCCCAGCGGCGGGATCATCCGCACCACGGCCTGCGGCAGGATGATTGCGCGCATCGACTGCGCCGACGACATGCCGATCGAGCGCGCCGCCTCCATCTGCCCGCGATCGACCGACTGAATCGCACCGCGCACGATCTCCGACACGTAGGCGCCCGAATACACGCCCAGCCCCAGCACGCCGCACACGAAGGCCGGCAACAGGATGTCGAACTGCGGCAGCCCGAAGAACAGCAGGAAAAGCTGCACCAGCAGCGGCGTACCACGGATGAACGTCACGTACACCGTGCAGATGCCGTAGACAAAGCGCCGGCGCGGGTTCAGCCGCCCGATGCCGATCAGCAAGCCCAGCGCGCAGCCGAGCATCAGCGCGACGGCCGTCACCTCAACGGTGACAAGCGCACCGTTGAGGATGTCCGTCCACCCCGCCCAGACAGGAGAAAAATCCAGTTCCATATGTGAATAAACCCAGGCGTGTCCGTCAGTCGTTACTTGGCGTCGGGGCCAAACCACTTCTTGAGGATCTGCGCGTACGTGCCGTCGGCCTTGATCTTCTCGAGTGCAGCGTTCAGTGCACGGGTCAGTTCGGGCTGGTCACGACGCACGGCGATGCCGTATTCCTCGGTCGTCAGCGCCGGCTCGACCAAGCGCAAGCCCGGCCGCATCTTCGCGTAGTACGCAGCGGCGGGACGGCCGGTGACAGCCGCATCGGCGCGGCCGATCTCAACGAGGTTGAACATCTGCTCGTTCTTCTCGACTTCCACACGCTCGACCTTCGGGTAGTTCTCCTTCAGGTAGTTGACCGACTTGGTGCCCACCTGCACGCTCACCTTCTTGCCGTTCAGGTCAGCCGGCGTCTTGATGGCCGTGTTGCCCTGCTTGGCCATCGCGACCAGGCCACCGTGGTAGTACGGCACCGTAAAGTCCACCACCTTCTTGCGCTCTTCCGTGATGTAGATGCCCGAGATGGCCACATCGAAGCGGCGCGAGATCAGGCCCGGCACAAGGCCCTTGAAATCGATGTCGGTCCACTCGACCGGGCGGCTCATGGTACGGGCCAGCGCTTCGATCAGGTCGACATCAAAGCCGGTGCGCTTGCCGTTTTCGACAAACTCCATCGGCGCGAAGGTGGCGTCGGTGGCCACGCGCAGCGGCTCGCCCGCGGCGTGCGCGGCGGTTGCGAAGGACGCCGCAGCAGACAGCGCCACGGCACAAGCCAGCATCGAATGCATAAAACGACGGCGATTCCCCATGAGTGGTCTCCTAGTGTGCGTGTGGGGTGAAAAAACGGATCTTGTGAAACTCAGATGTCCTGCAGCCGCGCCGAAATGGAAGCAGCTGCAGCAACGGTCATATCGATCAGGCGCTGCTCCTTGCCGCGCACGCGCGTTGCAGGCGCCATCATCGTGATCGAGCCGAGCGCATGGCCGGGCAGCCGGAACACCGGCACGCTCACGCCCCAGACGCCGGGGTCGACTTCGCCTTCGGACAGCGCATAGCCGGCAACGCGGATATCGGCAAGTTCGGTGTGCAGTTGTGCCTGCTGCACCGGGTCATCGGCCAGCAGATCAGCGAGGATGGTGCGCGCCGCAGCGGGCGGCATGAACGCGAGCAACGATCTGGCCGAGGCGCCAGTCAACAGCGGCACGCTGCGCCCCTTCTCGAACGAGCAGCGCAGCGATTGCTGACTCTCGACCATTTCCAGGCACACGACCTGATCCTTGACGGCGACGACCAGCCCGATTGATTCACCCGATTCGGTTGCCAGCTTGGTCATGCCGATACGCGCTTCATGCAGCAGGTGCGAGGCATGGTCGAAGCCGACCGCGAGTTGCAAGCTGATCGGCCCCGGCGCGTAGGTGCCGGCCGATTCAAGCACGAAGCCCCAACGCTTGAGCATCGCCACCTGGCGGTACAGCGTGCTCTGCGGCAAGCCGGTCAGTTCGACCAGCTCGCGCGCGGCAACCGGCCGGCCGTGGCGCGCAATCGTGGCGAGCACCATCAGCACGCGATCCGAACCGCTGGTAGCGGCGGCGGATTGTGCTGGCGAATGTGCCAAGCCCGGCTCGGTCATCGCGAAACTCCGTCGAGTGATGTTGCGACGGAGAATGCGACGATTTTCTCAATGCATCAACGCAACATTCCCGTTTATTGGGAAAAATGCGTGAATTCAGTATTTACACCTAGGACTCTTCGTTCACATTCCAGGCTTCCTCGTCCAAGCGCGCTTCCAGGAACGCAACCACGGCGTGGGCGGAGGCCTCGCTACGGCACGTGGTCAGCGCGGCGTACAGCGGCGCGGCCAGGCCGTTGAGAAAATCGATGGGGGCTTCCGGCCCTTCAGCCAGGTAGCGCTGCAAGGCCGAGAACGCGCCCGCCTGGCTCAGGCGCCAGTCGGCAATCGACGCCTGCCGAACGTGGCGCGGCGCAAATTGCGTGGCCGTTGCCGGCGTGGGCGGCGCCTTGGGCGTCGGGGCCACCTTGATCGGCGCGCGGCTTTCGATGTACCCGTCGGTAATCAGGCGCGCAAGGTCTTCGGTGTCGGGGCCGGCACTGCTCAACTGCGCCAGGATTTCCGCCGCAGAGCGCTCGCCGTTGACCAGCAGCAGGATCGCCCGCTGCCGATGCGTGACGTGCCCACTGCGCGTTTGCAGCTCCTGCGTGCCGCGCTCCGTGCGCGACAGGATGTGACTCAGGTCCATCGTCCCCTCCCTTGTTTTCTATGTGTCTGTTCGATGAAGGGGGCAGTCTAGAAAAACCCGGCGCAGCGCGGACGGTTTGCACACCGCGCTGCCCGGCATATCGACTATCACGTGCACCGCATTGCCTTATGCACAGAACTCGGCGCGCAACCCGGCTTGCAGGCAAGCGGCCCACTCCCGCTATGCTTCGCCCCAGCGTGCGCACATAAAAAAAAACCTCCGCAGTGCGGTAATGCCGTTCAGTTAAGGTCTTTCCGAAGATATCGAACGATATAACGAGCAGGA
>CAUPMS010000010.1:0-149311 GCA_963512445.1 uncultured Ralstonia sp.
GACATGGAGTTCTGGCAGTTCCACCCGACCGGCGTGGCCGGCGCGGGCGTGCTGATCACGGAAGGCGTGCGCGGCGAAGGCGGCATCCTGCGTAACAAGGACGGCGAGCGCTTCATGGAGCGTTACGCTCCGACGCTGAAGGATCTGGCACCGCGTGACTTCGTGTCGCGCTCGATGGACCAGGAAATCAAGGAAGGCCGCGGCTGCGGCCCGAACGGCGACTATGTGCTGCTCGACCTGACCCACGTCGGTGCCGAGACCATCATGAAGCGACTGCCGTCGATTCGCGAAATCGGCCTGAAGTTTGCCAACGTCGACGCGATCAAGGAACCGATTCCGGTCGTGCCGACCATCCACTATCAGATGGGCGGTATCCCGACGAACTATCACGGTCAGGTCGTGGTGCCGAAGAACGGCAATCCGAACGAAGTCATCAACGGCTTCTACGCAATCGGCGAATGCTCGTGCGTGTCGGTGCACGGCGCCAACCGTCTGGGCACGAACTCGCTGCTCGACCTCGTGGTGTTCGGCCGTTCGGCGGGCAACCACATCATTGCGCAGAACCTGAAGAACCGCGAACACAAGCCGTTGCCGGCTGATGCCGCCGACTTCGCGCTGTCCCGCCTGGCCAAGTTGGATTCGTCCAGCTCGGGCGAGTACGCGCAGGACGTCGCCAACGACATCCGCCGCAACATGCAGTCGCACGCTGGCGTGTTCCGCACGCAGACGCTGATGGACGAGGGCGTCCAACGCATCATGGAAGTGGCCGAGCGCAGCGCCAACATCCACCTGAAGGACAAGTCCAAGGTGTTCAACACCGCGCGCGTTGAAGCGCTGGAAGTGGCCAACCTGGTGGAGGTGGCGAAGGCGACGATGGTGTCGGCTGCGGCTCGCAAGGAATCGCGCGGCGCCCACGCCCACAGCGACTTCCCGAACCGCGACGACGAAAACTGGATGAAGCACACGCTGTATTACAGCGAAGGCAATCGCCTGGAATACAAGCCTGTGACGATGAAGCCGTTGACGGTGGAAAGCGTGCCGCCCAAGGCGCGTACGTTCTAACGGACAAGAAGGACCCACAAAAATGAAGCGTATTTTTGAAGTCTATCGCTACGATCCGGACAAGGACGCAGCGCCCCGCATGCAGACCTACGAGGTTGAACTCGACGGTCACGAGCGCATGCTGCTCGACGCGCTGGTCAAGCTGAAGAAGCTGGACGAGTCGATCGCGTTCCGTCGGTCGTGCCGCGAAGGCGTGTGCGGCTCCGACGCCATGAACATCAACGGCAAGAATGGTCTGGCCTGCCTGACCAACATGCGTGAGCTGCCAGAGAAGATCGTGCTGCGTCCGCTGCCGGGATTGCCCGTGGTGCGCGACCTGATCGTCGACATGACGCAGTTCTTCAACCAGTACCACTCGATCAAGCCGTACTTGATCAACGACGAGCCGCCGCCGGAGAAGGAGCGTCTGCAGTCGCCGGAAGAGCGTGAAGAGCTTGACGGCCTGTACGAGTGCATTCTGTGCGCGAGCTGCTCGACGTCGTGCCCGTCGTTCTGGTGGAACCCGGACAAGTTCGTCGGCCCGGCCGGTCTGCTGCAGGCTTACCGCTTCATCGCGGACAGCCGTGATCAGGCCACCAGCGAGCGTCTGGACAATCTGGAAGATCCGTACCGGCTGTTCCGCTGCCACACCATCATGAATTGCGTCGATGTCTGCCCGAAGGGTCTGAACCCGACCAAGGCTATCGGCAAGATCAAGGAACTGATGGTGCGTCGCGCGGTGTAAGCCGCGAGTCAGCGCACTTTGGCATCGTGTGTCGCCGGAGCGGTTTTCCCGGCGACACATTCTTCAGAAGCATGATTGCTGTGAATACTCCAACGTTCTCCCACCAGTCCGATCCGCACAAGCGCGCGCGTCTGCGCTGGCGTGCCCGACGCGGCCTGCTTGAGAACGACATCATCGTCGAGCGCTTCTTCAATCGCTACGAGACGGAACTGTCGGATGACGACGTCGCCGCACTCTCACAGTTGTTCGAGCTGCCCGACAACGACCTGATGGATCTCCTGCTTACACGCAAGGAGCCGGAGGGCGAACTCGACGTGCCGTATATCCAGCACGTCCTGACCTTGCTGCGCTCGGTCTGAGCCGGCCCGCGAGAGGTTGCCGCAAGACGAATCGGTCCAGCTGCCCCCCGGCCTGCGCCCCTCGATCCGTCTGGCGGGAGTCTCCCGACTTCATTTTTATAAACAGCAGAGAAGGAAACCGACATGACGCCGTCCGAAGTGAAAGCCACCCTATCGTTTTCCGATGGCTCGCCCAGCGTAGAGCTGCCGATCTACAAGGGCACGGTCGGGCCCGACGTGATCGACATCCGCAAGCTGTACGGCCAGACGGGCAAGTTCACGTACGACCCCGGCTTCATGTCGACCGCGTCGTGCAATTCCAAGATCACCTATATCGATGGCGACAAGGGCGAGCTGCTGTACCGCGGCTACGCCATTGACGATCTGGCCAGCAAGTGCGATTTCATGGAAATCTGCTACCTGTTGCTGAAGGGCGAACTGCCCAACGCCAAGCAGAAGGAAGAGTTCAACCATGTGGTGACGAATCACACCATGGTGCACGAGCAGATGCAGTTCTTCCTGCGAGGTTTCCGTCGTGACGCCCACCCGATGGCTGTGCTGACGGGCTTGGTTGGCGCGATGAGCGCGTTCTACCCGGATGCGGCCAACATCAATGACCCGCGCGAGCGCGAGATCTCGCAGATCCGCCTGATCGCCAAGCTGCCGACGCTGGTGGCGATGGCCTACAAGTACAACATCGGCCAGCCGCTGATCTATCCGCAGAACAATCTCTCGTACACCGGCAACTTCATGCGCATGATGTTTGCCACGCCGTGCGAAGACTACAAGGTGAACCCGGTGCTGGAGCGTGCTCTGGACCGCATCTTCATCCTGCATGCAGACCACGAGCAGAACGCATCGACCTCGACGGTGCGTCTGGCTGGCTCGTCGGGCACGAACCCGATCGCCGCGATCGCTGCCGGTATCGCCTGCCTGTGGGGCCCGGCGCACGGTGGTGCGAACGAAGCCGCACTGAATATGCTGGAAGAGATCGGCTCGGTGGACAAGGTTCCCGAGTTCATCAAGCAGGTCAAGGACAAGAACAGCGGCGTGCGCCTGATGGGCTTTGGTCACCGCGTGTACAAGAACTACGACCCGCGTGCCAAGCTGATGCGCGAAACCTGCCATGAGGTGCTGAACGAACTGGGTCTGCACAACGACCCGCTGTTCAAGCTCGCCATGGAGCTGGAAAAGATCGCGCTGGAGGACGAGTACTTTGTCAGCCGCAAGCTGTACCCGAACGTCGACTTTTACTCGGGCATCGTGCAGCGTGCGCTGGGCATTCCGTCGTCGATGTTCACCTGTATCTTCGCGCTGGCCCGCTCGGTAGGCTGGATCTCGCAGTGGGAAGAGATGATCACCGATCCGGAGTACAAGATCGGCCGTCCGCGCCAGCTGTTCAACGGTGCCGCCACGCGCGAAGTGCCGGCGATCGACAAGCGCTAAGCTGCTCGGTAACACGCTGTACAGAAACCCCGCCTGGGCAACCGGCGGGGTTTTTTGTCGCCCGAAGATTGCCCGGGCGAGCCTTCGCGAAATGGCGAAACCCCCTTTCGTCAGTCACGTCCGGTGCCCAATGCACCGGGTGGCATAATCGATCACTCCCCACGAAACTGCTCGCGCGGCCGCCTCCAATTCACATTGAGGGCGCGTTGTGCACGGATCGCATCATGGCCAAGACGCTCTACGACAAACTCTGGGACGATCACGTCGTTCATACCGAAGAGGACGGCACGACCGTGCTCTACATCGATCGCCAACTGCTGCATGAAGTGACGAGCCCGCAGGCGTTCGAAGGCCTGAAGATGGCGCAGCGTCCGGTGTGGCGCATCAGTGCCAACCTGGCCGTGTCGGACCACAATGTGCCGACCACCGACCGCTCGCACGGCATTGCCGATCCGGTTTCCAGGCTGCAGGTCGATACGCTCGATGCCAACTGCGACAGCTACGGCATCACCCAATTCAAGATGACCGACAAGCGTCAGGGCATCGTGCACGTGATCGGGCCGGAGCAGGGCGCGACGCTGCCGGGTATGACGGTGGTGTGCGGTGACTCGCATACCAGCACGCACGGCGCATTCGGCGCGCTGGCGCACGGCATCGGCACGTCGGAAGTCGAGCACGTATTGGCCACCCAAACGCTGCTCGCCAAGAAGAGCAAGAACATGCTCGTGAAGGTGGAGGGCACGCTGCCACGCGGTTGCACCGCCAAGGACATCGTGCTCGCCATCATCGGCAAGATCGGTACGGCGGGCGGCACGGGCTACGCCATGGAATTCGGTGGCTCCGCCATCCGCGCGCTGTCGATGGAAGGGCGCATGACGGTGTGCAACATGGCGATCGAGGGCGGCGCACGCGCCGGCATGGTCGCCGTGGATGACGTCACGCTCGAATACATCAAGGGCCGTCCGTTTGCGCCGCAGGGCGTGGAGTGGGAACAGGCCGTCACCTACTGGCGCACGCTGCATTCGGATGACGGTGCCCACTTCGATCACGTGGTCGAGCTGCGTGCCGAAGAGATCCGCCCGCAGGTGAGCTGGGGCACGTCGCCGGAAATGGTGGTCAGCATTGAAGACCGCGTGCCGGATCCCGACAAAGAGAAGGACCCGAACAAGCGCAACGCCATGGAGCGCGCGCTGGAGTACATGGGCCTGCAACCGAACGTTGCCATCAGCGATATCAACATCGACAAGGTTTTCATCGGCTCGTGCACCAACAGCCGCATCGAAGACATGCGCGCCGCCGCGTGGGTCGTGCAGAAGCTGGGCAAGCGGATTGCCTCCAACGTGAAGCTGGCGATGGTCGTGCCGGGCTCGGGCCTTGTGAAGGAACAGGCCGAGCGTGAAGGTCTCGACAAGATCTTTAAGGCCGCAGGTTTCGAGTGGCGCGAGCCGGGTTGCTCGATGTGCCTGGCAATGAACGCCGACCGCCTCGACCCGGGCGAGCGCTGCGCATCGACGTCCAACCGCAACTTCGAAGGCCGTCAGGGCGCGGGTGGCCGCACCCACCTCGTGAGCCCGGCGATGGCTGCCGCGGCCGCGCTGGAAGGCCATTTCGTCGACGTGCGCAAGCTCGCCTGAGCGGCAGGAAGGAGAACATAGCGATCATGGAACAATTCACCATCCACACCGGCCTCGTGGCCCCGCTCGACCGCGAGAACGTCGACACCGACGCCATCATTCCGAAGCAATTCCTGAAGTCGATCAAGCGCACGGGCTTCGGACCCAACCTGTTCGACGAGTGGCGCTACAAGGACGTCGGCGAACCCGGCCAGGACAACAGCAAGCGTCCGCTGAACCCGGATTTCGTGCTGAACCAGCCGCGCTATCAAGGCGCATCGGTTTTGCTGGCGCGCAAGAATTTTGGTTGCGGTAGCTCCCGTGAGCACGCTCCGTGGGCGCTGCAGCAATATGGCTTCCGCGCGATCATCGCACCGAGCTTTGCCGACATCTTCTTCAACAACTGCTTCAAGAACGGCCTGCTGCCGATCGTGCTGGCGGAGTCGCAGGTCGACCACCTGTTCAACGAGACGCTGGCGTTCCCCGGCTACCAGTTGACGGTCGATCTGGACAAGCAGGTCGTCGTCACGCCGGGTGGCACCGCCTATCCGTTCGACGTCACGGCCTTCCGCAAATACTGCCTGCTCAACGGCTTCGACGACATCGGCCTGACCCTCCGTTATGCCGACCAGATCAAGGCCTACGAAGCGCAGCGCCTGGCGAAGATGCCGTGGCTCGCACACAAGCTCGTCGGCTGAGCTGACATCAGAACAACAAGGACATACGCATGACCAAGATTGCAGTGTTGCCGGGCGACGGCATTGGCAAGGAAATCGTGGCCGAGGCCGTCAAGGTGCTGAACGCGCTGGGCGAATCGTTCGAGATGGAATTCGCGCCCGTCGGTGGCGCTGGCTATGAAGCCAAGGGCCATCCGCTGCCGGAAGACACGCTCAAGCTCGCCAAGGAGGCTGACGCCATCCTGTTCGGCGCCGTGGGCGACTGGAAGTACGACACGCTGGCGCGCGAACTGCGCCCGGAGCAGGCCATCCTCGGCTTGCGCAAGCATCTGCAGCTGTTCGCCAACTTCCGTCCGGCGATCTGCTATCCGGAACTGGCCGGTGCATCGAGCCTGAAGCCGGAAATTGTTGGCGGCCTCGACATCCTGATCGTGCGTGAGCTGACTGGCGACATCTACTTCGGCCAGCCGCGCGGCGTGCGTGCTGCACCGGACGGCCTGTTTGCCGGTGCCCGCGAAGGCTTCGACACCATGCGCTACGCCGAGCCGGAAATCCGCCGCATCGCGCACGTCGCTTTCCAGGCCGCCGCCAAGCGCGGCAAGAAGCTGTGCAGCGTCGACAAGGCCAACGTGCTGGAGACGTTCCAGTTCTGGAAGGACATCGTCACCGATGTGCACAAGGAGTACCCGGAAGTCGAGCTGTCGCACATGTACGTCGACAACGCTGCCATGCAGCTCGTCAAGGCGCCGAAGAACTTCGACGTGATCGTCACCGGCAACATGTTCGGCGACATCCTCTCGGACGAGGCCGCCATGCTGACGGGCTCGATCGGCATGCTGCCATCGGCGTCGCTCGATGCGAACAACAGGGGTCTGTATGAGCCGTCGCATGGCTCTGCACCGGACATCGCCGGCAAGGGCGTGGCCAACCCGCTGGCGACGATCCTGTCGGCGGCGATGATGCTGCGCTATTCGCTGGGCAAGGCCGAGCAGGCTGACCGCATCGAAAACGCCGTCAAGAAGGTGCTGGCCCAGGGCTACCGCACAGGCGACATCCTGACGCCGGGCTGCAAGCAAGTTGGCACGGTGGAGATGGGCGAAGCCGTGCTGGCTGCCCTCTAAGCTGAGCCATGCGTTGCGGTGCCGTCACATGCGGCGCCGCAACCGTGTTTTTTCGGCGGACGCATGTTGCAGCGCATTGTGCGCGCCGCCAAATCGTGTATATTTTTGCAGATGATCTCGACCGCGCTCCCCGTCCTCGTACTGGGCATTCTGGGCGCCTTGGCTATCGTCGCCAAGGGCACTGCTGCGCGCGCTCGCTTGACGCCTGTCGAGATTCGCACGACCACCAAAACCATTACGAAAAAAACGATCTCGTAGATCGTCCGGTCGTGTCCGTTCGCCTTCCCCGCGCGGTCACGCCGGGCGACTGAGGCGGGGAAAATCACTAGAGGTTCACAATCATGAAGGTAGGTCTCGTCGGTTGGCGCGGCATGGTCGGCAGCGTGCTGATGCAGCGCATGCAGGAAGAAAAGGATTTCGACCTGATCGACACCGTGTTTTTCAGCACCAGCAACGCTGGCGGCAAAGCGCCCGCATTCGCCAAGACGGATGCGCCCCTGGCCGACGCCAACGACATCGAAGCACTCAAGGCCTGCGATACGATCATCACGTGCCAGGGCGGTGACTACACCACCGAAGTCTTTCCGAAGCTGCGCGCCGCCGGCTGGAACGGCTACTGGATCGACGCCGCTTCGACGCTGCGCATGGAAGACGACGCCGTGATCGTGCTGGACCCGGTCAACCTGTCGCTCATCAAGAACGCGGTGGCGGCTGGCACCAAGAACTTCATCGGCGGCAACTGCACCAACTCGATCCTGCTGATGGGCGTTGGCGGCCTGTTCCGCGAAGGCCTGGTCGAGTGGGTCAGTTCGATGACCTACCAGGCAGCCTCGGGCGGCGGCGCCAATCACATGCGCGAACTGCTCAAGGGCATGGGCGTGATCCACGGTGCGGTGGCTGATGAGCTGGCCAGCCCGGCGTCCGCAATCCTGGATATCGATCGCAAGGTTGCCAAGACCATCCGAGAAGATGTGCCGACCGAATTCTTCCCGGCGCCACTGGCTGGTGGTCTGATCCCCTGGATCGACAAGCAACTCGACAACGGTCAATCGAAGGAAGAGTGGAAGGGCCAAGCCGAGGTCAACAAGATCTTGGGCACGAAGCAAGATGCGACGATTCCGGTCGACGGCCTGTGTGTGCGGATTGGCGCGATGCGTTGCCACAGCCTGGGCCTGACGCTCAAGCTCAAGCGCGACCTGCCGCTTGAAGAGATCGAGCAGATCATCCGCTCGGGCAACCCGTGGGTGAAGTGGGTGCCGAACGATCGCAGCATCACCGAGAGGGAACTGACCCCGGCGTCCATCACCGGTGGCCTGGAAATCGGTGTGGGCCGCGTGCGCAAGCTGAACATGGGGCCGGAGTATGTGAGTGCCTTCGTGATTGGCGATCAGCTTCTGTGGGGTGCCGCGGAGCCGCTGCGTCGTACGTTGCGCATTCTGCTGAGTAAGTGATTCGAGCTTTGCTTTCGTTGTCAGGTGGGGCATTGATGGCTGTCGTTGCGGCCTGACAACAGAAATTGCGCTTTTTCCACCAACGCCGCGCGGCCTGCGCGGCGTTGTGCCATCTGGATGCCCACGGGTTGTAACGTTGGTACACAATAGCGGCCGGAACGTTGTCCGCCCATTCGTGGGGTGGACGGGGCGCGGGGAAGGGTTAGCGCCACATGAAAGCGCCCGCATTCCGGGGGGTACGTCGGGCGCTTCAGAATCTCGCCAATTGTGTCGTTTTCATAAAAATTGACGGCGGTTCTTATCCGGCACTTCACTTTTTGGGTGAACTTGCTGCGCTAACTCGTTGATGTTAAGTTCGTTTGCACATTAAAAGATAACGGAGTCGAAGGTGAGGGTGAGCCAATACCGCCGGAGAGAATCGTCCCATCGCAGTCCTCGCTGGTCGGCCGTGGCGTTTGCCGCGGCAAGCCTGCTGCTGATTCAGCCCGCTGCGCACGCGGCCGGTTTCGGCGCGCTGCACGTGCGTTCCAGCCTCGGCCAGCCGTTGCAGGCCGAAATCGATCTGACTGGTGTGACGCCCGATGAGGCGCAAAACCTGGTCGCCAAGCTTGCTGCGCCGGATGCCTATTCGCGTGCCGGCCTGACCTATAACCCGATCGTTTCTTCGCTGCGCGCATCGCTGGAGCGCCAGTCGAATGGCAACTATGTCGTGCGCCTGCGTTCGACCCAGCCCGTCGCTGAGCCATTTGTTGACGTTCTGGTTGACCTGAACTGGGCGAGCGGCCACGTTTCGCGCGCTTACACGTTCCTGCTGGACCCGGTTGGCTCCAGCAACTCCACACAGAATTTTGCGCCAACGCCGGTGGTGCAGGCCACGACGCCGGGCGCAACTGAGCCAGCGTCGGCTGCTTCGGCCGCACAGCCGCAAGCTGCGGCCCCGGCTGCTGCCACGTCAGCCCCGACGCGCCAGACCCGCGCTGCTCGCCAAGTTGCGCGTCCCCAGCAGGCTGCTCCTGCTGCCTCCGCACCGGATGCCACTCCGGGTGGCTCGTACACCGTGCAGCGTGGCGATAGCCTCTACGACGTCGCATCGACGGCCGCGCAAGGCCAGGACGCCGTGTCGCTCGACCAGATGCTGCTGGCGCTGTACCGCAACAATCCCAACGCTTTTATCGGCGGCAACATTAACCGGCTGCGTACGGGCTCGGTGCTGAAGGTGCCGTCGCAGGCTGAGGCGCAGAAAACGCCCGCCCGCGAAGCGCGCCGCGAAGTGGTTGCGCAGACATCCGGCTTTGCCGGCTATCGCAACCGCTTGGCAACCGCTGCGCAAGCCAATGCCGCTACGGATACCGACTCCGCCCGCCAGCAAAGCGGCAGCGTGTCGGCCCGCGTGCAGGATCAGGCCACGCCGGCTGCCAGCGGCCGCGATGAGCTGCGTCTGTCGAAGGCCGATCGCACCGGCAAGGCTAGCGCGGCAGCGGTTCGCGATGAAGAGCTCGTCGCCAAGGAGCGTGCGCTCAAGGAAATGGAATCGCGCGTTGCACAGTTGGAGAAGAACCTCTCTGACATGCAGCGCCTGGTTGAACTGAAGAACGCCGAACTGGCCAAGGCTGCCAGCACTGCCAAGCCCGCAGCTGGCGCAGCACCTTCCGCGGCCGCTCCGGCTGTGGCGGCGGCCAATGCGCCCGCGCCGACAACTGTAGCGTCGTCTCCGGCACCTGTTGCTGCCGCACCGGCGGAAACAGCCGCTGCTGCACCGGCTTCGTCGGCAACGGCTGCCGCGGCTGCTTCTGCACCGGCAGCCGCATCGGCGCCCGTGGCTGCGGCCTCGGCACCGCAAGCGGCTGCAAGCGCACCAGTGGCTGCAGCATCGGCTCCGGCGGCTGCGCCGAAGAAGGCGCCGGTGGTTGTGGTACCGCCGCCGGTTGAAGAATCGTTCTTCTCGTCACTGCTGGCTAACCCGATGGCCTTGGGCTTGGGCGGCGTGGTCGTTGCCTTGCTGGGTGGTCTGGTGGTGTATCGCCGTCGCCAGCAGAAGCCTGAGCAGGCACATGGCTTCCAGGACAGCCTGCTGTCTCAGGAAAGCACGGTGATGGCGGGTGCCAACTCGCTGTTCGGCGCGGCCGGCGGTCAGAGCGTCGACACCTCGCAGCACAGCGTGTTCGGTGCGGATTTCCGCATTGGTGGCGGCAACGAGAGCAATGAGGTCGACCCGATTGCCGAAGCCGATGTCTACATTGCCTACGGTCGTGATGTACAGGCCGAAGAAATTCTGCGCGAGGCGCTGGAGCAACATCCGGAGCGCCAAGCCATTCGCCTGAAGTTGATGGAAATCTACGCCAATCGTCAGGACGCCCACGGCTTCCAGACCATCGCTGAAGAGATGCTGGCGCAAGTCGGCGCCGCCTCGCCGGAATGGGCGGAGGCTGCCGCGATGGGCCGCAAATTCGATCCAGCCAACCCGCTGTATCTGACGGTGCAGGGCGATGGACATCATCCGGGTGCCGAAGCGCATGCAGAACCGAGCCACGCTGGCGCCGCAGTTGCAGGCGCCGCTGCCTTGGCCGGTGTGGGCGCCGCAGTGGCCGCTGAAGCCTTCAGCCCGACGGTGACTGGTCAAACCACCCGCCGCGGCGACGACTGGACCACGCTGTCGCCGGATCTGGACCCGTCCGCCCCGTCGACCAAGGCACCGCAATTGGCTGATTTCGATCTGCCGCTGGAGTCGTTCCCAGCACCGGCTGCGGGTGAGCCGATCACTGCGCCGGAAGAGGCATCGGACATCTTCAAGGTGCACACCAAACCCCAGGCGGATCTGCCCCAGTTCAACGCGCACGCTGGCGAGGCTTACCAACCCGTCGCCGCGCCGCCGCTGCATATGGATCTGTCGGACCTGTCGCTGGATCTGAATCCGACGCCGCCCGCCGCAGAAACGGCTGCTCCGGCAGCATCGGTGGCCGCCGAAGAAGCTCTGCCGAGCTGGGCGCAGCCGACCGACCTGTCGCAGGCCCCGATGCACTTCGAATCCGAGCCGCATCACGCTGAGCACCACGGCGAGCACGCCGAAGTCGCCAACGACGAGCCGCAATCGGCCATCCGTCTGGACACCAACCTGCCGCACACGCTGTCCGGCGAGCATGGTGCCGACGGCGTGCGCGATCTGCAGATCAAGTTCGATCTGGCCAAGGCCTACATCGAGATCGGCGACAAGGAAGGCGCACGCGAGCTGCTGCAGGAAGTGCTGGACCTGGGCGATCCGTCGTTCCACGCCGAGGCGCAAGCCTTGATGCGCCAGATCGGCTGACGCGCCGCGTTTTACGCCATCGACAGCGCCGGCAGGGTGGTATCCTGCCGGCGTTTTTCTTTTCGCATGAGGATTCACAAGGCATGACGCGCATCGCGCTCGGCATCCAGTACGACGGTGCCGCGTTTTCGGGGTGGCAATCGCAGCCGCACGGCAACACCGTGCAAGACGCGCTGGAAGCAGCGCTGCGGCAGTTTGCTGGCGTGGCGTTGCCGACCACGGTCGCCGGCCGCACCGATGCTGGCGTGCATGCGCTGGGGCAGGTGGTCCACCTGGATACCGATCTCGTGCGCGATCCGTTCTCGTGGGTGCGCGGCACCAACGCCTTCCTGCCGTCGACGGTGGCCGTGCGCTGGGCGCAGGCAATGCCGGAGGATTTTCACGCGCGCTTCTCCGCCCATCGCCGCACGTATTACTACGCATTGACCTTCGGGCCGACGCGCGCGCCACTGCTCGAAGGTAAAGCGGGTTACGTGACGCTACCGCCCGGACAATCGCTTGACGTGGCAGCCATGCATGAGGCAGCGCAGGTACTGGTGGGCGAGCACGATTTTTCCTCTTTCCGCGCGGCGGAATGCCAGGCCAAGTCGCCGGTCAAGACGATGTATTCGATGGAAGTGCAAGGCGAGGGCGAGTGGGTGTTCGTGCGCATTCGTGGCAGTGCCTTCCTGCATCACATGGTGCGCAACATCATGGGATGCCTGGTGGCGATCGGCCGAGGCCGCCAGCCGGCATCGTGGATGGCGGACGTGCTGGCCGCCCGTAGTCGCGTGGCTGCTGCGCCCACCTTCATGCCTGACGGGCTGTACCTGGCCGAGGTCGGCTATCCTGATGCCTTTCAGTTGCCCGCATCCCCGGCATCGTCCAGCCTGTTTCGCGGCGTGTTCGACGAGCACGCCGAGCTGTGAACCCCTAATCTGCCATGTCGTTGCACCGTACCCGTATCAAGCTATGTGGCCTGACCCTGCCGGCCGACGTCGATCACGCCGTCGCGCTGGGCGCCGATGCCATCGGACTGGTGTTCTACCCGCCCAGCCCGCGCTACGTCGCCACCGAGCGGGCGGCTGAATTGGCCCACCGCGCTGGCCCCTTCGTCACGGTGACGGGCCTCTTCGTCAATGCCAGCGCGGATGACGTGGCGCGTGTGCTCGATCAAGTGCCTCTGACGCTGCTCCAGTTCCACGGTGATGAGCCGCCGGAGCTGTGCGCCGAGATTGCCGACAAGGTGGGGCTGCCCTGGTTACGCGCCCTGCGTGTTCAGCCCGGGGCCGATTTGGTAGAATTCGCCGATCGGTTTGCCGCTGCCCAAGGCCTGCTGCTCGACGCATTTGTTGAGGGCTATGGCGGTGGCGGCCACGTCTTCGACTGGACCCTGATTCCCCCGCAATGGCTCCCGCAATCGCCATCCTCGCCAACCACAAGCGCCGCTCCTCGGCTCGTTTTGAGTGGTGGGTTGAGCGCGCAAAACGTCGCTGGCGCGATTGAGTGCGTGCGGCCTTACGCTGTTGATGTCAGCAGCGGAATCGAGGCCGCACGGGGCGTGAAAGACCACGCCCGTATGACCGCATTCGTGCGTGCGGTCCGCGAGGCCGATGCTGCCCTGGGCGCATCGGTGCAGGCCTGAGCGATAGCACTGGCCTCTCGCGGTTCGTATCTTCCTGAATTCTTCCGCCGACCGGCTCCTATATCGTCAGGGCACGGCGGACGCCTCGAGAGATTGCCATGTACAACCTGCCCGACGCCCACGGCCATTTCGGCCCCTACGGCGGCACCTTCGTTGCAGAAACGCTGTCCCACGCGCTGGATGAACTGCGCGACGCCTACGCGCGCTACCAGCACGATCCCGAATTCATCAAGGAATACGAGTACGAGCTGAAGCATTTCGTCGGCCGTCCGTCGCCCATCTATCACGCGCGCCGTCTGACTGAGCACTGTGGCGGCGCGCAGATCTACCTCAAGCGCGAAGACTTGAACCACACCGGCGCGCACAAGGTGAACAACGTCATCGGTCAGGCATTGCTGGCACGCCGCATGGGCAAGCCGCGCGTGATTGCCGAAACCGGCGCCGGCCAGCATGGCGTGGCCACTGCCACCATCGCTGCGCGCTACGGCATGGAATGCGTCGTCTACATGGGCAGCGAAGACGTGCGCCGCCAAGCCGCCAACGTCTACCGCATGAAGCTGCTGGGCGCGACCGTGGTGCCGGTGGAATCGGGCTCCCGCACGCTCAAGGACGCGCTCAACGAGGCAATGCGCGACTGGGTCACCAACGTGGCCGACACCTTCTACATCATCGGCACGGTGGCGGGCCCGCATCCGTATCCGATGATGGTGCGCGACTTCCAGGCCGTGATCGGCGAGGAATGCAAGGTGCAGATGCCCGAGATGGCTGGCCGCCAGCCGGACGCCGTGATCGCCTGCGTGGGCGGCGGCTCCAACGCCATGGGCATCTTCTATCCGTACATCGACCATGCCGACGTGAAGCTGATCGGCGTGGAAGCGGCGGGCGAGGGTATCGAGACGGGCCGCCACGCGGCGTCGCTCACGGGCGGCTCGCCGGGCGTGCTGCATGGCAACCGCACGTACCTGCTGCAGGATGAAGACGGCCAGATCATCGAGACGCATTCGATCTCGGCGGGGCTGGATTACCCGGGCGTTGGTCCGGAACACGCCTGGTTGAAGGATGCGCACCGCGCAGAGTACGTTTCCATCACCGATAAGGAAGCGCTGCAATCCTTCCACGACCTGTGCCGCATGGAGGGCATCATCCCCGCGCTGGAATCGAGCCATGCGCTGGCGTATGCGTGCAAGCTGGCGCCAACGCTGCCGAAGGACAAGATCCTGCTGGTGAACCTGTCGGGCCGCGGCGACAAGGACATGCATACCGTCGCCGAATTCTCCGGCATCAAGCTCTAACGCAAACGGCACACGCATGATCGAGCGCGCCATCGACGGCATCTTCAACGAGGACTGCATTACCGGGGTCGGGCATCTGGCCGACGGCAGTGTGGACCTTGTCATCGCCGATCCGCCGTACGGACTGGGCAAGGACTATGGCAACGATTCCGACAAGCTGTCGGGCGATGCCTACCTGGCCTGGTCCGAACGCTGGATCGATGCGATACGGCCGAAGCTGGCGCGCAACGGCTCGCTCTACCTGTTCTGCACGTGGCAATACGCGCCGGAATTGTTCGTGATGCTCAAGCAGCGCCTGACGATGGTCAACGAGATCATCTGGGACCGCCGCGTGCCCAGCATGGGCGGCAGCACGCGCAAGTTCTCGTCGGTGCACGACAACATCGGCTTTTTTGCCGCATCGCGCGATTACTACTTCGATGTCGACGCCGTGCGTATTCCGTACGACGCGGAGACCAAGAAGGCGCGCAGCCGCAAGCGTTTCGAGGGCAGCAAGTGGCTGGAGGTTGGCTACAACCCGAAGGACGTGTGGAGCGTGTCGCGCCTGCACCGGCAGCATCCGGAGCGCGCCGAGCACCCGACGCAGAAGCCGCTGGAGCTGGTGGAGCGCATGATTCTGGCAAGCTGTCCGCCGGGCGGCCTGGTGCTGGACCCGTTCCTGGGCAGCGGTACCACGGCTGCCGCGTGTGCGCGGCTCGGCCGCCGCTTCGCCGGCTTCGAGATCAACGCCGACTATTGCCGCGTGGCGCGCGAGCGCGTGGCCGCAGTGCATGCTGCGGCTGCCAACGCCCAACCGACTGAATCGCAGGCGCCTGAGACCATCAAGGTCGCCTGACACACTGATCCCTTTATGTCCCGCATCGCTCAAACCTTTACGCAGTTGTCCGCACAGGGCCGCAAGGGCCTGATTCCGTTCATCACGGCGGGCGATCCGTACCCCGAAATGACCGTCGACCTGATGCATGCGCTGGTCAGGGGCGGTTCCAACGTCATTGAGCTGGGCGTGCCGTTCTCCGACCCGATGGCCGATGGCCCCGTCATTCAGCGTGCGTCGGAGCGCGCATTGGCCAACAAAGTTGGCCTGCGCACGGTGCTGGAATATGTGCGTACGTTCCGCTCCACCGATTCGACCACGCCCGTGGTGCTGATGGGTTACGCCAATCCGATCGAGCGCATGGGCGTTGATGCCTTCGCCAAGGCCGCGTCCGAAGCGGGCGTGGACGGCGTGCTCGTGGTCGACTATCCGCCCGAAGAGTGCGAGGCCTTTGCCAAGACCATGCGCGCTGCCGGCATCGATCCGATTTTCCTGCTCGCGCCCACTTCCACCGAGGCGCGTATCGCGCAAATCGCCCGTGTGGCAAGCGGCTACATCTACTACGTGTCGCTCAAGGGCGTGACCGGCGCGGCGACCATCGACCTCGACGCCGTGGCGGCGCGCATCCCGCAAATCCGGCAGCACGCGCGGCTGCCAGTGGGTGTCGGTTTTGGCATCCGTGATGCGGCAACGGCACGTGCGATCAGCGGTGTGGCGGACGCGGTGGTCATCGGATCCCGCATTGTGCAATTGCTTGAAGAGGCACCTCGCGAACAAGCGGTACAATGCTTGACTGATTTCATCGCAGAGATTCGCCAGGCGCTCGACGCTTGATCTCGGCGACACTGCATTCAAGGAGCACGCATGAGCTGGCTGGACAAACTGCTTCCGCCCAAGATCCAACAGACCGATCCGTCGCAACGCAAGGGCATTCCGGAAGGCCTGTGGGTCAAATGCCCGGCTTGCGAGTCGGTGCTGTACCGTACCGACGTCGAAGCCAACCTGCACGTCTGCCCGAAGTGCGATCACCACATGCGCATCGGCGCGCGCGCCCGTCTGGATGCGCTGCTGGACGCTGAGGGCCGCTACGAGATGGGCCAGGAGATCGTTCCGGTCGACGCGCTCAAGTTCAAGGACACCAAGAAGTACCCCGACCGTATCAAGGCGGCCATGGACGACACCGGCGAGACCGACGCCATGGTCGTGATGGGCGGCGCGATTCACGCGCTTCCGGTGGTGGTGGCCTGCTTCGAGTTCGAATTCATGGGCGGCTCGATGGGCTCCGTGGTGGGCGAGCGCTTCACGCGCGGCGCACAGACGGCGCTGGAGCAGAAGGTGCCGTTCATCTGCGTGTCGGCCACGGGCGGCGCGCGCATGCAGGAGAGCCTGCTGTCGCTGATGCAGATGGCCAAGACCACTGCGATGATCCAGAAGCTGGCCGAAGCCAAGCTGCCGTTCATCAGCGTGCTCACCGATCCGACCATGGGCGGCGTGTCCGCCAGCTTCGCCTTCATGGGCGACGTGGTGATCGCCGAGCCGCGCGCGCTGATCGGCTTTGCCGGCCCGCGCGTGATCGAACAAACCGTGCGTGAAAAGCTGCCGGAAGGCTTCCAGCGCGCCGAATTCCTGCTGCAGAAGGGCGCCATCGACATGATTGTCGATCGTCGCAACATGCGCCGCGAGATCGCTGAGCTTCTGGCGCTCTTGCAGAAGCAACCGGCCGACGCGCTGGCCTGATGCACCACATCTGTTGAGCCGAAGCGCGGGCGAGAGTCCGCGCTTCTTGTTTTTGCGCGGCCAGTTTCCCTGAGGCCGCTACATATTTCGCATGCCTACATTCGATACGCTGCCCGACTGGCTGGCCCACCTGGAAACCGCACACCCGGTCGGCATCGACATGGGCCTGGCCCGCATCAGTCGCGTGCGCGATGCACTCGGGCTGGAGCTTAACTCCGTCGTCTTCACGGTGGGGGGCACCAACGGCAAGGGCTCGACCTGCGCGATGCTGGAGACGATCCTGCTGGCCGCCGGTTACAAGGTCGGTTGCCATACCTCGCCGCATCTGATCGATTTCAACGAACGCGCCCGCGTGAACGGCGAGATCGCCTCCGACGCGATGCTGTTGCCGCACTTCGAGGCGGTAGAGCGCGCGCGTTGCAGCTTCCCGGAGCCCGTCAGCCTGACGTACTTCGAGTTCACCACGCTGGCGATCATGCATCTGTTCGCCAACGCGGGCCTCGACGCAGTGATACTGGAAGTTGGCCTGGGTGGCCGGCTGGATGCGGTCAATATTGTCGATACCGATTGCGCCATCATCACCAGCGTCGATCTCGATCACATGGCCTATCTGGGCGATACGCGCGAGGCGATCGGCTTTGAGAAAGCCGGCATCTTCCGCGCGGGCAAGCCGGCGATCTGCTCCGATCCGGTACCGCCCATCTCCCTGGTTAAGCAGGCTGAAACCATTGGCGCCGACCTTTGGCTGATCGGTCGCGATTTCAACTTCCAGGGTGACAAGCAGCAGTGGGGCTTCAGCGGACGAGGGCGCCGTTGGCCGAGTCTCGGCTATCCGGCGCTGCGCGGAGCGAATCAGTTGCTGAATGCATCAGCCGCGTTGGCGGCTCTGGAGTCGGTGCGCGATCGGCTGCCGATTTCGGCGCAGGACGTGCGTCTGGGCTTGTCGCAGGTGGTATTGCCGGGGCGCTTCCAGGTGTTGCCGGGGCGTCCTTCGGTTGTTCTGGATGTGGCGCATAACCCGCACGCGTCGGCGGCGCTGGGGCAGAACCTCGAGAACATGGGGTTCTTCCGCTACACCTATGCGGTATTTGGCGCGATGCAGGACAAGGACATCGCCGGCGTGCTTGGCCACATGCTCGACAAAATCGACCACTGGTGCCTGACCGATCTGCCGACGCCGCGCGCTGCGAGCGCGGCTAGCCTGGAGCAAGCGTTGACCGATGCCGGCTTCCACGCAGGCAAGGATGCGAGCGTGAACACATTCAGCGATCCCGCCACAGCCTACCGCAACGCCATGGAGCGGGCGACCGAGGATGATAGAATCGTCGTCTTCGGATCGTTCTACACCGTTGCCGGCGTGCTGGCGGAGCGCAAGCGTCGCGCGCACTAAACACGGGGCCCCTCATGGGACTGTTTTCCATCTTCTCCTCCCGCAAGAACGCTGAAGGCGAACGCTCGCGCGGCACGACAGCAAACTCCAGCAGCAGCGCCGCCGATGTGGCTCGCGAAGCGGTGCGTGAATCCCGCACGTCGTCGAATACCCGCAGCCGCGTGTCCCGTCGCACAGACGATGACGACGACGGCCTCGACCCCGAACTCCCGCAAAAGCAACGCGCCCGCCGCCGCCTGATTGGCGCAGTCGTATTGGTGGGCGCCGCCGTGATCGTGCTGCCCGTCGTGTTCGACGCCAAGCCGCGCCCCGTGACCGATGCGGTGGCCGTGCAGATCCAGGATCAGCCGATTGACCGCGGTGCCAAGGTGTCGACTGATGAACCGAAGGTTGCCAGCCGCCGTTCCGCATCGCGTGGGACGGGCGCCTCGGCTGACCAGGCCCAGGCACTTGACCAGGGCGAAGAGCTCGTCACCGGTAACAATGCGCCAACTGCTGCCCCGAACACGCCGGCTGCCAGACCGGCAACACCGCCCAAGGCGGTCGCCAGCCAGATGCCGCCAGCCGAATCCAAGCCGGTCGCAAGACCAGCCCAACCAGCCGCCCAGCCAACACAGCAAGCCGCTGCGCCGAGCACTGATGCCAACGGCGGCAAGTTCGTCCTGCTGATCGGCGCTTTTGCTTCCGAAGATCGCGCCCGCAACTGGCTCGGCAAGCTCAAGGGCGAGAAGATTCCCGGCTACATCGAACACAAAAAGGTGCCTGAGAAGGGTGATCTGGCGTTGCTGCGTGCGGGACCGTTCAATGATCGTGCGTCGGCGGAAGCGGCGCAGAAGCGTGCCGAGCAGATCGGCCTGACGCCCAAACTCGTGCAGCAATGACGATGCGGCCCAACGTGCATTCAGCGCACCTGTCAGATTCGCTGATTTGCCGCGCAGCACCCCGTCAAAGTCAACCCAAGCTGCTGCCTGATGCAACCGACTTTCTTTGACTACGGCGTGCTGTTCATCATCGTCACGTCGGCGCTGATCGGATTGTTTCGCGGGCTGATTCGCGAGGTACTGGCACTGCTCGGATGGCTGTTTGCCGCGTGGGTGGCGTATTCGTTTTCGGGCGTGGCGGCGGGTTGGATGCCTGAGTCGCTGCCCGGCGGACCGGTGGCACGCACCATTCTCGGTTTCGTCCTACTGTTTATCGTGACGGTGATTGCAACGTCGCTGGTGGGTGCGCTGCTTTCGGCTGCGCTGTCAAGCGCGGGGCTCAAGCCGGCAGATCGCGGCTTGGGTATGGTGTTCGGGCTGGCGCGCGGCGGCGTGATCATCCTCGTGCTGATGACGGTAGCCGGCTTTACCAGCCTGCCCGAGCAACCGTTTTGGCGCGAGGCGATTACGCGGCCGTATGCGGAGCAGGCAGCACAAGCGGCCAAGCCGCTGTTGCCACCGGATGTCGCAAAGTACGTTCACTATTGAATCTGGAGCGTCTGGCCACGAGCTAGACGATCTGGGAAGCTTTTCCGGCGCCCGCAACGGGTGTGGGCGCCACCAAATACGTTCTCGCTGGAGTTCGACATGTGCGGTATCGTTGGGGTGGTTTCAGCCACGCCCGTCAATCAGCTGATCTACGACAGCCTGTTGCTCCTGCAGCACCGGGGGCAGGACGCGGCAGGCATTGCCACCGCATCAGGCAGCACTTTCCACATGCACAAGGCCAACGGCATGGTGCGTGACGTGTTCCGCACACGCAACATGCGTGGCCTGCCGGGCACGAGCGGCATCGGTCAGGTGCGTTATCCGACTGCGGGCTCCTCCAGCGAAGAAGAGGCCCAGCCGTTCTACGTCAACGCGCCGTTCGGCATCGTGCTGGCACACAACGGTAACCTGACGAACTCCGATCAACTGCGCGAAGAGATGTTCCGGCGCGACCGTCGCCACATCAACACGCAATCCGATTCGGAAGTACTGCTTAACGTGCTGGCCGACGAGTTGCAACGCGCTAGCAACGACATTCCGCTGAACCGCGATTCCATCTTTACCGCCGTGGAAGGCCTGCACCGCCGCGTGCGCGGTTCATATGCCATCGCGGCCGAGATTTCTGGCTACGGCGTGCTGGCTGTGCGCGACCCGTTCGGCATCCGCCCGTTGGCGCTGGGTAGCCAGGAAACGCCAGACGGCAGCATCGAATACATGGTGGCCTCGGAATCTGTGGCGCTGGAAGGCATCGGCTTCAAGTTCGAGCGTGACGTGGCGCCCGGCGAAGCGATCTTCATCGACCTGGAAGGCAAACTGCACACCAAGCAATGCGCGAAGAACCCGGTGCTCTCGCCGTGCATTTTTGAGTACGTGTATCTTGCGCGCCCGGACTCGCGTATGGACGGCGTGTCGGTATACGACGCGCGCCTGCGCATGGGCGATTATCTGGCCGAGAAGATCAAGCGCGAGGTGACCGACAGGATTGATGTGGTGATGCCGATTCCGGATTCGTCGCGTCCGGCCGCCATGCAGGTTGCCAACCACCTGGGCGTGCCATACCGCGAAGGCTTTTTCAAGAACCGTTACGTGGGCCGCACCTTCATCATGCCGGGGCAGGCAGTGCGCAAGAAATCCGTGCGTCAGAAGCTCAACGCCATGGCGATCGAGTTCAAGGGCAAGAACGTGCTGATCGTTGATGACTCCATCGTGCGCGGCACGACGTCGTCGGAGATCGTGCAGATGGCACGCGACGCGGGCGCGAAGAAGGTGATCTTTGCCTCGGCTGCGCCGCCGGTGAAGTTTCCGAACGTGTATGGCATCGACATGCCGACGCGCGGCGAACTGGTGGCCTACGGCCGCACGCATGAAGAGATTGCCAAGATCATCGGCGCAGACCAGCTTGTGTACCAGGACGTGGAAGACATGAAGCGCGCCGTGCGTGACGTCAACCCGGCGCTCACGGATTTCGACGCGTCGTGCTTCGACGGCAAGTACGTGACGGGCGACATCGACGAGGCGTACCTTGATCGTCTGGAGACCGCGCGCAACAACTCGGCCGCCAGTGCCGATCGTGAGAGCGCGCAGAACGATGACCCGCGCACGCAATTGCATCTGCAGCGCTCTGCCGTAAACGAGTAAATCTCGACAGCAGCAAAGGAAAAGCCCGTCTTCGCGACGGGCTTTTTTGTTGGGCGTTGGGATCACGCCTTACTTGAGCATGCGGCGGCGCAACAGCCACAGGCACAGCAGCAGCGCGGCAGCGGCATACAGTAGCAACACGCCGAGGTGCAGCAGGATGTTGTCGGGCGTGCGGCCGAGCATCAGCGGGCGGATCAGATCGACCGCGTGCGGCAGCGGTAGCACGCTCGTTGCCGCACGCACAGGCGCCGGCAGTTGCGACAGCGGGAAGAACACGCCCGAGAGGAGCATCATCGGCGTGATCACCAGCGTCTGATAGAACATGAAGAAGTCGTAGTTGGGCGCGAGTGCCGTCATGTTCATTGCCAGGCAAGCAAAGGTAAAGCCGGTGAGTACGATGACGGGCAGGGCGAGCAGCGCCTGCGGCATCGACGCATACCCGAGTGCGCCAGCTACCAGCATGATCGCCAGGCCCGAGAGCACGGACTTGCTGGCAGCCCAGAGCAGCTCGCCGAGCACCACATCGCCGAGGCTGAGCGGCGCGTACAGAATCGCTTCCCACGTACGCTGCACGTGCATGCGCGAAAACGCGGAGTACATCGCCTCGAAGCTCGCCGACATCATCGTGCTGGATGCCACCGTGCCGGCCGCCAGGAACGCGATGTAAGACACGCCGTCGACACGCCCGACCAGCAGCCCCAGGCCGAGCCCGAGCCCGAACAGATAGATCATCGGGTCGGCCAGGTTGCCCGCCATCGACGGAATGGCCAGCTTGCGCCACACCATGAAGTTGCGCATCCAGACGTACTGCCAGTTGCGGAAGTTAAGCGGCAGCAGTGGCTGCGGAAAGGCCTGCTGCTGCGCGGTAGTGAGTGCGGCTTCAGTGGACATGGGTGGTTCTCTCAGTCGCGCCTCAGTCGCGCATCTCGCGGCCGGTCAGGCGCAGGAACACATCTTCGAGATTGGCGGGCCGGTGCAGGTAGCGCAGGCCGGGCATGGTGTGCGTTTCTGCCTGCGTACGTAGCGCCGCGACCAACGGTTGCGGATCGCGCGCATAGCAGAAGAGGGTTTCGCCGCTGGCCTCCACGCGGTCGGCCAGTGGCGTCAGCAGCGCGCGCAGGGCGTTGAGATCGTCGCCGTAAACCTCGACGACATCGCAGCCGATCTCGCGCACGATCAGCTCTTGCGGCTTGCCTTGTGCGATCTTGCGGCCGTTGTCGATCACGCACAACTCGTCGCACAGGCGCTCGGCTTCTTCCATGAAGTGCGTGGTCAGCAGGATGGTTTTGCCGGCGGCCAGCAACGAGCGCAGGCGCTCCCAGATCAGGTGGCGGGCCTGCGGGTCGAGCCCGGTGGTGGGCTCGTCCATGACGAGGATGTCTGGGTCATTGATGAGCGCGCGCGCTACCGTCAGCCGGCGCTTCATGCCGCCCGAAAGCGCGCGTACCGGCGCATCGGCTTTCTGTTCTAGCCGCGCGAATTCCAGCAAGGTGGGGATGCGATCGCGGATGGTCGCGGATGACAGACCGAAGTAGCGCCCGAAAATGCGCAGGTTTTCCGAGACAGAGAAATCAGGATCGAGATTGTCGAACTGCGGCACCACGCCCACGCGCATCCGTGCGCGGTGTGCGGCTTCGGGAACGGGCTCGTCGCACAATCGGAGGGTGCCCGCATCGGGCATCGTCATGCCGAGCAGCATGCGCAGCGTGGTGGTCTTGCCGGCGCCGTTTGGGCCGAGCAAGCCGAAGCATTGGCCGCGACGTACGCTGAAGCTCAGGTTATCAACGACGGTCTGGTCGCCGTAACGTTTGCGCAGGCCTTCGACGCTCAGGATCGGTGTGCTGCCCACGCCAAAACCTTCGTGCTCGTATCGCACATTGCCTCCGTTGCAAAACGCCGATTATGCGCCGGCATCCGCATATGCGTATGAGGGGAATGTGCAATGGTATGCCGCGTTCTCAGGCAACAAAAAGGGCCAGACAATATGGCCTGGCCCCAGCTTGCAGCGCGCGCATTGCAGCGCGCGTGGCGGAGGTTACTTGGTGACGGCGTTACCGACCACGCCACCCAGCGCCGCACCACCCAGCGTGGCGCCCGGACCGCCCCAGATGGCCGCCCCGGCGACACCACCTGCGGCTGCGCCAAGCGCAGTATTACGCTGCTTTGGCGTCATGTCCGCGCATCCGCTGACGGATGCCAATGCGGCCGCCAGAACCAAGGATACGAAGGCACGCATAACAAACTCCTTTTGTCGTTTGTGTGCCTCTATTGAAGACGATGCACTCCGTTATGTGCAGGTCACGTTGCCTGAAAGACTTGTCAGCCGATTCCCACACTTTCAGCGCGGCTCCTGACAGCAAAGTTCCCGCAGGTCATCAGGCCTTGGCAGGCTTTTCCTGGCGCTCGTATTTGAATTCCGGCAGTGCCTTGACGGCATCCTTGGTGGCCCCAGGCAGCACGATCTTGTCCTGGTCGTACTTGAACTGATTCACGGGGATGGCCACGTCAGGACGGCCCACGCCCACGAAGCCGCCTGCGCCCACGATGGCGAACGACACGGCGTTTTCCGGCGTCACGATCAAGTCCTGTACATTGCCGACCTTCTCGTAGGTTTCGTTATAGACCGGCTTGCCGAGCACCTGCTTCTTCACGCTCACGCCCTTGATGACGGCATCAAGTTCGGTAACGGATGCACCCAGCGCAGCCATGGCCCGCGACTTGCCCGAAAACCTGGGGTGCGGCGGCAATGGAAGCGGCAGCGATCAGGGCAGCAGCCAGACGTTTCATCTTGACTCCGTGGCCTGGTGAAGGATGCGTTTGACTCTAACGTGCACATGGTTGGTGCCGCAGGTGAGGGCGTCCGAAACGCCTGTAGGACAAACGGGTGATGTCACGGAAATTGGCATCGCCCGCAACTACACTGAAACGCCCGGCACATGCTGGACGTATTCACCGATCTCACGAGGGAGAAACCGACATGATGACTTTGGAGCAACTCGGCGTTCTGCAACGATCACAGCTTGAAACTTGGATGGCTGTTACTGAAGAGGCGGTGAGCGGTGTCAATCGCCTGATTGGGCTCAATCTGCAGGCCATCAAGGCCGGCCTTGGCGAGACGGAACACTGCCTGCATGACGCCGCCGGCGCGCAGGACGCAGGCGAATGGTGGAACGCGCAAGCGCGGTATCTGCAACCGGCTGGAGAGCGCGTCTCCGGCTATACGCGCAACTTTGTTGAAATCGGCGTCGAGACGCAGCACGGTATCGCGCGCGCGTTGCAGCGCCACGGTGACGAAGTGCGTCGCCAGTGGGGCTTCGTCGCAGAAAACCTGGTGGACGCCGCACCTCCGGGCGCCGAGGCGGCCGTGAATTTCTTCAAGGCATCGGTCGGCCTGGAGGTTGCTGCCGCAGAGGCGGCAGAGGAGGCAGTAGAAAAGGCAGCTTCGAGCCGAATCCTGACCCCAAGTGATGTAGCCGCCAAGGATGGCGCAGCACGCTGAGGCTCCTCTATACGGGTGAGATGCGTCGGCGTGGGCCGACAGTCATTTCGGCGCAGTCCTACAAAACGGCGCGGGCGGACGTTGATACTCCGCCCGTGCGCTCGTTTCTACACTTCCTACATGCCTATCAACATGTAGGAGGTTGTCATGTCCTATCTCGTTGCGTGGCTCTTGGGTGTTCCTGCCTTTGTGTTGCTGGTGATCTGGCTGTTCGTGCATTGACACGGGGCTGGGCCCATTCAATACGAACCGGAGGATGCATGACTTTCCGAGACGACTGCAAAATCGAGGTATCTGCCTATGAACTCTCGCCGCAAGCGTGGCGCGCGGAGGTGAGCATCCTCCGCGTCAGCAACGGTGAGACCCTGTTAGCCCGCACGACTGTACGCGAATCGGCAAACACGTATCGGAGCGCTGCTCACGCCCTCGAGGCTGCGCGAGCGTACGCCGAAGCGATGATCGCGTCCGGTCAGTTTGACTGCAGCCCTGCGCTGAATTGATTCGGGCTGATCGCACGGCGATCTTTACGGACGATGTGGCGTTACGTTCTGTTACTAATTCGCCAGCGCCGTATCACCTGTGTCCACGACCCTGCATACAATGCAGATACCGTATTCTGCGCCGGCTACGGATTCGCTCGGCGCTCCAAGCTGCAGGTGATGAAGATGATTCGACGCAATGTGCTGTGGATTGCTGGTGCAGCCGCACTGGCAGTGCTGGCGGTGCCGCAAATGGCGTCGGCGCACGTAAGTGTCGGCATCGGGTTTGGCGTGCCGGTGGCGCCTGTGTATGTGGCGCCGGCTCCGGTGTATTACTACCCGCCGCCTCCGCCGGTGTATTACGCTCCGCCCCCGCCGCCCCCGGCGTATTACGCCCCGGCGCCTGTGTATTACGGTCCGCCGGCTTATGGCCCGGCGCCGGTGGTCGTGGGCGCTGGCTGGTACCGTTGGGGCCCGCGTTATCGCTGGTATAACGGCCGTTACTGGGGCCGTTGGCGCTAAGCGGCACGGCTGCATGAAAAAGGCTCCTTCGGGAGTCTTTTTTTTTGCCGGCATGCGCATGCTTGGCACGGCATCTGCGTCGATTTGGATGACGGGTAAGCGCGCAACAACCCCCGTGACAAAGCGGCGCGGTGCAGAATTGGCAGCTCGCCACCCAGTCGATATGACGCCCGCATGAACCATGCGGGCACGTGTGCCGTGTGGCGGCGCGCGTCATGTTCACAGTGTCATGACCGAAGGAGTCCTCATGCAAGTCACCACGCAACGCTTTGCAACGCGTACTCTGGTTGCAGCCGTAAGCGGCTTGGCCCTGGTGCTAGGCGCAGCGGTCGCGCACGCCGGCTCGATCGATTCGTATCAGTCCACCCACAAGGTGAGCGGTGCTGATCCCTATACAGATGGGGCCAAGGTAAGCCGCGCCGATCCGTACACCGACGGCGCCTGCACCGATCGTCAGCCATAACGTGACCGTAATGCGACGACGGTAGAATCGCTGCCGCATCGCAACATCAAGCCCGGGCGATACCCGGGCTTTTTCTTTGTGCATCTTTCGAACGCAGGCCGCGTGTTAACGTTGGCTCGCAAGAACGCAAGGGCCGCCGGCGTACGGCGCAGGTGGGACGATACTCAACGATAGTGAGACGCAGGAATGTATCGGCTCTTTTGCGTCATTGGTTCAGGATCATGCTGTGGAAGTGACCGATGCCGGTGGCATACTTTTGCCTGATTCGGGCTTTACACAGCCCTTGTGCCTTTTGCATTACAACCACCAAGGAGAACGTCATGAAAACGAAACCGTGCCTATGCCAGGACGATGTCACCAAGATTCTGGATGCTGCTGAGAAAGAGGCACGCGCACACCAATGGAACGTGACGATCGCCGTGGTGGACGATGGCGGCCACCTGATGGGTCTGCGCCGCATGGACGGCTGCGCCACCATCTCGGCGTATATCGCGCCGGAAAAGGCGCGTACGGCTGCGCTGGGCCGCCGTGAATCGAAAGTCTACGAAGACATCATCAACAACGGCCGCATCTCGTTCCTGTCGGCACCACATCTGCAGGGCATGCTCGAAGGCGGCGTGCCGGTGATGGTGGAAGGCGTGTGTGCCGGCGCGGTGGGTGTGTCGGGCGTGAAGTCGACCGAAGATGTGGTGATCGCCAAGGCGGGCATCGCCGCTGTGAACGTGATCTGCTGATACGCAGTCACACCAAGCGAATCAAAGCGAAGGGCGCGGCAGAGGTCGCGCCTTTTTTCTTTGGGCGCATGGCGAGGGAAAAGAACGGCTTGGCTGGCGTTCGTCCGGCAGACGGGTCTGGTTGTCTGCCAACGCGAAATGACGATGGCTGGCTACGGCCGAATGTCTCCTGAGAGAGACGTCCCCACAAAAGTCGGTACGTGTTGCGGCGCCGCAGTGTTACTTGGTCAGGATCAGCTTGCCGAAGCGCGTCACGCGCAGCGTGTAGATCGCGCCGTTGTGGCGGATGGCCACGGCATTCTGACCGGCAAAGAGTTGTTCGGAAGCCATCACCCGCGTGTCGCCGACGGCGGCTGGCCCAGCTTGAACGGCTTCGGATGCGGCCGGCATGGTGGACGCCGGGGGCATGGCATCCAGGCCAGCGGGGCGCTTGCGGGCCACGATGACGTGGCGACGGCGGATCACGGTACGTCCTGTGTCTTGGTGTTCGGCAGCGTTCATGGCAATGTTCTGGCGGTCGGAAAAGCGTTGGCTGAGGTAGTGGCTGGCTATGCATTTCCAGCGAATGCCAAGCAGATTAAATGAGAATCGTTATCATTACAAGCGTGATCTGACGATGTGCTGATCCGTGCCTGAAAAACAAAAACCGGGCGCATAGCCCGGTTGTGTTGAGGTGGTGCGGATCAGGTGTGGCCTGGCGCTTCGCGCAACAGGCGCGTGCGCTGATCGGCCCGCTGGGCACGGTAGCGCTCGTAGTGGCGAAGGATGTCGGCGATGATTTCTTCGCCGCGCAGGTACTCGATGTCGTAGCCTTCGCGGCCATCTTCGAAAAAGGTGATGGGCTCGTAGATGTGCGTGTTCTGCGGCTCGGCAGCCTGGCGCGGTGTGACCGCCGGCAATGGCTTGAGAGCGATGCGCACGCCGTAGACAAAATCGCGGTACGAAGCATCGGGGATGGTCAGACGTACGTTGTCTTCAATCTCGCTGACATGCGCTTGGATGCTGCGCGCAGCGAGTTCATCCACGACGTCGTTCATGGCGGGCCGCACGTGTTCAGCGAGGAAGGCGCGCACATCGGCCTCGGTGGCGGGGTGCACCATCTGCGCGAGACGGCGGCGCCAATGCTGTCCGCTCCAGAACGATGTTGCCGGCGCGAGCTTGCGCGAGTAGTGTGCGCGGTCGGCCGACATGCCGCGCCACAAGCCGTAGCACAGCAGCACCATGATGATGGCCACCGGTAACGCGGCCACCAGCGTCATTGCCTGCAACGCCTTGAGGCCGCCCGCCAGCATCAGAATGGCCGCCGTTGCGCCGAGCACCGCTGCCCAGAACAGCCGCTGCCACACCGGCGATCGCACGGCGCCGCGCGAGGCAATCGTATCGATCACGAACGCACCCGAATCGGCCGAGGTGACGAAGAACACGGCGATCAGCACAATGGCCAGCCATGACAGCGCCGTGGTGCCCGGGAAGAAATCGAAGAAGCGGAAGAGCAGCGCATCCACGTTGGTGGCTGTCTGCGCGAGCTTGCCCATCGCCACGTGCGAATCGAGCCAGATGGCGCTGTTGCCGAACGCCGTCATCCACAGCAGATTGAACACGGTGGGCACGATCAGCACGCCGATCACGAACTGCCGCACCGTGCGCCCGCGCGAAATGCGTGCAATGAACATCCCCACGAACGGCGACCACGACACCCACCACGCCCAGTATTGGATGGTCCAGCCGCTGAACCAGTCGGCCGAGTTGGTGGGCGTGTAAGTGAAGGTGCGGAACGACAGGTTGACGAGGTTCGAGATGTAGTTGCCGACGTTCTCGCTGAAGGCTTGCAGCAGGAACACTGTCGGGCCGGCGACGATGACGAAGGCGAGCAGCAGGAATGCCAGCGTGAGATTCAGCTCCGACAGGCGCCGCACGCCATTGCCCAGGCCAGACGCAGCGGAGACGCCGGCAAGCACGACCACCGCGCAGATCAATGCGACCCGAAACGCATCGGAATCGGTCTGCCAACCCCCCACTTGGTGCAGGCCGGCGCCGAGCTGCAGCACACCATAGCCCAATGTGGTTGCAATGCCGGCGATGGTGCCGATGAGCGCGAAGGCATCAACGCCATGGCCCAGCACGCCGTTGATGCGCTCGCGCAAGAGCGGATACAAGCCCGAGCGCATCGTGAGTGGCAGGTTGTAGCGGAAGGCGAAATACGCGAGCGCCAGCCCCATCACGCCGTAGATGGCCCATGCATGCAAGCCCCAATGGAAGAAGGTGGTGAGCATCGCTTCGCGCGCGGCCTGCGCGGTTTGCGGCGCGACGGTCGGTGGCTGCAGGTAGTGCTGCATCGGCTCGCCGACGCCAAAGTACATCAGGCCGATGCCCATGCCGGCAGCGAAGAGCATGGCCGTCCAGGAGACGAAGCTGAATTCGGGTTCGGCTTCGTCGGGCCCCAAGCGGATGTCGCCGAAACGGCTGGCCGCCACGATGACGAGAAACACCAGAAACCCCGTGACCGCCAGCATGTAGAACCAGTCGAAATGCCCCGTCACCCATCGCTGCGCAACGCCGAAGACGTGGTCGGCCAGTTCGGGCTGGACGGTGCATAGCACCAGCAGCAACACCAGCGCACTCAGCGCCGGGACGACAACTTGAGGAACGAGCGTGGTGCGTGGTGACGTGATGGATGGTTCTGCGGGGGGAGCGGACATAAGCGGGGCGACGCTGTCGCAAGCGATGGGATGGTCGCAAAAGTACAGGCAGCGCCGCCTCATTGCAAATGCGCGTCGTCAGAAATGACGAACCCCCGTGCAAGGACGGGGGTTCCAGGGTGATGCGCGATGCCCGCGTCAGTGCTGAGGCTCTGTCACGAAGCCGATGCGCGACAGGCCGCCGCGCTGGATGGAGGCCATCACCTGTGCCACACGCTCGTAGCGCACGTTGCGGTCAGCGCGCAGGTGCATCTCCGGCTGCGGCTGCTGTTGCGCGGCCTGAGCGATGTCGGCCTGCAGCGTGGCTTCGTCGACTGGCTGGTTGTTCCAGAATACGTGGCCGTCTGCGTTGATCTCGACGTTCACGCTTTGCGGCTTGGCGTCGTCGGGTTTGTTGGACGCGCGCGGCAGGTCGATCTTCACCGCGTGGTTGATCACGGGAATGGTGATGATGAAGATGATCAGCAGCACCAGCATGACGTCGACCAGCGGCGTCATGTTGATCTCGCTCATCACCTCGTCATCGCTGTCGAAGGATCCGAATGACATGGCGCCTCCTTACTGCTGCTTGACCGCCGCCAGGCGAACGCCCGCGTCGTCACGCGAGGAACCCGGGCGCAGGCGCGCGCCGGTCACGAAGTAGGCGTGCAGGTCGTGCGCGAAGCGGTTGAGCTTGGCGATGACGGCCTTGTTGCCGCGTGTGAGCGCGTTGTAACCCAGCACTGCCGGAATGGCGACGGCCAGACCAAAGGCCGTCATGATGAGCGACTCGCCCACGGGGCCGGCCACCTTGTCGATGGTCGGCACACCCACAGCACCGATGCCCAGCAGGGCGTGATAGATGCCCCACACCGTGCCGAACAGGCCGACGAACGGCGCGGTCGAGCCGACCGATGCCAGCACGGCCAGACCCGATTGCATCTGGCCGACGGATTCATCGATGGCGCTCTTGAGTGAACGCGTGATCCAGTCGGAGATGTCCATCACGTCGTGCAACTGCGGCTGGCTGGCGCGATGGTGCTGCGCAGCCTCGCGGCCCGTTTGCGCGAGCACGTGAAACGGGTTGTCTTTGGCGGAGCCCAGCGTCTGCATGGCGTGATCGAAATCATCCGAGTGCCAGAAGCGCTTTTCCGCGCCTTGCGCCATCGACTTCAGCCGCACGATGTCCCACGCCTTGGTGAAGATGACGATCCAGGAAGCGAGCGACATGAGGAGCAGCAGAATCGCTGTGGCGCGGGTGACGATATCGCCTTGTGTCCAGAGGTGGGAAAGACCGAGTTCCTGCATGATGAATGTCCTGAATTGAGCGAAAGGCTTAAGCGAGAAGCGGAATCGAATTGGATTAGTTATCGAGCTTGAAGACGAACGGCTTGCTGGCCACCACGGGCACGACGCGGCCGTTCTGCTTGTAGGGGCTGCACTTGATGGCACGTGCGGCATCGGTGGCGGCGCGGTCCAGACGCGGTGAACCAGACGACGAAGTGACCGCTACGTTGGTGACTTCACCCGCCGTGCCGATGGAGATCTTGATCATGGTGCGGCCTTCCTCGCCCATCTTTTGCGACATGCTGGGGTAGGCGAGCGGCGGCTCGCTGCACTGGATGTCGTTGATGCCGATGCTGATCGGGCCGGAAGAAACCGGTGCCGGCGCGGGCGCAGGTTCTGGAGCCGGAGCCGGCGGCGTGGGCGGCGCAGCGGGTACCACGGGCGCGTTGTCCGACGGCGGCAGAACGGGCGTCGGCATCGGTGCGGGCTTGGGTTGCGCGATCGGCTTGACGATGTTGACGGGCTTGGGCGCCTCTTGCTTGACCGGCTGCTGCTTGGGCGGCTCCGGCTGCTTGATGGGCTCGGGCGTGGCCGGAATGATGTGCGCCTGGATTTCCAGCGGTTCTTCGAGAGTCGGGCGCGGAGCGATCAGGCCAAGCTGAATCAGCATCAGCACGCCCGCGTGCAGCAACAGCACGACCACCAGAATTTTGAGAGTACGAGGGTGAATCATCAACGACCGGGAATCGAAAGCAGAAAAAAGGAATGCGATGCGATGGTGGTGGGATGAACAGCGAAAGCGGCGTAGCGTTAGCGCTTGCCGAAGACGATCAGTGAAACCCCAATGCTGATGAGCAGACTCAGGAGCAATTCCATGGCGCCTAGCGTTGAAGCCAACGGGGTCACCGTCAGCATGACAGGTATTGTAGGCCCGCAACTGCAACAGTGTTGCGACAACCGAACTCGGTTGGCGTTCAGCCTAGTGTGTCGATCGGCAAAGTATAAACGATAATGATTCCCATTTGCACATAAATTCCCTGTCTTTCGTGG
Source organism: uncultured Ralstonia sp. (assembly GCA_963512445.1). GTDB lineage: Bacteria > Pseudomonadota > Gammaproteobacteria > Burkholderiales > Burkholderiaceae > Ralstonia. The sequence goes on from CAUPMS010000010.1 coordinate 32,413, forward strand.
GGTGAGGATCACATCCGGACGGCTGATGGCGAGAAACTGCCTGTGCAGGCGGTCGGGCATTCAGGGCGCTGCGGGCTCGTAACTTGCAAAGACACGGGTCCACCCGGGGTACGCTGTGTGTGCAAACGCGCTAGGATGAAAGGCATTCAAACACGGTGTCCGGCCGGCCAACCGTGAAACGGGGAAGAAGGGGGCGACCATGGATGAAGCCAACCTCAACATGGACGACGCTGACGACGACGGCACGTTCGTCCCCACCGGCGGCAAGCAGCCCCAGGCGCTGCTGTTGTCCTCGCTCGATTCCATGTGTGCGCAATTCGCGCTGCGCACAGTCTGCACGATGGGACTGCGCTTCAATCTGCGCACCAATATCAATGACATCCTGACCGTCTGCGCGCCGGAGTTGATCTGGCCGGTGACGGTCATCCAGCGTCTGCAGCGCTTCCTGTCTGCACGCTGCGCCGACATGCCGGGCTGGCGCGCTGTCGGCAAGCTTGATCTGCCCACCTTCATGGATCGCCACGGCCAGTGGAGCAGCGCCTTTGATGAAAGCTCGCTGTTCTATTACCTCGACGAGTACGTCAAGCATCACGCCAAGGACATGTTCACCGTGTTCGGCGCGTCGTGCGATGCGCTGGGCGAGCGGCTTTCCAGTGAGCGCGTGCTGCTGGTCGGCAACATCGACATGCTGGCGCGCGTGCTGGGGCTCCCCGCCCACGAGCGGGCGCTACTGCTGTTTGCCTCGTTGGTGAAATACAAGCGCGACCTGCGCGCCGTGATGGTCGACTGCAAGGTCGCGCACAGCCAGGAAGCGTTCCAATTGCTCGCCAGTCTGGCCGGCGCGAGCACGGCGGAGGTGGCTGCATCATTGCGGCCGGGTTCGCGGCTGGAGACGCTGGGGCTGATCGAGCCACCGCTGCCCGAGAACAGTGTCACTGACCTGGGCGACCTGATGCGCATTTCCGACCGCCTGCTGCACGTGTTGCTGGGCGACTACGCCAGCGAGGCGGACATGATGGCCGTCTTCACGCGCCCGGCGCCGCCGACCACGCTGTCGCAATCCGATTACCCGCACGTGGAAACCGATGCGCGCTACCTGACTGCGCTGTTGGAGAATGCCTCGCAGCAGCGCGCGGCAGGCGTGAACATCCTGTTGTACGGCGCGCCCGGTACCGGCAAGACGGAACTGGCACGCGTGCTGGCGCGCGATGCTGGTTGCGAGCTGTATGAGGTGGATTGCCTGGACAAGGACGGCAACAGCCTCACGGGCAAAGACCGCTACCGCTCGCTGCAGGTGTCGCAGGCGTTCCTGCGTGGGCGGCCCGGAGCGGTGTTGCTGTTCGATGAGGTGGAAGATGTGTTCCCCGGCCCGACGCGCGAGCTGATGAGCCTGTTTAGTCACGACGAGCCGCGCGGCTCCGTCAACGGCAAGGCGTGGGTCAATCAGACGCTGGAACACAATCCGGTGCCCGTGATCTGGGTGTCGAACTCCATCCGCCAGATCGACCCGGCGTACTTGCGCCGCTTTCAGTTTCATCTCGAACTCAAGGTGCCACCGCCGACGGTGCGCGAGAGCATCATCCGCAAGCACCTGGAAGGGCTGGAGGTGTCCGACGCCTTTATGGCCAAGTTGGCGGCACGCAAGACACTGACCCCTGCGCAGATTGATTCCGCCGCACGCTTTGCGCGCCTGACGCAAGCGGCAATGGAAGAGCCCGCCGAATCGTTGATCGAGCGCCAGCTCGACCACGCCGATCAGGCCATGGGCTTGCGGCCCGACGTGCAGGCGCATCGCGTCGTGACCGAATACAAGCTGGACTACCTCAACCTGGAGACGCGGTTTCCAGTCGAACGCATCATCGAAGCGTTGCGCGCGCGGCGCCGCGGCACGCTGTGCTTCTATGGACCGCCGGGCACGGGCAAGACGGTGCTGGCCGAGCACATCGCAGCGCAACTCGACATGCCGCTGATGATTCGCCGCGCGTCGGATTTGATGAGCAAGTACGTCGGCGAAACTGAGCAGCAGATCGCCGCGATGTTCTCGCGTGCGGAGGAGGAGCGTGCGCTGCTCTTGCTCGATGAGGCCGACAGCTTCATGCAGAGTCGCCAGGGTGCGGTGCGCAATTACGAGGTGTCGGAAGTCAATGAGATGCTGCAGGGCATGGAGCGCTTTGACGGCATTTTCATTTGCACGACCAACCTGTTCGATCGGATCGATGAGGCGGCGCTGCGGCGCTTTGCGTTCAAGATCCGCTTCAGGCCGATGGTGCGTGCGCAGCGCGAGCAGATGTTCATTGCCGAGGCGCTGGGCGGCAAGGCCGAGGCGCTCAAGCCCGTGTGGCGCGAGATGCTGGCGGCGCTCGACATGCTGACACCCGGTGACTTTGCTGTGGTCAAACAGCAGTCTGTGCTGCTGGGCGAGACGCTTGACCCCGAAGCCTTCCTCGCGCAACTGCGGCAGGAACACTCCATCAAGCCCGAGTTGCGCGAGCGGCGCTCCATTGGGTTCACGCAGCGCTAGCCGCTTAACACACGTCAAATGCGTGCAGACGCGGCTACGCTAATGTGGTCGGCTGAATAGAAGTTCAGCCGACCCGATGCCAACCACACCCACGCTGTTCTACGAACGCATGCCGCCAGCCGGCGTGGTGTTCGGCTGCCTGCTGCCCGTGCCCTGGGTTGGGGCGGCGGCAGGCCTTCTGCTGGCGCTGGGACCGTCTGCGGGGTTGCCTGACCGTTTTGCGCCGCTGTCGTTGGCATTGGTTCACGCGCTGGTGGTCGGCATGCTCTTGCCCGCGATGCTGGGCGCGTTGTTCCAGATGTTTCCCGTGGTGGCGGGCGTGCGGGTGCGTGGTGCGAAGTGGGTGTCGCCGTGGGTAGCGGTAACGTGCGTGGCAACGGCAGTTGCGCTGGCAACGGGGTTCCTGGCCGGTGAGCCTCGGGCGTTCGGGTTGGCTGCGTGGTTGGGCGCGCCGTTGCTGGCGATGCCTGCGGTGTTGATCATCCTGGCGGGTACGCACGTCGCGCATACGCGCAGCGCACACGCGACCTTGCGCACGCTGCGCCGCATCGGCTGGGCTTTGCTGGCGACGCTGGCCAGCGGTGCGATGCTTGGCACGGCATTGGGCAGCGGGCGGTTTGCGCCATCGCTCGTGCTGCTGGATCTGCATGTCGGCTGGGGCGTCGGCGGCTGGCTGGCGACGCTGGTGGCGGGTGTGGCGTCTACGGTGCTGCCGATGTTCTGGCAGACGAGCCGACTGCCGGACCGCTGGCATCGGTTGATGCCGGGGTGGCTGTGGGCGCCGCTGTTGCTTGGGAGCGTACTTGGCAGCCTGAGCGGTTGGCTGGGTGCAGTGGTGCTGTGGCAGACGTGGGCCTGGCTGGCGCTGGCCACGTTGGCGGGCGTCGGCATGCGAGCGGTATGTAGCGCCCGCCGCCGGCACGATCCGGGCTGGCGGTTGTGGCTGGCGGCCGCCGTTGCGTGGCTGACGGTGGCCATGCTGGGCCTGGCCGCATCCTGGCTGCCGGCAGACTGGCCCATCGCATGGTGGATGGGCGTGCTTGCCCTTGTGGGCGGTGGCGTGCTGCCTGTCAACGCGATGCTCGGCAAGATCATCCCGTTCATGGTCTGGATGCACTTGCGCAGACGCGTGCCCCGGCACGTGCGTTTGCCGGCGATGCAAACGCTGATCGGCGAGCGGCAGCAGCATTGGCATGCGCGCCTGCTGCTGCTTGTATTGCTGGCGTTGTTGCTGGTGCCGTTGCAGCCGGCACGGATGGCGGTGATTGCCGGCATGCTGTTCGCGCTGTCGCACGTATGGCTGGGTGCGATGCTGTGCCGCGCGCTGCTGATCTTTCGCCGTGTCTCGCGAGCGTTCGCGCGCGATTGACGGAACGCAAAACCACATTGGCGGACAAGTCTCAGACTGACCGCCATGACACAGAACGCTTCCTCCATTGAACTGGTGGCGCCCGCCGGCAGCCTGGCTGCGCTCAAAGCCGCCGTGGAGGCCGGGGCCGATACCGTCTACCTCGGCCTGAAGAACGCGACCAACGCGCGCAACTTCGCCGGCCTGAACTTTACCGAGAGCGACATCCGCGCCGGCGTTGAATATGCGCACGGAAAAGGCCGCCAGGTACTGTTTGCCATCAACACGTTTCCTCAGCCTGGCCGCGGTATCGAGTGGCGCATGGCCGTCGATGCCGCTTACATGCTGGGCGCCGATGCCGTGATCCTGGCCGACCCTGGGTTGATGGCCTATGCGCGTGATCGCTATCCCAATCTGCGGCTGCATTTGTCTGTACAAGGCTCGGCCACGCATGCCGATGCCATAGAGCTGATGCGCGAGCAGTTCGGCATCCATCGCGCGGTGCTGCCGCGTGTGCTGACATTGACCGAAGTTGAGCGCGTGATCCAGCAGACCTCAGTACAGATCGAGGTGTTTGGCTTTGGCAGCCTGTGCGTGATGGCCGAAGGGCGGTGCCTGTTGTCGTCGTACGCCACCGGCGATTCGCCCAACAACAAGGGTGTGTGTTCGCCCGCGCATGCCGTGCGCTGGGTCGACCGCGACGGCAGCCTGGATGCGCGCCTGAACCACATTCTGATTGACCAATACGCACCGGGCGAACCGGCTGGCTATCCGACGCTGTGCAAGGGGCGCTTTCTGGTCGACGGTGAAGTCGACCACGTGCTGGAAGAACCCACGAGCCTCAATGCCTTGAGCTTGCTGCCTCGGTTGCTCGCCATGGGTGTCTCGGCGATCAAGGTCGAGGGGCGTCAGCGCAGTCCGGCGTATGTGGCGCAAGTGGTGTCCACGTTGCGCGCGGCATTGGATGCCGCTCAGGCGGACCCAGCGCGCTTCTCCGTCAAGCCCGATTGGCAAGCCGCGCTCGTGCGCCATGCGGAAGGCGCGCACGTGACGCAAGGCGCGTTTGATCGGCCCTGGAAATAGAGGCACACCATGTCCTACGAAATTTCACTTGGTCCGCTGCTGTATTACTGGCCGCGGTTACAGACGTTCGAGTTCTATGCGGAAGTCGCCACCAGCCCTGTCGACATCGTTTATGTGGGGGAGACAGTCTGCAGCCGTCGCCACGAACTGCGCGCGGATGACTGGCTCGATATCGCGGCGATGCTGCGCGAGGCCGGGAAGTCGGTTGTGCTGTCCACGCGCACACTCATCGAAACCAGCGCCGAAGCGCAGGCGTTGCGCAAACAGTGCCAGCAGGGCGACTGGATGGTCGAGGCCGGCGAGTTGGGCGCCGTGCGATTGCTGGGCGGCCGCCCCTTCGTTGCAGGGCCGCATTGCAATGCGTATCACGGTGCCACGTTGGCATGGCTGGCAGGGCTGGGCGCGGTACGCGCTGTCATGCCGTTGGAAATGAGCCAGGCCACGTTGGCCGATCTGATGCGCGAGAAGCCCGCTGAACTGGACATCGAAACCATGGTGTGGGGACGCTTGCCGCTGGCGTTTTCTGCGCGTTGCTTTACGGCGCGGCACTTCCGGCTCAACAAGGACGATTGCGGTTTTCGCTGCATCGAGCACCCCGATGGCCTGGCGGTGCGCACGCGCGAAGGGCAGGAGTTTCTTGCCATCAACGGTATCCAGACGCAATCGGGGCAGTGCCTGGACATTCTGGATCAGGCGCCCGCATTGTCTGCGCTGGGCGTGAAGGTGCTGCGCGTCAGTCCGCAATCGCGCGGCACGCTGGAGGCCGTGGCGGCGCTGGATGCCTTGCGCCTTGGCTTGCCCGTGCAGGAGGTGCAGCCGCCCGAAGGCATTGGCCGCTGCAACGGCTACTGGCACGGGCAATCCGGCATTGAATGGCTGGAGGTGCCGCAATGACGCGCCTGCGTCCACCCGACGCGTTCGTTCGCATGGCGCGCCGGCTGCCGGTGCCGCTCACGTCGTTTCCGTTTGTGATGGGGCTCGATCTGGCCCGGCGCCTGTCGTGGCTGACGCCGCCCCCAGAGTTGGAAGGGCGGCGCTTTGCCATTACCGTGGAAGACCTCGGACTGCGTGCCTGCTTCGGCTGCCGCAGCGGGGCGTTCCACATGCTCTCGGCTTCCAGCCCCGAACCTGAGCTGGAGTTGCGTGCGGGCGTGGGCGACTTTGTTGCGCTTATCCGCGGTACGGCCGATGCAGACACACTGTTCTTCCAGCGCCGCCTCAAGATTGCCGGCGACACCGAGCTTGGGCTGATCGTCAAGAACTGGCTGGATGCGGCCGCGCGCCCCGCGTGGCTCGTGCGCTGGCAATCGCGGTAGAGAGAGGCGCCATGTCCTCACGTGCGTTGCCGCTCGTCTATGCGTGCTCCGGCTGTTCCAGTGTGGCGCAGGCGGCCAACCGGTTGGCGGTCGATCTGGACCGCGCAGGCAGGGCGGAAATGTCGTGCATCAGCGGTGTGGGCGGCGGGGTGCGTGCGCTCGTCAAGACGGCGCGCAGCGGGCGGCCCATCCTTGCGCTCGATGGCTGTGCGCTGGCATGCGTCAAAGCGTGCCTGGCCTCGGCAGATGTTGTGCCAGACATTCATCTCGTGCTCAACCAGCTCGGCGCTAAAAAGCGCTATCACGCCGATTGCAGCGACGATGAGTTGAGCGCCGCCGCCGCGTTGGTGGATGACGCCGTCAACACGCTCCAGCGCCAACTCGACACTGCGGGCGATTGACGCGCCCGCACCGCTATCCCGCGATCAACTGGCGCTGCAATGCCGTGGTGTTCGGGATGACAACCTCGCGGCCCTCAACCAGGATCAACCCCTCGCGAATCAACTGCCGCAGCGCGCGTGAGAGCGTGGCCGGTGCCAGCCCCAACTTGGACGCGACCAGACTCTTGCTGCAGGGGAACCGCGTGCGATCGAACTTGCGCGGCAGCGAGAGCAGATACCCGATCAGCCGTTCGTTGGCGCTTTGCAGGTTGACGGTTTCGATGTCACACATCAGCGTGTGCAGCCGCTCAGACAGCCCTGTCAGCATCTGCCGCGCCAGGTGCGGGTGCACGTGCAGTGCATCGTCAATGGCGCGCTTGTCGATCCAGACGAGCAGGCTGTCTTCCATGGCTTGCGCGTCCGCCGCATAGGGCCGGTTCAGGAACATGAAGGGCTCGCCAAAGCACTGGCCGGGCCCGAAGAATTCAATGACCTTGCATTGCCCGTGCGCGCCGGGTAACACGAGTTTGATGGCGCCAACCACCACGACGAAGAAGCCCTCGGCACGATTGCCGCGGCGGAATGCGAAGTTGTGCCGCGACACGCGCACTGCGCGGCTGTCGCGCGTGAGCACGGCCATGTCATCGCTGTCGAAGTTCTGGAACAGCGGGCTGTGCTTGAGCAGATCGCCGACATCGAGGGAAGCGAGGGTGTCGTGCATGGTGTCACCGGCAACAGAAAGAAGAAAAGCAGGCGGCCAATGCGTGCTGGATGCCCTCGCTGGGCAGCGTGATGGCCGGGTTTCCGGGGGCACTTCGGTAGGCTTGTAGTGCGTAGTTTTTCACGCCGCGCTGGCTGAGGTTTTGCGCGAGCGCAAGGAGCTGTTGTTCCGGCAGCCAGTCGGGGTGCCACGTGGTGCGGCACTCGAATGTGCAGCCGCTTTGCAGCAGAAGATCCAGGCACGCATCGACCGGCGCAGCGCTGCCACGGCGGCCCGTGAGCGCGTCGTAACGTGGTGCGCTGGTCTTGATGTCGAGCCCCACCCAATCCACCAGCGGCAGCACTTCCGCCAGGCGCGCGGGGTAGATGCCGCCCGTGTGCAGGCCGATCTTGTAGCCGAGTGCGCGCACGTCGCGCATCAGTTGTGGCAGGAGCGGTTCGCTCAGCGGTTCGCCGCCGGAAAAAACGACGGCATCGAGCAGGCCCGCGCGGCGCTGCAGGAACGCGAAGACGTCGTCCCAATCCAGCGTGCGTGCGCGCGTCTGCAGGTGCGGGTTGTGACAGTAGTGGCAGCGCCACGGGCAGCCTGCCACGAATACCACCGCCGCAAGCTGCCCGGGCCAGTCGACGCTGGAAAACGGCGCCAGGCCGCCGATGGCCGGCGGCGGGCAGTGCGGTGGCTCAGCGGGCGCGGTCTTCAACAAAGAAGCGGCGTTCACAGAATTCCCCTTGCTTGCCGATATTGAACGAGCTGACAGGCCGGTGATAGCCCATCACGCGGGTCCAGACTTCGCAGCGCGTGCGCTGGCTGTCGTTGAGTTGTGCGACGGATGCGGTGGTTTGGGTAAGTGTGCTCATGCGGATACTCCTTCGTGATGAAGCGGGGTGGAAGAACCTGGGGTGTCCGCCGCTGCGCAACCACATTTGCTCTGAGGCTGCTGGGCCAGCAGTTCGGCATCGCACTTCGGGCAGAACGCGTGATGGCCGGACAGATAGCCGTGCTTCGGGCAGATCGAAAACGTCGGGGTGATGGTGATGTACGGCAGACGGAAGTTCGCCAGCGCGCGGCGCACGAGTTCCTTGCATGCCTGCGGCGAAGAGATCGCCTCGTTCATATACAAATGCAGTACGGTGCCGCCCGTGTACTTGCCCTGCAGCGCCTCCTGGCGGGCCAGCGCCTCGAACGGGTCATCGGTATAGCCGACGGGCAACTGGCTGGAGTTGGTGTAGTACGGTTGCTCGGTCGTGCCGGCTTGCAGGATGCCCGGCCAGCGCTTGCGGTCTTCGCGGGCAAAGCGGTAGGTCGTGCCCTCGGCAGGCGTGGCCTCCAGGTTGTACAGATGGCCGGTGGCCTCCTGGAATTCGGTCATGCGCTGGCGCACGTGGTCGAGCAGGCGTACCGCCATGGCGTGGCCAAAGGGTGTGGTGATGTCATCGGCATCGTGCGTGAAGTTGCGCACCATCTCGTTGATGCCGTTCACGCCCAGCGTACTGAAGTGGTTGCGCAGCGTACCCAGGTAGCGGCGTGTGTACGGATACAGCCCCTGGTCGATCAGTCGCTGCACGAACTTGCGCTTGACTTCCAGCACGTCGCGGCCCAGGGCAAGCAGCGTATCGAGCCGCGCCAGCAGCGCCGCTTCATCGCCCGCATACAGATGGCCCAGCCGCGCACAGTTGACGGTCACCACACCAATCGACCCAGTCTGCTCGGCAGACCCAAACAACCCGTTGCCGCGCTTGAGCAGCTCGCGCAGGTCGAGCTGCAGGCGGCAGCACATCGAGCGCACCATGTGCGGCTCCAGATCGGAGTTGAGGAAGTTCTGGAAGTAGGGCAGCCCGTAGCGCGCCGTCATCTCGAACAACAACGTGGTGTTTGGGTGCTCCCAATCGAAATCGGGCGTGATGTTGTAGGTGGGAATCGGAAACGTAAACGCGCGGTCCTTGGCATCGCCGGCCATCATGACCTCGATGTATGCGCGGTTGATCATGTCCATCTCGGGTTGGAGGTCGCCGTACGTAAAGGGCATCTCTTCGCCGCCGATGTATGGAATCTGCTCGCGCAAGTCAGCGGGGCAAGTCCAGTCGAAGGTGAGGTTGGTGAACGGTGTTTGCGTGCCCCAGCGGCTGGGCACGTTCAGGTTGTAGATCAACTCCTGCATGGATTGCTTCACCGCTGCATACGACATGGCGTCGCGGCGGATGAACGGCGCCATGTACGTATCGAACGAGCTGAACGCCTGTGCGCCGGCCCATTCGTTCTGCAGCGTGCCGAGAAAGTTGACGATCTGCCCGATGGCTGCCGACATATGGCGCGGCGGCGTGGCTTCCACCTTGCCCGGCACGCCGTTGAAGCCCTCCGTCAGCAACTGCCGCAACGACCACCCCGCGCAGTAGCCCGACAGCATGTCGAGATCGTGGATGTGGAGGTCACCCTCGCGGTGCGCCGTGCCGGCCTCGGGGCTGTAGACGTGCGAGAGCCAGTAGTTGGCGGTGACCTTGCCCGCCACGTTCAGGATGAGCCCGCCCAGGCTGTAGCCCTGATTGGCGTTGGCATTGACGCGCCAGTCGCGCTGCTCGAGGTACTCGTCCATCGTGCTTTCGACATCGACCAGCGTGTGCTTGAGCGATCGAAGCCGAGCGTGCTGCTCGCGATAGACGATGTAGGCGCGCGCGGTGCGCCAGTAGCCAGCGTCCACCAGCACCTCTTCCACGCTGTTCTGGATAACTTCGATACCGGGGCGGGGCAGCGAGGCGAGATGCGCCACCACGCCCGAGGTCAGGCGTTGCGCTTCGGCGGCGTCGAATTCGCCGGTGGCCTGGCCCGCTGCAGCGATGGCCTGGTGGATCTTCTGCGCATCAAACGGTGCCAGTGAACCGTCGCGCTTGGTGACTTGCCTGGTGACCTGTGTGCCCGTCATGAGGTACTCCATCTAGTGGTATGGAGTCAGACTAGCACTACATATTGTGGTCAGTGAGCCTTAAAGACCTGGATTTTCGAATCGCTTGACCCCGGTCAACCGGGGCCAGGTGCGCGAAAAAAACGAGTGTCGTCTTCAGTCAACGATGAACAGCCTGGCGCCGCCTTTGGTGTGTGACTGGTGCGCTTCAGCATCGTCGCCAACCTGGTAGCTCATGCCGGGCGTGAGCGTGAACTTGCGGCCGTCTTCCAGTGTGGTTTCCAGCTCGCCATCCAGGCAGAACAAGATATGGCCCTTCTTGCACCAGTGGTCAGCGAGGTAGCCGGGCGTGTACTCGACCATGCGCACGCGAATGCGGTTCGGCTCGTCGCCAAAGTAGCGTGTGCGCCAGTAAGCCATGCCGGTCTCACCGGTGTGTTCGGTCGGCTCAACAGTGGACCAATCGGTCGTGCCGAAGGCGAAGGGCGCCATTTTCATTGCGGGGTTCCGGTGGGTGACGTAAGCCCATGATGGTAGCAGCGGCTTGCGTGACGCAGGCATCGCATTTTGTGTGCGTGAAGCGGCGCCTGTTGGTACTCCCCGACGGCATTGCGTGGGGCTCAATAATCCGCCCGGCACCACGTAAGTCCAATGCCCATGCGGCATCGCAGCAGGGTGTCAACGGCGTCATATCAATGTATGCAGAAATTGCATGGTGCTATGCAACATCGACATAACGATCGCCGTGCGCTTCTCTAATATCGTCGCTTTTCATAAAGCGTGACGAACTTGGGCTGGCCTTTGGCCCCATGAGATCCGCGTCTCCGCGCGCCGTCCCTCCGGCCACGGGTATTCCTTGGAGAAAGTCTTGAACACCAAACGTCTGACCTCCCACATCGGACTGGCAATGCTGCTGGGCATTGCTGTCGGCTGGGGCTGCCACGAATACGCCAAGGACGCCGCGGCGGCCAAGGACATCGCTTCGTACTTCAGCATCATCACTGACATCTTCCTGCGCATGATCAAGATGATCATCGCGCCGCTGGTGTTCTCGACCCTCGTGACGGGGCTGGCGAGCATGAGCGGCGGCCGTTCGGTCGGCCGCGTGGGCCTGCGCGCGATGATCTGGTTTGTGTGCGCATCGGCCACGTCGCTGGCGCTGGGCATGCTGCTGGTCAACTTCTTCCAGCCGGGCCTGCACATGAACCTGGCGCTGCCCGATGTGTCGGCCACGTCGGGCCTGAAGACGGGCGACTTCACGCTCAAGGCCTTCATCACGCACGTCTTCCCGCGCAGCATTGTGGAGGCCATGGCCACCAACGAAATCCTGCAGATCCTGGTGTTCTCGCTGTTCTTCGGCGCCGCGCTGTCGACCATGAAGAACCCGATGGAAAGCGTGATCGGCCGTGGCCTGGAAGAGTTGACCAAGCTGATGTTCCGCATTACCGACTATGTGATGCGCTTCGCGCCGCTGGGCGTGTTTGCCGCCATGGCGGCCGCCATCACGGTGGAAGGCGTGGGCGTGCTGTGGACCTACGGCAAGCTGATCGGCGAGTTCTACCTGGGCCTCGCGTTGCTGTGGGCCATTCTGTTCTTCGTCGGCTATGTACTGCTGGGCCGTTCGTTGGGCCGCCTGTTGGGGCTGATTCGCGAGCCGACACTGCTGGCGTTTGCCACGGCGAGCAGCGAGTCCGCTTACCCGAAGACCATCGAAGCCCTGGACCGCTTTGGCGTGCCCAAGCGCATCTCAAGCTTCGTGCTGCCGCTGGGTTACTCGTTCAACCTTGATGGCTCGATGATGTATCAGGCGTTTGCGGTGCTGTTCATCGCGCAGGCCTACAACATCGAGATGGGCTTCACGCAGCAACTGACGCTATTGCTGGTGCTGATGCTCACGAGCAAGGGCATGGCCGGTGTGGCGCGCGCTTCGCTGGTGGTGGTGGCGGCCACGCTGCCGATGTTCCATCTGCCGGAAGCTGGCTTGCTGCTGATCATCGGTATCGACCAGTTCTTCGACATGGGCCGCACGGCTACCAACGTGATCGGCAATAGCCTGGCCACGGCCGTAGTGGCGAAGTACGAACCAGCGGAAGAGGAGGAGGTGGTGGAAGCTGCCGGGCCCGCCGTACAGCCGAGCGCCAGCTAACGCCACGATAACGCCAGCAACGCAACGCGCCGCCCACTTCGGGTGGCGTTGTTGTATTGAGGCTGGGAATTATTCGGGCTGAGAAGCGAGCGAGGCTTCGATGGGTGCAATGGGCGCCTCGCCAATATCGACGCGCTGCGCCATCGGCGCTTCGCCCAGCAGCGCGGCCACCATGGCCTGCAGTGGGAGCACATCGCCAGTGCTCATGAAGTGCGGTGATGCAGCCTGACCCGTCGCCTGCAACTGCGCGGCTGCCAGCGTGCGGCCCAGATGCCGCGCAACCGCGTGGCCAGTGTCGACAAGCGTCAACCGATCGCCCGCAATCTCGCGGATGGCGTCTTCCAGAAACGGATAGTGCGTGCAGCCGAGCACCAGCGTGTCGGCGTTCGCATCGAGCATCGGTTGCAGATAGGCCTGCAGCAGTTCCAGCACAGCGGGGGAGTGCGTATCGCCGCGTTCGATCAACGGAACGAGGCCGTAGCCGGGCTGGCTCAGCACTTTGCAATCGCCTGAGGCTGCCGTCAGCAAACGTGCAAATTTCTCGCTGCGCAGCGTGCTCTCGGTGGCGAGCACACCGACTACACGGCTTTTCGATGTGGCGACCGCCGGCTTCAAGCCCGGCTCGACGCCAATCACCGGCACCGCCAGCTTCTCGCGCAATACATGCACGGCCTGTGCCGTGGCGGTATTGCATGCGATGACCAGCGCCTTGCAGCCCTGGCCGACCAGCCACTCGCACACACGCAGCGTGCGATCAGCAATGGTTTCGGGAGATTTTTCCCCGTACGGGGCATGGCGGGAATCCGCCAGATAGAGAAGCGATTCGGCCGGCAGTTCGGCGCGAATCGCGCGCAGGACGGAGAGCCCTCCGAGGCCGGAGTCGAACACCCCGACCGGTGCCTGCGCGCGTGTTGTCATGTCAGACGTTCAGCAAATCAGCCTGCAGCGACCGGAATCTTGCCGATCTTCGCTTGCCATTGCGCCGGGCCGGTCTTGTGGACCGACGTGCCCGAGCTGTCCACGGCGACGGTGACAGGCATGTCCTTCACATCGAACTCGTAGATGGCTTCCATGCCCAGGTCTTCAAACGCCAGCACCTTGGAGCCGCGAATCGCCTTCGACACGAGGTACGCGGCGCCGCCCACCGCCATCAGGTAGGCCGACTTGTGCTTCTGGATGGATTCGATGGCAACCGGGCCGCGTTCGGCCTTGCCCACCATGGCGATCAGGCCGGTCTGGGCGAGCATCGTCTCGGTGAACTTGTCCATGCGGGTAGCCGTGGTCGGGCCTGCCGGGCCGACGACTTCGTCGCGCACCGGATCAACCGGGCCGACGTAGTAGATCACGCGGTTGGTGAAATCGATCGGCAGCTTCTCGCCCTTGGCCAGCATGTCGGCGATGCGCTTGTGCGCGGCGTCGCGGCCGGTCAGCATCTTGCCATTGAGCAGCAGGGTCTGGCCCGGCTTCCACGAGGCGACTTCTTCCGGCGTGAGCGTGTTCAGGTCAACGCGCTTCGACGTTTCGGTGTTCGGTGCCCACTCGACCTTCGGCCATTGCGACAGGTCCGGCGCTTCCAGCTTGGCAACGCCGCTGCCGTCCAGCGTGAAGTGTGCGTGGCGCGTGGCGGCGCAGTTCGGGATCATCGCGACCGGCAGATTGGCCGCGTGGGTCGGGTAGTCCAGGATCTTCACGTCGAGCACGGTGGCCAGGCCCCCCAGCCCTTGTGCGCCAATGCCCAGCGCGTTGACCTTCTCGTACAGCTCGATGCGCAGTTCTTCTGCGCGGTTGCTCGGGCCACGGGCGATCAGGTCTTGAATGTCGATCGGCTCCATCAGGGCTTCCTTGGCCAGCAGCATGGCCTTTTCAGCCGTGCCGCCGATGCCGATGCCCAGCATGCCCGGCGGGCACCAGCCGGCGCCCATGGTCGGCACGGTCTTGAGCACCCAGTCGACGATCGAGTCTGACGGATTGAGCATCACGAACTTCGACTTGGCTTCCGAACCGCCGCCCTTGGCCGCAACGATCACGTCCACCGTATCGCCCGGCACGATCGACATGTTGATCACGGCCGGGGTGTTGTCCTTCGTGTTGGTGCGCTTGCCGGCCGGGTCAGCCAGGACGCTTGCGCGCAGCTTGTTGTCGACGTCGTTGTACGCGCGGCGCACACCTTCGTTGACCATGTCTTCCAGGCTCATCGTTGCGCCGTCCCAGCGCACGTTCATGCCGACCTTCAGGAATACGGTGACGATGCCGGTGTCCTGGCAGATCGGGCGCTTGCCTTCAGCGCACATGCGGCTGTTGGTCAGGATCTGCGCGATGGCATCCTTGGCCGCCGGGCTCTGCTCCTGCTCATAGGCGCGGCCCAGAGCAGTGATGTAGTCCATCGGGTGGTAGTAGCTGATGTACTGCAGTGCGTCGGCGACGCTCTGGATGAGGTCTTCTTGACGAATGACGGTCATGGTGGGGGACCAACGTATAGGAATGAAAAGCCGGGTGCGGCGGGGCAGTGGTCAGTGATCTGCACTCCCCGCCTGTGACCTGGACGGCGGGCGCCGCAGGCTCAGAATAGCCTGAGATCATACACCCAATGTCGCGGGCGGATTGTCCGAGCGGATTCGTCGGAATCGTTGCGCCAGCAGCGTCCGTCGACACACCGCCGCATTCACGTGCGGTGTGCGCCTTATTCCCGATCCAGTGACGGATCGAGCGGGTCCAGCGGATCCGCCACCCGCCCACGGCGCACCGGCTGGCGTGGCCGCGCAGGCCAGCTCGCCACCAGAATGCCGGCCACCACGCATGCCAGCGCCACGCCGTGCGGCCAGCCCGGCGTCTCGCCCAGCGCGACAACGCCATACGTGGCTGCTGCAATCGGCAGCACCGACGTGAACACGCCGGCCAGATGCGCCGGCACATGCCGGATGCCCTTCATCCACAGCCAGAACGAGAAGATGCTGGCAGACAGCGCATACCAGAGCACCAGGCCCCAGATGGTCACCGGCACGTTCGACGCATCGAACGTGAGCAGCGGCACCAGCCCCAGCGGCAGCATCAGCAGGCCGCCAATCAAATGCGTGTAGGCGCAGATCTCGATGGCGGGCAACGTTTGCGTCAGCCGCCGCGACAGGATCACGTAAATCGATTCGCACAACACCGCGCCCATCACCAGCGCGTTGCCCAGCAGCGCCTGCGAGGCATCGGCCGCCAGTGTGGCTCCGGCCCCCGAGGATTCGCCGCCTCGATAGGCATTCAGTATCGCCACGCCCGCCACCGCCAGCACCACCGACACCAGCGTGCGCCCGGACGGTTTCTCGCGCAGTACCAGCCACGACAGCAGCGCCACTGCGGCCGGAATCGTACTGGTGATGATGCCCGCAGCCAGCGCAGACGTGAGCTTCACGCCATTGAGCATCAGCAGCGTGAAACCGAAGGTGCCGAAGAATGCCTGGAGGAACAGGTTGGTCCATTCGCCCCGCGTCACGCGCCGCATGCGCGACGGCTTGTACCACGGCGCCATGCAAACGATGGCGATCAGAAATCGCAGCAATGCAAACAGCATCACCGGCATGACGGCGACGATCGACTTACCGAAACCGACGTTACTGCCGACCAATGCCATGGCAGCAATGAGGAAAAGGGCGTGGATGGGCACGATGAGGAATAGGGCGGAAACCGGCGCGGGACGCGGCTCTCTGGCCGGTCATGCTGCATTGCGATGCGTGCCGTAACGTGAAGTGACGCATTATAGTAGTGCCCTTCGCGTCGGCTTGCGGTGCACAAATGCGTAAGGCTGGAGTCAGGTCAGCCCCTTAGATTCGCCGCAAAACGACTACAGACATCGCTATCAGGAGACACCATGGCTGGCATTGAATCTGTCCTGCAGGAAACGCGCGTGTTCGACCCGCCCGAGTCCTTTGTCAAACAGGCAAACATCGCCGGCATGGATGCGTACCGTGCCCTGTGCGCCGAAGCCGAGCACGACTACGAAGGCTTCTGGGCACGCCTCGCACACGAGCATCTGCTGTGGCACAAGCCCTTCAGCAAGGTGCTGGATGAATCCAATGCACCGTTCTACAAGTGGTTTGAAGACGGCGAACTCAACGCCTCGTACAACTGCCTTGAACGCAACCTTGAAAACGGCAACGCCGACAAGGTCGCCATCATTTTCGAAACGGATGACGCCAAGGTCACGCGCATCACGTATCGCGAGCTTCACGCACGCGTCTGCCGCTTTGCCAACGGGTTGAAGGCGCTCGGCATCACGAAGGGCGATCGTGTGGTGATCTACATGCCGATGTCGGTGGAGGGCATCGTCGCCATGCAGGCCTGTGCGCGCATCGGTGCGACGCACTCGGTGGTGTTCGGCGGGTTCTCGGCCAAGTCTTTGCAGGAGCGCATTGTCGACGTGGGCGCCGTGGCGCTCATTACGGCCGATGAACAGATGCGCGGCGGCAAGGCGCTGCCGCTCAAGGCCATCGCCGACGAAGCCCTGGCCATGGAAGGCACGGGCGGCGTCAAGCACGTGATCGTCTACCGCCGCACCAATGGCAACGTGAACTGGGTGGAAGGCCGTGACCGCGCCATGGACGAGGTCGAAGCCGGTCAGCCGGACACCTGCGAAGTCACGCCGGTGAGCGCTGAGCACCCGCTGTTCATCCTCTACACCTCGGGTTCGACAGGCAAGCCGAAGGGCGTGCAGCACAGCACGGGCGGCTACTTGCTGTGGACGCTGCTGACCATGCAGTGGACGTTCGACCTGAAACCCGACGACATCTTCTGGTGCACGGCCGACATCGGCTGGGTGACCGGCCACAGCTACATTGCCTATGGGCCGCTGGCAGCAGGTGCTACGCAGGTCGTGTTCGAGGGCGTGCCGACGTATCCGAACGCCGGCCGTTTCTGGGACATGATCCAGCGCCACAAGGTCAACACGTTCTATACCGCGCCGACGGCGATCCGCTCGCTGATCAAGGCGGCCGAAGCGGATGAAAAGATTCACCCGAAGCAGTACGACCTCTCCAGCCTGCGCCTCTTGGGCACCGTGGGCGAGCCGATCAACCCGGAAGCCTGGATGTGGTACCACACGAATATTGGCGGCGGCCGTTGCCCGATCGTCGATACGTTCTGGCAGACCGAAACGGGCGGCCACATGATGACGCCGCTGCCGGGTGCCACGCCGCTGGTGCCGGGCTCGTGCACGCTGCCGCTGCCGGGCATCATGGCTGCCGTCGTCGATGAAACCGGGCATGACGTGCCGAACGGTCAGGGCGGCATCCTGGTCGTCAAGCGTCCGTGGCCGTCGATGATCCGCAACATCTGGGGCGACCCGGAGCGCTTCAAGAAGAGCTACTTCCCGGAAGAGCTGGGCGGCAAGCTGTACCTGGCGGGCGATGGGTCCATCCGCGACAAGGACACGGGTTACTTCACCATCATGGGCCGCATCGATGACGTGCTGAACGTCTCGGGCCACCGCATGGGCACGATGGAAATCGAGTCGGCGCTGGTGGCCAACCCGCTGGTGGCCGAGGCCGCAGTGGTGGGCCGCCCCGATGACATGACGGGCGAAGCCGTCTGCGCATTCGTGGTGCTCAAGCGCTCGCGCCCCGAAGGCGACGAGGCCAAGCAGATCGCCACTGAGCTGCGCAACTGGGTCGGCAAGGAGATCGGTCCGATCGCCAAGCCCAAGGACATCCGCTTTGGCGACAACCTGCCCAAGACGCGCTCCGGCAAGATCATGCGACGCCTGTTGCGCTCGCTGGCCAAGGGCGAGGACATCACGCAAGACACGTCCACGCTGGAGAACCCGGCCATCCTCGACCAGTTGAAGGAAACCCGCTAACCGGTCGCGCTGGTCGCCAATCTTGGCCACTGACTCCCAACCAGACAGCCGCTTTCGCAAGCGGCTGTTTCTGTATTACGGGCTCTACACCGTAGGGTTGCTGCTCTTCATCGTGATGATGGGCGCGATTGAGCGCGTGCGCGGGCCGGGCGTGTGGCTTGGCTATGTGTTCCTGTTTGTCACGATTGCCATCTACGCGTGCATCGGGCTCATCTGCCGCACGGCCGATCTGACCGAGTACTACGTGGCCGGGCGCCGCGTGCCTGCGTTCTTCAACGGCATGGCTACCGCGGCCGATTGGATGAGCGCCGCTTCGTTCATCGGCCTGTCGGGCATCGTGTTTGCCTCCGGCTACGAAGGCCTGGCCTATGTGATGGGCTGGACAGGCGGCTACTGCCTGGTCGCCTTCCTGCTGGCGCCATACCTGCGCAAGTTCGGCGGCTACACGGTGCCGGACTTTCTCGCCAACCGTTACGGCAACGGTGAGCGCGGCGGCAGCTCCGTCGTGCGCGGCATCGCGGTGCTGGGTGCGACGCTGTGTTCGTTCGTCTACCTCGTCGCGCAGATCCAGGGCGTGGGGCTGGTGGTCACACGCTTCATCGGCGTGGAGTTTTCGGTGGGCGTGTTCTTCGGGCTGGCGGGCATTCTGGTGTGTTCGTTCCTGGGTGGCATGCGCGCGGTCACGTGGACCCAGGTGGCGCAGTACATCATCATGATCGTGTCGTTCCTGGGCGTGGTGTCGATCATTGGCTGGCATCAGCATCACGATCCGGTGCCGCAGCTTTCGACGGGCCGCTTGCTGCAGCAAATTGAGAAAGAGGAACGGCGCATCGCGCACGACCCTGCCGAGCAGCACGTACGCGATCATTTCCTGAATGAGGCGCAGGCGCTGCAGGAACGCATCTCGCAGTTGCCGCAATCGTTCGAACATGCGCGCGATGCGCTGAACACACAGCTCAAGCTGGCGCGTGAGCGCAATGCGCCGCTGCGCGAGATCAAAGCGCTGGAGCACGCGCGCGAAGAGTTTCCGCCCGATGCCGCCACGGCGTCGATCCTCTGGAACCAGGCGCGCGAAGATGCGCTGGCCCGTAGCCGCGTGGCACCGCCGTCTGCTGAGCCGTTCCCATCGACATCGGAAAACGGGCGCGGCACCGAGCGGCTGAACTTCGTGCTGCTGGTGTTCTGCCTGATGGTGGGCACGGCCAGCCTGCCGCACATCCTCACGCGCTTTCACACCACGCCGTCGGTGCGAGAGACGCGCAACTCGGTCAGTTGGACGCTGTTCTTCGTGGCGCTGTTGTATGTGTCGGCGCCGGCGCTGGCCGCGCTGGTCAAGCTCGACCTGCTGCAGCATCTGGTGGGGGCGCCGTTTGCTGACTTGCCGCAGTGGATCGTGCCGTGGCGCAAGGTCGATCCGCCCGTGTTTGCGCTGCACGACATCAACGGCGACGGCATCGTGCAATGGGCCGAGGTGATGATGCAGCCCGACATGGTTGTGCTGGCCGCACCCGAGATCGCCGGGCTGCCCTACGTGCTGTCGGGTTTGATCGCAGCCGGTGCGCTGGCGGCCGCGCTATCTACCGCCGATGGCCTGCTGCTGACCATCGCCAATGCGCTGTCGCACGACGTGTACTTCCACATGATTGACAACACGGCCAGCCATCAACGGCGCGTGACGAGCGCCAAGGTGGTGCTGCTGGGCGTGGCGTTGCTGGCGGCCTATGTGACGTCGTTGAAGCCGGGCAACATCCTCTTCCTGGTGGGGGCGGCGTTTTCGCTGGCGGCGTCGTGCTTCTTTCCGGTGCTGGTGCTGGGCGTGTTCTGGAAACGCACCAACCGTGCCGGAGCCATCGCGGGCATGCTGACGGGGTTGGCTGTGAGTGTGTACTACATCATTGCCAACTATCCGTTCTTCACGCGCATGACGGGCGTGCTGGGTCAGCCGTGGTTTGGTGTGGACCCGATTGCCTCGGGGGCATTCGGCGTACCAGCGGGGTTTGTGGTGGCGATTGTCGTAAGCCTGCTCACCAGGCCGAACCGGCCCGTGATCGATAAGCTGGTCGGCTACATTCGCGATCCGCTGTAAAAAAACCGGCTCCCGACGAGCCGGCAAAGGGCGGGGCCGAAGCGTGGGGCCTCCGGCCCTGGGGCCGGCCTCTCCCGCCAGCCCGCATGCCGGGCATCGTGGCACGGCGGCGCGCTCAGTTGGGCGGGGGTGGAGGATTCGTCTGCGGCTTGTCGTTCGACAATGTCTGGATGGCCCGGTCGAGCGGCGCCGCACTGACGCTGACTTCGCCTGCAAATGGGCGGTCTACTGCCAGCACAAAGAAGAACGCCAGGCCCAGCGTGATGGCCCACACCGCCACCAGCGCCATGTGAAAGCGCGTGGCCGGCAGCGCATAGAGCAGCAGCAACGACATGCCGCTGGCGATCAGCATCACGCCCCAGAGCGTGCCGGGCATGGCAGCCTCAAGATTCTGCAAACGTTTCTCGCGGTACTTCACCATTTCATTGACGCGGGCCAGCACTTCGATCAACAGCACGCGCTCGCGGTCATCGCGCGGGGTGATGCGGTTGGCCGTGGCGAACATGCGGTTGAACGCTGTCTCCGTGTCCGCATCCGGCTGCGCGTTCTGCTGCATGCTTGGCCATTCGTCATGCACGACGTGTTCCAGATAAGTCACCAGTTCGCGCCGCGCGGTTGCGGCACTCGGGTGCGAGAACGCCGAGAGATCACGAGCGAGTTCGGTTGCGCAAGCGGCTTCAGCGGCCACGATGTCGGCGGCGGCTTGATACGCGCCCCACACCGAAATGGCCGAGAACGCCACCAGCAGCGAGTTGATGGTGGTGACAGCCGTCATCATGGCGATGGTCATGCTGCGCTGTTCGGCATCGAGCATGATCGGGAAAATCCGGCGGAACAGCACGTAGCCGCTCAATGCCGTGACCAGCGTAGTGAAGACGATGAGCGCGCCCATCGCCCATGCGGGGATGTTGTAGAGGAACAGCATGGGGTCACTCCTTGGATGGCCGGGTGGCGGGGGGAGGGGAGGCCGCCGGGTCGCTGGCGGCGAGCATGGCGCGTGTGAAATCCGCCAGGCGTTGGCGCATCGCTTCGGGCGAGGCGGTGCTGTCGAACGATTGCTGCAGATCAATCAGGTTGGCAGCGAGTTCGCTTTGCCACTGCGTGCGCTCGCTGGCAGCGCGGGCGCGGTAGGTCTGCATGGCGGCGTCGGCATCGGCCGAGCGGTCACCGCGCACCAGGGTTTCCAGCGCGTCCACCAGCCGCTGCAGCAACCGGTGCACGGCAGTGGCCGAGAATCCGCCCAGCATGGCAAGCGCCGGCTTGCCGAAGTTGTGCATGCTGCCGCGGTCAAACAACTGCGCGGGCAGCATCTCCACCAGGATCAATCCGGCAATCACGCCGAGGATCAACCGTGCGCCGTACGAAGCGTCGTACTTCGGGTCGTACGTGGAGGCGGCTACATAGCGATGCGCCTGAAACAGCGTGGCAAACGACGCCCCCAGCCCGGCGCAGAACAGCAGGAACAGCGTGTTCCACAGCAGGCGTGTGCCGTCTGATTGCAGGAAGCCCCGATCGATGTTCGCGCTCGACACGTCGGGCGACATGCCGGTGGCAATCACCGCGATCAGGAAGGCGATGGCCGCGCTGGTCAGCAGCCGGATCAACGGCACGGGCCCAAGCCAGGCGAACGGATGGTCACTGTGATGCTGCGCATCGAGCAGCGTGACGGCCTGCGGCGTGGCCGGTGCGATGGCCGCTGCGAGCTTTCGGTGGATGGCCGCCAGCGCGTGGTGTGGTGTGGCATGTGCCGACGTTTGCTGATCGATCAGGCCGCCAAGCTGGGCGATGAGTTCCGGCGCGACCGGCAGCCCGTGGTGCAGGGCATAGCGGGCCATGGCTTCGCATTCTTCGCGCAGCTGTTCAGCGAGGGCCGGGATTGAATGCATGTGCGGCACCACACGCGGGCGCAGCCAGTGCGCCAGGGCGTGCGGGATCATGCCGGACTCCCGCCATCGCACTGCATGGGTAGCACAGATGGCATGCGCGGTATGACGGCGCTGAACTGGCGGCGCCGCAGGTGTGGGTGGTTCGCGTGCATGGTGGCCTTCGTCGGCAGGGTGGGCCGTGCGCGGCCCCGGCTTGCCCCGTTGTTTCTGTTGCACAGGGCAAGTCCACTTTGCGTCGCGCATGCAAGCCCGCCAATGCTGCGGAAGTCACGTACGACGGCCTAACGAAAGACACAGGACGACGGAAAGAGAAAACGCCCGCGGCCTTTCGGCGGCGGGCGCAATAACAGCTTGGAGACGACGGCTACAACATTGATCGTGCTCTGATCAGGCGTGCACGGCGTGCGGATCGACGCGGAAGAACGACATCGCTGCGTTTAACTCCTGCCCCTGATCCTGCAGCGATTGCGATGCGGCTGCGGCTTCTTCCACCAGCGCCGCGTTGCGCTGCGTGACTTCATCCATTTGCGAGATCGCTTGGTTGACCTGCTCGATGCCGCGCTTCTGCTCGACCGAAGCGGCGGCAATTTCTTCCATGATGTGCGTGACGCGGGCCACGGCCTGCGTGACTTCCGTCATCGTCTCGCCCGCCTCGCCCGCCAGCGTGGAGCCATCGTGAATACGTTCCACCGACGAGGCGATCAGTTCCTTGATCTCTTTGGCCGCTGTTGACGAACGCTGCGCCAGGCTGCGCACCTCGCTGGCGACCACCGCAAAGCCGCGGCCCTGTTCGCCTGCGCGCGCGGCTTCCACGGCGGCGTTCAGCGCCAGGATGTTGGTCTGGAACGCGATGCCCTCGATGATGCCGGTGATGTCGGCAATCTTGCTCGAACGGTCGCTGATGTCCTGCATGGTCGACACGACCTGGCTCACGACCGTGCTGCCCTTGAGCGCCACTTCCGACGCGGTAGAGGCGAGCGCAGTGGCGTGCTGTGCGTTGTCGGCGTTCTGCTTCACGGTGGAAGTCAGCTCTTCCATGCTGGCGGCCGTTTCTTGCAGCGACGATGCCTGCGCTTCCGTGCGCTGGCTCAGGTCGGCATTGCCGGCGGCAATCTGCTTGGCTGCACCGGCGACGCTGCTGCTGCTGTCGCGCACTTTGTCGACGATCTCGGTCAGGCGGCCATTCATGTCGCGCAGGGCGGAGAGCAGATGGCTCGTTTCGTCCTTGCCTTGCACGTCGATGCGGCTGCTGAGGTCACCACGGGCTACCGTTCTGGCGACATCCACGGCTGTGCGGATCGGCTGCGTGATCGAGCGCGTGATGATCATGCCCGCAATCACTGCCAGCAGTACCGCGCCGATCGACAGACCGGCCAGCAGATTGCGCTGCGTGCCGTACTGCGCCTCATAGGCCTGCACGAGCTGTTCCTGGCGCTCGTGCGTGTAAGTGGCATACGCATCGGTGGTCTTGATGAGGGTCGCCAGCAGCGGGCGGCATTCGTTATCCATCTTCTGGATGGCCTCATCGCGCTTGCCGGCCAGTGCCAGCCCCACGATGTCGGTGGCCACGGGGCCGTACTGGGCTTCCACGCGGTTGATGTCTTCCACCAGCGCGCGGGCGCGGTCGTTGGTGTCCTTGGCGCTGGTAATCAGGTCGTTGAGCTGCTTGAGCTTGTTCTTCACATCGTCGTGCGCACGAAAGACGTCAGCCTTTTCCAGATCCAGGTCTTTTTGCGTGACCACGAGTACCAGGTTGCGTGCGGCAATGGCGCGGCGATCCACCGCCGTGCGCACGTCGTTGGCGACGCCTGCACGGGCGTTGATGCCGTGCACGTAGTTCGAGAATCCTTCGGTCGATTCGGACAGTGCCCGCAACGACATGCCCGACACGACGACAACGATGGCTGCCAGCACGCCAAAGCCCGTGGTGAGCTTGGCCTTGATGGTCATCTGGGAAAGGTTCACAGCGTCCTCCGGTTTGCAGAATGAATTGATGAGTGGTCACGCACCGGAGGGACTTGAGAAAGACGGTCGATGGCCACGGTTGTTATGTGCAAGGTGCTGCGTAGATGAGAAAGGTGCAGGTTCAGTCACGGCGAGACCGATTTGTCTTCTTTCGATTTTCCGGCCTCCACGGGGTTATCGGCATTGAAAAGAAAATCCTGAATAACATTTTTCATGCGCGTTTCTACTTAATGCAGTGGGTGGTGCGTCCGTTCCACCCATGAGGCCTTATTGAGAAAGGGATGGCGCCACACAATTCCGAATCGTGGGACAGGTTATGCAAGGTGCAGGTGGTTAGCGTTTTCCTGCCGTATTTACGATTGCTAAAGTCAGGTATCGATATTTTCTCTGCATACCCTGCATTACGTAGTTTTACGCATGTATTTAGATCACTACATATTTTGGTGGTGCGCGGTGTGTAAAGAAAACGGCCCGCCAGAGCGGGCCGTCAGACAACAGAGGAGCAGGGTGCCTGCTACAACGCGGTGGCGGGCACGACGGGCAGCACCACCTTGGACGGGTGGGCCGCATCGCTATAGACCGTCAGCACGCCGATCAGCGAGTTGAGCAGCGTGGGCAGCGGCGGCACGCCTTGGGGCAGGTTGCTCGCGCCCACGGCCACGCGCAGCTTGTGGCCTTTGGCGATCAGCGCGCTGGTCGGGAACACCTCGACTGGCACCATGACGGCCCGGCCCGGCACGAGCGCCTGCACGGAGCTGGGCGTGAACGGGTGCCACGGCTGAATCGTCAGGCCGTTCATCGTGCGTGAACGGCTGGCGTCCACCGCGCGCAGCGAGGCCGTCTGCAGACCGTCGGTGAGCGGCGTGACATTGCCCGCGGCATCCACGTCGTCAATACGCACCGATACGCCGGCATCCAGCGCGGTCGTGGAGATCCACACATCCGCTTCAATTGGCCCGTTGAGGTAGACATCAGCCGGCATGGGCGGCGTTTCGAACTTCACATCGGCGGCTTCAGCCAGGGTGTCGTCAGTCTGGCACGGCAGCGGGATGAAGCCAGTCAAACCGGCTGTCCATTGCGACAGGCTGATCGAGCACGCGCCGTTCAGCGGCTGCTGCGCGACCTGGTTGCTGGTTTCATTGGCGGCGGGCGCTGTGGTTGACAGGCTCTTGTCGCCGCGCAGGAAGAGTTGCTGCGCCTGCACCTGGGGGTGTGGCCAGTCTGTCGCTGTGGCGTAGTGGCCGTGGCCAGTCACGTATTGCGTGACGTTGGGCAGCGCATCGGCGCCCACCTTCATGCCCTTCACATACTGGTCGAACCACTGCAACTGAATGTGGTTCAGCGGCGGCACGCCATCTGCCGGCAACCCACTGCCCTGCGCGGCCAGCAGATGCGTCCACGGGCCGATCAGCAGCTTGGCCGGCGCCTGCGTCTTGATGGCCTCGTAGGTGAGCGGTTCGCTGCGCTGGAAGAGATCGTGCAGGCCGCCCACCACGAAGGTCGGCACCTTGATCTTGCCGTCGTTCTCCAGCGGCGAGCGCGTCGCCCAGAACGCGCCGTCATAGGCAGTGGCCGTTGTGCCGAACAGCGCCTGCAACATGGTCGGCAACTGGAATGTCGTCACCGCAGACACGAGGTGCTGCAGCACTGCCGGCAGGCCGATGGTTGGGTCGGTCACCAGCGTCGGGTCGGTCAGGCTCAGCACCGACACCAGCCCGAACCACGCCGGGATGAACGTCAGGTTGGTCTGCCCGCCAGTGAAGACGATGTCGCGGTATCCATCGCCAATCGGCACGATAGGGAAGGCCGCCTTGACTGCCGGATGGTTCTGCGCCGCCGTGATGACTGTCGTGATGCCAAGGTACGACACGCCGTACAGGCCGATGGCACCGTTGCTCCACGGCTGCTGCGTGACCCAGTCGACCACGTGGCCGTAGTCGCTCTGCTCGTCGGCGCCGAAGGCGTCCCACGTGCCTTGCGACTGGCCTGTGCCGCGCACGTCCACCACCACCGTCGCATAGCCGTGCTGGACGATGTACGGATCGGCCGCACCTAGCGCCGCACCAATCGACGCCTCGTACTGCGCGTTGCCGCCGTTGTATGAGGTCTGCACCAGCACGGTCGGGAATGTGCCGGCGGCTGCGTTGCCCGATGCGTCGGCTGGCAACGTCACATACGCCGCGAGCTTCGTGCTGTCGGGCATCGTGATGTATTGCGTGGGCTGCCGTACAACACCGGCGTAGAGCGCGGGCGGGTTGTAGTCGACCCAATTGGCGCCCGCATTGCTCGTGATGGATGTGCCCGGTTGCGCTGGTGTGGCACGTGTGCCGAGCGTGGTCCAGTTGACGTCGGCAGGCTGTACCGGCCGCGTTGGCTGCGTTGTGGTGTTTGAATCGGCGGGGGTGCCGTAGGTGGTGGCGACGGTCGAGCCGCCATCGCCGCCGCAGCCCGACAGCGGAAGCGAAAGCGCTGCGCACAGTAGTGCGGACATCAGCATGCGGCCGTGCCGCACGCGTGGGTTGCCCATCTGCATGGGGTGTCTCCTCTTGAATGCTCTTGTTGTGTATGGGGGGAATGGCCGGCGCGCCGAGGGTGGCAGCACGCGGCCGATCGCTCCCGGTCAGGAAGCGAAACAAGCGAAGAGGCCAGCGCAGAAGAGGGGTGGGTGACACGACCGACCGCGCGCCAGCGGGCTTGGGCGCACGGATAAAGCACCAAGCATGCCCGCCGATAGTCGCCCGCAGGGGGGGCTGTGCGGCGCGCTGTACGGTGATTTGGCACGTGTGTCGAGGCGTGGAACGCAGCACACGTTACGTAACGTTCCGCGTAACGCGCGGCCTGGCGCAGCGGTTTTCGGATGAGGATTTTGCACCCCACCAACGTAGGGGTGCTATCCGCCAACCCCCGTCAGCGTGGTGTTTCAAACAGATCAAAACCACAACGCGTGCATGCACAAAGCGCACGTCGGGCGGCACATTGGCATTGGCATGGACGTTGCATAGTCAGGCTGGGCACGCCCGGCACAGGGCGCCACGCACAGATAGCAAAAACAGCACAGACAGAAAGGGGACCATCGTGAATCGCACCATTCAAGACCTCGAGATTGCCGCCGCCATTGACTCAGACGTGCTGCGCCGCCGCGAGCAGTTTGCCGGTCAGCCTGCCGCGTGGCGGGTGTGGTCCGAAGCCGCGCACGTTGCCACATTGAACGAACGCGCCCGCACCGCCTTTATCGAGCACGTGGCCAATAGCCGTGGCGCCGATATCGCGTTGCGCCTGCTGCTGAAAGCGCAGTCGATTCGCGATCAGATTACGCAGACGCTGCTGATGAATGAGACGCCAGCCACGCTGCATTGAGTGATGCGAGGGGACGCCGTCCGCAGAGCCGCACCGGCGGTGTAGTGGGATGCAGAAGACCCAGCTGCCAGGGCGGGGCCTTTTGTTTGTGTGACGTCGTCCAGGGCTTGGCGTGATAGCACGATGTGCTACAATCGCGGGCTTCCGGAGAGATGGATGAGTGGTTGAAGTCGCACGCCTGGAAAGCGTGTATAGGTTAATAGCCTATCAGGGGTTCGAATCCCCTTCTCTCCGCCAGGAATCCGAGGCCCGAGCATGCAAGTGCTCGGGCCTTTTTGCATTCCGGGCTGTCGCTATGTCGAGGTGGACCACTATTGCTGACCTCAGCCGTTTGAACGTACGCTTGGCCGGCAAAAAATCACAAAAGACACGGAGACCACCGCCCCATGGATTTGGACGTCAACCACAAGCCGGTCAGCGTTGATTGCGACCCGGCCACGCCCCTCTTGTGGGTGCTGCGTGATCACCTGAACCTGACCGGCACCAAGTTCGGCTGCGGCGTTGCGGCGTGCGGTGCATGCACCGTGCACGTGGACGGCGCGGCTGTGCGGTCTTGCGTACTGCCTGTGGCAGCCGTGGCCGGCAAGCACATCACCACCATCGAGGGGCTGGCTGGTGGCGAAGGAAAACGCCACGCGTTGCAGCAAGCGTGGGTGGATGAGCAGGTGCCCCAGTGCGGGTACTGCCAATCCGGCATGCTGATGGCCGCCGCTGATCTGCTGACCCAGCATCCCGATCCGAGCGACGCCGACATCGACGCGGCCATGACCAACATCTGCCGCTGCGGTACGTATCCGCGCATGCGTGCCGCCATCAAGCGCGCTGCCAAGGCACTGCGGGAGGCTCGCGCATGAACGCCAAGGCAACGAAACCGACGAAGTTGCGTTCGGGGCGCCGCCGCTTCCTGCTGGGCGCACTCGGTATCGGTGGCGCACTGGTGGTGGGTTGGGGCGTGATGCCGCCGCGCAGCCGCCTGGGTGATCCGGCAATCTTTCCTGAACACAACGGCGAAATCGCGCTGAACGGCTGGATCAAGATCACCCCCGAAGGCAACGTCGTGCTCGCCATGCCGCGCGTGGAGATGGGGCAGGGTATCCACACCGCGCTGTCGATGCTGGCAGCGGAAGAACTCGACATTCCGCTTGCGCGTGTGAGCATCGAAAGCTCGCCGGTGGAACGCATCTACGGCAACGTGGTCGCCATGGGCGACAGCTCGCTGCCGCTGCATCCCGATAGCGCCGACAAGACCTGGGCACGCGCACTGCACTGGATCATGGCCAAGAGCGCGCGCGAGATCGGTCTCATCATCACTGGCGGCAGCAGCAGCACGGCCGATGGCTGGCAGCCAGTGCGCGAAGCTGCCGCCACGGCGCGTGCTGCGCTGGTGGAAGCGGCAGCACGCGAATGGAATGTGTCGGCTGCGCAAGTGAGTATCCGTGATGGCCAACTGATGGGCCCCGGTGGCAAGCAGGCAACGTTTGGCAGCATGGCAAAGTCGGCGCGCGGCATTTCTGCGCCGGCTAACGTGACGCTCAAACCGGCTTCGCAATACCAACTGATCGGCAAGCCGGCGCCGCGCAATGATTTGGCATCCAAGACGGATGGCAGCGCGCGCTTCTCTATCGACACACGTCTGCCCGGCATGCTGTATGCCGCTGTTGTGATGTGCCCGGTGTTTGGCGGCAAGCTCAAGACGTTTCAGTCGAAGGCGGCGCTCGGTATGCCGGGCGTGCGTTACGTGGTGCCCTTTGAGGGCGCCGCTGGTGGCGCACCCGGCGTGGCGGTGGTGGCCGATCACTACTGGCAGGCGCGTCAAGCGCTGGCAACGGTCGAGCCCGTGTGGGACAACGGCCCGCATGCCGCGCTCGATTCCGCGGGCATCCGGCAGCAACTCGTCAGCGCGCTGGACAGTGACAAGGGCGGCTTCACCTATCGCTCGCTCGGTGACGGTTTGAAGGCTTTCAGTGAAGCCAATCGGGCCGACGGCGCCACGCTCGTTGAAGCCGAATACACCGCGCCGTATCTCGCGCATACCACGATGGAGCCGATCAACTGCACCGCGCAGGTGACGCAGGAAGGTGTGCACCTTTGGGCGCCCACGCAGGTGGCCACGCTGGCGCAACTGGTGGCCGCACGCGCGGCAGGTGTGAGCGGCGACAAGGTTCACATCAACATCCCGCTTATCGGCGGTGGTTTCGGGCGGCGGCTGGAGTCAGATTTCATCGGCCAGGCCGTGACCATCGCCACCAAGGCTGAAGGCAAGCCGGTACAGGTCATCTGGTCGCGTGAAGAGGACGTCCGCCACGACTTCTATCGCCCACATGCGATCGCCCGGCTCAAGGCGCGGGTGGAGAACGGCAAGATCACGGCCATTGCCTCGCGCAGCGCCGGGCAATCGATTCTGGCGGGTGAGCTGGACCGCCTGTTCGGTGCGCCATCGGCGGGAATCGATCGCTACACCGCGGAAGGGCTGTTCGACCTGCCGTACGAGATTGAGCACGAGCACATCGCGCACTTGGCAGTCGATCTGCCGATTCCCGTGGGGTTCTGGCGCAGCGTCGGCCACTCGTACAACGGGTTCTTCATGGAGGGCTTCCTCAATGACGTGGCTGCGGCGGCCAAGCTCGACCCGCTGGCGATGCGGCGTGACTTGCTGAAGGCGCATCCGCGCGAGCTGAAGGTGCTCGACACGGCAGCACAAGCGGCAGGTTGGGGCCAACCGCTGGCACCGGCTGCCGATGGTGCACCGCGTGCGCGCGGCATTGCGCTGCACCCGAGCTTTGGTTCCGTGGTGGCGCAAGTGGTGGAGGTGTCGTTGAAGGACGGTAAGCCGCGCGTGCACCGCGTGGTGTGTGCGGTTGATTGCGGTACGGTGGTCAACCCCGGCATCGTCGCGCAGCAGATGGAAAGCGCGGTCATCTTCGGCCTGACGGCGGCGTTGTATGGGCGGATCGACATCAAGGACGGGCAGGTCGTGCAATCGAACTTCCCGGATTATCCCGCGCTGAAAATGGCCGAGGCGCCCATCATCGAAACGCACATCGTGCCGAGCACGGCAGAGCCCAGCGGTATGGGCGAGGTGGGCGTGCCGCCGATTGCACCGGCGGTGGCGCATGCGGTGGCGCAATTGACGGGCAAACCGGTGCGGCAGTTGCCGATGGCCTGACGGTCTGCAGTCGCTGCGTCGAACTCACAGCAGCGCATGGCGAATGGCAAACGCAGCCGCCTCCGCCCGGTTGGCGCTGTGTGTCTTGCTGAGGATGCTGCTCACGTGGTTCGCCACCGTGTTCGGGCTGACGAACAACTCAAGGGCAATCTGCCGATTGCCCTTTCCCTGGGCCACCAGACGCAGAACCTGGGCTTCGCGACGGCTCAGTCCCGCAGGGTAGTGCTCTACCCCGGCGGCCTTGACCAACGCCCTCGTGGCTTCGATGCATGCCGGCAAGCTGGCCATCCCGAGTACTGCAGCCGCCTCTTCGGCGGCGTGCAACAAGACATCGACACGATCGAGGTCGGCCGGTTCGCCGCGGCGCAGAAGCATCTGTGCAAAGTACAGGCGCGTGCGTGCGAGTGCCGGCCGTGCGCCTTGGCGCTCGTTCATCGCCAACGCTGCCTCGAAGTGTCGCTGCGCTTGCGTCCAGTCGCCCATCGTTGCGCTCAATGCGCCCAGGATCGCGTCGGCTGCGCCAAATGACGCGATCGCGGTGCCAAACACCAGGTTGCGCCCGCTGAAGGGGGTCAGCAGCTGGTATAGCGTCAGCGCCCGAGCCGCATCGCCGAGGGCGTGGCAGACGATGGCCAGGTACGTGAGATTGGCCACCCACACGCCATCGCGCGCGATCGCACGGAAGTCGTTGTTGGCGAGCGCGTCGAACTTCTTGCGCGCCGCCCCCATCTGGCCAAGCTCGACATGCATCAACGCGAGTCCCGGCTGCCAGATATCCATCGCACTGGTGTGCTGAACGAAATGTTCCACCAGCGGTGCCACCTCGTGCAGCCGGCCCTGCTCGCGGCGCAGCGTGAACATCTGAACGCTGTAGACCCCGGCGGCATCCATGCCCGGCATGCGTCGCGCGATCTCGTAGGCCTTCGGTATCAGGCGCTCTGCATCGGCAAAGCGTCCTTCGAACAGCGCGTGCATGGCGCGTGCCATGCTGGCGGTGTAATGGATGAAGGGCTGACGCAGCGTCTCTCCGCCGCGCTCGTATTCCTCGAGATTCGCTCGCCAGGCCGCCATGTCGCCGAGCTCAAAGTCATCGAAGAAGCGCCAGGCGCGCGTCGCGCACATCAGTGTGCGGTCGCCGGCCTGCCGGGCCAGTTCGTAGGCTTCGTCCGAGGCTGCGATACGCTCGGCGATGCGCTCCTGCTGCCAGCGCAGCGACACGGTGGCAACCAGGGTGTCGGCCAGCGTTGCCGGGTCGCCGGCCTTGCGTGCCACCGCGATGGCCTGCTCATGCACCCGGGTTGCCTGCTCCTCCTCGCCGCTGAAGATGAGGGCGCGCGCCAGGGCGCTCAGCAGGCGGGCGCTCATCACGGGGTCGGTGCTGCCCTGGGCCGCGAGAGCCTCGCGCAGGAGTTCGGCCGCCGGGCCGCCGGGCAGCCCCGGGGCCCAACTCGCCGTTTCGAACCCAAGCGCTGCGTGTGCCAGTTCCCTTGCATTGCCGTACTCCGCGCTCAGGCGTGCCGCCTCCTTGAATGTCTGCGTGGCCTGGAGCCAATCGCCGGCGCGGCTGTGCGCGGTGCCCAGCGCATTGAGCAGACTGCAGCGCGTCTCGCGCGACAGGCCGCTGCCAGCGTCCATGGCTTGCAGTGCCATCTGGCAGTAGCGTGCCGATTCCTCGTGCGCCAGCTGGCGGTCGGCACGCCGCGCTGCACGCTGCGCGTAATCCACTGCCAGCGCGGCATCCCCGCCGGGCAGTGCAGCCCAGTGGTGATAGGCCAGCGCCGGTAGATGCGGCTCGGGGTCGTCGCCGTGGATCATCTCGATGGCGCGCGCCAGCTTGAGGTGGAGCCGGCTGCGCCGGGGGGCGGGGATCTCGTCGTAGAGGGTCTCGCGGAACAGGGCATGAGCGAAGTGATAGTGGCCGGGTTCGCGCAAGGCTTCGACCACACGGGCCTGCAGGGCTTCGTCGATTGCTGCGCTGCAGAGCTCTTCGTCGACATCGTCTGCCAGCGCGGTCAGCAGCCGGAACTCGAAGGCGCGGCCGATGACGGCTGCTGCGGTGAGCACCTTGTTCGCGCTCGCAGACAGGCGGTTCAAGCGGCGCCCAATGACTTCCTTGATGCCCTCGGGAATGCGCAGCGCACAGCCTGCGCCGCCCGCTGAGCTTTCCTGTGCCAGCAGCCGCGTCATTTCACCGACGAACAAGGGGTTGCCTTCAGTCTGCGCATGGATCGCATCGACCAGCGCTGGCGCAAGGGTCGCACCGCCGGCCAGATGCATCATGTGCGCCGTTTCGGCACGGGTCAGCCCGCCCAGGCGCAATCGTTCAAAGCGCGGCTGGCGCGCCAATTCGCCCAGCGTGGCCGACAGTGGGTGTTGCCTCGACAGCTCGACGTCGCGGTACGTCACGAGCAGCAGAATGCGGCTGCCGCCCAGGTCGGGCGCAAGAAATTCCAGCAGGCGCAGCGACGACGCATCGGCCCAATGCAGGTTGTCGAGAACCAGCAGCAGCGGGCACTGCTGCGCCGCGCGCTGCCAGAAGGTGTTCACGGCATCGAACAGCCGGAAGCGGGCCTGGGCGACCTCGGTGCTGGGCGCGGCAACGGCGCGGTCGCGTACCGGATCGGGCAGCCGGTCGGCAAGGTCGGGCACGATTTCCGCGAGCGGCGCCACCCCGCAGGCGAGCGCTCGGCGGATGCTTTCCTCGTCGTGCGACGCGATCCAATTCCGCACCAATTGTTGCCAAGGCCAGTAAGGCGGCGCGCCGGGCTCTTCGTTGCAGCGCCCCCACAGCGCGCGCATACCGCGCCGCTCGGCCCGTTCGGCGACGATTTCCGCGGTGCGCGTCTTGCCAATGCCGGGCTCGCCCGCCAGCGTCGCAATGCCGCCGGTGCCATCCTGCGCTCGCGTCAACAGGCGATCCAGTACCTCGAACTCATGCTCGCGGCCAACGAAGCGCGCCGTGGCCGGTGCGCTTTCGGCGCGGACTGCACCGTCATCCGGCGTTGCAGATACGGCCGGCAGCAACGCGCCGCAGCCGTCGCAGAACCTTGCGTCCGGCCGGCACAATCGGTTGCAGCGAGTGCAGCGCATGTCGACAGAGCGTTACACGAAACTCTCCGGGCGCACTTGCGTCACCTCGATCACCACATCGGCGGGCAGGCTGGCCAGGTGTGCCGCCTGCCGGATGGCTTCTGCACTCGGCGCTTCGTACAGGCAATAGGTCTTCTTGCGGTCGGCCGAGAGGAAGGAGAAGACCCAGTTCACACCAACATCTGCATTGATCTGCTGGATGTTCGTAACGCTTGCGGCGCCGATCTCCAACTCTTCAGCAAACTGGCGTTCGATGAGAAACAGCGGCATTTGTCTTCCCTCCTGACGCGTCGACGAGGCATTTCGCCATTGCGTTTTATTGAAGGCCGAAGACCGCGCAAAACAAATAGTCAATATTGACTATCCCAGGGCAGTCTGGCCGCCGCACAAAAATGATCAAGGCAGCGGATAGAACGGACGACGGCCGCTTCCTAGACTTCCATCACCGTTTCCCAGCCTGAAGCGCCCGCGATGCGGGTGTTCCGGCCTTTCTGCCGACACCGCGGGAAGCGGTCACGCCACGTTGGCCGAGGAGACGAACATGATCGAAGACACCACGGTGCAGGCTTTTCGCGCCCAATTGCGCGGAACGCTGATCGAACCCGGCGATGCGTCCTACGACACGGCACGCCGTGTTTACAACGCAATGATCGACAAGCGGCCGCGCTTTATCGTGCAGTGTGCAGACGTGGCCGACGTGATTGGGGCGGTCAACTTCGCGCGCGATAACGACCTGCTGCTGGCAGTGCGCGGTGGCGCCCACAATGGCGGCGGTCTGGGCGTGTGCGACGACGGCCTGGTGATCGACCTGGCCCGCCTGCGCGGCATTCGCGTCGATCCTGTCGCCCACACGGTGCGTGCCGAAGGCGGTTGCACCTGGGGCGATGTCGATCATGCGACACACGCCTTTGGCCTGGCGACGCCGGCCGGCATCATCAGTACCACAGGCGTCGGTGGGCTGACGCTCGGCGGCGGTATCGGCCATCTGGCGCGGCGCTTCGGCCTGACGATCGACAATCTGCTGTCGGTCGACGTCGTGCTCGCCGATGGCAACTTCGTAACAGCCAGTGCGCACGCCAATGAAGATCTGTTCTGGGCGGTGCGTGGCGGCGGCGGCAATTTCGGCGTGGTGACCTCATTCGAGTTCCGCCTGCATGCGCTGAGCAATGTGATCGCGGGCCCTACGCTGTGGCCGTTGGAGCAAGCCGCGGAGGTCCTGCGCTGGTATCGCGACTTCCTGCCGAAGGCGCCGCCCGAGCTCAACGGATTCTTCGCCTTCCTCACCGTGCCACCCGCACCGCCGTTTCCGCCGGCGCTGCATCTGCAGAAGATGTGCGGCGTCGTGTGGTGCTACACAGGCGACCCTGCAGCGGCGGAAGAGACGTTCGCGCCAGTGCGAGCGCAGCAGCCTGCGCTGTACGGCGTTGGGACCATGCCCTATCCGATGCTGCAAACGGCCTTTGATGGGCTGTACCCGCCTGGCCTGCAGTGGTACTGGCGTGCCGACTTCGTCAACGACCTGCCGGAAGAAGCTATCGCCCTTCATGTGGAACATGGTTCGCAGTTACCGAGCATGCACTCCACGATGCACCTGTATCCGATCGATGCCGCCGTGCATCGCATGGGACGCAAGGAAACACCGTTTGCCTATCGCGATTCGAAGTGGGCTGCAGTCATCGTCGGCGTTGACCCCGACCCTGCCCAGCGCGAGCGCATCAGCAACTGGTGCAAGGGTTACTGGGACGCACTGCACCCCTATTCGGCAGGCGGGGCCTACGTGAACTTCATGATGGAAGAAGGGCAGGAGCGCGTGCAGGCCACCTACCGTGACAACTACGCCAGGTTGGCCGCGATCAAGGCCCGATACGATCCGGGCAACCTGTTCCGAGTCAACCAGAACGTGAGGCCGGCGTCGTGAGCGTGCCCGTCATGGGCGCTAGGCGATTGTCGGTATGACTGTTGGCTGCAGGAAACACATCCTGCACGAAGGGAGGTGTGAAATGGACAAGAGACTGTGGATCCTCGTTGTGGCGACCGCCGCTGCCTTGGGCGCAACCGTGGTGCATGCGACCCCTGCGCGGGACGTGTACACGGATGGCAGCCGTTCCATGGGGGCGCGTGAACCATACACCGATGGCGGACTCGCTACGAGATTCGATGTGTATGCGGACGGTGCGAAGGCTGGAAAATTCGATTCTTATACCGACGGCATGCACGCGTCGATGCCGGACTGGGCGCGCTAGCCTTCGGCAACAAAAAAGCCGCAGGTTTGCGCCTGCGGTTTTTTCTTTTTTGCGGTGAAGCCTAAGCTCTCAGGCTGCGTCCGGAAACACCGGCTCGCCCAGATTCAGCATCAGCCGATTCGCCCACGCAAAGATCGCCACGGCGTGGATCAGGTCGAGAATCTCTGCATCCGTCAGCCCAGCGGCTTTGAGCGGTTGCAAGTCTTCGCCGCGCACGTCGCCGGGATGCAGTGTCAAGTCAATGGAAAACAACGCGATGGCACGTTCGCGCGCATTTGTGCCAGCAGTGTGCGGGTCTTCAAAGACTTGCTTGATCACGTCGTTGCGCTTGGCCAACTGCTCGAAGCGCTGCGCGTGTACCGAAGCGCAATACACGCAGCCGTTCACACGCGATACCACAGCGCTGGCGAGTTCACGTTCGGCACGCGACAGGCCGCCCGGCGCGTACATGATCGCGTTGAACGCCGCCGAGCGCTGACGCAGGATCGCCGGCTGATGAACGAGAAAGCGGTAGTAATCCGACGTTTTCGCTTTCGGGTGGCTCTCTTCCAGCACGGCGATCTGCTCGGGCGTGGCGCGGTCGAGGTCGACCACATCGAGCCACGCTTGCCACTCCAGCGATTCGTTGGTGAAGCCGTGGGCGCGGATGATCTCGGTCATGCTGCGGTCTCCGGGGAAGCGATGGAGCTGTTGGCGCCGTTGAGTGCATTCAGCGCGCGCAGGCCGGCCACCAGCCGTGTCTGGTACGAGAGGAAAGCAATGAGCTGCGCGAGCGTCACGACGTCTGCGGTGGCGAGGCCTGCGGCGGGCAGGCGCAGCAGCGCATCGCGGTCGCCTTCAATGGGGCGCTCGACCAGCGTGCGCGTGAAGGTCAGGATGGCGCGCAGGCGCGTGTCTGCAAGCGCGTCCACATCGCCGTGGTCGACGGCTTGCAGGGCGCTTGCGTCGACTGGTGTGACGTTCAGGCGCATACGGTAGTGCTCGGCCAGTTCGGGTGCGGGCGTCAGGCGGCAAGCGTAAAGCGCCACGAGCAGGCGTTCGCCCAGCGTGAGGCCGGGCAGGGCTGTATCGAACAGCGCTTCGTAGCTGCCTTGGCTTGCGGTTGCTACCTTCTCGCGGGTGTGGCGCAGTGCATGCGTGGCGCTGTCGTTGTTCAGGCCAGCGACCTGATCGACAACGTCCTGCGCGGGCGTGAAATCCATTGGTGAAAGGCTCCGAGAGTCGGGCACGGAAGCGCCGCGCGCGGCCACCGCGCTGGCGAGGAAGCGTCGCACCGCGGCCCACGACTGGGCATCGGCGCGGGCGTTGGCACGCGGCTCGCCGCCACCAGTGCTGATGCGGCCCGACACCGGGTGCGCATACACGAGCTGCGTGGTCGGCACGTAGGGGAAGACGATGGCGTGGCCGGCGCCTTCGTAGTCGAAGTGCTGGACAGGGTAGGGGTGGCGCACCTCGGCCAGCTTGGCGGTGACCATGCGCGAGTAATCGCCCGAGGGCCACGAGCCGTCGTCGGTGGCAGAGAGCAGCAGCACCGGCCCGCGCGCGCGTTCGATGCGGATGCGTGCTCGTGCCACGGCATCGGTGTCCTGCAGCGCGGTGCGGATGGCGCGTTCATGCCGATGCGGTGTGGGGCCTTCGTCAAATGGTGCCCAAGTGGCGGTGCGATTGCCCTCCCACAGATGCGGCAGCGGCTGGCCGCGATACAGCCACGTCGGGCCTTCGCGGCCGACGGCGGGGTCGGCGGCGTTTTGTCCGCTGTGCACCACCGCGCCCGGCACATAGCCGATCACCGCAGACACGGCCTCGGGGAACGTCGCGCCCAACAACAACGCCAGCTCACCACCGCGCGACTGGCCGCTCACGGCAACGAAGTCGTGCAGCGGCTGCACACGCTTGCGCAGCCACGCGAGGGCGCGTTCGAAATACTCCAGTGGCGTGTTGGAGATGTATTCCGACAGCCCCGGTGCCTTGAAGTACGCCAGTGCAAACGCCGCATAGCCGTGCGAGGCATACAGCGCTGCGCGCGGCTCGTTGATGCCACCGCCCGAGCCGTTGAGGATCAGCACGGCAGGGCGCGGGCCGGGGTGTGCATATGGATCGGGCAGATACAGCGTGCCGACCAAACCATCGTCGCGAACATCTTGGCG
Organism: uncultured Ralstonia sp.; assembly: GCA_963512445.1. GTDB lineage: Bacteria > Pseudomonadota > Gammaproteobacteria > Burkholderiales > Burkholderiaceae > Ralstonia. Next base: position 70,600 of record CAUPMS010000010.1, read on the forward strand.
CGTGACACCCGGCGCGGCCAGCCGTTGCACGAAGCTCATATGGACCGACTCGCCGCTCGCAGTGGCCGTGAGCGTGGTCGTCAGCGGCGCGGTCACGGGCTGCGGAAACACCTCGCGCGCCTTGCCGTCTTCCGGACGCTGGCTCCAGATCAGGCCCATCGCGCTGACGCCGGTGTAGTCGCCCGAGACGGGCGCGTCACGCGTCAGGTCGACGGTGCCTTGCGCATCGGCTACGAATGCGGCGCGCGCGTGCCAAAGTACGCCCGCATTTTCGTTACCCGCACGGCGCGTCTGCGCCACGATGCCGACCTGCCCGCCGGGCGCCAGCCCCGTCACGACGATTTGCCGCGATACGTCGATCAGATCATCCGCCGGCGTAACGCTGAGCGCGAACGTTCTCATGGTGCTTACTTGCCGTCCTTGGTGACCATTTGGGCTGCCGTGCGATCACTCGTCATCGGCGTCACCTTCAGGCCCTTCTTGGCGGCCCATACGTTTTGGTAGTGGTACAGCGGCAGGACGCCCACGTCGTCCGACACCAGCTTGACCGAGTGGCGCAGGATGGCCGCGCGCTTCTCAACATTGAATTCCTCGGTGGAGGCATTCAGTGCGTTGTCCACCGCCGGGTTGCTGTAATGGCCCCAGTTGGAGGCACCCAAGCCCTTCTTGGTATCGACGGTGGCCAGCACGTTGACCAGCGCGTAGCTCGCCTCACCCGTGCCGTTGCCCCACGCCAGCATGCTCATCGCGTAGTCGTTCTTGTTGGCGCGGCCCGAGTAGACCGACCAGGGCACCACTTCCACGCGGGCCTTTACGCCGATGCGCGTCCAGAACTGCGCCACCGCCTGCGCCGTTTCCGGGCCTTGCGGGTAGCGGTCGTTCGGCACGTGCATCACCAGGTTGAAGCCCTGCGGGAAGCCGGCATCAGCCAGCAGCTTCTTGGCCTGCGCCGGGTCGTAGGCGATGTTCTTCACCTCAGGGTTGTAGCCGTAGGTGTCCGAAGGCATCCACTGATTAGCGACGGTGGCGGCACCTTGCAGGATGCGATCGACGATGGCCTTGCGGTCAATCGCCAGCGACAGCGCCTGGCGCACGCGCACATCCAGCAGCGGGTTGTTGGGCAGCGGTTTGCCGTCGTTGTCGGTGATGTATTGGTTTGTTCCCTTGCGGAAGCTCGGCTGCAGCAGCATCACGCGCAGGCCGGGTAGGCGAACACGCGCACGTTGGGCGACTGGCGCAGGCGCGCGAGGTCAGACACCGACACCTTGTCGATCACATCCACCTCGCCCGAGAGCAGGTTGGCCGTGCGCGCAGCAGCGTTGTTGATGTAGCGGTAGTTGACCTTCTCCCAGAGTTGCTTGCCGCCCCAGTAGTTGTCGTTGCGCGCCATCACCACGCGGTCGCCCGGCACGTACGAGACGAATTTGTACGGGCCCGTGCCCACCACGGCGCGGCCGGCGTTGTAATCCTCCGTGGCGGACTTTTCGCCCACGTGCTTGCTGACGATGTGCACGGACGCCAGATTCAGCGGGAGGTCCGGGTTCGGGATGTTCGTCTTGACGATGAGCGTGAGGGGGTCTTTGGCCGTGACCGATTCCACCGTGCGCAGATAGCCCGCGAACGTCGCCACGCTGCCCGGCACGCTACGCGCGCGCTGGTACGAGAAGATGACGTCATCCGCCGTGAACGGCTGGCCGTCGTGCCACTTCACGCTGGGGCGCAGCTTGAATTCCCACGTCTTCGGGTCCAGCGTCTTCCACGACAGCGCCAGGCCGGGCTGCAGCTTGTTCCACTTGTTCTCGACCAGCAAGTCCCAGAAATGCACGTCGACAGAGCGGTCGCCAGCATGGTTGTTCAGTTGCGGGTCGAGCGACGACAGCGGATCGGCAAAGGCGATGTTCAGCGTCTGTGCGCCGACCGCGCCAGCGGTGGCAAACAAGGCAACAGCAAGCGACGAGGCTAGGAGGCGTTTCACGTAGGTTCCCTTTTCTTTTTTCTGGAATCGTTGGCTTATTGAATGTCGTTCAAATGACACGCGCTGATGTGGTTGACCGCAATGCCGCGCAGCGTCGGCGTTTCGGTCTTGCAGCGGGGCATGGCATGCGGACAGCGCGGGTGAAAGTGGCAGCCGGTGGGTGGGTGCAGCGGGCTCGGCATCTCGCCCTGGATGGCCGTGAACGTCTTGTGCCGGGCCGACAGGCGTGGAATTTCCGCCAGCAGCGTCTGCGTGTACGGATGGTTCGGGTGGCGGAAGACTTCTTCCGCCGGGGCGGATTCCACCACGCGGCCCAGGTACATGATCACCACGCGATCCGACAGGTGTTCCACCACGCCCAGATCGTGGCTGATGAACAGGTAGGTCAGGTTGAGCTGTTCGCGCAGGTCCATGAACAGGTTCAGGATCTGCGCCTGGATCGACACGTCCAGCGCCGCGACTGCCTCATCGCAGACGAGCATCGACGGCTGCACCGCCAGCGCACGCGCAATGCCGATGCGCTGCCGCTGGCCGCCGCTGAACTGGTGCGGATAGCGATCGCGCAGGGCGGGGTCCAGGCCCGCACGCTGCATCTGTGCGGCCACGTAATCGGCAAAGTTGGCGCGGTCGGTTAGGCCGTGCACGCGTGCCGCCTCGCCCACGATCTCTTCCACGCGCAAGCGCGGGTTGAGGCTGGCGTACGGGTCCTGGAAGATCATCTGGATCTTCAGGCGGGCCGCGCGGGCTTCGTCAGCAGAAAGCTGTTCGACCGTCTTGCCACCAACGCGCACCTCACCGGCCGATGGGGGCATCAAGCCCGCCGCAATGCGGCCGAGCGTGGATTTGCCGCAGCCCGATTCGCCCACCAGGCCGACGACTTCACCGGGCTGGATGGCGAGATCGACGCCATCCACCGCGCGCACCACTGCGGGCGGGTGTGCGAGGCCCACGCGTTGCAGCAGGCGGCCGCCCGCGCCGCTTTTGCGATCGCCAAAGCGTTTGCTGACGTGCTTGAGTTCGACGAGCGGCGTGCTCATGCAACCTCCTGAGGGGAGGCCTGCAGCGCGCCCGGATGGAAGCAGCGGACGAGACGATTCGGCATCGGTTGTGTGGTCTCAGGGCGCACGCCACAGGCTTCGGTCGCGCGTGGGCAGCGTGCTGCAAACGCGCAGCCCGCTGGCAGCGACAGCAGGTTCGGCGTCATGCCCGGAATCTGGCGCAGGCGCTGGCCGCGGCGGTTCTCGCTCGGCAGGCTTTCGATCAGGCCCATGGTGTACGGGTGCAACGGAGCGTCGAGCACAGCATCCACGGGGCCGTGTTCAACAATGCGGCCGGCATACATCACGGCCACTTCATCTGCGAGACCGGCAACGACAGACAGGTCATGCGTGATCCAGATCAGCGCGGTGCCGTGCTGGCGCGCGAGCTTCTGCACCTCGGACAGAATCTGCGCCTGGATGGTCACGTCCAGCGCGGTGGTCGGCTCGTCGGCAATGATCAGATCGGGCCGATGCAGCATCGCAATGGCAATCGCCACGCGCTGGCGCATGCCGCCGGAGAGCTGATGCGGATACGCGCGCAGCCGTTCTTCCGGGCTGGGAATGCCCATCAGGCCGAGCGTGTCGCGCGAATGCTCACGGGCCTGTGCATGGCTCATGTTGCTGTGCGCGCGTACGGCTTCGATCATCTGTGCGTCGATGCGCAGCACGGGGTTGAGCGTCATCATCGGGTCTTGGAAGACCATGGCGATGCGGTTGCCCTGCAGCTTGCGCAGTTCACGTGGAGCGAGCTTGGTGAGGTCGCGGCCCTGGTAGAGGATTTCGCCGCCGACCACGCGACCGGGCGGGTCCACCAGGCCCATGATCGAAAAGCCGGTGACGGACTTGCCCGAACCCGATTCGCCCACCAGCCCAAGGATGCGCCCGCGCGCCAGTGAGAATGACACGTCGTCCACCGCTGGCAGCACGCCTTCGCGCGTGAAGAAATGCGTGCGCAGGTTGCGCACTTCCAGCGTTGTGGTGCATGTTGAAGCTGTACCGGACGCGCTCATCGTTGCGTCCTCGGGTTCAGCACTTCACGCAGGCGATCGCCCACGAGGTTGATGGCCACCAGCGCCGACAACAGCGCGATGCCCGGATAAAAACTGATCCAGTATTGGCCAGACAGCATGTATTGGTATCCGTTGGCAATCAGCAAGCCCAGCGAAGGCTCAGTAATCGGCACGCCCAGGCCCAGAAACGAAAGCGTTGCCTCCAGCGTGATTGCGCGCGCCACCTGCAGCGTGCCGACCACGATGAGCGGAGGCAGGCAGTTTGGCAGGATGTGCTTGAGCGCGATGCGCCAGCCGGGCAGGGCGAGCGAGCGCGCGGCCTCCACGTATTCACGACGGCGCTCGACCAGCGCCTGTCCGCGCACGGTGCGCGCGTAGTACGCCCACTCCAGCAGCACCAGCGTCAGCACCACGTTGCTGATGCTCTTGCCGAGGTACGCGAGGATCATCATCGCCACCAGCACGGACGGGAACGACAGCAGCAGGTCGACCGTGCGCATGATGATGCTGTCGACGCGCCCGCCTGCGTATGCCGCAATCAACCCGAGCAGCGTGCCGATCACGGCGGCCACGGAAGCCGAGCCAATCCCCACGCCCAGGCTGATGCGCAGGCCATAGAGGATGCCGGAGTACAGATCACGCCCCTGGCCGTCGGTGCCGAGCCAATAGGTGAATGTGCCCGTGCCGTTGGGCGAGCCTGGCGGCAGGCGCGAGTCCAGCACGTCGAGCTGCATCAGGTCGTACGGATTCTGCGGTGTGATCCAGGGGGCTGCGAGCGCAGCCAGTATCAGCACCACCACAACCAAGAGCCCAAAGACGGCAACCTTGGAGGCTAGGAAATCCGACAGCACGCGCCGCCAGGGCGATTGTTTGCGCGGTGCTGGCACCGTCGTTGCCGTAGTTTGCGAAGTCGTGTTCATGCGGCCACCTCCGGAAACTTGCCGGTCAATTTGCGCCACTGGTGTCGGTGGCGGGCGGCATTCGCGGGCGCGCGCCTCCCCGCTGCGCGGGGGCCCTGCTTGCTGCTCATACCACTCCCTCCGCGTTGTCAGCCGCACGCACGCGCGGGTCAAGCATCCGATACAGGATGTCGACGATCAGGTTGAGTGACACGAACAGGCACACCACGACGATGAGGTAGGAAACGATGACCGGGCGGTCCAGCGCGTTGATGCTGTCCAGAATCAGCTTGCCCGCGCCGGGCCATGCAAAGATGCTCTCCGTCACCACGGCAAAGGCGATGGTCGAGCCCAGCTCCAGCCCCAGCACGGTCACCAGCGGGATCAGCGTGTTGCGCAGCACGTGCGCCAGCACCACGCGCAGTGGCGACAAGCCCTTGGCGCGTGCGAACTTCACGAAATCCAGCGGCAGTACCTCGCGCACGCCGGCAGACGTGAGCCGCAGCACCAGTGATAGCTTGAACAGCGACAGGTTGACCGCCGGCAGCACCAGGTGCCGCAGCCCGTCGATGGTCAGCCACGACCATTCGATACCGAGCAGGCGTGCCGTTTCGCCGCGCCCGCTGGCGGGCAGCCAGCCCAGGCTCACGCTGAACGCCATGATCAGCATCAGCCCGACCCAGAACGTCGGCAGCGAGAAGCCCACCACGCTGCCCGTCATCAGCAGCCGCGACACCGGGTGGCGCGGATACAGCCCCGCAAACAGCCCCAGCGGCACCCCGATCACCACCGCAATGATCAACGCAGAAAACGCCAGCTCCAGCGTGGCCGGCAGGCGTTGCAGGATGAGCTGGATGGCCGGCTCGTTGTAGACGAAGCTCTTGCCCAGATTGCCGTGCAGCGCGCCGTTCAGGAAGGCGAGGTACTGCTCCCACAGCGGCTTGTCCAGACCCAGCTCGGCAATGATGCGTGCGCGGTCGATCTGGTCCACGTCCTGGCCGATCAGGATGTCGACCGGGTTGCCGATGGCGTGCAGGCCAACAAACACGATCACCGTCATCACCAGCACGACCAGCAGTGCCTGGCCGATGCGGCCGATTAACCAACCTGTCATCGTGCAGCCTCCTGGCTTGCTGTGGCATTCACTTCCGCGCCCGGCGGTGCTGCTGGTGGCGATGCGGGCGTCCATTCATCGCCGAAGATTTCCGGCTCGGCATAGGCCTGAATGGCAGCGTAGTGCGCGTCGATGTCTTCCTGATACAGCAGCCCGGCAATGCCTTGCGCCAAGCGCTTCGCGCCTTCGCTGATGGCAGGGATGTCGCCCGAGACGCTGCCGTGCGTGACCGACGCCGGGTAGCAGAAGCAATGCACGCGCGACAGGCCGGGCATCGTGCCGGGTGTTTTCTCGCGAAATTCGAAGGCGTGACCAAGATCGGGTGAATCGGCCAGTTCCGCATCTTCCTCGCCGGGGCGGGGCGTGTAGCGGTCGCGCCATTGGCGGATGTGCGGTGCCAGCGCACTGAACTCGGGGCGCGCTGCCCAATCGGTGCGAAAGCCCGTCGAGAAGATCAGGAAGTCCAACTGGAACACACCCTTGGTGGTGGCCACATGCAGCACGCCATCGTGCTCGTCCACGCCCAGGATGCCGCAGCCGAGGTTGAAGCGCGCATTCGGGTGACGCGATACGCGCAGCGTGCTGCCGCGCGGCGGCGGGACTTGTTCAACGTTGATGTAATGGCGGATGCGCCATTTCCACGCGTCGGGCAGATGCACGTGGCCGTGCACGAGGCCCGGGCTGCCGGCACCCTTGCCCTTGTTCACGCGCGGCAGGTCAGCGCGGCGGATCAGCATGTCAACGCTGGCGGCGCCGGCTTCCAGCGCCGTCGCGGCCGAATCCATGGCCGATGCACCAGCGCCGATCACGCCCACGCGTTTGCCGGCCAGCGTGCCGTAGTTCATCTCGTCAGACGAATGCGCCCACCAGCGGCGCGGCAACCGGTGCGCAAAGTCCGGCACCGACGCGCCGCCAAGTCCATCACGCCCGGTGGCCAGGACCACGCGGCGTGCAAACACGCGCTGGGTTGGCTGCCCAGGTGCGTCGATCAGCAGTTCAACGGCGCCGTCCGCGCGCGGGTGGATCGTCTTCACGCAGTGGTCGTTGCGCACGTCGAGCTGCAGCACGCGGCGATACCAGCGCAGGTAGTCCATCCATTGCAGACGCGGGATCTTGTCGAGCACCTCCCACGCATCGGCGCCGAACTGCGCTTCGAACCACGCGCGGAACGTCAGCGCCGGAAGGCCAAGGGCAGGGCCGGTCAGTTGCTTGGGCGAGCGCAGCGTTTCCATGCGCGCCGTCGTCGCCCACGGGCCTTCGAAGCCAATGGGGGAGCGGTCGAACACCACCACGCCGATGCCCAGATGCCTGAGCGACGCCGCTGCCGCCAGGCCCGCCATGCCGCCGCCAATGATGGCCACATCCAACACGGGTTGGCCATCTACCGCATGCGGCAGCGTCCAGTTTTTTGCAGGAAGTTCAAGCCAGGACAGGTCCTGATGCAAACGGGCTTCCAGCGCTGCCAGCCCAATGACTTGCGGTGCGCTGTCTTGTTGTGCAGCGGTCATGCGGACGCGCCTTCGGTTTCATTGATGGATTCGCCATACAGCACCTGCAGCATGCTGGCATGGCGCGCCGGATCGTGCAGCTTGCAGTCCGGCAGCAGGCGCTGTGCCGCGCGAGAGAGCGCGTCGGTCAGCGAGAGCACCGCCGCCGCCGGCCGCTTGGCCTCGGGGGTGATCACGCCAAAGAAGAAAGGGATCTCGGCGTCGATCGGGCGCACAGTCACGCCGTCGATTGGCACACCATACGCCGTGACCGGCTCCAGCAACGCCACGCCCAGGCCCGCGCGCACGGCGGTCAGCGCATTGAACGACGCATTGGTCTCGATGAGCGAGACGGGTTCCACGCCGGCTTTTGCCAACGCTTGATCCAGACGGCGGCGCAGGCGGTACGGGTTGTGCATCGTGACGATGCGCCGCCCCGCGCAGTCGGCCAGTGCCACGCGCTTGCCAACAGCCAGCGGGTCGCTCGTCTGCACGGCAGCCACGCACGCGGCCTCACCAATCCAATGCACCGTCACGCCGCGATGCTCCAGCGGCAGGCTGCTGATGCCAAGGTCGGCGGCGCCAGTCAGCACCGCGTGTACGACCTGCTCGGGTGAGGCGCTGCGAATCTGCACGTGCTGCGCGAGTTCAGGCTCGTCGGCCAACGCAGCGGGCAGCAAGCCGGCCGCCAGTGCGGACGTGGCCGCCAGGCGCAGCGGGCGTGCCTCGCCGCGCGCGATTTCTTCGGCACGGGTGCGTATCTGACGTAAGCTGATCAGCGTATGCTCAACGTCTTCGTACAGCAGGAAACCCTGCTCCGTGGGCGAGACGCGCGGCCCAGCGCGTGTGAACAGGGCGTAGCCGATCTCGGCTTCCAGATCCTGGATGAGCCGGCTGATTGCGGGCTGCGAACGGCCCAGCAGCTTGCCCGCCGCAGTGACGCTGCCGGTCGACATGACTGCGGCAAACGCTTCGAGTTGTCGGAGTTCCATCAGCCTGATTGATCCCGGTCATGCATGTGGTTCGTGCATTCTGGTAGAGGCAATATGTGAATTCCAAATAGTATTTTCTTATGTACTCATGCGTTTTGCGCTGGCAACCCCTATTTATTGCGGTGCAACAATTGCCGCGGCAGGCTACACCGCAGCGCGCATCTGCCTCTATTTAACGAAGGTGCCGTTGGGGCCGATCACTGTCAGCTCGACGTAGTTCGACCCTTTGCGCAGGTTCGGGCCATAGCGGACCTCCAGCCCGCCCAGGTCAATCGTGCCGGCGGACTCCAGCCCCGAGATAAAGCTGGCGCGCGTGGGCGACTTGCCTGCACGCTTGAGTCCTTCCACCAGCACCCGCGCTGCCGCATAGCCTTCCATCATGGCGTACGACGGTGCCACGCCCGCAGACTTGGCGCTGGATGCCAGCTCACGGCCCAGCAACGAAGTCGAGCGCACCGGCGAGGGCATCACCTGCGAAATCACCACGCCGCGCCCCAGCGCTCCGAGCGACTTCGCAAAGGCCAGGCCGGCGTTGTTGGACAGTGCTGCAATCTGCGTCACCGTGCCTTGCTTGTTGAGTGCCTCGATCATCGCGCGCGCTGTCGTGCTGGGGCAGGCCAGGATCACCGCTTGCGGCGCGAATTTGCCCACGTCTGCCGTGGCCTTGGCGATATCCGGTTTCAGGCGGTCGACGGTGAAGATGCTGTGCGCTTCAGCGGGCAGCTTTTTTGTCGCGTTGTTGAAGCCGATTTCGGTGTCCTTGCCGAAGGTGTCATTCACGTTGATGAGCGCCAGGCGGCGCAGGCCCAGCGTGTCGAAGTAATGCACCAGCTCCGCAATCTCCGACTGGTATTTCGCACGCACCACAAAGAGCAGCGGGTCGGGTTGGTCGAAGAACGTTGAGGCACCGGTTGACGGTGCCACCACCGGGGCGCCGAGTGGGCGGGCCTCGGTCATGATCGCCTCGGTATTCGGCGTGCCGCGCGGCAGGAAGAGGGCGAAGACCTGCCTGTCTGTCAACAGCGTGTGTGCGTGCTTCTTGGATGCGGCCGCGTCAAAGCCGTCGTCTTCCGAGAGCAGCTCGATCTTGCGTCCGTTCACGCCGCCGGCCCGGTTCACCGCATCGAGATAGAGCTTGGCGCCCTGCGTCATCTCCTTGACCTGCTCGCCGGCAGGGCCGGTGAAGCCTGCAACCTGGCCGATGACGATCTTGTTGTCGGTGATGCCCGGTTCGGCCATCGCTTGGCCAGGCGCCAGCAACAGCCCCAACAGCCATGCGCATGCGATGGCGCCGCGCAAAGCGGCGTTGCGACCTGTCATGTCTCCCCCTTTTTTGTGGGTGGTTGTTTTGTCTGTGTGGTCGATGCGGCAGCGCGCACCGCAACATCGGCCGAACGATGCTAGCCGAGAAGCCCTGCGCCGCCCCCCTCCGGATTTCCCTAGGGCTGCAACATTGCCGCAACGCTTCATGCTGGTTCCGCAAAAAAAAAACCGCCGTACGAGACGGCGGTATTGGCAGTTGGCAGTGCGCAGGTCAGTTGTTCTGCTTTGTGATCTTCGTGCCTTCGACCGACGCGCCGGCCATCAGGCCCGCATTGGTCAGGTTGAAGCCGATGATCGGCTGCTGCGCGGTGTTGGTATCCACGGCGCCGTTTGCGCCAATCTTCGCCAACGCCACGGTGGCATCCACGCCGGCCGTCCAGCCCTGGCTGCTCTGGAATTTCTGCAGCGCTTCATCCGTCATGAACAGAATGATGAGTGCACGCGATTGCGCACCAGCCTGGAAGCCCACCGACGCCGAGGCGATGTTGTAGTAGCCCAGCGGACGGCCGCCGCCCGTGCGCAACACGCCTTCGCCGTATTGGCCGCCCACGACAAAGCCGGCGTTGAGCACCGACGGGAACACCAGCACGCCCTTGGCGCGTCCAACCAGCTCACGCGAGCCGTTGGCCGTGGTGTACAGGCGAGAGAGCGCCGAATCGGCTTGCGAGTTGGTGGTGGAGTGCTTGTTGGTCGACGACATCACGTCGGAGCCCTGTGCATTGGGGCCGGTGGTGGTACAGGCCGCAATCTGAGTGCCGAGCAGTGCGACGGCGGCAAGCGTTGCAGCAGTACGGCGGCTGATGAGGTTCTTTTTCATGGCGATCGATCTCACTGTCTCTGTTGTTGACGAGGGACGCAGGCACGCGCGCATCCCGGCTCTGACTCGATCCCATGCCGTTGGCAGGGGTGTCGGTCAACGTGGAGCAAGCGGCGTGCCCGCCATATCGCATGAGCGCCGGAGCGCTCAATTCCTGACATTAGGCGAGATTTGTGCCCGATGTGGCGCTTTTACTTCACTGCTTTGTAAAAACGCAAGCCGACTGCAATATGAGCAGCCTTTTCTTGCGCAACAAAAAACCGGCGCTTCAGGCCTAATGCCGTTCAGTTAAGATCAAAAAGGCCGCTCCGATTGACGTCGGAGCGGCCTTTTCACGTTGCTTCTGCCTCGGTTTGAGTCGTTGCTGGGTGGCCAGATGCGCTTAACTGAACGGCATTTGCGCTTCAGGCCGGTTCTTTGTGCGGGCAGGCAAGGCAGGAGCGCGGGATCAGATCCAGATGATCAACGCTGCCACGCCAATGATCAGGCCGAACTTCACTACATAGTAGACCTTGCGGTTCCACGCCTTGAAGCGGCGGCGGTACTGGCCCATCACCCAGACATAGCGGAACAGCTTGTTGATGCCGCCGGTCTGGTCGCCGTCGTCGTTGGGCGAGCTGGCGGCGGTCATGACCTTGCGACCGAGCCACTTGTTGATGCGCTGCGCCCAGCCGAATTTCATCGGGCGCTCGATGTCGCAGAAGAGGATCAGGCGGTCCTTGTCGGAAGCGTTTTCAGCCCAGTGCAGGTAGGTCTCGTCAAAGACCACACCCTGGCCGTCGCGCCAACTGTGGCGCTCGCCATCGACCTCGATAAAGCAGCGGTCGTCATTGGGCGTGGCAAGCCCCAGGTGATAGCGCAGCGAGCCGGCAAATGGATCACGATGCGGGTTCAGTTTGCCGCCCGGCGGCAGCTCGGCAAACATTGCGGCCTTCACGCTGGGCAGATCACGCAGCAGCGCGACGGTCTGCGGGCAGAGCTGTTCGGCTGACGGGTGATGTGCCTCGTACCATTTCAGGTAGAAGCGTTTCCAGCCATTCTTGAAGAACGAGTTGAAGCCGGCGTCGTCGTTCTTCTCGGCGGCCTTGATCTTGCGCAGGTTGATGAGCGCCAGGCCTTCGTCGCGAATCTGCGGCCACGCGGCCTGCAGCTTCTCCAGATCCGGAAAGCGTTCGACCGGCACATACGGCGTCTGCGGCACGCCCGAGAACGCGTACATAAAGCAGTTGACCGGCGCGACCACGGCCGAGTGGTCGAACATCTGGCGCCAGAATTTCAAGCGCACCTTGCCGCGAAAGTGCACATACAGAATGGAGCCCAGATAGAGGGCCACGATAATCCACTTGATCAAGGCGATTTCCTTGCCGCGCGGGGCGGTCAGCAATTGAGTGCATGCGCTGGCAGCGCAATCCGGCATTTTACCCGTGGCGAGGCCGCGCCGCGTGGAACGCCGCCAACACTGCACCGTGGTTTTGTGACGCCACGTTACCGTTTGCGCCGTCTTTGCAATGCGGAACATCTGTGTTGATTTGTCGAAAAATGTGCGCCGCGTTCTACAATTCTGCTTTCGTCCGTCATGCACCATGGCCGAGGACGATCAACGGAGGGAGCGATGGACGTAAAGAAACGCGCCGAACAGCCCAGCGACATGCCGACCACCATCGGTATCGTGCCGGGCAACGCGGAATCGCTGGAAGCGTCCATCCGCCGTGCGCAGGAAGCGCTTTCCGCGGTGTCTGCGCGGCTGGCGAGCCGGCCGCCGGCGCCACGCTCGAGCCCAGCCGCAGATCAATTCGTCGAAACCGACAACACCATGACGCCTGCGCAAGCGCGCGCCCTGGCCGAGCGCTGTGTTGCCGGTGAGGCCGCGGAGCCGGCAAACCTGGTGCGGGCGTTTTCCGCGTTGCTCGGGCAGATCGATGGGCTGGAAGCCGGCCATGCCGGCCGACGCCGCATGCTGCGGCAGTGGATGGTGAGCCAACTCACCTACAAGATGCTGTATCTGCACCACACCGGTCAGGATTCGACCGTGCCGCCGCGTGCATTGCGCGCCCAGAAGGAGCGGGTGAAGGCACAGGTTTTGGCGTTGCTGGACGCAGGGCGCTCCTACGCCGATGTGCGCCTGACCGACCTGCGTTTTGCCGAGGAGGGCAGCGCCGGTGGCCAGGCCTGAGCGACTACGCGATCAATCCTCGTCGTCGTCGTCCGGCTCGGAGTCGAGAAATTCGCGGCGGGTCAGCCAGTCGGCGATGGCTTGGTCGCAGGCGTTCTTCAGCTTGGACTTGTTATCTACCTTGTCGAACAGCGTGAAATTCATCAACGCCAAGCCCAGGTCTGTGATGTAGAACATCCGCTTCGGGTTGTCGAAGTGGACGATGCGGCCATCGATGTCACCTTCGTCTTCTGGCTCGGCGGGCGCGTCTTCAAGTTCGACCACGCGGCAGGTGAAGCGCGGTGAGCGGGTGTGCGTCAGATATTCAAACTCATCGTGCGACACTTCGCCGGACGGTGTGACGGCAATGGCGAAGCCCCAGATAAAGCGCGGGGTCGGCAGATCCGACAGCTCGTCGATTTCATCCATCCTTGTTTCTCCAGTCTGATGACGGCTTGTATTAACGGCGCATTATCGCGCATGAACAGCACATTCGGTGCTGCATGGAAAGCACAATGCACGCCCGGCATGATGGGGCGCTGACATGACCGACCCCCGCGTGCAGCGCATACGAGACGGCCTGGCCGCCCGGCAAGCGTTCGATGCCAACGCGCTGGTTCCGTGGATTGTTGCCGGGCAACGCGTCGGTTGGCTGAGTCACGAGCGCGCTTCGCTGCTTGCGTGCTGGCCGCAGTGGTTTGACGTGTCGGCGCACCGGGTCGATTTGCGCAATACGCTGGCCACCGAAGCCGAGCGCACCGTCGCACTGACTGAAGTGATCGCGCGCCTGGCTGAAGATGGCCACGTGCGCGGCTGGCGCGATGAGCGTTTCGCGGTCAATACGGGCTGGGCCACGCCCACGCTGGCGTTGATCGAACGCGCCGCAGCGCGTTTCTTCGGCATCCGCACCTATGCAGCGCACATGAACGGGCTGATCGACGGCGCTGATGGCGCTGGGCCGGCGCTCTGGCTGGCCCGCCGCGCCCAAACCAAACCGATCGATCCGGGCATGTGGGACAACCTCGTCGCCGGCGGTATTGGGCATGGTTTCGATGCGCGCAGCGCGCTGGAGAAGGAATGCTGGGAAGAAGCTGGCATTGGCGCCAGTCTGGCGGCCCGGCTGGTGCCGCGGGGCACGTTGGATGTGCTGCGCGAAGTGCCCGAAGGCATCCAGTGCGAAACGCTCTTCGCCTTCGACCTGACACTACCCGCCAGCTTCGTCCCCGCGAATCAGGACGGCGAGGTGGCCGGCCACCTGCGCGCCAGCCCCGACGCGGCGCTTGATATCATGGCGGACTTCGCGATGACGGTCGACGCCACGCTGGTCACCCTCGACGCCTTGGCGCGCCAGCGGTTTGGGTCCGACAACAATATACAAAACGCTTCATGAGTCACTCCGGTTTCATTCTCACCCTGTCGTGCCCGGACCAGCCCGGCATCGTTCACGCCGTGTCCGGCCTGCTGTTTGAGCAGGGCTGCAATATTCTCGATTCGGACCAGTACGGCGACGAATTCACCGGTCGCTTCTTTATGCGCGTGCATTTCGTGCCGCAGGGTCAGCCGCTCGATCTTGCTGCACTGCGCGACCGCTTTGCGCCCATCGGCGATCGTTTTTCCATGCAGTGGGGCATGTTCGATGCCGCCGTCAAACCGCGCGTGATGATCCTGGTCTCCAAGATCGGCCACTGTCTGAACGACCTGCTGTTCCGCGCCCGCGCTGGCCAATTGCCGATCGAGATTGCCGCCATCGTGTCGAACCACCGCGATTTCTACCAGCTTGCCGCATCGTACGATGTGCCGTTCATGCACCTGCCGCTGCTGCAGGGCACGGATGCGCAGAAGGCGCAGCAGGAAGCCCGCATCTGGGAAATTGCGCAGGAACAGCAGATCGACTTGGTTGTGCTCGCGCGCTACATGCAGATTCTTTCGGACGACCTGTGCCGCAAGCTGGAAGGCCGTGCCATCAACATCCATCACTCGTTCCTGCCGAGTTTCAAGGGCGCCAAGCCGTACTACCAGGCGCATGAGCGCGGCGTGAAACTGATCGGTGCGACCGCGCACTACGTGACGGCTGACCTGGACGAAGGCCCGATCATCGAACAGGAAATCGAGCGCGTGGACCACAGCATGGACCCGGAGCAGCTCACCGCCGTCGGCCGTGACGTGGAATGCGTGGCGCTGGCCCGCGCCGTGAAATGGCATGCGGAACATCGCATCCTGCTCAACGGCCACAAGACCGTCGTCTTCAAGTAAGGGCACAAAAACCATGACGCGACAGATCATCCTCGATACCGAAACCACGGGCCTGAATGCTGCCACCGGCGACCGCGTGATCGAAATCGGCTGCGTAGAGATGGTTAACCGGCGCCTGACCGGCCGCAATCTGCATTTCTACTTCAACCCCGAGCGCGAGATCGACGCGGGCGCGATGGCCGTGCACGGCATCACCAACGAGTTCGTGGCCGACAAGCCAAAGTTTGCGGAGCTCGTGAATGAGATCCGCGACTACGTGCAGGGCGCCGAGGCCATCATCCACAACGCGGCGTTTGACTTGGGCTTTCTGGACATGGAATTCCAGCGTCTGGGCCTGCCGACGTTCCGTGAGCATCTGTCGGGCCATATCGACACGCTGCGCGAGGCGCGCCAGATGTTTCCGGGCAAGCGCAACTCGCTGGATGCGCTGTGCGACCGGCTGGGCGTGAGCAACGCGCACCGTACGCTGCACGGCGCATTGCTGGATGCGGAACTGCTGGCCGAGGTCTACCTGGCCATGACGCGCGGCCAGAACACGCTGGTGATCGACATGCTGGAGTCGGGCGAGGGTGCATCGGCCCAAGCCGTTGCCGTCGACCTGAGCGCGCTGCAACTGCCGGTGCTGCAGGCTACCGAAGCCGAGGCCGAAGCGCACGCAGGCGTGCTCAAGGAGATCGACAAGGCCAGCGGCGGCAAGACCGTCTGGACGCGGGAAGCCGTGGAATCTGCGCCGCCGGCTGCCTGATCAAAAAAATGTGCGGTCAGGGTATTTACACGGCCGTGCCTTTTCGCCATAATCTCGTTTTCACCGCATTCGGGTGGTTAGCTCAGCGGTAGAGCACTGCCTTCACACGGCAGGGGTCACAGGTTCAATCCCTGTACCACCCACCAGTAGTCGGAAGGGCCCGCAATTGCGGGCCCTTTCTCATTTCCGAGCCAGTCACTGAGCGAGATGTCGCTTAAGTGTCCTCCCGCCTGGTCGGATTGTTGGCACATATTCGTCACACCTTCTTTTCTAGGTGACCTGTGCCAACTATTCGCAAACGTGGCGACTTCCAGTATCAGGCGATTGTGCGCCGAGCCGGGTTCCCACCCCAGTCCAAGACCTTCATCAGTCGAAAAGATGCTGAAGCGTGGGCTGCCAGCATCGAATCGGAGATCCTCGGCGGGTCTTTTACCGACCGTACCGAAGCGAATCGCACTTCCCTGGGGGATCTTCTCGTCCGGTATAGCCGAGAGGTTTCACCCCACAAGAAGGGTGGCTCTCTAGAACAACTCCGCATCCAGAAGCTTCTGGATGACCCTATCGCCCAAGTAAAGATTTCGGCGCTCAGCGGCGTCAACATGTCGCGATATCGCGACAGACGGCTTGCCGGCAGCTCGAAACAGAAGGCGGTCTCTGGATCGACCGTCAACCGGGAGTTGACGCTTCTGAGTCACGTGATCACGGTGGCGTCCAGAGAGTGGGGTATCCACGTTGCAGTCAACCCAGTCTCACTAATTCGCCGGCCAAAAGAGAACCGGGCTCGTCGCAGGCGCCTGCAAGGGGATGAGGAGCAGCGCCTTCTGGCCGAACTCGAAGTGAGTAGGAGGGCGGAGGGCGGGTTCTATGAAGCAGGGGGCTGCCGCAATGAATACGTGCGCCCGCTCGTTATCCTGGCCCTGGAAACCGCAATGCGCCGCGGCGAGCTTCTTTCCCTCCTATGGAAGGACGTTCACCTTGCCGACCGGTTTGTCCGGCTCCATGACACCAAGAATGGGGAGGCGCGGGATGTTCCCTTATCCACGCGCGCCGCAACCGTGCTCGTAGAGCTGTCGACAAGACCTCGCCACATCAGTGGTCGCGTCTTTCCGATTTCACCCGAAGCCCTGAAAAAGGCTTTCGTGCGCGCCTGTGACCGAGCGGCAATCGAAGACCTGCATTTCCACGATCTCCGCCACGAGGCAACTAGTCGCATCTCCGAGAAGCTGGACAACATCCTGGAACTGAGCGCCGTGACAGGGCATAAGACGGTTCAGATGTTGAAGAGGTACTACCACCCGCGCGCCAGCGATTTGGCGCGCAAGCTTGGCTGACGGCTATTCGAATTACGAAGCGGCTTGTCGGTCGGCTGGCACCGGCCAACAAGCCTGACCACAACTCACCTATCGAGAGGTGAATCATGGCTGTGTCCATTCTATCGCCGCACCCCATCTCCACTCTTCCGCGCCACAGCGAGCTGTCGCAGATTTTGGAGCTGCGAGATCCGTTCTTAATCCCGCTTGCAGACCTTGATCTGTTGATTCGGGAAGCTCCAACGGCCCTGATGCAGGGCTATCTGTGGGGCGTGCTCGACGCGCGCCGCATGCTCAAAGCGTGCACAGGGCTAGAGGTGGCCGCATGAGCGCAAAAACCACCATCGCGGCCGTCCTCCTAGTGTTGTCCAGCCTGGCAGTGGCCCAGACGTCCCCAGCAGTTCCATCTAGCGCTGAGGGTGGCGTCCAGCGGGTGCCGGGACCTACCCCTGACGATCCCTTGGGTGGGAAGCTGATCGCAGTCGATCCGGGGGCGGCGTCTGTTGTGGAGGAATGGAACGCAAATCTCGACGCTCTCTACAACAAGCCAACTACGTACTACCAAGTGGTCAATGGGTATTGCGTGGCCATACCGATGACGAATCGGCTTTTCTTCTGGATCACCCGACGCTGACAAGACATGGACATTCGAGAATTTTTCCGGGTTCTGGCCGCGATCCCGGCCGTCATCCGCCGCCGCCGCGCGCGCGGTGGCTTCACGCATGAGGCGTGGCTGAATGGGTGGGCGTTAGTGGAGATGATGCTGTTTCCGCACGCCGCGCTCGGGGCCGCAATCTGGTACGCCGAGAGCCACCAGGAAGACCCGATGCGCTGGTTTGGCGCTGTCGTTTTCGGCTGCGCTCTCGTGTGGATGTGGTCATACCTACTGCATCAGGCCTATCAGGCGCTTGAACGCGCTGCCCAACAGATGGAGATCAAGTGATGAGCAACGAAACCAACGAGAACAAGGACAAGCCCAGCGTCGGCCGCCGCGTTGGCAAGTTTGTTGTTCTCAATATGATTCCTGGCTACCCGGTGTACAAGGCCCTCAAGTCAGCCAAGGGCGCTGCTGTCGACGGTGCCGCTACCATCCACGACCTGGCGGCCGAGTTGGAAAAGCGGAAGCCAAAATCGAAGATTGTTCGGACGTACCGGGAAGCGCTCGCGCTGCGCACCGCGGAATCGCTGCCCCTCAAGACGATTGCCAAAAGTTGTTTGACCCGGAAGCGGCTTTGCCTGTCCGTGGCCATAATCGCCCTTGCCTACGGGGTGGGGGGCTTGATCGGCGGAAACTACCTCACGGCATTTCTCGGCCTGCTGGCCGTTTGCCTGCCGGCACTCTATGCGCTCAAGTACGAGCTTCAGCTCTGGCAGTTGGATACGGGTCCACTGCAGCCTGAGGAACCTCTGGGCGGTTTCGGCGAGTTCTTCCGAAGCGAGGGCGCCTGGCTGCGCCTGCTCAGCCCGCATCTTTCTCGATAGGGGGCATCGATGCAAAAGCTCATGCAACGCGCAGCGGCGGGCCTCCTGCTGCTGTTGGTCTCGGCAACATCATTTGCCCAATCGCAGCAGGTGGCGATTGGCGACATTCAGAACGCCGCCAATCGCAGCGGCGACAAATCCATGTCGCTGCTCGAGTTGGTGTTTGGGTCGGTCGTGCACAACCCGCTCGCCGTTGGCGGCTCGGGTGGCATGCTTGCCCAGGTGTTCCTTGTGCTGAACTCGTGCATGCTGGCGGTCGGCGTGCTCTGGGCCACGTACCACTTCGGCGCGGCACTGATTGCGACCGGTCAAGAAGGTGAGTTCATGGGAGAGAAAAAATCTTCTCCCTGGTTCATCATCAGGATGTGCGCCGGCTTCTCATCGCTCGTGCCGCTGTTTGGCGGCTACTGCGGTGCGCAGATGATCATGTTGTGGGCCACGATGATGGGCGTTGGCATTGCCAATCTGTCGCTCGACAGTGCGCTCGGCGTGCTCAAAAGCGGCGGCTCGATGATCGCCGCGCCGGCTGCGCCCCAAGCGACCTCGTTAGCCAAATCGCTTCTCGAAGCGAACCTGTGCGCGCAAGCGGCAAACGCTGCGATCGCCAATATGCCCAACGAGAGCGGCGTGTCCGTCGACCCTGGCGAGTCATTCACGACGTTGAAAACAAGCAACAAGGTTGTGCTGATGAACCAGCGCGGTCTTTCCTGCGGTGGGGCGGAAGTGGCCATCGAGCCGCCACAACCGCTACCCAATTACGATGGCATGGCGGTTTACAGTGCTGATCCAGGACCAGCCTATGCGGACATGATCAGCGCGCACCAAAACGCGCTTACCACCATGCAGTCGGCCTTGTCGTCGGCCGCGCAGGCGTATGTGGTCGCAGTCGCCAACGGGGCGCAGCCTCCCGACCCGCAAGACACGATCAACAAAGCCGCCCTGCAGTATCAGGCCTCGATCACGCAGGCAATCGCCAGTTCCGACAGCACGATCAACAGCCTGGCGAGCCTCATCCAGTCGAACCTGCAGCGCGATGGCTGGATCATGATGGGTGCGTGGTATCAGACTTTCGCGCAGGCGAACTCACAGATGACCAACTTGGCCAACGCCACAGCTTCGGCAGTGCCAAGTACGGATCTGGAAAACCTGCCGTACCCACAGCTCTATCGCAAGGTGCTGGCCGCCTACAGCCAGCAGATCCAGCAGGCCGCGTCGACAGGGACGCCGCAGGACAGGGTGAATAACTTGGCGACAGGCACCACGGACCCCAAAAACATCCTGTCGAAGATCTTTCCGGGGCAGGCCATCGTGAAAATGGCGATCGGCATGAACTCCGGGCAAGGTCCCAACGGCGCGACCAACCCGCTCATCGGCATGAAGAACCTGGGCGACTACATCCTTGCTGGTGGGTGGACGGCGCTCTCTGGCTATGCATTGGTGAAAGGGGGGTTAGCTGCTTCTGATTCAATGCTCGGAAAGGCAATCAGTGCTGTCGGCGACGTGTTTTCCGGTGGGGTGCTGGGTGCCATCAAAGAAGGGGCGAAGGGCACGATGGATGCCCTCGGCCCGTTCATTGTGATCATGGTCATCACGCTGTTCTTCTTCGGTGCGATGCTATCGATCTATCTGCCGATGTTGCCATTCATGATTTGGTTTGGCGGCATCGTGTCGTGGTACACCGTGGTCGGAGAGGCCATGGTGGCCGCTCCGCTATGGGCAATGACACACCTCGACGGTGATGGAGAGGGCATGGGGCAACGCACCACGCACGGCTACATCTTCCTCTTGAACGTCATGTTTCGGCCGGTCTTCATGGTTCTTGGCTTCATCCTGGCCGGCACTGGGATTGTGGTGCTGGGCACGCTGCTCAACACCATGTTCGGCGTGGCGATGCAAAACGCTCAATACGACTCGCTGACAGGACTCGTGAGCATTATCGGCTTCATCGTGCTGTACGTTGGGATGTGCCAAACGCTTGTCCAAGGCGTTTTCAGTTTGATCCACGTTGTGCCTGACCAGGTGTTTTCGTGGATCGGTGGCCAAATGGTGGGCCGCGTTGGCCAGGATATGCACGAGAAGTCCAGCGGGCACCTTAGCGCGGGGATTGGGCAAGGGGGCAATAGCGCTCGGAGCCGCGCATCGGAACTGTTGCACCACGGTGCAAGTGCAGACAAGCCGTCCGATTCACCTCAAATTGGGAAACGCGAGGTGTAATGACACAGAGCAAGAAGCCCGCTGAGCGGGCTTCTTCATGCTTGATACTGCTTTGTCACTAGCCGTTGCTGATGGGATTGAACCCGGCATCAAAAATGCGCTGGCGGTTCTGCTGGACGTGCAGATAGTTGTCAGGATCGAGCCGAGTCAGCTCTTTCATAGCCGCATCCTTCAGTGCTTCCATGCCTGCAGTGTTGGCCTGGCTGGTGCGAAGCTGGCGCTCAAGCTCGCTCGCGTATGCCTTCCAGTCCCGAACATTTCGCTCGGCGGCCAGAGCCCGGCCAAACACGACTCCGCTATCGAACGTCATCTTGTTTTTCTCCGGCAGATTTTGTGGTGTGGGATGGGTCTTGGCGCTTGCGCGTGACGTAGACGGGCTTGATGCCCTTTGCCTCAAGCTCGCGCACTGCTTTGGCCACGGCTTCGTTGGCTCGCCTGAGAAATTCTGGGCTCGTAATGTACTGACCGAGTTTGTCTGCTGGCATGAAGATTTTCCTCGCAACGCTATGCCAAGAATACGCTGCCTGAATCGGGTGTGAAAGAGTGAAATTGCTGCTTTCCGAGGGGCAGGCGCGACCAAATAACCTCAGGTTGAGGAACGGCACTGGCAGGAAAAGATGGATGGGGAATGGACGGTGAACATCTGGTGCGCCAGACGAGAAACTTATGCTCTTGATGAGATGGAGGAAAATTGAGCCCGACACTGGAACAGCAGCTGCGTGAGCGCTACCCAAACATTTTCGAGCGTGAAGCCGCTCACCTGGATCGCCCGACACTCAGGGATCAGCTACAACCGGGTGCGCATGCTCAAGGCGGGCTTCCGGGAGCGGCCCGGCCATTCCGGCACAGCCGCCCGGGAGCTGGTCACCCTGAAACACCCGGAGCAGTACACCCTGGAGATGCTGGCCGCCTACGTCGAATTGGCCCGCCAGCTAGACGTGTAGGATGCGCCGAGCGTGACGGCTACTGATAACATGCCCTGATTCCAGCCAGGGCAATTAGCATGACTTTTACGCTTTCCATCCCCGACGCCAGCGATCCTATGGTCGCCTTGCTTGCCAAGTCTCTTTGGTTGAACCCAGAAATACGGCAAGCGCGCGAGGTGCCGGCTGCGGAGTATTCCGACACGCCGCCGATTTTCGTTCCAGTTCAGCCGATGGCCGGCGCGCGACCGCTCAAGTGCTGGTTCAACGTTCGGGATGCGATTGCCGACCGCGGTGGGCGGGCTGTTTTCGGATGGTCGCTATGGGCTCGCCCAGACGGACACTACCAGGCAATCCACCACGGAGTTTGGGAGCAGCCAAGCGGCTCTCTGGTCGACATCACTCCAATGCAGATCGGCGGCGATTCCATCCTGTTCATGGCCGACGCCCGCGTTCCGTTCGATTACGGGCGCCTTCGTGCGCCGGCGTCCTATGTCATGTTTAATGACTCGACCCCTGAAGTGGCGTACCACATGTGGGTCGCGCCCGACAACACGAAGTTTCAGACCTACGTGCTGCTCCGGATGGAAGAAGACAATTAACCCCCGCAAGCTCGTGATGTTCAGTCGAGGTGAGTTTTTGAGCGGGCCGGCGATGTGACGTAACGCCAGCCCGGTCGATTTTTGGGGGGCGCACTTGACTCAGGACACGCCGTAGGCGCGGGTCGTCTATGACACGGCGCGCGATTTTCTGGTCGCCACGGTGTTCGCCACTGGGGCCACGCTCGAAGCGCAAGATCCGCGCGAGCTGGCTGAACTGCTGTTCGCAACTGGCGTGCGACATGGCTACGTCTCTATGCCACGCTGGCACGATGTGG
This sequence comes from uncultured Ralstonia sp., assembly GCA_963512445.1. Classification (GTDB taxonomy): domain Bacteria; phylum Pseudomonadota; class Gammaproteobacteria; order Burkholderiales; family Burkholderiaceae; genus Ralstonia. The sequence continues at coordinate 93,213 of CAUPMS010000010.1, forward strand.
GCGATGTTGCGCTTGCCACCGGCGACAAGATTGCACTGAATTACCGGTTGAATCAGCTTGGCAGGAACCAACAGCCTTAGTTGAACGCAAACCATGCGCCTCTTCATTGACACCGAGTTCACCGACTTTATCGATTGCGATCTCATCAGCATCGCGCTCGTAGCTGACGACGGCCGCGAGTTCTACGGCGAGTGCTCGACTTTCGACAAAAACGCGTGCAATGCCTTTGTGCGTGAGGCTGTCCTGCCACAACTCGGCCAGTTCCCCGCCCGCATCTTCACGCGAGCGGCTTTGCACGCCGCGCTCCACGAATGGCTTGAGCAGTTCGACGGGGGGACATTCTGCACGGACAACCCTGTCGATTGGGATCTGTTGGCCGATCTGCTTGGCGACGTGCCGCCTGGCTGGCAGGCCGCCGTCGTCTGGCATCAGCTCGACAAAACACGGCTGGAAACGTACTTTCGCGAACACGGCGGCCGGCATCACGCGCTGCACGATGCGCGCGCGAATCAGTACGCCTTTGTCTGACCACGTTATCGCTTCTACCGGTATCGTCTCGTCGCTGAGGGGATGAAACGGCTACCCGGTCCCTCGGTTGCCCGCAGCGTATGCAAATTCAAGAAGGTGAACCGTCCGGTCTGCCGCCAACCGCCCGTATCAATAAAGAAGGCGTTTCCTAGCGTTGCCATACACGGCAGGGTAATGTGTCCGTGGACAACGGCTCGGATGTTTTTCACGACGCCTGTGTAGCAGCGCTCATAACGGGCTACTGACCAAAGGCATTGAGCAGCGGCGCTCCCCAGCCGCCCGAGAGAACGTGCATCGATGCCGTGCATATCGCCCCAGTCGTCAAAAGGGCAGTCCGCATGAACGAGACCGACCAAGCCAGCCGGTGTTTCGACTTCCAACGCGAGGGGTAGCGCCGCCAGGCGTTGGCCAATCTGCTCGCGTTCACCAGGCAGCAATTGCTCAAGCCATTCGCCGCCGCATAGTTTGTGGTCGACGTCTTGAAATGGGTCTCCGAGAGCGCTGCGCCAGGCCATGAAGTCATGATTGCCGCATATCGCGTGAAACCACGGCTTGTCGAGCCACGCCCCCACTTGGCTGGATTCCGGGCCGCGATCGACTAAATCACCGACCGAAAACAGGCGATCCGTCTCCGGATCGAAGCGAATCATCTCAAGGGCTTGTTCGAGGGCGCTGAATGCACCGTGTATGTCGCCGACCGCGTAGTCCTGACCTTGAGTGTTGGCGCACACACGTGAGATAGGGGGCGACGGCTCAATAGAATCCTGCGGAACAACGTGCGCGGCGTCTTTCATAACCAGGGCTATACAGTGCGTTTCGATGAAGAGTCGGGGAAAAATTCATGATTCAAAACCTGTGCAGCTGACCACGGACAGACCGGCGGAAACGCATTCAGGCCGGTTGCCTCGGTGGCCGTGGCCACCGCATCGCCCCAGGCATCTGCCCACCAGTCGGCGTCCTCCAATGACGTTGCGAGGCTGGGCGTTTTCCGGATGCGCCGCTTGATGCTGTTGCGCTGGGTGCGGATGGTCGCCTCCCAGCTTGCCCCGCGCTGGCCTGGTTGGAATTGCCACTGCAGTAAGTGGGCTAGAAGCATGGCCATACGGCGGGCCAGCTCGCGCTGTTCGCTCTTGGCCACGTCTTCAAGTTCGTCCGCGATGTGTCCGATGTCGAGAGCAGAGAACTTGCTCGCGCGTAGAAGCGCGGCCTGCTCGTTGGCCCAGGCCACCACGTCCTGCTCGTACTTGGTTCCCCTGGTGCCTTCAGTAGCGGGGTGCGCTGCCTGCTCGTGCCCGCCTCGGCTTTCAGCCGTCGCCGCAAACCGCTTGTTCGACTCCACGTTGGACGACAGCGTGTCGTCCAGCGCGTTGCTGGCCTCTTGAGTGGAGGCAATCACGTGCTCAGCCAGCGCGCGGATTTCTCGCCCATCTTCGGGAGGAGGCGCATTCCAAGCACTCTCGAACGTTTTGCCCTGCCACAGCCCGAATATATCGGCGTCCGCTGGCGGCGTGATGCGCAACCACTGGCCCAACACCTCCCGCGTGCAGTGTTGGCACAGATCAAGGCTGACCGTGTTGCCGTCGCCAAAAACTGAATCGAAACTGCCCGTGTGGTCAAACGATAGCCGTTCCTGCCACTCGCCTGGCTCATCTGGGGTCAGGCGACGTTGGCAACGGTCACAGGTACACACCACCAGCTCTTGGATAGTGCGGGATTGGTATTCACGCATAGCAGGTCTTGGCGGAGGAACGTACCTGACAACGATAAGGCCATTTGACGCGGCGAGCTCATGAAGGCCGTGGGTTATTTGGTCGCGCCTCCTTCTTCGTGGAGCACCCACGGCAACAGCCTGGCCACGTTCAGCGCGTCATCGAGCGCGCGGTGATGTGTCCCCTCAAGCTGCAGGCCGACCAGCTCGCAGGCCTTCGCCATGCCGACTTCCTTGCCGATCCGTCGCGCCCTGGCAAACAACCGCTTGGCGTTGACGTGCGGTAGGTCGATGGGTGGGGTGATGCCGTGCCGTGCGCTGTCACGTTCGAGCTGCTTGCGGTCCCACGCACCCCAGCTCGCCCACACCGCGCCTGGTTGCTGATAGCGCGCGACAAAGGTGCGCAAGACCTCGGCCACGGCAGAGAACGTCGGGGCGTTGTCCACGTCCGCCTGGTGGATGCCCGTCAGAGCTGAACAGAACGGCGTCAGCGTTGGATTGACCGCTGGGCGCGCGAAGGCCTGGAAGCGGTCGAGCACTGTGCCATCGGCCGCAACCCAAACCGCACCGACCTCGATAATCTCGTGGTCGAAGTCCGGCGCGTCCTCGTCGCATGTGGCCTCAAGATCCACCACAAGGATGTTTGCCATTGCCGCGTCGGCGTGCCGTCAGGCTACGCCCGGTTTCCGCTCACGAACTCGCGACAAGCGGCGGCGTCCGATGCGAACTCGGGGCCACGCTTGTCCAGTGCTTCGGCCCAGCGCTGGACCTCTTCTTTCCTCGGAATCATGCTGGAGGGGCACTCCGACAGGAAGAACGCTAGGAAGGCGTCCAGGTCCTGCTTCGTGCTGTTGATGATCTTGTCCAGATACGCATCAGGATTGGTCATTTTTCCTCCTCCAACCTCGATGATCCCACGGCCGCGCCGGTTATTGGGGTTGGGGGTGTATCTCTCACTCGTGGCAAGGCAAGGCCGGGAGTGTGTGACAAGTGTGCGCGCAGCGGGGCAAGTTGTTGCCGGCTGCGGCCTCGGATTGGGTTGATAATGCTCTGGCTACTCGGCAGGCAGTACCTGGACGGAAGCAACTGCTTGAGCGGGCAGTTCGAGGCGAAGGTAAAACCCGACCAGCTGTGCCGCCAAGCGGCGCAATGCTGCGGTAGTCATCGAGGCGATGCGCGTGCCGTCGTCAACGATTGCCCGCGGCACGCTCGTCGTGCTTCGCAAGTCTGCGACCACCGTGCCGATGCCTGGTACGTCGGGGAGAGGAAACAATGCGAAGACTTGTTGTTGCAAAACCTGTGCGGCTGCTTCCTCGGAGAGTCCAAGTTCGCCCAGTGGTTTCACCGGAGCCATCAGCACTCGCGCGCCGTTTCGCTTCTTGTCCAATTCACATGAGTGCGACAGCACAATAGCGGCCGACATCTTCCCGTTCGCTAGAGCAGAGATGGGCGTTGTGGTCGTGGTGGCAGGGGCCTCTGTCTGAATCCAGGCTTCCTGCCCACCTTTGATGGACTTCTTCGTTAGAAACGGTACCGGTGCAAGAACCGAAAAAAGGGGCAGCCCGGTGACAATATCCCCCTGACTGAGCGCAGTCTGGACTGCCTCAGCCCACCAATCTTCGCTGGTCACTTCTTCTTATCGCGCTGGGCCGAGGGTTAAATAAAGGCGTCTACTGCGTAATCCACTTCCGTGACTTGCACAGGCTTCCATGTATCCATTTCAGTCATCAGCGCAGGCCAGTAGCCTTCTTTGACCTCTCCGGATAGGGCTGTTTTACCGCGGCTGATATCGCCAAGGGCACTAGCGATCTGACTAGATCCTGGAACCGTGGAAAAAGTCGGAGTCGCAATTGCTGCCGCGACGATGGCAGCAGTGATGATCCATTTCCCAGAGCGGCGCACTACAGCGGCCATTTCATGCGCGGGACGCGGCAATTGCTTGGTCAGGCCGTTCTCGGCCCACGAAGCAATGTCGAACATCTCAAATCCCAACATGATCATTCTCCAATTTGATCCCCGGCAGAGCCTTCTCAAGCGTCGCTAACTTCTCGATAAGCGCTGCTAGCAGGGATACTCGTAAATCCACTCGGACTACCGGATCAACTGCCACTTTTTTCACAACCTGCACACTTCTCACCGAAAACGGCGACACACTGTAAAAGTCCAAGCACGCATCCTCGCCGGCCGCTGCACACGCACAGCCTGTGGCGGAAAAAGCGACAGCTTGGGCGCTGCCCTCTCTCACAGAGGATAGCACCTCGGGCTCGCTACCAACCGTGTCGGCGATCTGCTGAAAAGTCGGCATCATCTGAGCGAACGACTGGAGTATCGCCCGGATGCTAGACGCGGAAACGTGGATCACCAAAAGTGAGCGTAGATCGTCACTTCCTACCTTTTCTTGGCCGAAGATCAGATGGACGCCGCCACGTTTCGAAACAGCGTCGGCAACGTCTGCTACGTATCTACGGGTTGGTACCGGGGCCTCGTTCAGGTTCAAGCCATACGTGATCTGCGTGATGCCAGCTGTTTCGACGCTCCGTTGCTGGACGACGTCAATGACGACGCCGTCACCTTTCCGTAACGCGAACTGGTTTGATACCTGAGACGATTTCGCCATATCCCTTTACGCAGTACCTGTACTCGGCTATCGGCGCCAGCGCCACTGCACTTTAGCCAGTGAACCCGAGATTTTACAGCCTTCTTTTCCCGTACGCCGAACTAACTACCGGCACGGTGTGGCCGGTCGAGGAGGGGGGGCAATATTTTGTGATCTAAGGATACTTTTTTTGCCGGAAACAGTCACGGCCTCCCTACGATGTTAGCCGCACTGCCTACGGAATGGTGTTAAACGTTGTGAAGCTGTAGTCGGCGGCCAATTGCGTGGCCCACGTCCGGGCATAGTCATTGACGCAATTTTGACGCATCTGTGGGGGCAAGAGAGCCAAGCACGCCGTGAATGTCGTCAAAATCGACGCAACATTGACGCATCTAAGGCGCTCGCCCGGCGGGCGGCCCTTAGCTTGGCGTCAGCTTCCGCCGGTTTGCGCTGGCGATCTTGAAGCGAGCCAGCTTGTCGACTTTGGGCGAGTGTTTCACAGGCTGGGATGCCCGGACCGCGAGCGGCTTGACCCTTCCGCCCCCCCTCTTTCCGTGAGCCGCGCGGCCGTATCGGCCAATCGAGTAGTCCGACAGATGTCCCATGAACATTGCAGCGTCCTTGAGGGGCACGTCAGGATCCGCCTTCAAATCCGACGCAATTTGGTGGCGAAAGCAGTACGGGCTTACACGCGTTCTCAGCTTTGGAAAGACGGCTTTGCCAAGCGCGGTCACGGAGTTGTAGAGGTAATCGGCTTTGTGGGTTACCAAAGCCTCGCCATCTGTCCCATTTTGCTCGGCAAACTCACGCAGCGTCTGCAGGGCAGGGTGGGTATCTGGGGGCGGCCCAATTTCGAACTTGTATACCCTCGTGCGGATCCCCCTTTCTTCGCTGCATTTGGCTCCCGACACATTGATTAGGAGCGCGCCGTTGCGATATAGGATGCGCACCCCTCGCTCGATCTCGGTCGGCCGGCAGCCGATCACGCGTAGTAGGGCTAGCGCCGGTAGTAGCTGCGGCCGCGATTCGCGCCAGTCCAGTTGGGATGCGCGATCGAACATGGTTTCCCGCCAGTCTGGTGGCAGCAACTTGAGTGCGGATTTTTTTGCCTTCCCCATCTGAGTGGTCTCGGTAGTTGGGTTGGTGTCTGACGGTTCGCTCGCCGTCTACTGGATCGATTTCTTGGTGGTTCGAACGCGGCTCAAAACCACCCCCGGGATGCGATGCATCCCGACCCCTGAGGGGTGTGGGGCTGACTGCCTTTAGGTGCCAATTCGCCATGTCTGCGCATGTCGGAATTGACACCCAAAGTCAGCCAGCCCCCCCTTGTCCGACATGAGCGTCGGACAAGGGACCGACATCAGATTTCGGTGTGATGGAAATCGCTCATATGGTGTCCAACGCAATGGGTTTCGGTGGCGGCGGGTACTGTCAGCAGACCGTCGCGATGTGAAAGCTAGCGGTGCATCCGCGCCCGCCCGTGGATGGCTGCGCTGCCCACCCCGCGAGGGCGTGGACAGCGCCGGCTCTTCGACCGGCGTTCCGCAGCCGCCCACCGGCTCACCGCGAACCCAGGCGAAGAGTCGCCACAGTTCCAACAACGCATTCGCGATGCCGTCGAGCGAATGACGACGCAGGGTACCTCTTGACGGCACGCAACCGAGCTGATGTGCATGTGCACAGCCGGATCGCCCCTTCGCTTCGCTGCGGGTCGCCGCTCTCCCCTGAGGGTCCCCGTGCGGCTCAATCCGGGCGCGCGGCGCGCGCGGACATCGAGTCATTGAACTACCGCCGATTGCTTGCAGAGAGAGCTTGGGGTTCGCCTTCTCTTTCAGCCGGGGCAAGCCGCCTCGCGGCGCGTCAGGCCGTAGGCGAAGGCCGCGGGGACCCTCCCCGCGGATCCATCCCCGGATATCGCCAAGGCGCCAACGCAAAACGCTGAGCCCAGGCATCGGCGCGGGCATCGATGCGACTTTTCGCTTCCCAATGGTGACCGCACTGAGACCAGATAGCGCTGCGACTTCCGCAGGGCCGATCAGCACGTCATCGCCTGTGCGACTCAACTTTGCAGCTAGTTCGTAATTCCGTTCGCTCATGTCTGTGTTCCCCCTGTTGCCCTGCGATGACCGGATGTTCCCGTGGCGATCGCGTACAGGGTGAGGACACTTAAGGAACGAATGGCCAAGGCCCACATTTCGCTCTTGCGAGGGAGCGTGCAGACTCCGTATGATCGAACAGAGCAAAAGAAGGAATGCGAGGGATAACAACGATGGCGCTGGACTACGCAAACCTATCCGACCGAGCGCTGGGTTCGCTGTTCGCAGAGGCTTTCCGAGACGTCAGGAAAGACGAAACGCGGAAAGAGGACGACGAGGGCAACAAGAACGTGGGCTTGTGCAAGCGGGTTCGTGGCCTGCCGTTGCACGTATCCCAAGATTTCGCTCTACGTTTGAGGGATATCGCGGTAACGCAAAAAGAGGTGGAGCGCCTGTTCTATGGGTACGAAGATTCGGGCAACTCTGCGGCAGAGGGGAGGAAGGCACGAAGTTATGAAACGGCTTCTGCCGCTATGCCCATTTGGAGGGCACGAAATTCGCTGTGCGCCTTGGCGTGGGGGGCCTTCCTGACGGGCAACGATGACTGGTGGCTTGAGGCGACGTATTGGCGCGCGCGCTTCGATGCCATCGAGGCCGCAAGACCGATCCTGAAAAATCTTGCACGAAGGAAGAGCACGTGCTCGCACGCCGGCGATGCGAGCGCTCTGGACGAGACACTGAGGGTCTTTCGCAAGAGACTGGTCAAGGCCGCCGCAACTGAGGACGATAAGAATCGGTTGCTGCTGGCGAGCTTCATTGTGCAAGACCGAACTCGGCTAGATCAGCACCTGAAGAAGTTTGGCCTGAATGTGATTGCTCTTCAACTTTCGTCCGGGCTCTTCTGTGGCACAAGTTTGTCACACTGAGCAGGGCAAATCAGGTCAACGTGGGGAGCGTGTGATCTTGAGTTTCTGGGGCATGCCGGATACAGTGTGGTCCCAGTAGTGCCAGCCTTTCGATTCACACGGCAGGGGTCACAGGTTCAATCCCTGTACCACCCACCAAACTGGCGAGAAATCGCTTAAAAGGCCCTCAGGCAGATATGCCGAGGGCCTTTTTCTTTGTCCGCGCTTCGTACGGGTTTTTCGGCCCGCATCTTGGCGGCGTCCGGCAAAACTTTCCTTCTGGCGCAAAAAAGCGACACCTTCGGTCGATCCGTTTTAGTCACCTTGCCTAGATCAGCGCGCCTGCGCCGGGCGCTAAAACGCATTTCGCCCATTGCTTTGCACAATGCGTTGTTGCGTCACAGCGAGAAAAGCTGCCGCTACAAGCGCGGTGCTGCAGGTGCGCGCCATACGCGATACCACAGTCGGCGACGCACTAAAACGCAGGGATATCCCCCTCCTGCATTCAGCGTGCGTGCGGGAACTCGCGCCGATCGGTTACGTACCAACTTGCGAGCGCGCAGGAAGGAACCATGGGTACGCTTTCTGCTGTGCTTGGGGTGGCTGATCGTTGTGGCGCATGTGCTTATGCATCGTGCAAGGTTCGTTTAGCACTTCATGGTGTAGAGCGCTAACGCAATCGCGATCCGTTGTGCACCGGTCCAGGCTTTCGTCTACAGTGGAATCAGCAACGCACGCAAGAACTAGCCTGGCTCTCGCTTGTTGGTGTGGAGTAGGGAAGAAATCTACGGGGGAGATATGGATATTTTCCGCCACTACGCAACGCGTTTTGAAGCTCGCAAAGAGGACGAGTACAGCATCCAGGAGTATCTGGATATCTGCAAGAAGGACTCGACCGCCTATGCGACCGCCGCCGAGCGCATGCTCACCGCGATCGGTCAGCCCGAGTTGGTGGACACCCACCACGATCCTCGGCTGTCGCGATTGTTCTTCAACAAGGTCATCAAGATCTACCCGGCCTTCCGGGAGTTCTACGGCATGGAAGACACGATCGAGCAGATCGTCTCCTTCTTCAAACATGCCGCCCAGGGTCTTGAAGAGCGCAAGCAGATCCTCTACTTGCTCGGGCCTCCGGGTGGCGGCAAATCCTCGCTTGCCGAGAAGTTGAAGGCGCTGATGGAGCAGATTCCCATCTACGCGCTCAAGGGCTCGCCCATTCACGAGTCCCCGCTCGGGCTGTTCTCGCCCGACGAAGACGGCAAGATTCTGCAAGAAGACTACGGTATCCCAACGCGCTATCTGAACTCGATTGCCTCGCCGTGGGCGGTCAAACGGTTGCATGAGTTCAATGGCGATATCACGCGCTTTCGCGTGGTGAAGCTGCATCCGTCGGTGCTGTCGCAGATCGCGATCTCCAAGACGGAGCCGGGCGACGAAAATAACCAGGACATTTCGTCGCTGGTCGGCAAGGTCGACATTCGCAAGCTGGAGGACTATCCGCAGGATGATCCGGATGCGTATTCGTATTCGGGCGGCCTGTGCCTGGCCAACCGTGGCTTGCTTGAATTCGTCGAGATGTTCAAGGCGCCGATCAAGGTGTTGCACCCGCTGCTGACGGCCACGCAGGAAGGCAACTACAAGGGCACCGAGGGTTTTGGCGCGATTCCGTTCGATGGCGTCATCCTGGCGCACTCGAACGAGGCGGAGTGGCAGAGCTTCAAGTCTGACCGCAACAACGAGGCTTTCCTTGACCGGATCTACATCGTCAAGGTGCCGTACTGCCTGCGCGTGTCGGACGAGGTGAAGATCTACGACAAGCTGCTGCGCAACAGCTCACTGGCCGCAGCACCGTGCGCGCCGAACACGCTGAAGATGATGGGCCAGTTTGCTGTGCTCACGCGCATCAAGGAGCCGGAGAATTCCAACATCTTCTCGAAGATGCGCGTGTACGACGGCGAGAGCCTGAAAGATGTTGACCCGAAGGCGAAGTCGTATCAGGAATACCGCGATTTTGCCGGCATCGACGAGGGCATGACCGGGATGTCGACGCGCTTTGCCTTCAAGGTGTTGTCGAAGGTGTTCAATTTCGATGGCACGGAAGTGGCGGCTAACCCGGTGCATCTGCTGTACGTGCTCGAGCAGCAGATCGAGCGCGAGCAGTTCCCGCCGGAGACCGAATCCAAGCTGATGTCCTACATCAAGGAGTACCTGACCGCACCGTTCGTGGAGTTCATCGGCAAGGAAATACAGACCTCTTACCTGGAGTCGTATTCAGAGTACGGGCAGAACATTTTCGACCGCTACGTGGTGTTTGCCGATCTGTGGATCCAGGATCAGGAATACCGCGATCCGAACACCGGCGAGATTCTCGATCGCAGTGCGTTGAACGACGAGTTGGAGAAGGTGGAGAAACCGGCGGGCATTTCCAACCCGAAGGATTTCCGCAACGAGATCGTCAACTTCGTGCTGCGTGCGCGGGCCAAGAACGGCGGCAAGAACCCGGTCTGGACCAGCTACGAGAAGCTGCGCGCGGTGATCGAGAAGCGGATGTTTTCGACCACGGAAGACTTGCTGCCCGTGATCTCGTTCAACGCCAAGTCGTCGCACGACGACAAGGAGAAGCATGAGAATTTCGTCAACCGCATGGTGGAGAAAGGCTATACCCAGAAGCAGGTGCGCTTGCTCGTAGAGTGGTACCTGCGCGTTAGGAAGTCGTCTTAAGGAGGGCAAGGGCAACCCGGCGGGCCACATCCAAGCGAGGGCAGTCACATGGGCACGATCATCGATCGGCGGGAGAACGGTGGCGGCAAGAGCACCGTCAACAAGCAACGCTTCATCAAGCGTTACCGGGACCAGATCCGCCGCGCGGTGGCCAAGGCGGTGACGGGTCGCAAGATCATGGACATCGAGCAGAGCGGGCAGGTGTCCATCCCGGTCAAGGACATTTCCGAGCCCATGTTTCACCACGGCTCGGGCGGGCGCCGCGAGGGCGTTCACCCGGGCAACAAGGAGTTCATTCGCGGCGACAGCTTCGACCGCCCGCAGCAGGGCAGCGGCGGAACGGGCTCTCAGGCCAGTGACTCGGGCGAGGGCGAAGACGATTTCATCTTCACGCTCTCGCGCGAGGACTTCCTAAACTTCTTCTTCGAAGACATGGCGTTGCCCGACTTGGCCAAGCGCAGCCTGGCCAAGATCGCCGAGGTACGCAAGGTGCGCGCCGGTTTTTCGCTCGACGGCACGCCGTCCAACTTGTCGATTCTGCGCACGATGCGCAGTTCGCTCGGCCGCCGCATCGCGCTGTCCAGTCCGTATCAGCGTCGCTTGCATGAACTCGAGCGCGAGTACAACGAAGAGCTGGAAAACGACGGCCCCTACACCGTACGCGCGCAAGAGTTGATGAAGGAGATGCGCCATCTGCGTTCCTGCCTCGATCGCGTGCCGTTCATTGAAAAGCTCGACCTGCGCTACAACAACCGCGTGCTGCGCAAGCGCCCGCAGGCGCAGGCGGTGATGTTCTGCGTGATGGACGTGTCCGGCTCGATGGACGAATCGCGCAAGGATCTCGCCAAGCGTTTCTTCATGCTGCTCTATCTGTTTTTGAAGCGGAATTACGAGCGCATCGACGTCGTTTTCATCCGCCACCACACCGTGGCCAAAGAGGTGGATGAGGAGGACTTTTTCCACTCGCGTGAATCCGGCGGCACTGTCGTGTCGAGCGCACTCAAGCTGATGGCGGAAGTGATACAGGAGCGCTATTCGCCAAGCCAGTGGAACATCTATTGCGCGCAGGCTTCGGACGGCGACAACTGGGCAGGGGACTCGGAACTCTGCGCCAAGCTGCTGCGCGAAACGATCCTACCGCTGACGCAGTATTACGCCTATGTCGAGGTGGTCTCCACGGAGCCGCAGAACCTGTGGGAGGAGTATCTTACGTTGAAGGCTGGGCACGAAAACTTCGCGATGCAGCGCATTCTCAAGGCAGACGAAATCTATCCGGTGCTGCACGAGTTGTTCCAGAAGCGCGCCGCCTGACCCCTGATTGGCGGCAGCGGGTTGCTCCCGGCTGGGCACTGCCGCTGTGCAGTGACAGTGCGTGCCATGGCAAACACGCCACCTGTGACCCTGTGTGATGGACCAATGTGACGGACCAACGGGAACGAACATGGCCTACCTATCTACGGGCTCGGAATGGACCTTCGAGCTGATCAGGCGCTACGACCAAAGCATTGCCCAGATTGCCGCAGACTTCGGCCTGGACACCTATCCGAACCAGATCGAGATCATTACCGCCGAGCAGATGCTCGATGCCTATGCATCATCCGGCCTGCCGCTGGGCTACAACCACTGGTCATACGGGAAGCACTTCCTTGCCTCTGAACGTGGCTACCAGCGCGGGCTGATGGGGCTGGCTTACGAGATTGTCATCAACTCCAACCCCTGCATCGCCTACCTGATGGAGGAGAACACGATGCCGATGCAGGCGCTGACCATTGCGCATGCCTGCTATGGCCACAACTCCTTTTTCAAAGGCAATTACCTGTTCCGCACCTGGACGAACGCGGATGCCATCGTCGACTACCTGCTCTTCGCCAAGAACTACGTGGCCGAATGCGAGCAACGCCACGGCGAGCAGGAAGTGGAAGTGCTGCTCGACTCGTGCCACGCGCTGCAGAACTATGGTGTGGACCGCTATCGGCGGCCGAAGAAGCTGTCGATCACGGAAGAGAAGGCCCTGCAGGCCGAGCGCGAGAAGTACCTCGAAGCGCAGGTGAATGACCTGTGGCGCACGCTGCCCACGCACCGCGCGCGCGCGTTGGCAACGGCGGACGACGCCCCCGAGCCCGACCCGCAATTCCCGCCTGAGCCGGAAGAGAACCTGCTGTACTTCATTGAGAAGAACGCGCCCAAATTGCAGCCGTGGCAACGAGAGATCGTGCGCATCGTGCGCAAGATCGCGCAGTACTTCTATCCGCAGCGGCAGACCAAGGTGATGAACGAGGGCTGGGCCACGTTCTGGCACTACACCATCCTGCACAAGCTGTACGACGAGAAGCTCGTCAACGATGCGTTCATGCTTGAACTACTGCAGGCGCACACCAACGTGATCTATCAGCCGCCGTTCAACAGCCCCTACTACAGCGGTCTGAACCCGTACACGCTGGGTTTCCTGATGTTCCAGGACATCCGCCGCATCTGTGAATCGCCCGAAGAAGAGGACTACCGCTGGGCGCCCGAAATTGCCGGCAGCGATTGGCAGAAGACGCTCGACTTCGCCATGCGCAACTTTAAGGACGAGAGCTTCCTGCTGCAGTTCCTTTCGCCGCGCGTGATCCGTGAGTTGAAGCTGTTTTCCGTGCTCGATGACGACCGCGATGCCAAGCTGCGCGTCACCGCGATCCACGACGATGATGGCTATCGCAAGATCCGCGAGTTGCTGGCAGGGCAGTACGACCTGTCGAACATCGAGCCCAATATCCAGGTGACGAACGTTGATGTGGGAGGGGATCGCTCTTTGACGCTGCGTCACTTGCAAAGCAGCCGCCGGCCGCTGGGGCCGAACTACGAAGAGATGCTCCGGCACGTTGTGCGCCTATGGGGCTTTACGTGCCGGCTGGAGGTGGTCTACGAAGATGGGCGACGCGAGATGAAGCACGAGTGCAAGCCTGATTAGCACGCGTCCGCTTGCACAAGGCCAGCCTTGCGCTGGCCTTCTTTTTGTCGGCCTCAGACGTGAATGTCGCCCATGCTGCCCATGAAGCAACTGCAACTACATGCCGAAGCGGAAGTGTCCGCTACGCAGCACGATGTTGTGCGAGTCGGTCAGCTTGAACAGCGACCGCGCCATGTCTTCAATGGTGCCGCGATGTGATTCCATGGCTTGCAGCAGATCTTCCTGCCGCCACGAGCGAGCACCGAAATGCTCTTCGAGCGCTTCGGCCGTCACCGCATAGCAGGCGAAGATGCCGTCGACACTGGCGGTGCAGGTGAGGGTGAGATCCGCGGCGCAATAGCGTGGCGGGCTGGTGTTGAATTCGATGATTTCCATGGCCGGCCTCCATGAAAAAACGGCGATGCACCTTGCGCCGCCTTGCAACCAGTGTATGGCGTGGCCGCGTGAATGCAATGTGGGCGGCTCGGTGTTTCACAGGACGGTGGCGGAGAGCCCGGCCCGTGACGTCCGACAAGGCTGCCGGATGCCACGGGCAAGCGCAGTGCGCGGCGCTATATCGCACACATCTGCAGGCGGACGAGGCTTGCCTTGCAGCGCGAGAGCCAGAGCGCGGCCTCGGTCCGGTTGTTGACGCCAATTTGCCGAAATAAGGCGTACAGATGGTTCTTGATCGTGCCCTCCGCCACGTTCAGCACGCGGCAGATCTGCTTGTTGGATTTGCCTTCTGCAAGCAGTTGCAGCACCTCATGCTGCCGGGGTGTGAGCCGGCGCCAGAGTTCGGCAGGGCTTTCTCCCGAGCTTTGACGCGGGTCGTCGGGGGAGAGATTGCTGATCGGCGGCAAGTAGACCGCACCCGAGGTGATGCGCAGCAGGGCTTCGAGCAGAACGTCAGCCGTGGCCTGCCGGTCGACCACGCCGGCGGCGCCAAAGCGCAGCGCGTCGCCCACCACGTGCCGGCCAACGGCTTGCACGGTCAGCAAGACAGGCACTTCGGGCAGCGCCGCTTTCAACTCCGACAAACGCTGTCGCGCGTCGTCGTCTTGCGCGCTCCATTCCATCACAACGGCACTCGGTTCAGCTTCCCTGCAAGCCGGTCCGATTTGGGCAGCGTAGTGCGTATCGATAAACACACCCTGCGCATCGAGTGCATTCAATACATTGGACACACCTGCCGCAAAAAGCGGCAAGCTATCGATTACCAGAATATTCATCGACCCCTCGTACTTCAGTTAATTATTTTCAGTGAAACTGATTGTTTTGTAGGGCGGGATCGATCCGGATGCATTGAAACGGAAGTTCAGTGCCGAAAGTCATAGGCTGCCTATTGATACGTTCTGGGGATACGTTCTGGGCTGCTGTTCCGTGGCCTTGGCTGGCACTTTTGAGGCATCGAACCCCATGGGGAAAACTCTTACTTTGGATTCTGGCGTACAAGCCTGTGCGTCCAAATAATTCAATGTGAGGAGTTTTAAATGGACACCGGATTTATTGGGTCGGTTATCAATGCGCTGCCGATCGACAAAATGATCTCCGCGCCGCTGCAAGCCATGATCGCGGCGCAAACGTCAGCGGCAAAATCCTATGCGGATTTTCTGCTGCAGGTGTGTATTCAGAACGGCAAGGCCGTCGCCGTGCAGTTCGATTACGACGAAACCCTGGTCGACGAGCAGGGCGTGTCGCAGGGCACGATTCAGAAGACCATGCGCATTCCGCTGCTGTGTGCGGTTGTGCATCCGGTGATCGCCATCGAAGAAGGCACGATTGACTTCGAGCTGGAGATTTCGCAGTCGGAGAAATCGTCGTCCAGCACCGAGGCGGAAGGGTCGTTCCAGGCCAAGCTCGGCTGGGGGCCGTTCAGCGTGTCGGTGTCGGGCCGTGCCTCGCACAAGTCCGAACAGACGCGCAGCACCGATACGCGTGCCAAGTACTCCTTCCACACCCAGATCAAGCGCCAGAACCCGCCGGAAGCGCTGATGCGCGTGATGGAATTCTTGACTGACGCCGCCACCAAACCGGTGGTCGTCAAGGGCAAGGAGAAGGACGTCAAGCCGCTGCCCGCTACGCCGACCGACGGCACGATGGTCGGCGAGAAGGTGCCGTCGAGCGGTAACGCACCGGCCCCGGCGCCTGCGAACCCTTAAGCCGCCAAGGCAATGGACGCCGGCCGGCCTCCCCACGGCCGGTGTCCTGATCGGTGCGCGCCTGCCGCGCGCCGCCTATTGATCTGATCGACCCGACCGGCCCGACACCATGTTCAAACTCTTCAGCCGCCGGCGTGATGACGACCGAGCGTCGTCAACGCCTGCCACACCATCGGCGCCATCCGTCAGTGCGCCACCTGCGTCAGCGCAGTCCGCTGCGCCTTCCGAAACAGCGCCGTTGCCTGGTAGCGCATCCGATGGGCTGCCGCCGTCGCCGCCCAATGCATCGCCGCCCGGAAGCGGCGCAGGCGGCGGCAGTAACAGCCACGATCATCCGGGCTTGAACGGCTTGACGCTCGACGACATCACGCGCGGTATGCAGCACGCCGCCGCTTCTGCCAACCAGATGCTTGCGCAGCAGTACACCGCACTGCTCGATCAGTTTTTCGACGCCGATGACAGCGGCACGCTGGTCGCCCGCGAAGTGGAACTCGCACTCGACAGTCACCACCGGCTGGCGCTGCCGCTGGTGTCGCTGGCAATGCCGCGTGGCCTCGCGCTGGAGGAAATGACGGTGAACATGACCGTGCGCAGCGACATCGCCGAGGCGCTGCCCGCGCACGGCGGGGGCACCGGCGGCGTTGGCCGGTTCTACGTCTCGCTCGCGCCGCATTCCAAACGTGACACCGGCCGCGACAGCGAGCACATCGACATCGAGATGAAGTTCACCGCGCTGCAGCCGCCCGAGGCAGTGATGCGGCTGATTGACGAATACACGAATCGGCTGGTGCCAAGGCCTGTGCAGCCGCATGCCGCCGGTTCCGATGGCTCCGGCGCAACCGGCACGCCCCAGGAGAAGAGCAATGAGCACTGAGTACAACCCGCGCACCACCGGCGAGCAAGGCCTCGCGTTGATCAAGGAGTCGGAAGGGCTGCGGCTGTCGACCTATCTGGATGCAGTCGGCAAACCGACCATTGGCTACGGCCACCTGATCCGCCCCGGCGAAACCTTTAATGGGCCGATCTCGCAGCAGCAGGCGGAAGCATTGCTGCGCAAGGATTTGGCCGACACCGAGCAGGGCATCGGCAAGGCCGTGCGCGTGTCGATCACACAGGGGCAGTTCGACGCGCTCGCGTCGTTCGTCTTCAACCTGGGGGCGGGGCGGCTGCGCTCGTCGACGCTGCTGCGCAAGCTCAACGCGGGCGACTACGCCGGCGCGGCCAACCAATTCCTGCTGTGGGATAAGGCCGGCGGTAAGCCGCTCAAGGGCCTGACGAAACGTCGTCAGGCCGAGCGCAAGTTGTTCTTGTCCTGATTCGCAACCGCGTTACTTCAACGGAGAAGCTCGCATGCATACCGAACCGATGTCCGTGATTCCCACCACCCGCCCGCGCGGCCTGTATCCCGCACTGACATGGCTTGCCGCCGCAGCCATTGCAATTGGCATGTCTTACGCCCGCGCGGCCGACAATGCCGCACCCAGTTGCGCAGCGGAGGCTCAGCGCGTCCGTACCGAACTCGCAAACCAAGACCTGCCGACTTTCAACGATCAAGCTGAGCGATATCTGGCCGACACGTTGAATCAGCTCTACGCATACGGCACGCTGCCCAACCGGTATGCGCCGGAGCGCCAGGCCAATTGGGAACCCGGTACCAACCGCCCGGCCATGATGCACAAGCGCAGCATCGGTGGCGATTCATGGGCACAGGCCGGCCTGCTGCAGGCGGACATTGACGATGGTCTTTCGAAGCGCGGCCCGCTACGGCTGATCTATGCGCAGGATGGCACGCCGCAGTACGTCACCACTACCGCCGCCAATGCGCCGCAGATCCCGACGCAGCGCTGCGCGGGCAAGTGAACGTGGGTGTGGCCGCGTCAGGCGCCTGCCTGGCGCGCCATTTCGACGCCCTTGTTGGCCAGCGCATCGGCGCGCTCGTTGCCGGGGTGGCCGGCATGGCCCTTGACCCAGTGCCAGCTCACGTCATGCCCAACAACGAGTTCGTCGAGCGTGCGCCAGAGGTCGTCGTTCTTGACCGGCTTCTTGTCCGCGGTCTTCCAACCGCGGGCTTTCCAGCCGGTTACCCATTCGCTGATGCCTTTCTGCACGTACTGTGAATCGGTGTACACCTGCACCCGGCACGGGCGTTTGAGCGCGCGGAAGGCCTCGATCACCGCCATCAGCTCCATGCGGTTGTTGGTGGTAAGCGCTTCGCCGCCGAAGAGCTCTTTTTCGTGGCTGCCCGAGATGAGCACGGTGCCCCAGCCGCCAAGGCCGGGGTTGCCCTTGCATGCGCCATCGGAATAGACGGTGACTTCCTGCATTGAGAAACGATGGGTGATCAGTGAGTGGAGCGGCCGCGCTCAGGCGCCCGATTTGCCGTCGCGCGCCGTGGCCGACGGCGCCTTGGTGGAGTGCGAGCCCGAAGGCGTTGCGACCGGGGTGCCGGCTGGTACCAGCGCCGACGACTTGCGCGTCTTCCACGCCGGGCCCACCAGGCGTATGGTGCGCACGCGTTTGACGGCCTGCAGCATGTAGATCGCACCGAAGATCGGCCACCAGCGGTCGCCGGCCTTCTCCATGAAGGCAGTGCGCTGCAGCCATTTGTCCGAGCGATTGGGCGGGCAGTAGCAGCCGAACCGGCCGCGCACGATATCAAATCCGAGCAGCTTGAGCCAGTCTTTCAGGCGCGTGAACGCAATCATCTGGCTCTGCGCGGGCAGGAACGATTCGGTGCCCAAGCGTCGCATGCCCTGGCGTATGCCCCACAGGCTCAGCGGGTTGAAGCCCGTGATGATCAGCCGCCCCTCGGGCATCAGCACGCGCGCCACTTCACGCAGCACTTCGTGCGGGTCGTCGGTAAACTCCAGCACATGGGGCAGGGCGACGAGGTCGATGCTTTGCGAGGCGAAGGGCAACTCGTCATAGCGGCAGATCACGCGCGGCGTGGCTTGGCGCAGCGGCGCATTGGCGTCGGACTGGCCGTCGCCCGTGTCGGCAGGTTCAGCCGGATCGCCATCCATCGGGTCGAGTGTTTCGGTCGGGGCGGTGGGGTCGATGTCGTCCACCACACGGGCGATCAGCGGAATGCGGTTCTCACGCAACGCGCCAAAACCAGGGTGGCCAAGCTGCAGTGCGTGAAAGCCGAACATGTCGGCCACCGTGCGATCGAACTGGGCCTGTTCCCAGCGCAGGACATATTGCCCGGGCGGCGAAGCCAGCCAGTGGTGCCAATCTATAATGCGACGATCGTTAGAGGAGTCGGACATGGTCCAGGGTGGTGTGCCGCGTAGTGGAGCGCTTGAGGTCGAGGCGATCGCTGCGTTTGCCGACAATTATATTTGGGCACTACACGATGGCCGTGTGGCTGCTGTCGTCGATCCAGGCGACGCACAACCGGTGCTGCGCTTCCTGAAGGAACGCGGGCTCGCGCTCGGTGCCATTGTAATCACACATCATCACGGCGATCACGTCGGCGGGGTGCGCGAACTGCTTGCGGCGTATCCGGAGAATCCCGAGGGTGCGCCGCTGCAAGTGATCGGCCCGGCGGGTGAATCGATTCCATGCCGCACGCAGGCCGTGCGCGAAGGCGACGTCGTTACGCTCATGCAGCCGGTCGCCGAGTTCCGGGTGCTTGATGTGCCCGGTCATACCAGCGGACACGTCGCTTATGTGGGGCACCTTCAGGGTAATGCCGCATCGGCGAGCTTGTTTTGTGGCGATACACTCTTCGCCACCGGTTGCGGCCGGCTTTTTGAGGGCACGCCTGCGCAGATGCGTGCGTCGCTGGCCAAGCTGGCGGCGCTGGCGCCCGACACGCGCGTCTATTGCGCGCATGAATACACTGCATCGAATGTGCGCTTTGCGCGTGCAGTCGAACCTGGCAACGCCAATCTGGCCGCCTGGGAGGATGAGGTAACGGCGTTGCGGGCCGAGGGCCGCTCGACTGTGCCCACCACCATTGGCCACGAGCGGGCGACCAACCCCTTCATGCGATCGGATGACGTCAATGTGACGCAGGCCGTGGCGCGCCATGCTGGTATGAAAGCCGATGATCCGGTCGCGGTATTCGCCGCGTTGCGCCAGTGGAAGAACGATTTCCGTTGAGAATGCTCGGCGCGCGAGCGATGACACGGCCCAATGTGACGCGTCCGGCAGGTGCAACGCCGGGTGAACGCGGGTTGACGCGGTTGGATGCGTTTCTTACTATCTGGGGCTATTTTTAGCCCTAACCCCTCAGAACTTGATGCGATCCGTGCGACTTCTTGCGGCAACTGTGCTCAGTCTGCTCCTCGCGGCCTGCGCTACGGCCCCCGGGTCGAATGCCGACACAGCCAGCACTAGCGCCTCCACCTCCGCCGGCCAGACTTCCGCGCCGATCGTCAATGTCGATCGGCAGCCCGTGGCCTCCCTGAAAGGGCCGGCCAAGGATCTCTGGGCGCGCATTCGCCAAGGTTTCTCCATGCCCGACCTGCAAAGCTCGGCCGTGGACGATCGTGCCGATTGGTATGCGCAGCGCCCCGACGCGTTCCGCCGCATGGTGGATCGCTCGAACCGCTACCTGTATCACATCGTTGAAGAGCTGGAGCGGCGCAATATGCCCACCGAGCTGGCCCTGCTGCCGTTCGTGGAAAGCGCGTTCAACCCGCAGGCTGTGTCGAGCGCCAAGGCCGCCGGGATGTGGCAATTCATCCCGAGCACTGGCAGAACCTACAACCTCAAGCAGAACGTATTCCAGGACGAGCGCCGCGATGTGCTGGCCTCGACCGATGCTGCGCTTGACTATCTTTCCAAGTTGCACGACCAGTTTGGCGACTGGCAGCTCGCGCTGGCCGCCTACAACTGGGGCGAGGGTGCGGTCGCCCGGGCGATTGCGCGCAACCAGGCCGCCGGCCTGTTGACGGATTACGTCAACCTGAATATGCCCGCCGAGACACGCATGTACGTGCCCAAGCTCCAGGCGGTGAAGAACATCATCGCCAACCCAGAGCGCTACGGCGTCACGTTGCCGGATATCCCGAACCATCCGTACTTCGTCACCGTCACCACTTCGCGTGACATTGATGTGACGCTGGCGGCCAAGCTGGCCAACTTGCCGATGGAGGAGTTCAAGGCGCTGAATCCGTCGTTCAACCGGCCGGTCATTCTGGGAGCGTCGAACCCGCAGATCCTCCTGCCGTACGACAACGCGGAAACGTTCCAATACAACCTGAACACGTATCGTGGTGGTCTGTCCAGCTGGACGGCGGTGACGGTTGGCAACCGCGAGCGTGTGGAAGCGCTGGCGGCGCGGCTGAAGGTCGACCCCGACACCATTCGCGAGATCAACCGCATCCCGAAGGGCATGCGCCTGAAGGCTGGTTCCACCGTGGTGGTGCCCCGTGCCGACGGCGCCCGGGAAAACGCGCCCGACATCAGCCCCGAGCTGGCAGAGAACGCCACCATGGCGGTCGAGCCCGATATGCCAGACCTGAGAAAGGTGGTGGTGCGCGCGGGCAAGCGTGACACCGTTGCAGGCCTGTCGCGGCGCTACGGCGTGTCGGTCGCGCAGATCCGCGCCTGGAACCAGTTGCCTGGCGATGCCATTCCCAAGGGCCATAGCGTCGTGCTGATGCTGCCGCAAGCGCGCGGTGGCAGTCGCGGCGGACATGTGCGCGTGATGCGCGTGTCAGCCACAACGTCGCGTGCCACCGTGGCAACCACGCGCGCGCCGACCGCGAAGGTGGCCGGCAAACCCGTGGTCAAAGCTAAACCGGTAGCGGCTTCATCAACCTCGGTCAAGCGCAAGAAGCGCTGAGGCTGGCAAGAGAAACGGCGTCCTGCGGGGCGCCGTTTTGTTTTGGGGCGTCGGTAAGACCTGCGTAAGTTGGTGGTCGCACAGTAGTCGTATCAAGCACACCCAAGATTGAGCCGTCGCACACGACAGCCAGGAGACAACGTTATGCCCATGTCCGCCGCATACCGCGCGCTGTATCAGCGTTCCATTGATGACCCCGTTGGCTTCTGGGGTGAACAGGCCCAGCGCATCGAGTGGCAAACGCCATATGCCGCCGTCCTCGATGACTCGCACCTGCCGTTCGCGCGGTGGTTCGTGGGCGGACGCACCAACCTTTGCCACAACGCCGTTGATCGGCATCTCGCCACGCGCGGAGAGCAAGCGGCGCTGGTGTATGTCTCCACCGAAACCGGCATCGAAACCACGTACACGTATCGCCAGCTTCATCGCGAGGTCAATCGCATGGCGGCCAGCCTTCAGGCCCTGGGCGTCAAGCGCGGCGACCGCGTGCTGATCTATTTGCCGATGATTCCTGAAGCCGCTTTCGCGATGCTGGCCTGCGCGCGTATTGGGGCGATTCATTCGGTGGTGTTCGGCGGGTTCGCGTCCAACAGCCTCGCCACGCGCATCGACGACGCTACGCCGCGCGTCGTCATCAGTGCGGATGCGGGCTCGCGCGCTGGCAAGGTGGTTGAGTACAAGCCGCTGCTCGACGCGGCTATCGATTTGGCGGTGCATAAGCCCGAGCGCGTGCTGCTGGTGAATCGCAAACTCGCGCCAATGCAGCACACCGCGCGTGATGCCGATTACGCAGCGCTCGCCGCGCAGCACGCCAATGCCGATGTGCCATGCGAATGGATGGAAGCGAGCGAGCCTTCGTACGTCCTCTACACCTCGGGCACGACCGGCAAACCGAAAGGCGTGCAACGCGACACCGGCGGCTATGCGGTGGCGTTGGCCGCGTCCATGCCGCTCATCTTCGGCGCACAGGCCGGTGACACGATGTTCACGGCGTCGGATGTCGGCTGGGTGGTGGGCCACAGCTATATCGTCTATGCGCCGCTGCTTGCGGGCCTGACGACGGTCATGTACGAAGGCACGCCGATTCGCCCCGACGGCGCGATCTGGTGGCGCATCGTCGAGCAATACCGCGTGAACGTGATGTTCACCGCGCCGACGGCCATTCGCGTGCTCAAGAAGCAGGACCCGGCGCTGTTGCAACGGCATGATCTGTCGAGCTTGCGATGCCTGTTCCTGGCCGGCGAGCCGCTGGATGAACCGACCGCAAACTGGATTGGCGAAGCCCTGCACAAGCCCATCGTCGATAACTACTGGCAGACCGAAACCGGCTGGCCGATGCTGGCCATCCCACAGGGCGTGGAGCCATCAACGCAGAAGATCGGTTCGCCCGGCTTTCCGGTCTACGGCTACAAGCTTGACATTCTGGACGAGGCGACCGGCGAGCCCTGCGCCCCGGGCGAGAAAGGCCTGCTGGCCGTCGCCGCCCCCCTGCCGCCCGGCTGCATGACCACCGTCTGGGGCGACGACGCACGCTTCCTGAAGACGTACTGGTCCGCGTTCCCTGGCCGGCACATTTATTCGAGTTTCGACTGGGGCGTGCGCGACGAAGCGGGCTACGTCACCATCCTCGGCCGCACCGATGATGTGATCAACGTAGCGGGTCACCGCTTGGGTACACGTGAGATCGAAGAGAGCCTGTCGTCGCATCCGGCCATCGCCGAGGTGGCAGTGGTGGGCGTGGCTGATCAACTCAAAGGGCAGGTGGCGATGGGGTTTGCCATCGTGCGTGATGCGTCGCGCGTTGCCAATCCGGAAGGCCGCTTGGCGCTGGAGGGGGAACTGATGCGCACGGTCGAAGCGCAGTTGGGTGCGGTGGCGCGGCCGTCACGCGTGTTCTTTGTCGGGGCGTTGCCCAAGACGCGCTCCGGCAAGTTACTGCGCCGCGCGATGCAGGCGGTGGCGGAGGGGCGCGATCCGGGTGACCTGACGACCATTGAAGATCCCACCGCGCTGGCGCAGGTGCAGGCGGCGCTGCGCGGGGAATAAGGGCAGGGAAAAGTGACGTTTTCGCCAACCGGGAACTGGCTTTGCGAGTACTGCGAGACGTCACAATTCGCGAGGTGCTTGCCGTTAAGTCCTTCCTTTTATTGAGTTTTTTGCGGTGCGAGGGTATAATCGTCAGGTTTGAGTTCAGAAACCCCTCACCCTAGCGCCAACCGCTTCCTACCTCCCGCCTACCGCCCCGGCTGCCTCGTTTCTTGGTGAGTTTCGTCCCAGTCTCGACGTGCAAACGGCCCGGATTCCGCGCAGCCGGAATTCCGCTTCGGCGCCAAGGTGTTCAGGTCGGCACAGGGTGAATCCAGCAGGAGCTACCCGTGTTGCCGTCTTTCCCGCCCGCCATTCTCGCGCTTGCAGACGGCACGGTCTTTCGTGGCTATTCCATCGGTGCGGCCGGTCATACGATCGGCGAAGTGGTGTTCAACACCGCAATCACCGGCTATCAGGAAATCCTTACCGATCCGAGCTACTCGCGCCAGATCGTCACGCTCACGTATCCGCATATCGGTAACGTTGGTGTGAACCGTGAGGACGTCGAAGCCACGAAAGTCCATGCCGCCGGCCTCATCATCAAGGATCTGCCGATCCTCGCGTCGAACTTCCGCAAGGAGCACTCGCTCTCGCACTACCTGAAGGGCGAGAAGGTCGTTGCCATTGCCGGCATCGATACCCGCAAGCTGACCCGCATCCTGCGCGAGAAGGGCGCCCAGAACGGTTGCATTCTCGCTGGCGAAGACAACGTGCAGAAGGCGATCGACCTGGCGCGCTCGTTCCCGGGCCTGTCGGGCATGGATCTGGCGAAGGTGGTGTCCGTCACCGAGCCGTACGAGTGGAATCAGACCGAATGGGCGCTGGGCCGCGGCTACGGCAAGCAGGAAGCCCCTAAGTACCACGTGGTTGCGTATGACTTTGGCGTCAAGTTCAACATCCTGCGCATGCTGGCCGAGCGCGGCTGCCGCGTGACGGTGGTGCCGGCGCAGACCAGTGCCGCCGATGTGCTCGCGCACAACCCGGACGGCGTGTTCCTCTCCAACGGCCCCGGCGATCCGGAACCGTGCGATTACGCCATCGCCGCCACGAAGGAATTCCTTGAGCGCCGCATCCCGACGTTCGGCATCTGCCTGGGTCATCAGATCATGGGCCTGGCTGTGGGCGGCAAGACGCTCAAGATGAAGACCGGTCACCACGGCGCCAACCATCCGGTCAAGGATCTGCAGGACGGCCGCGTGGTCATCACTTCGCAGAACCACGGCTTTGCGGTGGACCCGGCATCGCTGCCGGCCAACGCGCGCGTGACGCACGTCTCGCTGTTCGACGGCACGCTGCAGGGCTTCGAACTGACTGACCGTCCCGCGTTCTGCTTCCAGGGTCACCCGGAAGCCTCGCCCGGCCCGCACGACATCGGCTATCTGTTCGACCGCTTCACGGCGGCGATGGACGCGCGTAAGCAGTAATCCAAGGTCATCGCCATGAACGCCTTCATGCTCGCCCACTTCGGTATCACCGAGTTCTGGACCTTCCTGCTCGGCACGATCTTTATCGTGCTGCTGCCGGGGCCGAACTCGATGTATGTGCTGTCGGTGGCGGCCCGTCGCGGTGTGCGTTCGGGCTACCAGGCGGCGTGCGGTGTGTTCCTGGGCGACACCATCTTGATGGTGCTGTCAGCGATGGGCGTGGCTTCGCTGCTCAAGGCGAGTCCGGCGCTGTTCTACATCGTCAAGTACATCGGTGCAGCGTATCTGGCGTGGATCGGCTTGCAGATGCTGCGCGGTGCCGTGCGCAACTGGCGGGCCCGCAAGCAGAGCGATTCGGCAACGCCTGCAGCGGCGGTGACTGACGAAGCGCATCCCTTCAAGAAGGCGCTCACACTCAGCCTGCTGAACCCTAAGGCGATTCTGTTCTTCATCTCCTTCTTCGTTCAGTTCGTTGATCCGCACTACGCGCTGCCGGCGCTGTCGTTCGTCGTGCTGGGGCTGGTCTGCCAGATCTGCAGCTTCCTGTACCTCACCACCATCATCTTCGTGGGCGCGCGGCTGGCTGCGGCGTTCCGCGCGCGACGACGTTTGTCTGCCGGTATGAGCAGCGGCGTCGGCGCCATGTTTATCGGCTTTTCCGCCAAGCTGGCGACGGCCACACTGAATTAATCGAATCGAGCGGGTTATGCCAAAACGTACAGATATCAAAACCATCCTGATCATCGGCGCGGGTCCGATCATCATCGGCCAGGCGTGTGAATTCGATTACTCCGGCGCGCAGGCTTGCAAGGCGCTGCGTGAGGAAGGCTTCAAGGTGGTCCTGGTCAACAGCAACCCGGCCACGATCATGACCGACCCCAGCACGGCCGATGTGACCTACATCGAGCCGATCACCTGGGAAGTGGTCGAGCGCATCATCGCCAAGGAACGTCCGGACGCGATCCTGCCGACCATGGGCGGCCAGACCGCGCTGAACTGCGCGCTGGACCTGCACCGCCACGGCGTGCTGGCCAAGTACAACGTCGAGCTGATCGGCGCGTCGCCCGAGGCCATCGACAAGGCCGAAGACCGCCAAAAATTCAAGAACGCGATGACCAAGATTGGCCTGGGTTCGGCCAAATCGGGCATCGCGCATTCGATGGACGAAGCGGTGGCCGTGCAATCGCAGATCGCCAAGGAGACCGGCACCAGCGGTTACCCGATCGTGATCCGCCCGTCGTTCACGCTGGGCGGCACGGGCGGCGGCATTGCTTACAACCGCGAAGAATTCGAAGAGATCTGCAAGCGCGGTCTCGACCTCTCGCCGACCAACGAGCTGCTGATCGAAGAATCGCTGCTCGGCTGGAAGGAATACGAGATGGAGGTCGTGCGCGACCGCGCCGACAACTGCATCATCGTCTGCTCGATCGAGAACCTGGACCCGATGGGCATCCACACCGGTGACTCCATCACCGTGGCCCCGGCACAGACGCTGACCGACAAGGAATACCAGATCCTGCGTAACGCCTCGCTGGCCGTGCTGCGCGAGATTGGCGTCGACACGGGCGGCTCGAACGTGCAGTTCTCGATCAATCCGCAAGATGGCCGGATGATCGTGATCGAGATGAACCCGCGTGTGTCGCGCTCGTCGGCGCTGGCCTCGAAGGCCACCGGCTTCCCGATCGCGAAGGTCGCGGCCAAGCTGGCAGTGGGCTACACGCTGGACGAGCTGAAGAACGAGATCACCGGCGGCGCAACCCCGGCGTCGTTCGAGCCGTCGATCGACTACGTGGTCACCAAGGTGCCGCGTTTCGCGTTCGAGAAATTCCCGCAGGCCGACAGCCACCTGACCACGCAGATGAAGTCGGTGGGCGAGGTGATGGCCATGGGCCGTACCTTCCAGGAATCGTTCCAGAAGGCACTGCGCGGCCTGGAAGTCGGCGTGGACGGTCTGGACGAAAAGTCGACCGACCGCGACGAGATCATCGAAGAGATCGGCGAAGCTGGTCCGGACCGCATCTGGTATCTGGGCGATGCATTCCGCCTGGGCTTGTCGATCGACGAGGTGTATGCCGAGACCGCCGTTGACCCGTGGTTCCTCGCGCAGATCGAGGACATCGTCAAGACCGAGAATCTGGTCCGCACACGCACGCTCGATAGCCTGTCGGCTGCCGAGCTGCGTCTGCTCAAGCAGAAGGGTTTCTCCGACCGTCGTTTGGCCAAGCTGACGAAGACGACTGCCAAGGCTGTGCGCGAGAAGCGCATCGCCGAGAAGGTGCGCCCGGTCTACAAGCGTGTGGACACCTGTGCCGCCGAGTTCGCCACCAACACCGCGTATCTGTACTCGACCTACGAGGCCGAGCACGGCGAGTGCGAAGCCGAGCCGACCAACAACAAGAAGATCATGGTGCTGGGCGGTGGCCCGAACCGGATCGGCCAAGGCATCGAGTTCGACTACTGCTGCGTGCACGCCGCGCTTGCACTGCGCGAAGACGGGTACGAGACCATCATGGTCAACTGCAACCCGGAAACCGTCTCGACCGACTACGACACGTCCGACCGCCTGTACTTCGAGCCGGTGACGCTGGAAGACGTGCTCGAGATCGTCGACAAGGAAAAGCCGGTTGGCGTGATCGTGCAGTACGGCGGCCAAACGCCGCTGAAGCTGGCGCTCGACCTGGAAGCCAACGGCGTGCCCATCATCGGCACGTCGCCGGACATGATCGATGCGGCCGAAGACCGTGAGCGCTTCCAGAAGCTGCTGCATGAGCTGGGCCTGCGCCAGCCGCCCAACCGCACCGCACGCGCCGAAGACGAAGCGCTCAAGCTGGCCGAAGAAATCGGCTACCCGCTGGTGGTGCGCCCGTCGTACGTGCTGGGCGGCCGCGCGATGGAAATCGTGCACGAGCCGCGCGACCTCGAGCGTTACATGCGCGAAGCCGTGAAGGTCTCGAACGACAGCCCCGTGCTGCTCGACCGCTTCCTGAACGACGCCATCGAATGCGATGTGGATTGCCTGTCTGACGGCAAGCGCGTTTTCATCGGCGGCGTGATGGAGCACATTGAGCAGGCTGGTGTGCACTCGGGCGACTCGGCGTGCTCGCTGCCGCCGTATTCGCTGTCGCAAGCCACGGTTGATGAACTCAAGCGCCAGACCGCCGCAATGGCCCGCGCGCTGAACGTGGTCGGTCTGATGAACGTGCAGTTTGCCATTCAGCAGAAGGGCGGCGAAGACATCGTCTACGTGCTGGAAGTGAACCCGCGCGCTTCGCGTACCGTGCCGTATGTGTCGAAGGCGACCAGCATCTCGCTGGCCAAGGTGGCTGCGCGCTGCATGGCTGGCCAGTCGCTGGATTCGCAAGGCATCGAGACGGAAGTCGTGCCGGCGTACTACAGCGTCAAGGAAGCCGTGTTCCCGTTCAACAAGTTCCCGGGCGTCGATCCGGTGCTTGGACCGGAAATGCGCTCCACCGGCGAAGTCATGGGCGTCGGCAAGACCTTCGGCGAGGCGCTCTTCAAGAGCCAGCTCGCAGCCGGTTCGCGCCTGCCCGAGAAGGGCACCGTGCTGATGACGGTCAAGGACAGCGACAAGCCGGCCGCGGTGGAAGTCGCCCGCGCGCTGCATACGCTGGGCTACCCGATCGTGGCGACGCGCGGCACGGCCTCGGCCATTGAAGCTGCCGGCATTCCGGTGCGCGTGGTCAACAAGGTGAAGGACGGTCGTCCGCACATCGTCGACATGATCAAGAACAGCGAGATCGCGCTCGTGTTCACGACCGTTGACGAGACGCGCGCCGCGATTGCCGACTCGCGCTCCATCCGCCAGGCAGCATTGGCGCAGCGTGTGACGTACTACACGACTATCGCCGGCGCCCGTGCTGCGGTGGAAGGTCTGAAGCACATGCAGCACCTGGATGTGTATGACCTGCAGGGACTGCACGCCACCCTGTAAGCCCATCATCAGGGCTCGCAGCGCGGCATAGCTTCGCGCTGAACCGCTCGGAGGGAGGCAGTTGCTGCCTCCGGGCGGTTCGCCTACACTACAGCGTCCGTGTCAAAACAACGACAGCCGCCGTCAGGCGGGTGTGCGCTACGCGCCCTCCCGCTTTGCAGCGGCTGATTTTTTTGTGATTCTGAATTAATCAACATGAGCACCATTCCGATTACCAAGCGCGGTGCCGAGATGCTGAAAGACGAACTCCAGCGTCTGAAGACCAAGGAGCGTCCGGCCGTTGTCACCGCCATCGCCGAGGCACGTGCCCAGGGCGATCTGTCCGAAAACGCCGATTACGATGCCGCCAAGGAACGCCAGGGCTTCATCGAAGGGCGTATCCAGGAAATCGAGGGCAAGCTGTCTGCTGCGAATATCATCGATCCGTCCGAACTCGACGCCGAGGGCCGCGTGGTCTTCGGTGCCACCATTGACCTGGAAGACCTGGATTCGGGCAAGCCTGTCACGTACCAGATCGTCGGCGATGACGAAGCCGACCTGGAAACCGGCAAGATCTCGATCAGCTCCCCGATCGCCCGTGCGCTGATCGGCAAGTTCGAAGGCGACGTCGCTACCGTGGTCGCCCCGGGCGGTGAGCGCGAATACGAAGTCCTGGCCGTCAAGTACCTTTAACCCAAGCCGAGGCGACCACCATGCCGCAGCGCTTCTTCCAGTTGCTTGCCACGGTATGGTGCGGATCGCTCTGGACCATCGGCTACATCGTCGCGCCGACGCTGTTTGCCATGCTCGATGATCGCCAACTGGCCGGCTCGATTGCCGGCCGGTTGTTTCATGCTGAGGCATGGATCGGGCTTGCGACTGGCTGTTTGCTGCTGCTGGCTGCGACGGCGCTGGTGCGGCGCGGGCAGGCCGGTTACAAGCGGCTGCGCTGGCTAGTGCTGGCGATGCTGTTGTGCGTGCTGGTGGGATATTTTGGCCTGCAGCCGTTCATGGCTTCGCTGCGCGAACAGGCCGATGCGCTCGGCGTGGCGGTGGGGGATTCGCCTTACCGTGCGCAGTTCGGCATGCTGCACGGCGTGTCGAGCGTGTTCTATTTGGCGCAAAGCCTGCTCGGCTTTGCTCTGATCTGGAATGCCGCCGGCGTTCGGCAAGCCGTTTGAGGGCAAAAAAAGGCCGGCTGAAAAGCCGGTCGTTTTCTGTGCAGGCCCTGAGTCGGATCAGGACAGTGCCTTCTTCTTCTGGCTGGCTTGACGCGGTTTGGCGCGCTTGACATTGCCTCCGGCCGTGACGCGTTCGTTGCCGAGCACGCTCAGGCGAACTGGCTTCGGACGCCGAGCACTGTTCGGGTTCGGCTTGCGTACGGTGACCGAACGCGGGCCTGCGCCAACGACGGTCTTGCGCGGCGGCTTGAGGTCTCGCGGCTGGTTTTCCTTCAGATAGGCCGGGCCTTCGCGCCAGATCACCAGCAGCTTGCCGATGTGCTGCACGGGCGCTGCCTGCAGGCGGGCGCAGATGGTGTCGTAGAGTTCGATACGTGCTTCGCGGTCATCGCCGAAGACGCGAATCTTGATCAGCCCGTGGGCCGCCAGCGAGCGGTCGATCTCGGCCAGAACGGCCTTGGTCAGGCCCTCCGCACCGATGATGACGACCGGGTTCAACGCGTGCGCTTCCGAGCGCAGTTCCGATCGTTGGGCAGGGGTGAGGATAAGGGCGGGCATAAATAAGGGCGGGATCGCGCAAAAAGACAAACGGCGCGTATTATCCGCCAAAATCAGTCCTGGCCGCCATGTTTGGCGCTGCATTTGGGCGAAATCGCAACCAATTCGATGGCAAAGAACAAGTTTAATCAGTCGTGGCTGCACGACCATATCAACGATCCATACGTAAAGCTGGCGCAGCGCGAGGGTTATCGCGCACGCGCTGCCTATAAGCTCAAAGAGATCGACGAACAGGACAAGTTGATCAAGCCGGGTCAAGTCATCGTCGACCTGGGCGCTGCCCCGGGCAGCTGGAGCCAGTATGTGCGCAACAAGCTGGCCGCCTCACCGCGCGCCAAGGACGGTCGCATCGATGGCGCCATCGTTGCCATTGACATTCTCCCCATGGAAGCCATTGCGGACGTCGAGTTCATCCAGGGGGACTTTCGCGAGGACGATGTTTTCCGCCAATTGGAAGAAATCGTGCTGGAGGCGACTGGCGGGGGCAAAGTGGACCTTGTTTTGTCCGATATGGCCCCCAACCTCTCAGGTGTGGCGTCGGCAGACGCTGCGCGCATGGAGCACATCGCCGAGCTGGCTGTGGAATTTGCCATGGCGCACCTGAAACCTGAGGGCGCGCTGCTGATCAAATGTTTCCACGGTAGCGGCTATAGTCAGATCGTCGAGATGTTCAAGCGCCATTTCAAGATCGTGGCGCCGCGCAAGCCCAAAGCCTCCCGCGACAAATCATCCGAAACGTTTCTGCTGGGCCGCCAGCTCAAGCATCCCGGCTGACGGACGATACTCAGGAACGGGCCCCCGGATGGCGTGGTGGTCTTACGGTCTTGCGGGCAATCAACCCGCGGCGGTGTCCGTGCATTACAATGCCAAGCATCCCGTCAAGGCATTTCTAAAGGAGTCTCGCCTTGAATAACAACTGGTTTCAGAAGGCGGCCATCTGGCTGGTGATTGCCTTGGTGCTGTTCACCGTCTTCAAGCAGTTCGACAAGCCGCGCGCCCAAGAGGGCGTGACGTACTCGCAATTCATGGACGATGCGAAGGTCGGCAAGGTCAAGCGTGTCGAAGTCCAGGGCCGTACGCTGTTGGTCACGCCCAACGAGGGCAACAAGTATTCCATCATCTCGCCGGGTGACATCTGGATGGTCGGCGACCTGATGAAGTACGGCGTGCAAGTGACCGGCAAGGCAGAAGAAGAGCAAGGCGTGCTCCTTACTGCGCTTTACTACCTCGGCCCCACGCTCCTGATCATCGTGTTCTGGTTCTACATGATGCGGCAGATGCAGGGCGGCGGGAAAGGCGGTGCCTTCTCGTTCGGCAAATCGCGCGCGCGTCTGATCGACGAGAACAACAATAGCGTCACGTTTGCTGACGTGGCAGGGTGTGACGAATCGAAGGAAGAAGTTGTCGAGCTGGTCGACTTTCTTAAAGACCCGCAGAAATTCCAGAAACTGGGCGGGCGTATCCCGCGCGGCGTACTGCTGGTCGGCCCTCCGGGTACTGGTAAGACACTGCTGGCGCGCGCCATTGCCGGTGAAGCCAAGGTGCCGTTCTTCAGCATCTCCGGCTCGGACTTCGTTGAAATGTTCGTCGGCGTGGGTGCAGCCCGCGTGCGGGACATGTTCGAGAATGCCAAGAAGCAAGCCCCCTGCATCGTATTCATCGACGAAATCGATGCGGTCGGTCGCCATCGCGGTGCCGGCATGGGCGGCGGCAACGACGAGCGCGAACAGACCCTGAACCAGATGCTGGTCGAGATGGATGGCTTCGAGGCCAACTCCGGCGTCATCGTCATTGCGGCAACCAACCGCGCTGACGTGCTCGACAAGGCGCTGCTGCGTCCGGGCCGTTTTGACCGCCAGGTCTATGTTGGTCTGCCGGACATCCGGGGTCGCGAGCAGATCCTCAAGGTTCACATGCGCAAGGTGCCGATTGGCAATGATGTGGATGCATCGGTGCTGGCACGCGGCACGCCGGGCTTCTCGGGCGCGGATCTGGCCAACCTAGTCAACGAAGCAGCGCTGTTTGCCGCACGCCGTAACAAGCGCGTGGTCGACATGCAGGACTTCGAAGACGCGAAGGACAAGATCTACATGGGTCCGGAGCGCAAGTCGGCGGTGATCCGTGAGGAAGAGCGCAAGGCGACGGCATATCACGAGTCGGGTCACGCGGTGGTCGCCAAGCTGCTGCCGAAGGCTGATCCGGTGCATAAGGTCACGATCATGCCGCGCGGCTGGGCTGGTGGCCTCACCTGGCAGTTGCCGGAGCACGATAAGCATTACGCCTACAAGGACACGATGCTCGAAGAGGTCGCGATTCTGTTTGGCGGCCGTGCAGCGGAGGAGGTGTTCCTGGGCGCGATGAGCACCGGTGCCTCCAACGACTTCGAGCGCGCCACCAAGATGGCCCGCGACATGGTGACGCGCTACGGCATGAGCGACACGCTCGGCACCATGGTGTACGTCGATACCGAGCAGGACGGTTTCTTCGGCCGCATGGCATCCAAGACGGTGTCTGAGGCGACCCAGCAAAAGGTTGACGCGGAAATCCGCCGCATCGTGGACGAGCAGTACGCGCTGGCCAAGGGCTTGCTGGAATCGAATCGCGACAAGGTGGAAGCCATGACCGCCGCGCTGCTGGAATGGGAAACCATCGACGCCGACCAAGTCAACGACATCATGGATGGCAAGCCGCCGCGCCCGCCGCGTTACGGTTCGACCGGCGGTGGCAGCACCCCGCCGGGTGGCGGTACTCCAGCTGGCACGAATCCGGGCAACGTTCCGGCTACGGCCTGATGACCGCTTAATTTGTCGCTTGGGCGGCAACGCAAAAAAGCCGGTGCAAACGCACCGGCTTTTTTGCGGGCGCCTTTTTTGCATGTCTGGCGTAACATTCCGGTCCTGCGCTGCAACCCCATCGAGCTATCTTGCCTACTTCGATTCCCACCACAACGCATTTCCAGTGCGGACGTTTCCGCTACGCGCGTAATCAGCGCCCATTGGTCATGGGCATTCTTAACGTCACGCCCGATTCGTTTTCCGATGGCGGCCAGCACGCCACGCGCGACGCCGCATTGCGCCACGCCGAACTGTTGATCGCTGAAGGCGTTGACGTGATCGACATCGGTGGCGAATCGAGCCGCCCAGGCGCCGAGCCGCTGAGTCTGCAGGCCGAGCTGGACCGCGTGATGCCGATTGTCGAGGCGCTGCGCGAGTGCGGCAAAGCGCTGTCGATCGATACTTACAAGCCCGAGGTGATGCGCGCCACGCTGGATGCGGGCGCCGACCTGATCAACGACATCTGGGGTTTCCGTCGTCCTGGCGCCATTGAGGCGGTGGTCGAGGGAAGCGCAGGTCTTTGCGTCATGCACATGCAACGCGACCCTGAAACGATGCAGGAAGCGCCGAGCTATACGGACCTGATGGGTGAGGTGGAAGCCTTCCTGCGCACGCAGACAGAGGCGCTGATGGCTGCAGGCGTGGCAGCCGAGCGCATCTCGCTCGATCCGGGGTTTGGCTTTGGTAAGACGCCGGATCACAATCTGACCATGCTCAACCGGTTAGCCCAGTTCGAGCAGCTCGGTTTGCCCCTGCTGGCTGGCTTGTCGCGCAAGTCGACGCTGGGCGCGGTGCTGGGTGGCAAACCGCCGGCCGAGCGCGTTACTGCCAGTGTGGCGGCAGCGCTGCTGGCGGCAGAGCGGGGCGCTTTTATCGTGCGCGTGCACGACGTGCAGCCGACCGTGGAGGCGATTCAAATATGGTGGGCCATGCGCTACGAACGCGTGAATCCGCCACTGGCGTGACAGCCATAGCGGTCTCACACAACCGGGCCTCACGCGGCCGGGGGTCGCGCGAACAGACGATTGCCCGGCGGTGGCCGTCGCCTTACAAACAAAGAAAGAAACATTCTCCAGGAGAGACTCCCAATGTCCAGGAAGTATTTCGGCACCGACGGTATCCGTGGGCGTGTTGGTGAAAGCCCGATCACACCGGATTTCGTGTTGCGCCTTGGTTATGCTGCCGGCCGCGTGTTGGCCCACGGCGGCGAAGCGCACGGCCATGGCCGGCCCACTGTGCTGATTGGCAAGGACACGCGCTTGTCGGGTTATATGCTGGAAGCCGCGCTGGAAGCAGGTTTTACCGCTGCTGGCGTTGACGTGCTGATGAGCGGGCCGCTACCCACGCCCGGTGTCGCGTATCTCACGCGCGCGCTGCGGCTTTCGGCGGGTGTGGTGATCTCGGCGTCGCACAATCCGTATTACGACAACGGCATCAAGTTCTTCTCGGCGACCGGCGACAAGCTGCCGGACGAGACCGAACTCCAGATCGAAGCTGAGTTGGAAAAGCCAATGGAGTACGCTGCCTCCGACGCGCTGGGCCGTGCCCGCCGCATTGAGGATGCTGCCGGCCGCTATATCGAGTTCTGCAAGAGCACGTTCCCGAGCGACCTGAATCTGTTCGGCATGAAGGTTGTGCTGGACAGCGCGCATGGCGCGGCTTATCACATCGCGCCGCACGTCTTCCATGAACTGGGCGCGGACGTGGTGTCGATCGGCAACCAGCCGAACGGCCGCAACATCAACGACGGCTACGGCGCGACGGCGCCGGGCAAGCTGGTCGAAGCCACGCGCGAGCATGGCGCCGACATTGGTCTGGCCTTCGATGGCGATGCCGACCGCCTGCAGGTGGTGGACCGCAATGGCCGCCTGTATAACGGCGACGAGCTGCTCTACGTGATGGTGCAGGCGCGCCGCGCCGCGGGCCAGACGGTGCCGGGCGCTGTCGGCACGCTCATGACCAATCTGGCCGTGGAGCTGGCGCTGAAGGCGCAGGGCGTCGAGTTTGTCCGGGCCAAGGTAGGCGACCGCTACGTGCTGGAAGAACTGAAGAAGAACGGCTGGCTGCTAGGTGGCGAAGGTTCGGGTCACTTGCTCTGCTTGGACAAGCACAGCACTGGCGATGGCATCATCTCGGCGCTGCAAGTGCTGGCGGCATTGCGTCGCAGCGGCCAGACGCTGGATCAGATGCTGGACGGCGTCCGCCTGTTCCCACAAAAGCTCATCAACGTGCGGGTCGAAAAGGGTTTTGACTGGAAATCGCACCCAGGCCTGCAGGCGGCGCTCAAGATCAGTGAGGCCGAGCTTGATGGCAAGGGGCGCGTGTTGATTCGTCCGTCCGGCACGGAGCCGGTCGTCCGCGTGATGGTCGAAGCGCAGGACGCCGAACTAGCCAACCGGCATGCCGAGCGGCTTGCCTCGACGTTGCAGTAAGTTGCTGCCAGATCAAGCAAAGAAACAGAAAAGCGGCCTCCGGGCCGCTTTTTTTATGCGCGTGAGTCGACTTTCGTGGCTTGCAAGCCAGTTATGAGAAGTTTTCGTGTTGTCACAGAACTGTCATTTGGCCGGCCTAAAGTTCGGGTGTCAAAAATCTGTCATCGCTCAACCGCTCCTCTGGAGAACTCATGAAACTGGTCCAAACTGCAATCGCTGGCGTGGCTGCGCTGGCTTTCGCTGGTGCCGCATTTGCCGTTGACATCACTGGTGCAGGCGCAACGTTCCCCGCGCCCGTGTACAACAAGTGGGCGGCCGACTACAACAAGGCGACCAACACCAAGGTGAACTACCAAGGTATCGGTTCGTCGGGCGGCATCAAGCAGATCACCGCCAAGACTGTCGACTTTGGCGCATCGGACATGCCGCTGAAGGACGAAGAACTGGCCAAGGATGGCCTGATCCAGTTCCCGACCGTGATCGGCGGCGTGGTGCCCGTGATCAACCTGCCGGGCGTGAAGCCGGGCGAGCTGACCCTGAACGGCCAACTGCTGGGCGACATCTACCTGGGCAAGATCAAGAAGTGGAATGATCCGGCCATCGCCAAGCTGAACCCGAAGGCAAAGCTGCCGGCCCAAGACATCCTGGTGGTGCGCCGTGCTGATGGCTCGGGCACCTCGTTCATCTTCACGAACTACCTGTCGAAGGTGAACACCGAGTGGAAGAGCAAGGTTGGCGAAGGCACGACCGTGAACTGGCCGACCGGTACGGGCGGCAAGGGCAATGAAGGCGTGGCCGCTTTCGTGCAGCGTCTGGGTGGCGCAGTGGGCTATGTTGAGTACGCCTACGCCAAGCAGAACAAGATGACCTACGTGAACCTGCAGAACAAGTCGGGCGCCACCGTGCAACCGACCGCTGAAGCCTTCAAGGCTGCCGCTGCTGGCGCTGAGTGGAGCAAGACGTACTACCAGATCCTGACGGACGAGCCGGGCAAGGACGCATGGCCGATCGCTGGTGCAACGTTCATCCTGCTGCACAAGACGCAAGCCAAGCCGGAGCAGGGCGCTGAAGTCATGAAGTTCTTCGACTGGGCCTATAAGGGTGGCGACGACGCTGCCAAGGGCCTGGACTACGTGCCGCTGCCGGACGCTGTGAAGAACCAGATCCGCGCAACGTGGAAGTCGAGCGTGAAGGATGCATCGGGCAAGGTTGTCTACAACCACTGATCGTTGCCTGCTGCATAAGGGCTCGTAAGTGTAAGTAGGTGCAGCACAAGGTGCGGGCGGGCGGTAAGAATCGGCCGCCCGCACCATTTCAAAAGCTTCTCTCACGGCTGACTGGTTTCCTTCATGGCCACGCTCTCTGATTCTTCCGGCGCTTCCCGTATGCGAGCACCCAGCCGCCTCGGCGATCTGGTGTTTGGCGGTCTGACCCGCCTTGCCGCAATCGTTACGCTGCTGCTGCTGGGCGGCATCATCATCTCGCTCATCATCAGCTCCTGGCCCACGATTCAGAAATTCGGCCTGTCGTTCCTGTGGAACACGGAGTGGGATCCGCCCTCCGACATCTATGGTGCGCTGGTGCCCGTCTACGGCACCCTGGTCACCTCGCTGATCGCGCTCATCATTGCCGTGCCTGTGAGCTTCGGCATTGCCCTGTTTTTGACCGAGCTGTCGCCAGCCTGGCTGCGCCGACCGCTGGGTACCGCCATCGAGCTGCTCGCTGCCGTGCCGTCCATCGTCTACGGCATGTGGGGCCTGCTCGTGTTTGCGCCGATCTTCGGCGAGTACTTTCAAAAGCCGCTGGCGGCGACCGTCGGCAAGATTCCGGTCATCGGGGCACTGTTCCAGGGCGCGCCGATCGGTATCGGCCTGCTGTGCGCGGGCGTGATCCTGGCGATCATGATCATCCCGTACATCTCGGCCGTGATGCGTGACGTGTTCGAGATCACGCCGACGTTGCTCAAGGAATCGGCCTATGGCGTGGGTTGCACGACGTGGGAAGTCATGTGGAACGTGGTGCTGCCGTACACCAAGGCTGGTGTGATCGGCGGTGTGATGCTGGGCCTGGGCCGCGCGCTGGGCGAGACCATGGCCGTGACGTTCGTGATCGGCAACACCAACCTGCTGTCCGATGCATCGCTGTTCTCGCCGGGTAACAGCATTACCTCGGCGCTGGCCAATGAATTTGCGGAAGCGGGCCAGGGCCTGCACACCGCGGCGCTTATGGAGCTGGGCTTGATCCTGTTCGTTATCACGTTCATCGTGCTGGCGGCGTCCAAGCTGCTGCTTCTGCGTTTGCAGAAGAGCGAGGGCCAGAAGTGAACCAACGCGACCTGCCGCATGATCCGACTAGTGCCATGAGATCCAACACCATGCGTACGTCTTCGATCCCTGCCGTCCGCGCCGACTCTGAGAAGATCAAGGCACGCCTGCAGGCCCGCCGCCGCAACGTCAACGGCATTGCGCTGGCCCTCTCGCTTGCTGCCATGGCCTTCGGCCTGGTGTGGCTGGCGTGGATCCTGTGGACCACGCTCTCGCTGGGTGTCGGCGGACTGTCGATGTCGCTCTTCACGGAGATGACGCCGCCGCCCAACACGCCGGGAGGTGGTCTGGCCAACGCCATCGCAGGCTCGTTCCTGCTGGTGGGTATGGCCACGCTGATCGGCACGCCGCTAGGCATCCTGGCCGGCATCTATCTGGCCGAATACGGCAAAACGTCGATGCTGGCAAGCGCCACGCGCTTCATCAACGACATCCTGCTGTCAGCGCCGTCCATCGTGATCGGCCTGTTCGTGTACGCCATCGTGGTAGCGCGCGTACAGCATTTCTCGGGCCTGGCCGGCGTGATTGCGCTGGCGCTGCTGCAGATCCCGATCGTGGTGCGCACCACCGAGAACATGCTGAACCTGGTGCCCAACGCGATGCGTGAAGCTGCCATGGCGCTCGGTACGCCCAAGTGGAAGATGGTGCTGTCGATCACGCTCAAGGCGTCGTACGCCGGCGTGATTACCGGCGTCCTGCTGGCCATCGCCCGCATTGCCGGCGAAACCGCGCCGTTGCTCTTCACCGCGCTGAACAATCAGTTCTGGAGCCTGGATCTGAATCAGCCGATGGCGACCATGCCGGTGGTGATCTTCAAGTTTGCGCTGAGCCCGTTCCCCGAGTGGCAGCAATTGGCCTGGGCCGGGGTGTTCCTGATTACGCTGGGTGTGCTGGGGCTGAATATCCTCGCGCGTGCCTTGTTCACGAAGAAATGACCATGACTGCTACGTCCCTCGAAGTGCGCACGCAGAACCCGAAGATCGACGTTCGCGACCTGAACTTCTACTACGGCAAGTTCCACGCGCTGAAGAACATCTCGCTGCAGATTCCCGAGAAGCAGGTGACGGCATTTATCGGCCCGTCGGGCTGCGGCAAGTCGACGCTGCTGCGTACGTTCAACAAGATGTACGGGCTGTATCCGGAGCAGCGTGCCGAAGGCCAGATCAACATGGACGGCGAGAACCTGCTGACCTCGCGCATGGACATCGCCCTGCTGCGCGCCAAGGTGGGCATGGTGTTTCAGAAGCCGACGCCGTTCCCGATGTCGATCTACGACAACATCGCCTTCGGTGTGAAGCTGTTCGAACGCCTGTCGCGTTCCGAAATGGACGACCGCGTGGAATGGGCGCTGACCAAGGCCGCGCTGTGGAACGAAGTGAAGGACAAGCTCAACCAGTCGG
Organism: uncultured Ralstonia sp.; assembly: GCA_963512445.1. Taxonomy (GTDB): domain Bacteria; phylum Pseudomonadota; class Gammaproteobacteria; order Burkholderiales; family Burkholderiaceae; genus Ralstonia. The sequence goes on from CAUPMS010000010.1 coordinate 132,767, forward strand.
GCTACGGTCTGTCGGGCGGTCAGCAGCAGCGTCTGTGCATCGCGCGCGGCATTGCCATCCGTCCGGAAGTGCTGCTGCTGGATGAGCCGTGCTCTGCGCTGGACCCGATCTCCACCGGCAAGATCGAAGAGCTGATCGCCGAACTGAAGGATGACTACACCGTCGTCATCGTCACGCATAACATGCAACAGGCGGCGCGTTGCTCCGACTACACGGCATACATGTACCTGGGCGAGCTGATCGAATTCGGCGACACCGAAAAGATCTTCATCAAGCCGCAGCGCAAAGAAACGGAAGACTACATCACCGGCCGTTTTGGCTGATCCTGGCTGATCTGCCACGCTAAAACGACAAGGAGAAAAACGATGTCCGAGAAACATCTGTCATCGCAATTTGATACCGACCTGACCTCCATCAGCACCAAAGTGCTGCAGATGGGCGGCCTGGTCGAAGCGCAGATCGCCCGTGCGATGCGCGCGCTGGCCAATTTCGACACCGCCATGTGCGATCAGGTCATGGCTGTGGAGTTGGAAGTCAACGCGCTCGAAATCGAGATCGACGGCGACTGCAACAACATCATCGCGCGCCGCCAGCCGACCGCGCGTGACCTGCGCCTGGTGATGGCCATTTCCAAGACCATCACCAACCTCGAGCGCGCCGGCGATGAAGCCGAGAAGATTGCCAAGCGCACCAAGCGCATCATGCAAGACCCGTCGGCACACGCACTGAACTACGCCGCAGTGGAGCGCTCGGGCGAGATGGCCGCGACCATCCTGCGCCATGCGCTGGACGCCTTTGCGCGCCTGGATACAGCTGCTGCCGTGTCGATCCTGCAGGAAGACAAGGCCATCGATGAGGAATTCCGCGGCTTCATGCGCGAACTCATCACGTACATGATGGAGAACCCGCGCACGATCTCGGTGGCACTGGATCTGCTGTTCATTGCCAAGGCTATCGAGCGTATTGGCGATCACGCCAAGAACATCGCCGAGTTTATTATCTACATCGTCAAGGGAACCGACGTCCGGCACGCTTCGCGCGAGATGCTGGAGCGCGAGATCCTGGGCGACGGCGAATAAAAGGCAGGATTGGAGACGTGAGTATGCCGAGCAGTATTCTGGTCGTGGAAGACGAACCGGCGATCGCTGAATTGATCGCGGTCAACCTGCAGCACGCGGGGCATTATCCGATCCGCGCGTACAACGCCGAGCAGGCGCTGTCGCTGATGAGTGATGTGTTGCCCGACCTCGTCCTGCTGGATTGGATGCTGCCGGGCAAGTCGGGCGTGATGTTCGCCAAGGAACTGCGCGCCAATGAGCGCACGCGCCAGATCCCGATCATCATGCTGACCGCCCGCAGCGATGAGCAGGACAAGATCATGGGCCTGGACAGCGGCGCGGACGACTACGTCACCAAGCCGTTCTCACCCAAGGAATTGCTGGCCCGCATCAAGGCGGTGCTGCGCCGCCGCGCGCCACAGCTGACCGATGACGTGGTGGCCATCAACGGCTTGAAGCTGGACCCGGCCACGCACCGCGTGACGGCCACGAACATCGAGGCAGAAAACCCGATCAAGCTGGACCTCGGCCCGACCGAGTTCCGCCTGCTGCATTTCCTGATGACGCATCCGGAGCGCGTGCACAGCCGCTCACAGTTGCTCGATCAGGTGTGGGGCGACCACGTATTTGTGGAAGAGCGTACGGTGGACGTGCACATCAAACGCTTGCGCGCAGCCCTTGCTCCTGGTGGCTACAGCAACATGATCGAAACCGTGCGCGGCAGCGGTTATCGTCTGGCGCGCAACCCTGGGCAATAACATCCTCTGATTGAGCGCGTGCATCGGTTATTGCCTGGTGCGCGTTCACACACCGCACGCATACGATCCTTGCGGTCCAGCGCTTAGAATGCCCTCATGAACGTCTTCTGGACCCGCTTTGCCGTCTTTGCCGCCCTGATGGGCATCGTCACGGCGTGCCTGTATATCTTCGTCGACCATGTCGTTGCGCTGGCCGTGCTCAGTGCAACGCTGTTGGCGATGCTCCTGTATTACGTCTATCAGATCCAACGCTTGTGGCGCGTGCTGGATTCGCCAGCCTATGGTGAGATCCCCAGCGCGCTCGGCCTGTGGGGCGAGGTCTACTACCGCCTGCATCGGCTGATGAAGGGCTGGCGCACCCAGGTGCTGCAGGTCGAGCAGCAGCATAGCCGCTTCATCCAGGCTATTCAGGCATCGCCCAACGGCGTGCTGATGCTCGACAGCGAAGACCAGATCGAATGGTGCAACGCCGTGGCTGAAGAGCACTTCGGCCTGTCTGCCAAGCGTGACCTGCGCCAACGCATTACCCACCTGATCCGCCGACCGGAGTTCGTGCGCTACCTGGCGCGCGGGGAGTTCGAGGAGCCGCTCACCATGCATGACGTGGGCCCGCACAAGCAAAGCATCGTCTCCGCCCAGGTCTTGCCGTATGGCGAAGACCGCAAGCTGCTGGTGACGCAGGACATCACCAAGCTGGAGAACACCGAGGCGATGCGCCGCGATTTTGTGGCAAATGTCTCACACGAGCTGAAGACGCCGCTGACCGTGCTCTCGGGCTTTCTGGAAACGGTGCGCGACATTCCACTGCCAGAAGAAGACAAGAAGCGCTACTTGGACATGATGCATACGCAGGCCATGCGCATGCAGCATCTGGTGGAAGACCTGCTGGCGCTCGCCACGCTGGAAGGCAATTCCGAGCCGCCGTCGGTCGTGCCGGTGCCGATGCAGCGCATGATGCTGCAGCTCCAGCACGACATTGAAGCGCTATCCGCTGGCCGCCACACTGTCAGCATGACCTGCGACCCCGCTGTGAGCGTTTGCGGCGCCGAGCTGGAATTGCTTTCTGCGTTCAGCAATCTGGCCTCCAACGCAGTGCGCTACACGCCGGATGGCGGCCAGATTCGCCTGGACTGGGGTGTGCGGGACGGGCACGCGGTGTACTCCGTCACCGACACGGGGATCGGCATTGCGCCCGAGCATATTCCGCGTCTGACCGAGCGTTTCTATCGCGTTGACCGCAGCCGTTCGCGTGATACTGGCGGCACGGGGCTGGGCCTGGCGATCGTCAAACACGTGCTGTCGCGCCACGGTGGTGAACTGCAGGTGACCAGCGAGCACGGCAAGGGCAGCACCTTCCGCGCCGTATTTCCGCCGGAGCGCACGGTGGTGCGCAGTGCCAGCGTCAGTAACGAGCGGGTTGCCTGATCGACGGTTATTCTGGCCCAATGAAAAACGCACGCTGTTGAGCGTGCGTTTTCGTTTGCAGGCCGCGGCCGGCGGATCAGCCCGCGGAAATCTCAACCGGTGCCCGCCCCGTCGGTTCAGCGGCCGTTGCTGCTGCCACCGCCGCGGCCGTCTCTGCCGCCGCAGCGGCTTGCGGCGAGAAGTGGTTCAGCAGTTCCAACTGGCTGATGCGCACGTGCTTGCCGCGTGTCTGGCGTTGCGCATAGCGGCCATCCTGTTGCATGACCCACGCCGATGCGTTGTCGCGCAAATGCACCTGCAGGCTTTCTTTGATGACGCGTGCCTTGAGCTTGCGATCCAGCACGGGGAAGGCCACTTCCACGCGGCGGAACAGGTTGCGGTCCATCCAGTCGGCGCTGGAGAGATAGACGACCTCTTCACCGCCCGCATGGAAGTAGTAGACGCGGTGATGCTCCAGAAAACGCCCGACGATGGAGCGCACGCTGATGTTTTCCGACAGACCTGGCACGCCCGGCTTGAGCGCGCACACACCGCGCACGATCAGGTCGATCTTCACGCCGGCGCGCGATGCCTTGTACAGCTCATCAATGATGGTCGGTTCCAACAGCGCATTCATCTTGCCGATGATGCGCGCACGTTTGCCTGCGCGGGCAGCCCGCGCTTCAGAGCGGATGTGCTCGATCAGGTTGTCGTGCATCGTGAACGGCGAGTGCCACAGATGATGCAGCTTGACCTGTGCGCCCGTGCCGGTGAGCAGCTGGAACACGTGATGCACGTCTTCGCAGATCTGCTCGTTGGCCGTCATCAGGCCGAAGTCGGTGTAGAGGCGGGCGGTCTTGGGGTGGTAGTTGCCGGTGCCCAGGTGCGCGTAACGGCGCAGCTTGACCGCCTTGCCCTTGCCTGATACTTCGCGGCGGACCACCAGCAGCATCTTCGCGTGGCACTTGTGGCCAACCACGCCATACACGACATGGGCGCCAGCCGATTCGAGCTGGTCTGCCCAGTTGATGTTCGTCTCTTCGTCAAAGCGCGCAAGCAACTCGACGACTACGGTCACTTCCTTGCCGTTGCGCGCCGCCTTGATGAGCGCTTCCATCACCGTGGATTCGTTGCCGGTGCGGTAGACGGTCTGCTTGATGGCGACCACGTCGGGGTCGCGCGCCGCTTGCTGCAGCAACTCCAGCACGGGCGTGAAGCTCTCGTACGGATGGTGCAGCAGGATGTCACCCTGACGGATGGCGTCGAACACGTTTGAGCTGTTCGCCACCTGCTTGACCGTTGCCGGCACGTGCGGCGGGTACTTCAGCACCGGTTTGTCGACCATGTCGGGCACCTGCAGCAGGCGCACCAGGTTCACCGGGCCTTTCACGCGGTAGCAATCCGTTTCGGCCAGGCCAAACTCCTGCAGCAACCGAAGCACCAATGCCGGCGACGTGTCATGCGCGATTTCCAGTCGCACCGCATCGCCAAAGTGGCGTGTGGACAGTTCGCCCTGCAGCGCCTCGCGCAAGTCTGTGATTTCATCTTCCGACACGAACAGGTCGGAATTGCGTGTCACTCGGAATTGATAGCAGCCATGGACGTCGATCTGCGGAAACAGTTCGTGCACAAAGCCCTGCATGAACGACGACAGCAGCACGAACCCATACGGATAACCCGATAGCTCCGGCGGCATCTGAACAAGCCGGGGCAGGGCACGCGGCGCCTGCACGATGGCCAGTTCAGCCTCACGGCCGAAGGCATCCTTGCCCGACAGCTCGATGATGAAGTTCAGACTTTTGTTGAGCACGCGCGGGAAGGGGTGCGCGGGGTCCAGCGCCATCGGCGTCAGAATGGGCACGAGTTCGTGCTGGAAGAAGCTGCGGCACCAGGCCCGCTGGGTTTCATTCCAGTTGGTGGTCATGTGGAAGAAGACGCCTTCCTTCTCGAGCAAAGGCAGGATGTCGTCCTGCAGCATGGCATACTGTTGCGCGACCAGTTGCCGTACCCGCTCCGAGACCACGCCAAACGCCTGCTGCACCGACAGTCCGTCGGGCGTGACCGACGAAGGGTTGTCGCGCATCTGCTCCTTCAATCCGGCAACGCGAATTTCAAAGAACTCATCGAGATTGCTCGACACGATGCAGATGAATTTCAGCCGCTCCATCAGCGGCACGCCCGGGTCAGCGGCCTGGGCGAGCACACGGGCGTTGAATTCCAGGATGCCCAGTTCGCGATTGAGCAGATCGCCCGCGGGCAATGTCGACATGTTGTGTTCAGACGGATGACGATCCGGCCACTTTTTCATAGTTCAATGTCAGATTTGTGACACATTGGAATTGTCACGTTCGGGACACAATAAAGACATATTTTGTTGCACATCGTTTCGAACGACAATACTCCGCGCTCCGATTCTGCTCCTCACCCGTTTTCATTCATGAGTCCCACCCCCCGTCTGCTGGCTGCTGTCGACATGGGCTCCAACAGCTTCCGGCTGATGATCGGTCGCGTCGACGAAACCACTGGTGCCAATGGCGTCAGTAGTACCCAGATCTTCCAGGTCGATGCGCTGCGCGAACCGGTGCGTTTGGCCGCCGGGCTTACGCAAGATAAATATCTGGACCAGCCCGCGCGCCGGCGCGGTGTCGACGCCCTGCGCCGCTTCGGCGACCGCCTGCGCGACTTCGCCCCCGAACACGTGCGCGCCGTGGCCACCAATACCTTGCGCGTGGCCAAGAATGCGCAGGAATTCCTGATCGAGGCCGAGGCCGCGCTCGGGTTCCCCATTGAGGTGATTGCGGGCCGCGAAGAAGCACGATTGATCTACCTTGGTGCATCGCATGACGCACCGGCGTGCCAAGGCAACCGGCTCGTCGTCGACATCGGCGGCGGCTCCACCGAGTTCATCATCGGCAACGGCTACAAGCCCAAGCTGATGGAGTCGCTCTACATCGGCTGCGTTTCGCACAGCCGGCACTTCTTCCCGAACGGCAACGTGGATGAGTACGCGATGAAGCAGGCAGAACTGGCCGCGCGTCGCGAGATCCAGGTGCTTGTGCAGCAGTATCGTACGGCAGGCTGGAACCAGGCGGTCGGGTCGTCGGGCACGGCCCGCGCGCTGGCTGAGCTGATTGAGCTGAACGGCTTCAATGACAAGAGCAATGAACATGGCATCACCCGCGAGGGGCTGGAGCGCCTCAAGCGCGCGGTCGTCAAGTCCGAGAACACCAACCGGCTGAAGCTCAATGGCCTGAAGTCGGATCGGATTCCGGTGCTGCCGGGCGGGCTATCGATCATGCTGGGCGTGTTTGCCGAACTCGATGTCGACCGCATGGACGTGACCGACGGCGCATTGCGCCTGGGCGTGCTGTATGACCTGCTAGGCCGCACGCATCACGAAGACATGCGCACGGTGACAATCGAGCAGTTCATGCGCCGTTACAGCGTCGACCGTGCGCAGGCGAGCCGCGTGCGTGATGCGGCGACGGCGCTGTTGTCGCAGTTTCCCGATCCGCCCGATGAGCGCCGCGAAGATAATCTCGCGCTGCTGGGCTGGGCGGCGAACCTGCACGAGATCGGCATGAGCATTTCGCACAGCGGATATCACAAGCACTCGGCTTATATCGCCAGCCATGCAGATATGCCGGGCTTCTCCAAGACCGATCAGGCGCGCCTGGCGACGCTGCTGCTGGGCCATGCCGGCAAGCTGGGCAAGCTCTCGGGCGGCGGCAAGTTTCCGGATTGGCGGATGCTGTTCAGCTTGCGTCTTGCGTTCGTGCTGTGCCGCCGCCGTGGCGCGATGCAACTGCCGGGCTTGCGTGTTCGCCACAGCGAGGGCGAGCTCAATGAAGGCGGGTTCGAGGTCGAACTGCCCAAGAACTGGATCGAGCAGAATCCGCTGGTCGAGTACAGCCTCATGAAAGAAGCCGATGAGTGGCAGCGTATCGGCCGCCGCTACAAGGTGGTGTACGTGTAACGAGGTGTCGCCGCATCCAACGCAAAACGGCCCGGAGTGATCCGGGCCGTTTTGCGTTGGTGCGGTGATGCTTGCGGTGCTACGTCAGGCGCGCAGGAAGTGGCGTGCGTAGCGCGGGTTGATGTCCGACAGGCGCAGCAGCGTGAGGAAATCGGCGACGTTGAAATCAGGGTCCCACGCCGGTGCGCCGCAGATGCGTGCGCCCAGGCGCAGATAACCCTTCACGAGCGCAGGCGGCTCGACCTCCAGATTCTGGTTTAACTCGTCTACCGGCAGCGCCACGCGCGGGAAGGCGTGGTACTCGATCGGCGCAAGCGAGCCATCGTCGACGAAGCTGCGATACAGGCTTGCGGCAAAGTGGCCGCCATCGCCCATCGACACGCTTGCGCAACCCAGCATCGATTCGAAGCCGTAGCGTTGCATGTATTCGCCCAGACCGGCCCACAGCGCCATGATGACGCTGCCCGAGCGGTAGTCGCGGTGCACGCACGAGCGCCCCAGTTCGACCATCTTCGGGCGCAGGTGCGTCAGGCGCACGAGGTCGAATTCGGATTCGGAGTACAGGCAGCCGATCTTCTTGGCGGCGTCCGGGCGCAGCACGCGATAGGTGCCGACCACGCGCAGCGTCTTCTGGTCGCGCACGATCAGGTGATCGCACACGGGGTCGAACATGTCGACGTCCAGTTCAGCATGCGCCGAGGGCAGGCGGGCGCCCATTTCCTCGGCAAACACCTTGTAGCGCAGGCGCTGCGCCTCGGTCACTTCATCCTGGTGGCGCGCCCACGAAACGGCCAGAACAGGCTTGTCACGCGTCGGAATAGCGTCGGGTGAGCGAGGAAGGCCCCTCCGTGCGGATTGACCGAGATTCGCCAGATTCAGGCTCGGCAGTGCGTCGATCAGCGGCTGGGTGGGCGTCGGCAGGTCTCGCATTCGTACATCCCCAAAGGTGGTTTCGGGGCGATTCTAGAGACGCCGTATGTCAGATCGCTGACAAAACTGTGTCAATGGTTACTATTGCGTGAATTTTCGGTAACGATTCGGTGACGATGCAGCGGTTTAGAGGATGTCCGGGTTCATGACCGCGCGCAGCACGGTCTGCGCCTCGTCTTCGCGCATGCGGCGGCATAACCACCAGACGCCGGCCTTCTTCACGCTCCAGTCCATTTCTGCGCCCGCGATGAGCAGGCTGGCCAAGCGGCCGAGCCATGGCTGATGGCCGACCAGCAGCAGGTTTGTGTTCGACGGCCAATCGAGTGCATCAAGGATCGCGCTCACATCGGCACCCGGTGCAAGTGCGCTCAGCGTTTGGAAATGCTCGGTGAGCGCGCGTGCGGTCTGCTGGGTGCGCACGGCGGGGCTGGCGAGGATGAGCGTGTCTTCGGGCAGGCGAGGGCGCAGCCAATCGGCCATCTTCTCGGCCTGCTTGTGGCCGCGCTTGGTCAGTTCGCGCTGGAGATCGGTGTTGCGCTGAATGCGCAACGATGCGGCCACGTCTTCGGCTTCGGCGTGGCGCCACAGGATGAGATTCATGGCGAAGGTGAGCGGCGTTGCATGATGCGGATGCCGTCTTTATAGCACCGTCAGATGACATCGCCATCCGCTTCAAAACAAAACGGCTTACGTGGTGAACGTAAGCCGTTTTGCTTGCTGCTGAATGCTGGTCGGGGCGGCAGGATTTGAACCCGCGGTCTTCCGGTCCCAAACCGGACGCGTTACCAGACTACGCTACGCCCCGAAGACCGCGATTCTACCGCTTCCGCAACAATTAGGTCAAATAAGTGTTCGGGCGATCATGCCCAGCGCCACAACGCCCGCAAACGCGGCAAATCCTTGCTGCAGCGCCGGCCCTGCCAAATGCTGTGCAAAGCGCCGCCCCGCCAGCATGCCGGTCAGCGCGCCAGCGGCGAATGGCAGCGCGATACGCCAATCGACATGCCCGCCGATGGCCGAGGCAACCACGCCGCCGGCGGACACCAACGCGATCACCGCCAGCGAAGTGGCGACGATGGTCTGCATCGGCAGATCGGTTGCGCGGCGAAGGGCGGGCACGAAGACGAAGCCGCCGCCCACGCCCAGCAATCCGGACAGGAACCCCGCACCCGCGCCGGACACTGCCAATGCACGTGCGCACGGCAGCGTCCAGATCAGCTTGGCGGTTGTGGTGTCGAGATGGCAGGGCGGTGCCATCCGTCTTGGTTGCGGCTCTGCTGCCGGCACGGCGCGCGCTTGCCGGAACATGCGCATCGCCACATAGGCGAGCACTGCTGCGAACAGCAGCGTCAGCGGCGTGTTCGGCACGCGGTGCGCAACCCAGATGCCGAATGGCGACACCACCACACCACACAGCGCCATCAGTCCCGCAGCCTTGTAGCGGACCTTGCCCTCACGCAAGCCGAGCATCGCGCCTAGTCCGGCGGACAGCCCCACAGCCAGCAGTGCAATCGGTGCGGCTTGCGGCACCGAAAGACGCAACCCGAAGATCAGCAGCGGCACCGCGACAATGGCGCCGCCTGCGCCCGTCAACGCCAGGATGAGCCCCACCACCGAGCCCAGCCCCGCACTGATGATCCAACCCGCTTCCATTGGTGACATGGTCAACGCCCCACCGGGGTGGACATCTTCTTCAAGACCTTGCCGCAATACAGTTCGGAGAGCGTCTGCATGATCTGGATGACCTCGAAGCTGGCGAGCCGATAGTAGATGTATTTGCCTTCGCGCCGCGTGGTGACCAGGCCTTCGTCGCGCAGCACGCCCAGTTGCTGTGACAGGCTGGGCTGGTGCAGGCCCACCAGCGCCTCCAGTTCGCCGACGTTGCGCTCGCCTTGCGTGAGCTGGCAGAGCAGTAGCAGGCGGTCTTCGTGGGCCATGGCCTTGAGCACGGCACACGCCTGCGATGCAGACGCGCGCAGCATGGAAATGGCCGCCTCGGGCAGCGGCACAACCTCGGGGTCGGTAGTCGGGGCGGTCGAATCGGTCATGGGGGCGCGGTACTGCGTTCTCTTCATGCTCTTTGTTCTATTTGCGCTATTGGCAGACAGAATGTCAGGCGATATTCTATAAAAATATAGATTGTTTGCGAAGGCCCACCATGCACGCCCAGATCGAACCCTTCTTCGACCCCGATACCTGCACCATGACTTACGTGGTGCACGCAGGGCCCGGCACGCCATGCGCCGTGATTGACTCGGTACTCGACTACGACCCGAAATCGGGCCGCACGACGACCCGTTCAGCAGATCGTGTTGTCGCATTTGTCGAAGCGCAGGACTTGCGCATCGCGTGGTTGCTGGAGACCCACGCGCATGCCGACCACCTGTCGGCCGCACCGTATCTGCGCGAGCGCTTTGGCGGGCGCATTGCCATTGGCGAGCGCATCCGCGTAGTGCAGGGAGTGTTCAAGCCGGTCTTCAATCTCGAGCCGTCGTTCCAACTTGATGGCTCGCAGTTTGATCACCTGTTTGCGCCTGACGAGGTCTTCCATATCGGTGATCTGGAAGCGAAAGCGCTGGCAGTGCCGGGCCATACGCCGGCCGACATGGCTTATCAGGTGGGCGACGCGGTGTTTGTGGGCGACACGCTGTTCATGCCGGATGTAGGCACTGCGCGCTGCGATTTTCCCGGTGGGGATGCAGGAACGCTGTACCAGTCGATCCGCAGTCTGCTGGACTTGCCGCCGGACACGCGGCTCTACATGTGCCACGACTATCCGCCCGCCGGTCGTGAGGCCATATGCCACACCACAGTGGCCGAGCAGCGCCGCGCCAACATCCACGTGCGCGACGGCGTGACCGAAGCCGAGTTCGTGCAGATGCGCACCAAGCGCGATGCGACGCTCGGCATGCCGACGCTGATGCTGCCGGCTATCCAGGTCAACATTCGCGCGGGCACGTTGCCGCCGGCAGAGCCGAACGGCGTGCAGTACCTCAAGATTCCGTTGAACGCGCTGTAGCCCCTTAGGGTGCGAGTAGCGCGGTGCGCGCCGCGGCCAGCACTTCACCGCTGAGTTCATCAAGCAGCGTGGATGCCGCACGCGCGTGCTGCCAATGCAGCGGAACATCCAGCGGCGTGCCTGGCACCAGTTCAACCAGCGAGCCGTCTTCAAGATGGCGGGCGATCAGCGCATGCGGATGCAGCCCCCAGCCCATGCCGCCCACGGCCGCCGTCACAAACGCCTGTGACGACGGCAGCAGATGGCGCGGCAGTTCGACATGCCGATGGCACAGCCGCCGCGCCCAGGTTGCCTGCAAGGCATCCTTGGTGTTGAACACGAGGCAGGGCGCTTTCGCCAGTTCACCTGCGCCGACACCATCGGCGAAATGTTGCTGCAAAAACGCGGGGCTTGCCGCCGCCAGATATCGCATGGACCCAAGCGGGCGGCTGTTGCAACCCGTGGCCGGCCGCGCCGTCGCAGTAACGGCGGCCAGCACGGCGCCGCTGCGCAGCCATTCGCTGGTGTGGTCTTGGTCATCCACCGCCACCTCCATCAGCACGGGGTGCGCTGCAGCAAAGGTGGCGATGGCGGGGGCGAGCCACGTCGCCAGGCTGTCGGCGTTCACGGCAATGGGCAGCGCAACGCGCGCGACGCCCTCAGGCGCCAGTGCCGGCAGTGCGCCTTGCAGTTCCTGTTCGAGCAGGCGAACACGATCTACGTGCTGACAAAGCCGTCGGCCGGTTTCGGTCGGGCGGCACGGTTGATCGCGCACCACCAGCGCGCAGCCGACGCGTTCTTCCAGCAACCGGATGCGCTGCGAAATGGCCGATGGCGTGACATGCAGAGCGCGGGCAGCACGTTCAAAGCTGCCTTCGCGGATGACGGCGGCGAGCGCTGCCAGGGCGGAGTAGTCGAGCACGTAGATTAGTAAAACTGAATTCAGTGAAGATAAGATAGTTTGTCTTCATTCAATCGCACCGGCAAGCTGTGCGCATGACGACATCGCTTGCCACTTCCTCTTCCGTATTCCTGCAAGGCTTGGCCTTGAGCCTGGGCCTGATCGTGGCCATTGGTGCGCAGAATGCTTTTGTGCTCCGCCAGGGGCTGCGTCGCGAGCACGTGGGCAGCGTGGTGCTGTTCTGCGCGATGGCCGATGCGCTGCTGACTCTGGCGGGCGTGCTCGGGATGGCGCAGGCGTTGGGTGAACGACCTAGCCTCGCGCGCTTCCTGGCGTTGGCGGGCGCCGCATTCCTGCTGCTGTATGGCTTGCAGGCGCTGCGGCGTGCGCGCCATTCAAACCAGTTGAGGGCTGCCGCAGGCGGTGATGGCCGCAGCCGGGGTGCGGTGCTGGCGCAGGCGGCGGCCTTTACGCTGCTCAATCCGCATGTCTATCTCGACACAGTGTTGCTGGTGGGCAGCATTGGTGCGCAGCAGGCGTCTGCGCTGCGCGGCTGGTTCCTGGCGGGGGCGGGGTCGGCCAGCCTGTTCTGGTTTGTGACGCTGGGGTTTGGTGCGCGCTGGCTGGCGCCATGGTTTGCACGGCCGAAGGCGTGGCAGGTGTTGGATGGGCTGATTGGCGTGACGATGCTGGCGCTGTCTGCCTTGCTGCTGCGCCACGCCCTGGATGGGCTCTGACTCCGTCTACCGCAAAGCCGCCGCCAGCATGCCCTTGCGAGCGCGGAGCACCCCCAGCGATTTCAACAACGCATGCCCCTGCAGCGTGACGCGCGGCTCGCTCACGCCGAGGCTCGAGCGCTCCAGCGTAATGAGCTGAAGTGCAAGCAGCGTTTCAACGTCCACCGTATCCAGATCGCGCGGCTGCAAGTCGCCACACACTAGAACCAGCGTCGCAATTTCGTGGGGACTCAGCATTGTTGTCTCCCGCTTTTATCTTGTGTGGGGTAGTGGCTGTTCTGTCGCGCAGATGGCTTTTGTACAAAGCCGTGCGTAAGCGCTACTGCATATGGCTTGCGTTAGAAACGCTAACAGCGGTCGCGGGTGCTGTCAGGCGATCTGAAGTGCTTTGCCTTTTGCCCCGATGCCAGCCCTTCCGGCATCGGGCGCGGGGGAGGACGCAATTGCCATTCCCGCGACAGCAATGCGGTGCTCGCGCAGGGGTACATGTTCTCCTTGTCTACGGTAGGTTCAGCAGGGTAGGGAGGTGAAATAGCAACCTGGACGGCTCCCACGCGGTGATGACCAACCCAGATACGTTCGAATGTATCCAAACGTGCTACTCAGCCGCGCTTTCTTGCAGGGCGCGCGTTCGGTTCTGCGGCGGGCTGCTTGAGTGGCCTGAGGTTCATCTTGTTGAATACGCGGCGAGCGCGCTCGGCGCAGTCTTCGCCGTCAGGCTGGTGGTCGATTTCGCGGATCAGCGCAAGCAGATCACGCTTGTTTTGCGCCAGACGCTGCTCCAGCACGTCGATTTCCGCGACTTTGCTACGCAGCGCTTGCAGGAGTCCTTGGCGCGGCCACTCGCCCAGATGTGCGGGCAACAGAGCGCGGATCTCGTCCAACGAGAAGCCCGCGCTCTGCGCACGCAGGATGATTTCCAGCCGCGTCAATGATTCGGGCGCGTATTCGCGATAGCCATTGGACTGCCGCTCGGCTGGCTGCAGCAGGCCGCTCGCTTCATAGAATCGGATGCGGGAGGCGGCCACGCCGCTCAGGCGGGCCAGTTCACCAATCTTCATTTGCGTGCTCCGCTGGCTTGACATTCAAGTTGACTTTAAGCTTAGGGTTCGGGTGTCGTCAAACGTCAAATGTGGATGCCACCCATGAAGCTCTTCACGCCCCTTGTTTTGCCCAACGGCGCGGTGATTGCCAATCGCCTTGCCAAAGCCGCCATGGAAGAGAACATGGCCGATGCCGATCACGCGCCGTCCGACGCGTTACTGCGCCTGTATGAAGCGTGGGCGGCAGGCGGCGCCGGCTTGATCCTGACCGGCAACGTGATGGTTGACCACCGTGCCATGACTGGCCCGAACGGCGTCGTGCTGGAAGACGGCGCACATCTGGAGCGCTTCCGCCGCTGGGCGCAGGCTGCGCGGGCGCACGGCGCGCATGCATGGGTTCAGATCAACCACCCGGGGCGTCAGATGCCGGCGGCACTGGGGCAAGCCACGCTGGCACCGTCGACGGTTCCTCTGGCGCTCGGCGCGCTGTCCAAGCAGTTTCCGGTGCCCAGGGAGATGACCGAGGCGGACATCCTCAACGTGCAGCAACGCTTTACGCGCAGCGCGCAACTGGCCGAGCAGAGCGGCTTTAGCGGCGTACAGATCCATGCGGCCCATGGCTATCTGTTGAGCCAGTTTCTGTCACCCATCTCCAACCGGCGGCAGGACCAGTGGGGTGGCCCGATCGAGAACCGCGCGCGCTTGTTGCTCGACATCGTGCGCGGTGTGCGAGCCGCCGTGTCGCCGCAGTTCGTGGTGTCGGTCAAGCTGAACTCGGCCGATTTCCAGCGCGGCGGTTTTAGCCCCGAAGACGCGAAGCAAGTGGTCGAACTGCTCAACCCGCTCGGCGTCGATCTGGTCGAACTGTCTGGCGGCAGCTATGAAGTGCCTGCCATGCAAGGGCACGCGCGCGATGGCCGAACGCTGGCCCGCGAGGCGTATTTCCTGGAGTTCGCGCGCGACATTGCTGCCATTGCGCGCATGCCGCTGATGGTCACGGGTGGCATCCGGCGCCGGGCGGTGGCGGAGCAGGTCGTCGACAGCGGGGTCGATATGGTGGGCATTGCCACCGCGTTGTCCATTGATCCGAACCTGCCGCGTGATTGGGCTGGCGGCAAGAACAGCGCACCGGCGCTGCAGCCCATTACGTGGAAGAACAAGGCGCTGGGTGCGTTGGCCAACATGGCAGTCGTCAAGTTTCAGCTCAACCAACTGAGCAAGGGACGCACGACGGCCCCGCGTGTATCGCCGCTGCGGGCGTTGATTCAGCAACAACTCGCGGCATCTTGCCAGTCGCGACGCTATCGCCGATGGGCGGCACAACGTCAGGCGCGCTAGGGCGTATTTTCTGACCGGACCGGCACAGCCTTACCGGTGCGCCGCGTCTCTTGTAGATTCGTGCTTTGCCGCCTCAACCGGAGAGCACGACATGAAACAAGTCACTTTGCCCGATGGCGAACGCGTTCCAGCGCTCGGCATGGGCACGTGGAACATGGGCGACGACCGCGCCGCGCGCGCCGAGGAAATCGCCACGTTGCGCCTGGGCCTCGACCTGGGTTTGCGCCTGATCGATACGGCTGAGATGTATGGTGAAGGCCTCTCCGAATCGTTGATCGGCGAGGCCATTGCCGGGCGCCGTGATGAGGTTTTTCTCGTCAGCAAGGTCTACCCGCACAACGCCAGCCGACGCGGCATTGCCGCGGCATGTGAGCGCAGCCTGCGCCGGCTCGGCACAGATCGGCTTGATCTGTACCTGCTGCACTGGCGTGGCGACGTGCCGTTCGAAGAGACGGTGGAAGGTCTGCAGGCCCTGCAGCGCGAAGGCAAGATCCGCCACTACGGCGTGAGCAATCTTGACCTGTCGGATATGGAGGAACTGTGGGACGTGCCCGGCGGCGGCGAGATCGCCGTTAACCAACTGCTGTACAACCTCAGCCGGCGCGGCATCGAGTGGGACTTACTGCCCTGGCTGCACGAGCGCCGTGTGCCGGTGATGGCCTATTCGCCCATTGAGCAGGCGCGGTTGGCTCGGCATCCGAAGCTGGTGCGTTTTGCGCAGGAGTGCGGCATGACGCCGGCACAGGTGGCGCTGGCGTGGTTGCTGGCGCGTGACGGCATCATCGCGATTCCGAAGACGGGGCAGCGTGAGCGGTTGCGCGAGAACATCGGCGCGCTGTCGCACACACTCACGGCTGAGCAGCTTGCTATGTTGGACAGCATCTTCCCGCCGCCCAAGGGGCCGCGCGCATTGGAGATGCTGTAACCGTTCAGCGCGATTTGGCCAGGTAGCGCTCGTGGTCGACGTAGCCCATCAGGTAGACGCGTGCTTTGTCGCGGGTGTCAGTGGTGACGCGGTCGGCCACCTTGCGCGCGCCGGACGACGACATTGACGCGCTGAGGTAATCGCGGAAGCCGTCGTGCATGGTGCGCAAATCGCCTTCGCAGACGTTGAGCGCGGAGGACACGACGGCCTTCGTCTGCGTAGTGCCCCGGACGCCATCGTCGGCATGACGCTGGACGCAAGCCATGTATTGGGCGCGCAGTGTTTGCCAGCCTTTGTCAGCGCTCGCGGCACTGGTTGTGTTGGCAGCGCTGCTGGTATCGGCGGGCGGTTGTTGCGGGGCCGAGCCGCATGCACCGAGCAGGGCCAGCAGGACGAGAGACAGGCAAGTCAGGGCTTTTTTCAGGTTCTTCGGAGAATTCCGTGGGCCTGAATTGCCACATTCCGTATGCTGACGCC